>JAPOPC010000055.1 GCA_026713105.1 Acidimicrobiaceae bacterium
CCGCACGAACACCGAAACCGGGACCAGCGACACCCCCACGACGCTGCCGCCTGCAGCCCCAACACCCCGAAACGACAAATCAGGCCAACCGGAATGCCCAAAACACGACTCGCGGCATTCTCATGAATAATCAGGGCTAGCTCGCGTCCGTGATTGCTCAAGGTTCCTGACAGCTGCCTCATCGATCCCATGGTCGCCAGGACATCTTCATCGGAGAACGCAGCTATGTCTTCCGTCAAGTCGTCAAGACAGTAGGGGTACGGCAAGAAATCTTGTGCGATGACAACTAGGAACACCGCTTCGTCTGGTGTGACCTCGCCGTCTGCCAACGAGATCGAAACCAGAAGGCGCCGGATGGCCTCGTCAGTTGTCGAATGAGCGGAAGCCTGAGTCAAGCGCGGACTTGAGTCTTGCAGCGGGCGTCCCGCAACACCTGCAGAATTCGTCGGCGCCGACACCGGACGCGGAGTCGTCAGTACCCCCTGGCTATATGTGGAACCACAAGACCGGCACTCGATATAGGAACCCAGCTCGTCCAGAGGGATCAGTGGGATGAAGAACAGAGTGAACCATCTTCGCACCGAGACATTCGAGTACCAACCCTCGGCACCGCACCGAGGGCAATGGAAAGAGCCGCTTGAGACGACGCGAGCGCGGGACTTCCATCCGAAGATGATCACAATTGCATCCGCTCTGTCTCCAACTCATCGAATTCCTGCCTGCGAAATCCGCGCGGTATCACTCGGGGTTTAGGTACATGGTCAAACGTTCGGGGCGTGCATGTCGAGGCAATTAGGACCCAAGAAACATGAGGAAATCTAATGCACGGCTCTGGCGCGACCGCGCCTGAACGCTGTACGCGCTACGCGTTCGCGGTTGTGGCGGCGTCGGCGATGGAAGCGACGGCATCGTCGATGATGTCGGGTGTGTGTGCGAGGCCCACGAAGATCGCCTCGTAGGCACCAGGGGCGAACGCCACGCCGCGTGCGAGCAACTCGGCGTGGAGTCGCGCGTAGGCCTGCTCGTCGGTGGTACGGGCATCGTCGTAGTCGACCGGCAACCAGCCCGGTTCGGGCCCGGCGCCGCAGTACAAGCCGACGAGCGTGCCGACCTGGCAGACGGCAGCATCGAAGCCAGCGCCAGCCAGCGCGTCGCGCGCGCCGTCGGCGAACCGGCTGGCCCGCGCTTCCAGTTCTGCATAGGCCGCCGCGGTGAGCCGTTCGAGTGCCGTCAGTCCTGCTGCGGTCGCCATTGGGTTCCCCGAAAGCGTGCCGGCTTGGTACACGGGACCGGTCGGGGCGAGCGTCTGCATGATCTCGGCGCGGGCACCGAGGGCGCCGATGGGCAGGCCGCCGCCGATGACCTTGCCAAAGCACGAGATGTCGGGCGTCACGCCGAATCGCTCGGCGGCGCCGCCGCGGCCCAGGCGGAAGCCGGTGATGACCTCATCGAAGATCAGCAGTGCGCCCGCTTCGTCGCAGGCGTTCCGCAGGCCATCCAGGAATCCGGGCACGGGCGGCACCAGACCCATGTTCGCTGCCACCGGCTCGACCACGACCGCCGCGGTCTGCTCGTCGAGCGCGGGCACGACGTTGTAGGGCGCAACCACCGTGTCGGCCACTGCGCTCGGCGGGACTCCGGCTGAGCCCGACAACCCGAGCGTGGCAACGCCGCTGCCGCCGGCGGCCAGCAGCGAATCGGCGTGACCGTGGTAGCAGCCGGCGAACTTCACGATGCGCGGGCGGCCGGTGAAGCCCCGTGCGAGGCGAACCGCGGTCATGGTGGCCTCGGTTCCGCTGCTGGTCAGCCGCACCTGCTCGACGCCAGGCGCCGCGTCGGCGATGAGCTCCGCGAGCAGCACCTCTCGCTGCGTCGGCGCGCCGTACGAGGTGCCGTCCGCAGCAGCCTTCGCCACTGCCTCAGTGACGGCCGGGTGGGCGTGACCCAGGATGATCGCCCCGTAGGACTGCACGAAGTCGAGGTACCGGCGACCCTCGACATCGAAGACGTACGGCCCTTCGGCCCGTGCAACGAAATACGGTGCGCCGCCGACCGAGCCGAAAGCCCGCACCGGCGAATTGACACCTCCCGGAATCACCCGCTGGGCAGCTTCGAACAGGTCGGCATTCGTCGGCGGCTCGGTCACGGCTCGCAGCGTAGGGGTGCCGATGCGGTCAGTCGCTCGCCGGATGGTGTTCCGCGCGCAGCGCCGTCGCGACTGCTTCGACCAGACCTTCGCTGGAGGGACGGCTGGCGACGGCCGCCACCGGCAGTCCGGCTTCGGCACACGCAGCGGCCGTGGTGTCGCCGATGCAGACCACCTTGGCGCGGATCTCTCGCTCGCCGATCTGGCTCAGATGGCCCACCACCGCGGACGGTGAGGCGAAGATCACGGCATCCGCTGCAGCCACGTCGGCAATGAGATGGTCTGACAGCGTGGGCGTGACCGTGCGGTAGGCGCTGACTGCGTCCACGGCCCAGCCGCGCGCTCGCAGGCCGTCGACGAGTTCGGGGCGGGCTTGCGCAGAGTGCGGCACAAAGCACGCATCGCCCGGTTGCGGATCGCCGAAGGCCTCAGCGAGGCCGACCGCGTCGTTCCGGTCGGGCACCAGGTTGGCCGGTCGGTCTAGCTCGGCCTCGACGCGGGCTGCGGTGGCAGGACCAACGGCCGCGACGCGGATGCGCGCGAAGCGACGGCGCACCCCGCGCCGGTCGGCGCGTGCGAGAGTTGCTGCGACCGCGTTCGGCGAGGTGAACGCAACCCAGCTGAACTGTTCGAGTCGCAGCAGGGCATCGTCGAGCGGTTGGCCGCCGTCCAGGGGCGGCACCACCGCAATGGCCGGAGCGATCACGGGACGCGCTTGGTGGCTGCGCAGCGCGTCCGCCAGCGGATCGGCCTGGTGCGACGCCCTCGTGACGACAACCGTGCGGTCGGCGAGTTCGCTGAATTGGCTCTCAGGCATCGTCGCCCAGAGCGGACCACATGGCGGCGTCTGTGCCGGTTCGGGTCATCAGTTCGCGGGCCAAGGCCGCTCCCAGGGAGAGACCGTCGACATCGCTGCCGCTGGTGCGCACGATGGCGCTGCGATCTGGCGTCGCGAGCAGCGCGGTCATGTGGAGGTGCCCATCGGCGCCGAGAGTGGCGTGAGCGCCAGTCGGCAGGTCACAACCACCGCCGAGCGTCCGCAAAAAGGAACGCTCGGCATGCACGCAGCGTGTGGTTGCCTGGTCGATGATCGCCCCGACTGCGGCGGCGGCTTGCGCGTCGTCGGTTCGGTGCTCGATCGCGATGGCACCCTGCCCGACCTGGGGCACGATCTCGTCGGGGCTGAATCGCTGCGCGATCTGCCCAGATTCACCGAGACGCTCCAGCGCTGCCGCTGCCACGATCACCGCGTCGATGCCTGGATCGCTGGCTGTGGCAATGCGACGAGCCATGTTCCCGCGCAATCCGGTGAACCCCAGATCGGGACGCAGTGCAGCCAGCTGGCACTGCCGGCGCTGTGATCCGGTTGCGACAACGCCGCCGTGCCCGATTGCATCGAGCTCCAGACCGACCAACGCATCGCGCACGTCACCTCTCGCCAGGCAGCCTGCCAGCGTCAAGCCGGGAGTCGGTTCCGAGCGCATGTCTTTCGCGCTGTGCACCGCTGCATCGGCGCGCCCATCGAGTACGGCGGCTTGCACCTCGGTCACAAACACCCCCCTGCCGGACATCTGCGCGATCGGCGTAGACAAGTCGAGGTCTCCGCTTGTGCGCACCGGCACGAGCTCAATGTCACCCGAAGATGATCCGGCTGCTGCAAGTGCGGTCGCGACGGCGCGCGCCTGCCACGTAGCGAGCGGGCTCGATCGTGTCGCGATCCTCACGCGGCCAAGGTCTATAAGTCGAAGAGGTCGCGCACCGAGTCCGCGAGCCGGTCGCCCTTGGCTTTGCCTGCCGCAGTTCGCAGCGCGACGGTGGGCTGATGCAGCAGCTTGTTGACCAGCGCTGCGGTTGCCCGCTCGAGGGCCTCGCGCGCGTCTTCGTCGAGATCGGGATGCGCCGCCAGAGCGCGCTCAATCTCGGCTCGGCGGACCGCTTCTGCCTGACCGCGGAGCGATTCGATCAGTGGTGCCATCTCTCGGGCACTGCGATCGGCCGAGAAGCGCTCTGTCTCGTCGACCAGGATCGACTCGACTGCTGCCACTTCGGCTTGCCGGCGGACGTGTCCGGTATCGGCAAAACGGGACAGGTCGTCCATGTCGAGGAGGGTGACGCCCGCAAGGCGCGCCACGGCAGGGTCGACATCACGGGGTACGGCGATGTCGACGATCAGCAACGGGCGGCCCGCACGCCGCTCGATGACTGCTCCCACGCTGGCGTGGTCGACGATCACCGACGTCGCACCTGTGGATGTCAGCAGCAGATCAACCTCGACCAGGGCGTCCTCCAGGTTCGCGAGCGGCAGTTGATGGCCGCCTACTCGCGCAGCCAGGGCCTCGGCGTGCGAGGGCGTGCGGTTGGCTACCTGCACGGCTGCGGGGCCGGCCGCCGCGAGGGCAACGATCATGCCCTCGGCCATTTCGCCGGCACCCACGACGAGCACCCGGGAGCCTTCCAACGTGCCGAGATGGTTCTTGGCCATGCTGACCGCGGCGTGACTGATCGACGCGGTCCCCCGTGAGATGTCCGTCTCGGTGCGTGCACGCTTGCCAGCGCTGATCCCATGCCGGAACAGCTGGTTGAGCACCGTGCCTGCGGTTCCCTCTGTGCGCGCCGCGTCCCATGCCGTGCGCACCTGACCCAAGATCTCGTGCTCTCCCAGCACGGCGGAATCCAGGCCGCTCGTCACACGGAACAGGTGACGGGCCGCATCGTCGTCATAGTGGACGTAGAGATGGTCGGACAGCTCGGCGGGCGCCGCACCCGACAGGGTGCAGAAAAAGTCGCGCACCTCGCCGAAGGCCGCATGGAACCGCTCAGCCACGACGTAGGCCTCGGTGCGGTTACACGTCGACACGACGACGGCTTCGCTGACGTTCTCGCACGATGCGAGATCACCGAGCCGTTTCGGCACGTCGGTAGCGGGAACCGTGCAGCGCTCCAATAGCTCAAGCGGAGCGCTGCGATGGCTCACGCCCATGACAACGATGGACACGAGGACTACCCAGGGTTCGGAAATGCGACCCGCACAGTCTCGCCGGTCCGGCACCCCGTTTCCACGCGCTTGACCCAGGTTTGCGCCACGAGTGTGACTCCGGGGCGCTCAATTGAAGAAGAACAGCAGCCTGAGGGTGGCCGCGAGCAAGATGAGTGCGACGAGCGCGGCCAGTACGAGCGCAGTTCGAGGTCTCATGTCACCGTCTCATGTTGAGGGGCGCAGGCGGATCTCCGTGCCTGCGGCAAAGCCCAGGTGCGCCGCGCTCCCGCCGGCCACCGACAGCTCAAGCAGACCGAATGGATCATCGGACAGCGCGAGGCTGACCGCGCCGGCTGCGCCCGCGGGCGCCACCTGGACCGACTGCGCGTTCGCTTCGGCCGGGTGTGAACCGGTTGCGATGGCTGTCCACTCCGCGACCAGGAGATCGCCGAGCGGTGCCACCGTCTCGCGGTCGACGTTGAGCTGAACCGTGCCCCAGCGCGTGACCGACAGCACTTCGGCAGTCACGGAACCGTCGTCTTCGACGCGCGGAACCGCAACCAGGGAAGGCAGCAGCAGCGTCGATTCAATGGGCGAACCCAGCGCCTCGATCGGCTCACCGGCCGCGAGGCGACCGGCCGCAGGTGCGAGCACGTCACGCGCCGGGTGAAGCACCGATGGTGGGTCACCGCAGCCGGGAACATCGATGCGGACTGCCATGTCTGCGCCGCCGACTGCCGCTGTTGCCGCCGCCAGCACGCCGCTGTCTGGGCCCACCAAGATCGACTGGCCGCCGCCGACCGAGACAGCGATGGCGGGCCTGTCCAATCGGCGACCCAATGACGCCAGCACCACCCCAGGCGCGAGGTGCGGCACGCTGCGCACCAACGTCAGCGCCGCGGTGCGCGAATCGCCCGGATCGATCTCGTGGCACAGGTCGATCACGGCGGCGTGGGGAGCGGCCTGGCGCACGATCGAATGGATGACACCCACCGATTCGTCTGCGGTACCGAGATCACTTAGGAGGGTGACGGTGTCGAAGCCCGTCATCGTTGTTCGCCCGCCCTCGTCCCGATTCTGATCACGCTGCGCCGAGTTCGGCGGATCGGCGGGTAGCGGCTTCGATAGCCGCAGCGAATGCAGCGCGCACACCGTGACGTTCCAGCTCGCGAAGCCCGGCTGCGGTGGTGCCGCCGGGCGATGTCACATCGGCTCGCAGATCGGCAGGCGAACGCCCTTCGGCCAGCAATGTCGCTGAGCCGAGCAAGGTCTGGATGGCCAGTTCGGTAGCCACGGGACGGCTCAGACCCATGAGGACGCCCGCTTCGATCATCGCCTCGGCCACGAGGAAGACATACGCCGGACCCGATCCTGACAAACCAGTCACAGCGTCCATCAGGTGCTCAGAAACGCGCGCGACCTTGCCGACCGACCCGAGGATCTCGCTGGCCCAGTCGAGGTCGGCATCGGAGGCGTGCTCGTTCGCGCAGATGGCCGCCGCCCCTTCCGACACCAGCGCGGGCGTGTTGGGCATGGCGCGCACGATGGGAGTGCCGCTGCGGGCCGCGCCGCCCAGCGTTGCGAGCGTCACACCTGCGGCAATGGAGAGGATGCGGTCGGTGCCGGCCGCGGTGACAGCAGACGCAACAGTCGGGATCACGTCGGGCTTGGTCGCCAGGATGGCACCCGCCGAGGCCGCGATTTCGTCCGTGACGGCGACGCCATAGCGGTCTGCCAGCTCATCGCGGCGGGCGGGAATCGGCTCTGAGACGCAGATGCTCTGGGCATTGCGGCCCGCGGCGAGCAATCCGCCCAGCAGCGCTTCGCCCATCTTGCCGCCGCCGACGATCAGCAGATCGATCCTCTCAGCCATGCGGTCACGGTACCGGACGGCATCGGGACCCCTGCTGAGCAGGCGGTGCCGGGGCACTCGCAGTCAGTGAGTGGAGCACTTCCCTGCATGCCTGCTGGCGAGTGCCCCGGCGAACGCCAAATCAATCAGAAAACTATGAAAGACATCAAATGGTTTTCGGGATCTACTTCTGGAAGCCCAGCCGGACGAGCGTCGTGAAGTCACGCTCGATGTACGCCCAAAGCGACCCGACAATCCGGTCCATCTCGTCCTCGTCGACGCAGTGGGTAGGCAGTTCTCCCGTCACATACAGCGCATCCTCGGGACCGACGCCGTACTGGGCACCCACCAGCGAGTAGTTGCGTCGCAGAACGAAATCGGCGACCTGATCTGCTCGAAGCTGCGGGGCCGGAAGAACGTAGGACTCATAGGCCAGCGTGCGTTGGCGCAGCGTCAACCAGATGGCGATGACATCGCGGGATTCCCCTGCAAGACGCACGTACCAGCGGCGCGGCACCTCGGAGTCTCGGGTCACGTCCAGCAGCATCGGTCGTTCATCGGGAGCGCCTTGAGACTGTGAGCGAGCCCATTCGGCCAGCCAGTCGTCCATGCGGGCCTCGAGCTGATCGAGCTCGGCGGCGGTTGCCGGGCGACGAGTCATGGTGCTGCCGACCCAAGATTCACAGGCAAGCGACAAGCTCTCGTCGGCCCGCGGCGTCGAGCACGTCCAGTGCTGCTGCCGCGCTCGCGCGCCAGCTATAGCGCTCGGCGCGGCGAGAGCCGGCGTCGCCGAGGCGCAGCGCCAGCAGCGGATCGGTGAGAATGTCGGTGACGCGGCGGGCGTACGCCTCGCCGCTGCGGCCAGCGATGAGGTAGCCGGTGCGTCCCTCGACAACGTTGTCGCGCAATCCCCCGACGTCTGACGCGACGACCGGTGTCCCGCACGCCGCGGCCTCCAGAGCGACCAGTCCGAACGACTCGGATCGGCTCGGCACCAGGCACACATCAGCGGCCCGGTAATAGGTCGACAGCAGGTGGTGCGGGAGAGGATCGACGAACTGCACACAGTCCGAGACCGCCAGATCGTCGGCCATATGCCCCAGCCGGGCGAGCGTCTCGTGACCTTGCGGACCGCTGGGCCCTCCCACGATGACGAGCTGCGCGTTGGCGCCCGCTGGGCCCCCAGCTCTCGTGGCGGCGAGGGTCTCGATCGCCAATTCGGCGCCCTTGAGCGGCTGCAACCGTCCGACAAACAGCAGCACCGGTCCGGGCGGAAGCCCGATGGCCGCGCGCGCGGCGTGTCGCTGACCTGGCGCGAACATGGCGCGGTCCACGCCGGGTGTCAGCACGTGAACTCGTTCTGGCGGTACGTCGTACAGCGATCTGAGCTGGCCCGCCTCCGCGTCTCCCGAGGTGAACACGGCGTCCGCACAATCGATGACACGCTGCTCGGCCTCGCCGCGGTGGCGCGGCTCGGCCTCACCGATGCTCGCCTTGACTCGGCCCAGCGTGTGAAAGGTGACGGCCAGCGGGACATCGAGGCGGTGCTTCAGCTCGTGTCCCGCCAGGCCGCTCAACCAGTAGTGAGCGTGGATTGCGTCGACTGGCCGCCGAACTAGGTGCTCGCCGACCCGATCAGCAAACGCTGCGACGACCGCGAGCAGGTCATTCTTGTCGAGCGATGGAGCACCGGCGTCGACGTGGGTGACGCTCAGCCCCGACTCGACTTCGATGTGGTCCGGTTGCGATGGATCGGTGCGACGGGTGTAGATGTCGCAATCGACCCCAAGATGGGCCAGCGCGGCGGTGAGCTCGCGCACGTACACGTTCAAGCCGCCGCCGTCGCCGCTGCCTGGCTGGTGGAGCGGCGAGGTGTGCATGCACAGCACCGCAACTCTCGTGACGCGACCAGGTTCGCCCGGCATCTGAAGATCGGGAGCATCGGGGGTCACGGCCGATAACGCTACGCAGATCGCCGGAAAAGCACGAACTCAGCGATCAGACATTGAGCAGACCCAAGCCCCACATCCACACCAGCGCCGTGACGCTGAGCGAATCGATCCTGCGCACGGCCCACTCCCCCCTCAGGCGCTGCAGCGCTCGATGGGCTCCGCCGGCGAGCCGTGACTCGCTGCGGCCGACGGCTGATGGGCTCGCAGCATCGGCCCCATCCCGCAGTCGCTCCTGGGGTCGTGCGGCGAGCGCGGTGTTCGTTCGGGCGACGGCAGGGCCGAGCGGCAGCGTCACCGCAGCGAGCAGGCCAAACCTGATGACGTCGGTGGGCGCGAAGGGCGGCACGCTCAAACCGGTCAGCGCAAAGATCGCGATGCCGGCTGCGACCACCCCGGCCAGGGGGCCCCGCACACTCGGCGGCCGACCCGCCGCGCTGAGGTGATTGCCAGCGTCGTAGATCGCCGCCGCGCTCACGAGTACGAGTGCCGCGCCGAGCGAGTAGCGGGCGACCGCCGCCGCACACGCAGCGGTGACGCCGACCTGCATCCACGTGCGGACCAGCAGTCCCGCACGGGCCAGGAATGGCGATGGGGACGAGTGATCTGCGGACGGTGTGTTGGTGCCGGAGCGGCCGGGTTTCAAGGCACCGACCACGATGAAGCTGGCCACAACGGCTGCGCCGAGCACGGCTCCTGCCAAGCGGGTGTCGAGGACGCCCGCGAACCCGACTGCACCGGCCAACGCGGCCGCCGGCAGCCGATAACTCGGGTGCAGCGTGGGCTGTGCGGACGCCCCGCCGGCGCCCGGCGAAGAACGTGGCGCATCGGTACTGCTGCGAACGCTTGCGGCTTGCCAAGCTCCCACCATGGCGATCGCCGTCATGGTGAGCCCGAATGTCAAGGCTCCCGCCCACAGCGCACCGATCAGCACCCCGAACCAGATCAACCCAGCACTGATGGTGGCATCGCCCAACGCGACCGCCGGCCCAATCCACAGCACTGCTGCGGGGAGTGACGCCGGTCTGAGACCCGGCGACGCTGCCACCATGCCGCCGTCGCTCAGCCGCCCGATACCGGCGGAAGGACAGCGATCTCGTCTCCAGCGCTGAGCTGTGCCCCTTCGAGCGCCGGTTCGCCGTTCAACCAGACCCGGCTGGCCGCCAGCACGGCGGTGAAGCCATCGCCAAACGTCGCCATTGCCCAGTCCAGTGCCTCGGCGACCGACGACGCCTCTGTCTGGGTGCTGCCGACGCCAGCCGCTTCGCGCGCCCCTGCGAACAGGCGGATCGTCACCGTCGGCATCGCCGTGATGCTACCGATCGCATCTCGGAGGTAATGCGGACGGCCCGCTACGGTCAGGCGCCGTGACACAGCATTCAGAGTTGCTGGCGGTGCGACACGGCCAATCCGAATGGAATCTGCGCGGCCGCTGGCAAGGACAGGCCGATCCTGCATTGACCAATCTCGGTGAACGGCAAGCCGAGATTGCCGCCGATGCCCTAGCGGCGACGCTCGCGGCTGCGGACGACAGCTGGCGGACGCCGGTGATGCACGGACGCGACCTGCATACCGGTCGGCATGCATTCGACCTGCCCGCATTCGACCTCATCGTGGCGAGCGACCTGCAACGTGCGCGCCGGACTGCGGAGATCATCGCGAAGCAGCTAGGAGTCAGCGAGGTCGTGGCCGACGAAGCACTGCGCGAGCGCAGTGCGGGGCCTTGGGAAGGCCTCACTCGAGCGGAGATTGACGAGGGTTGGCCTGGCGATGTCGCAGCCAGGCGATGGCCGCCCGGATTCGAGTCTGAGGACAGCATCGCCCGGCGGCTGCTGCCGGCATTACAACGTCATCTTTCTGTGTGCGGACGTGTTCTGCTGGTGGGTCACGCAGGTGTGCTCAAGACGATCGACGCACGAGTGGGCCTCGGTGACGATCGGGTGCCGAACTTGGCAGGCCGCTGGTTCTGGCTCGACGGCGCTGCGGCTGACGCGACGTGGAACTGGGATCAACTGGAGCCCCGCAACCGGGTCGAATTGGTTTCCTCCGACATCGACCTCATGATCGAGTAGCTGGCCCAGGCCGCACAGGCGCACGCGGGAGTGACGTTCAGGACTCGGTGAGCCAATCCGTGGCAACTGCGGGATCGATGTCGTCGTCCGCCAGCAGGCCCAGGGTTCGCTCCGCCCGTTCCAGATCGTCCTCGATGGTGTCGAGTTCGTCATCGCTAAGCAGTTCCGACTGGGGCGGCCCAGCACGCAACCCATCGGGCGAAGGCGGCTCTTCGGGCCCGGATTCGGGGGACACCGTCGTCAGGCTAGAGCGAGAACCCTCGCCAGTAGCCTCGATACGAGTACCGGAGCGCCGCATCGGCGCCTACCGACGGCGGGCCGCTAGCTCATCAGGTAGAGCAGGGGACTTTTAATCCCAAGGCGCCGGGTTCGAGTCCCGGGCGGCCTACCGCACCGGCACACCGCCACCGCAAGCTCATCAAGCAGAGCAGGCCCGCATCAACCCCAAGGCGCCTCACCTACAGTGCTCGCCGTGGTGGCTGTACCGATACGACGCCTCGATCCGGACCTTCCGTTGCCGGCCTACGCGAAACCCGGCGACGCGGGATGCGACCTGCTGGCCGCCGAGGCAGTCACGCTCGCCGCAGCCGGCGGTCGGGCCATGGTGCCAACGGGCATCGCCGTCGCGATCCCACCTGGTTATGCGGGCTTTGTGCAGCCTCGCAGCGGGCTGGCGTTGCGGCACGGTGTGACCTGCGTGAACTCACCCGGGTTGATCGACAGCGGCTACCGGGACGAGCTGCGGGTGCTGCTGTTGAATACCGACCCGACCAAGCCCTACGAGATCCAACGCGGCGACCGCATCGCCCAGTTGGTGATCCAGCGCATTTCCCAGGCCGAGTGGGACGAGGTGGATGCGCTCGACGAGACCGAGCGGGGCCTCGGGGGATTCGGGCACTCGGGTCGCTGAGCCCGGACGATCATCCCGACTCGGCCCGTCGCTGGACCGTCCGCGAGCTTGGTTCGGGAGGCGACGCGAGCCTTCGTGTTACACCCCATCGGTAGCCATGACTGCATGACGACGAAGCCGCCGACACAGCAACCGCTGACGTTGTTTGACGCCTCGCAGTTCGAGTTCGAGGACGACTGCGCTGCCAAGACGCCGGCTCGGCCGTCGCTCAAGGGGCTCGGAGCCAATGGCTTTGCTGTCGCAGGCAGCACCCTGAGGGTCGCAAGCGCCGAGGCGGCGCAAGCCCGCAGGCGCCGCGCACGCGCACGGCTGGCGAAACGTCGCTACCTCGCCGATACCGATGGCTACGAGCGCATTGAGCAGGCCCGCCGGGCGCTGCAGCTTGTGGCCGATTAATGCTTGCCGTCTTCGGCCGCGTCCTGATGCAAGGCGAGCGCGGCTATGTATGCCCCGCCGATCAGGTTGGGATTGATGACGCGATCGGCGCCTGCCTGTTGCAGCTTCGGCAGCGCACCACCCGAATTTGCTCTCGCCACGATGAAGAGATCTGGGTACATCGCGCGAGCACTCAAGGCGATATACAGATTGTCGACGTCGGAGTCCAACGCCAGCACCAGAGAATTCGCCCTCTCGGTCCCGGCGTGGCGCAGCGTGATGTCCTCGGTGGCGTCGCCGAGCACTAGATGCAGGCCGCCGGGGTCAATGCCGGGATCGCGGTCGATCAGCACCATTTCGGCTCCTGCATCACTCATGGCCGCCGCGATGGCCCGACCCACCTGGCCGTAGCCGCAGATGACCGTGTGACCGGACAGATTGTCAATAGAACGCTGCATGCGTCGTCTCCTGACATGGTCGTCGAGCCGTCCCTCGAACAGCATCTCGATGACAACACCGATGGTGTAGAGCGAAGTGCCAGTGCCGAGCAGGATGAGCACGATGGTGAAGAGCTGATAGCGGCCTCCCACGTTCTCGGGGTCGCCGTAGCCGACCGTCGAGACAGTGATGACGGTCTGGTACAGCGCTTCGAGCACATCGAGACCGAGCAGCACATATCCCGTCGTGCCGGCCACCAAGATGGCCGTGAGCACTGCGAGCCCGGCGACGAGCCGTTCGACGGGTTCAAGCCCTCCAGAGACGAGGCGTCGCCGCGACTTGCCTCGGAGTCGCTGACCGCGGCGCGATCGCCGTCGTCGCAGCACGCCTTTCATCGATTGCACGCTATTGCGGTCGACGGCCCAGGTCGTGCCTACGATGCAGCCCGTGATGGTCTGGCTGGATCTGGAGATGACCGGACTCGATCATCGGCGCCATCGAATCGTGGAGATCGCGACCGTGATCACCGACGATGCACTCGACGTGATCGCCACGGGTCCGTCGTTGGTTATGGGGGCGTCACAAGCCGATCTCGATGCGATGGATCCCGAAGTCCACACGATGCACACCAAGACCGGGCTGCTCGGCGAGATCGGGGCGTCGCAGATCACCGTGGCTGAGGCAGCCGAGCGCACGCTTGCGTTCGTGACTGAACACATCCCCGAGCCGCGCACGGCGCCGCTGTGCGGGAACTCGATCGGTACCGACCGTCGCTTCTTGGACCAGTACATGCCGGCGCTGGAAGAGCACCTGCACTACCGGGTGGTCGACGTGTCATCGATCAAGGAACTCGCCAAGCGATGGCGACCGGACGTCGCTGAGGCGTGGGTTGAACAGAGCCGATCCCGGGCCGGGACCACCAAGCATCGAGCCCTCGACGACGTACTCGAGAGCATCAACGAACTGCGCTTCTACCGGGAGCGATGGCTGAACACGGAACTCGCCGATGCCCGCTCCTCCTCGGCTGGGGATTCCTGACACAGAATCGAATGATCTTTAGAAGGTTGAGGTAGCTGGCTAGCCTGCAGCCCGTGTCACGCCCGACGCGCGAGGAGCAGATGCCGCCCGACGGCAAGGTCACTGAGCTCGCGCCGGACGTGCGCCGGCTGCAGCTGCCGATGTCGATGCCAGGTCTCGGGCACGTGAACTGCTACATCCTCGACGACGACCGCGGCGCCGCCCTCGTCGATCCCGGCCTGCCGGGCCCAGCCAACTGGAAGGCGCTCATGGCAGGGCTGGCACAAGCTGAGGTGCCGCCCGAGCGGGTCCACTCGATCATCGTCACCCACAGCCACCCGGATCACTTCGGGGCGGCGGGACGCTTCGTCCGTGAATTCGGAGCCGATCTGGTGACCCATCGCCGATTCCGGTTGTGGTGGGACACCGCGGACGAGGACGAGGAAGCTCTCGAACCGGTGTCGTCCGACGGCGAGAACAACGAGCTCGTCGCCGATCCGGTGCACAGCGGACGCGACACCGGACCAGGCGGCCCGACGCCATGGGGCGGCCAGCGTTACAAGATGCCAATCCGGGCGAAACTCGGCTACTGGGCGATGCGCAATGGGTGGGCCGGCCGCTGGTTCGCCACGCCGCACCCCACGCACCACGTCGAAGATGCCGACCGGATCAAGCTGGCGCGGCGTGAGTTCGTGGCGGTCCACACCCCGGGTCACACCATCGACCACCTGTGCCTGTTCGATCCCGAGGGCGGCTTGATGATCTGCGGCGACCACGTGCTGCCGACGATTACGCCGCACATCTCGGGCATCACGACGGCGCGCGACCCGCTCAAGGATTTCTTCTCCAGTCTTGATCGGGTCGCCAGCTTTGACGGCGTGACGATGGGCCTGCCGGCTCACGGCCAGCCGTTCACCGACCTGTCTGGCCGGGTCGAAGACATCAAGCGTCACCACAACGAACGCTTGGACCTGCTCCGTTCGTCGTCGGACCGGCTCGGTCGCGCACCCGTGCAGGACTACATGAAGCAGCTCTTCAAGGAGCGTTCGTGGGGTCCGATGGCGGAGTCCGAGACCTTTGCCCATCTCGAGCATCTGCGCTACATCGGCGAGGTCGGCGTCTCCCGGCGACCCGATGACGTCCTCGAGTACGAGTTCGACTGAATATTCCCTCCGTTCGCAGCAGCCCGAGCAGATGCCATAGCTGCGCAGGCGGCAGGAGACTCTGCGACGTTGCGACCGGCCGGATCGCTGGAGCAGAGGGTTCTGCCGCCTGGGCAGCGAGCGCGCGGAAAATAACTTGACACGGCCTGCGGTGAAGTGATGCTCTTGGCGCCGCTGCGGCCTATCGTCGGGATTCCGCAGCTGGCCACCAGCCCCGACCATTCGCTCGCTTGGATCTGCAATGTCCGACCTCGGCACCTACACCACGGCGCGTGCCTGCGGGTACCGCGTACGGGTGCTTGTGCCTGACGCGCGTTGCCGCTGGCAGCCCGTCACGCGGTCCCGGACGCGCGGCACGGCCATCGACGTGCTCGCGGCGGTGGGTCCCATGCCGACCATGTTCCAACGTGCGGTGCGCGGTCACGGTGCCAACCCAGCGGCAACCGTCAAGCGTCACCGCCTGCGGCCCTCGGAGTGTCTGATGTAGTCCACTGAGACACCAGAACTCTCCGAACGGCCGCCGGGACAACCCGGCGGCCGTTTCGCGTGTACGGCACACCCGCCGAGATCACCACCACCACCCAGTTCGCAACCCACAAGACAGAGGAGCAATCCCATGCTGGAACTCGTCATTGACAACACACCGACCCTCACCAATGAGGGTTGGCGCACGCGGGGTCGCTGTCGCGACCTCGTGGGCACCCTGACCCCCTTGTTCTTCTCGGAGAACTTCTACGAGATCGCTCGCGCCAAGGCCATCTGCTCAGCATGCCCAGTGATGGGCGAGTGCTTCGAGGCCGCCACCGAACGCCATGAGCCATGGGGCGTCTGGGGCGGCGAGCTCTTCGAGAACGGGCGGGTCTGCAGGGACAAACGCCCACGCGGCCGTCCGCCCAAACGGTCCCGGCCGCATCTGATCGTCGAGGAGGTGCCCCTGCCTCCCGACCTGGTCCGCGCCTGAGTCTTCCCCTGCTCAGGTGCGCCCTCCGAGTGGATCCGCTCCCCTTGTCGGGTCCCTCCGCTGGGCTTGCCGACCCCCTCCGGCAAGCCCAGCCGCCACGGCCTGCACTGCCCCCGCAGGCCTCATCAGACGGTCTGCTCCGGTGGACTGAGGCTGCCCGAAATGGGCGGCTGGCAGCCCCGGAGCAGGCCGTCAAGCGGTTGTGCGATGCAGCCAGCGCCAAGCGTTGCCACAGCCATCTCACCGTCGGGGGCCTGAACTAACCGCTCCGAAGAGCGCAAGTAGCCTCACGCCTGCATGGAGGCACCGAGGCGCGCAGGCTGGCGAGCACATCTCAGGGGTTGGCGCGGGGGCTTGTTCGCCCTGCTCGGCCTCTACGCACTTGGTGTGACGGTTTTCCTGGTTGCAGGCGGTGCCCAACCCGCGATGACCTCGCTGGTGGCGATGGAAGCCGAGGTGGACAGCGGCGAAGCCGGCGACGGCACCGGAGAAGCCGCTCCGGAGGATGCCGCTGCACCAGAAGGGGCGGCGCCCGACGCAACGCCAACCCCTTCGACAATGGCCGCGGCGACGGAACCCCCTCCGGCGTGCAGTGACATCAACCCCGTCGATCACGGCGTGAATCCGGGTCTCACCGGCGTGCACGCGCTGGAATTTGTCACGCTCGAAGAACAACCGGCAGCGTTCGCCGGGTACGAAGGCTGCCCGCTCATCGTGAATTTCTTCGCGTCGTGGTGTGTGCCATGCGTCGTCGAGATGCCCGATTTCGAACGTTTCTGGAATACCCACGGCACACAGGTTGCGGTGCTGGGACTGGCGGCGAATGATCGGCTGGAAGACGCCATTGCTACGGTCGCTGAGCGGGGCGTGACCTATCCCACCGGGCTCGATGAGGGCGAGCTGTTCATCGACTTCGGCGGTCTGGGCATGCCCACGACAGTGTTCGTCTCGCCGCAGGGCGAGATACTCGAAACGCACAGCGGCCTGCTCACTCTGGAAGACATCACCACGCGAGCAGAGGAGCACTTCGGGCTCTAAGCCCGAAGCAACAACACAGCGGGCTCTAAGCCCGAAGCAACAACACAGCGGGATATGAGCCCGAAGCAACAACACAGCGGGCTCTGAGCCCGAAGGAAGGACACAGCGGTCTATGAACGGCGCTCGCCTCACCTTCGCCTTCACCGCCGGCATTGTCGCGACGGTCAACCCGTGCGGGTTCGCGATGCTGCCCGCCTACCTGTCGTTCTTCTTGGGAATCGATCGCAGGGCTGGTGAAGGCAGTTCCCGAGCAGGTGTCGGCAGGGCACTGGCAACGGGCGCCGTTGTCACCACCGGCATCGTCGTTGTCTTCGGAGTCGTCGGCATCGCCCTGTCAGCGGGGTTGAGCGCCCTGCGCGACTACGTGCCGTGGGCAGCCATCGTCATCGGTGTCGGACTCATCGCACTCGGCGTCGCTATTCTCGCCGGCTTCCGCTTGACGGCGTACCTGCCAAAGTTCGAGCGCGGAGCCTCGGGGCGAGATGTGCGCTCGCTCTTCCTGTTCGGCGTCAGTTACGCAGTGGCATCGGTGTCGTGCGGGTTGGCGACGTTCCTCGTCGTGGTCACCGCGTCGGCCGGCGACGACAGCTTTGTCGGCGGCATCGTGTCGTTCGTGCTGTATGCGCTGGGCATGGGCCTCGTGCTCACCTCGCTGGCAGTCAGCCTGGCGCTGGCCCGCGGCTGGTTGCTCGGCAAGTTGCGAGTGCTGATGCGTTACACGGACTCCATCGCCGCTGTGCTGATGATTGCCGCCGGCGCCTTCACCATCTGGTATTGGTTCATCGACCTGACCGACCGCGGTGGCGACGGACTGGTGGTGACGGTCGAACGCTGGAGCAGCAGCCTGAGCAACTGGGTCGCCTCGGTCGGCGGATTGCGGCTGGGTCTGGTCATGAGCATCGTGCTCGCCATCGGAGGCATGGCAATGCTCGTGTCAGGCCGTGGCGACGACCCAGCCACGGGGTCGGGCGTCTCCGACGAGTCCTCCGGGCCAGACCAAGCGGGCACCGCCGCTGAGGTGCTGAACTAAGCCACTGTGGCACTGCACCTCAAGGACCGCACGCTCCTCGATGCCGAGCGGCCATTCGCCGAGCTGCTGGGCCGTCCCGGTGTGACCGAGGTGCTGCAGCTCGGCTCGCGATTCGGCTTCATGGCGTTTCACGGCGGTTGGCTCGAGGAGATCACCGACGACATCGCCACGTCCGCCGCCGAGCGCAGCGGGGCCTCGATGTACGCCTGCCTGCAGGGCCCCGACGATCAGTGGCACCTGCCCAGCCACTGCTTCGATCCGACCGACTCGCCGGTGCTGCGCGAGTTCCTCGATCACGTGGACGTCGTGGTCGCAGTCCACGGATTCGGCAGCCCCCGCTTGTTGCGGGCAGTGCTGCTCGGCGGACGCAATCGGACCCTCGCAGCCCACGTCGCGGTGCATCTGATCGGTCGGCTGCCCCACTATGAGATCCTTCACCGTCTCGACGAGATCCCCAAGTCACTGGCAGGCCAGCATCCCCGCAACCCGTGCAACCTGCCCCGCGGCGGCGGCGTCCAGATCGAGCTGCCCCCGCGCATCCGCGGCAAGAGCCCGATGTGGACCGGATTCCGGGGACCCGGCCGTGTGCCGCATCACGAGGCGCTCATCGAGGGTCTCGCGGCGGCGGCACGCGCCTGGACGCTCTCCGAGAACCCGGCCGTCGAACATCGCGGCCGCCTTCCCGAGTCTTCGATCGCCGGCTGAGTGATCCCCGATGCCGTCGCGCGTCGCATGGAGGGTGGCGGCGGCGGGGGTCATCGGCGCCGCCATCCGCTGGGGCGTCGCCACACCCCTCGACGACACATGGGCACTGCTCATCGTCAATGTCGTCGGATGCGGCATCGTCGGCTGGGCCACCGCTCGCCGTGAGCGCATCTGGACCCGGCGACTCACGCAATCCAGCATCCCCAGTTCCGGCAGGGTCGACGACGGCCCATCGCCCTGGTTGACCGTCGGTTTCTGCGGGGCGCTCACCAGCATGTCGGCACTCGCCCTGCAACTTGCCAGACATCTCGACGACGGCCGCATCGCTACCGCGGGAGCATGGCTCGGTCTGACCATTGCAGCCTGCACTGCCGCATTCGTGGGCTGCCGTATTGCCGTCGTCGCCCGCTGGAGGCGATCATGACGGCGTTTGTCGTGGCGGTCGGCTTCAGCGTCGCAGCCGCCGCAGGCACCCTCGTGCGCTGGCGAGTGAGCACAGCACTCGGACCAGGCGGGACGCTGATCATCAACATCACCGGAGCCTTCGTTCTGGGCCTGCTCGCCGGCACGTCGGGCGCCGCCGCAACCATCATTGGCACCGCGGGCCTCGGCGCTCTCACCACGGTTTCAGGCATCCTGCCCGAGAGCGCCCGCCTCAGCCGAGCCAGCCCGCTGCTCGCCCTCGGCTACGTCTCGCTGACGATCACCGGCGCCACAGCAGCCGCCACTGCCGGTCTCGCCCTCGCGTAGGACTCGAACCAGTAGTCACAGAGGCCATAGCTGCGGAGGCGGCAGGAGACTCTGCGACGTTGCGACCTGCTGGATCGCTGGAGCGGAGGGTCCTGCCGCCTCCGCAGCGGGCCGCAGCGTTTCATGCGGGAGCGGGGATCTCGGTGAAGTTGAGCCAGGGGTGGAGAACTTCGGGCACCGCAATGGAGCCGTCGGGACGCTGGTGGTTCTCCATGATGAACACGAGCGTGCGGCCGACGGCGCACGCCGTGCCGTTCAGGGTGTGGACCAGGCCGGTTCCGTTGTCGTCCGTCCAGCGGGTGCCAAGACGCCGGGCCGAGTAGTCGGTGTAGTTCGAGCACGACGTGACCTCGCGGTATGCCCGTTCTGACGGCAGCCAGACCTCGAGGTCGTACTTCTTGGCCGCGGCTGCCCCCAGGTCGCCCGCTGCCACATTGATGACCCGGTAGGGCAGGTCCAGCGAGCCGACGATCTCTTCCTGGATGGCCCGCAGGGCCTCCAGCTCGTCCCAGCTCGTGTCCGAGTCGCAGAACGAGAACATCTCGACCTTGTCGAATTGATGCACCCGGAAAATGCCGCGGGTGTCTTTGCCATACGTGCCGGCCTCGCGCCGGAAGCACGACGAGAACCCCGCATAGCGCAGCGGCAGCTCGGTCCGGGCCAACCTCTCGCCCCGGTGAAGGCCGGCCAGCGCCACCTCTGACGTCCCGATGAGGAACAGGTCGTCGCCGTCAATCTCGTACACCTGGTGACGGTCGGCGGGAAAGAACCCGGCCTCGACCATCAATTCCTCACGCACCAGCACGGGCGTCACCACCGGCACGAAGCCGTTGCGTTCCAGCAGGTCCATCGTCCACTGCACGAGGGCAAACTCCAACCGAACCGCAGCGCCCTTGAGGTAGGCGAACCGCGAGCCGCTGTTGCGAGCCCCGCTCTCGGAGTCGACCAGGCCCGTCAGTGCGCCGATCTCGGCGTGGTCGTGGGCGGGCGGCTCGCCTCGCTCCCCCACCTCGTGCACCGTCTCGAAGTTCTCCTCGCCGCCGGAGGGCACATCGGCCGCGGCCGGGTTGGGGACCTGCAGCGCCAGCTCGGTTCGTCGCTCAGCGGTGCCCCGCTCAACGGCCTCGAGACGCTCCACCTCTTCCTTGAGGCGTCCGGCCTCGGCGATCTTGGCGGGACGATCATCGGCGGCCGCGCGCCCGATGTCCCGAGACGCGGCATTCTGGGCGGCCCGCGCCTCCTCGGCTTGATGGGTCACCGATCTCCACGTCTCGTCGGCTTTGAGCACCTCGGAGATGAGATCGGCTGCGACGCCCTTGCGAACTGCGCCATCGCGGTACGCAGCGTCGTCGCGAAGCTGCCGAAGGTCGATCACGCCGGGTGAAGCTACCGGCCTTGCACGCCGCCGGTGGGTTGCCCCAGCTTGCGCGCGCACCCATCTCCCGCGAGCATCACCGGATGGCAGAACACCCGCCGGCACCTGACCGGCACATCCGTTACGAAGCCGACGACAAGCCCCCACTGCCACTCACGGCTGGACTGGGCTTGCAGTTCGCCATACTCGCCATCGCCGGCATCGTGCTGACGCCCGCCATCGTCGTGCGAGCCGCCGGCGGCAGCGACGACTACCTGACGTGGGCGGTGTTCGCAGCGGCCGCGATCAGCGGCGTCAGCACCATCGCCCAAGCGGTCCGTTTCGGGCGCATCGGAGCCGGCTATGTGCTGCTGATGGGGACCTCCGGCGCGTTCATCGCCGTCTGCGTCACCGCGCTGACCGAAGGCGGGCCGGGATTGCTCGCCACCCTCGTCGTTGCGTCCTCGCTGTTCCAGTTCCTGCTGGCCACGAAGTTGTCGCTGTTCCGGCGGTTGCTGACCCCGACCGTGGCGGGAACGGTGGTGATGCTGATTGCGGTCACCGTGATGCCGCTCATCTTCGACATGGTGGCGGCCTCGCCTGAAGGCAGCTCGGCGTGGAGCGCTCCGGCAAGCGCTCTCGCCGCCATGGGAGTGATCGTCGTCATCGCGCTGAAGGCATCGGGCACGCTGCGGCTGTGGGCGCCCGTCATCGGCATCGTGGCCGGTTCGATCGTCGCTGCGTTCTTCGGGCTGTATGACTTGGACCGGGTTTCCGAGGCTGCTTGGATCGGTTTGCCGGACGCCAGCTGGCCCGGTTTCGATTTCTCATTCGGGGGCGAGTTTTGGAGCCTGCTGCCAGCGTTCGTGTTCGTCACGCTGATTGGCGCCGTCGAGACCATCGGCGATTCGGTGGCCATTCAACGTGTCTCGTGGCGACGTCCGCGAGCAACGGACTACCGCGCCGTGCAGGGGGCGGTTGCGGCCGACGGCGCGGGGAACCTGCTCTCTGGGCTCGCCGGCACCGTGCCGAACACGACCTATTCCACAAGCATCTCCATCACCGAGCTGACCGGCGTTGCAGCACGGCGAGTCGGTGTGGCGATCGGCATCTCGTTCATCGTGATGGCCTTCGTGCCCAAGCTCCTGGCACTCGTGCTGGCGGTACCCGACGCGGTCGTCGCTGCCTATGTGACCGTTCTGCTGGCGTTGCTGTTCGTGGTCGGCATGAAGATCGTGATCTCCGATGCCACCGACTACCGCCGCGGGCTGATCGCAGGCTTCTCCTTCTGGATCGGCGTGGGCTTCCAGAACAATCAGATCTTCGGTGAGTACCTGTCGGGCTTCGCCGGCGGTTTCCTGGAGAACGGCATGACTGCCGGCGGGCTGACTGCGATTGTCCTCACGCTGTTCACCGAGGTCACCCAAGCACGCCCGAAGCGCTTGCGCTGCGAGCTGGCGACATCGGCATTGCCGCAGGTACGGGTGTTCTTGGGCCAATTTGCCGACCGCAACGGTTGGAACCGCGCGATGGCGGACCGTCTCGACACCGTGGCTGAAGAGGCACTGTTGACGCTGATCGACGCCGAACCGCCTGTGGGTGCTCATGAGCATCGTTCCCTGCGCCTGACCGCAAGCAAGCAGGACGGGCGCGCCGTGCTCGAATTCGTCGCAGCTGCGAGCGGGGACAACATCGAGGACCGGCTGGCGGTGCTCGACGAGCAGCAGATTGACCGACCGGTCGAACGGGATCTCTCGCTGCGAATGCTCCAGCACCACGCCTCGACCGTGGCGCACCAGCAATATCACGAGGTGGATATTGTGACCGTCCACGTCGATGTGCCCGCATCGGCCCCACGCGAGGTGTCATGACCGCCGCACCCTTATCTGGCGAGCCCTCCTACGACGTCGTCTGGCCGGGATCCCCGTCGGGAATCGAGCAGCGGGAACTGGTGCCGCGGCTCGACACGCTGGCCGGCAAGCGCATCGGCTTCCTCTGGGACTACCTGTTCCGGGGCGACGAGCTGTTCCCGATCCTCGAGCGCGAGCTCGCTTCCCGCTATGGGGATGTGACCTTCGTCGGCTACGAAGCCTTCGGCAACACCCACGGCGGTGACGAAGCCGAGATGATTGACCGCTTGCCCGATTCGCTGCGCTCACGAGGTGTTGACGCGGTGGTGTCGGGCATGGGCTGCTGAGGCAGTTGCACGCCCGCCGTGGCGCGGGCAGCAGTGGCAGCCGAAGCGGCCGGGGTGCCGTCGGTCTCGGTGGTGTGCGAGAGCTTCGACGGCCAAGCCGTCGCGACCGCCCGCGGACACGGCTTCGACGGTCTGCAGTTGGCCGTCACCGTGGGCCACGTAGATGCCCAGTCGGCCGCCGAGATGGAACGCAACTTTGTCGACCACACCGTCGACGCCGTCATCGCCGGATTGACGAGGTCGGCCAACAGCGGCAACGGCACGAACGGTGCAGTCGCGGGCATCGCCTCGGACCGCACCGATACAACGCAAGATGAGCCGAGCCCCATTCACTCGCACGCTGCTGAAGTGGCTCCCCATGACACGGTGGCGAGCGGTTCGATCGACGAGATCAATGACACCTTCGCCAGCCGTGGCTGGTCTGATGGCCTGCCGATCATCCCCCCGACACGCGAGCGCGTCGAGGCATTCCTGGCCGGCTCTGGTTTGGACCCGCAGCAATCGCTGGGCCTCGCCCGCACCACCGGGCGCGACATGACCGTGTGGTCGGTGGCAACCAACGCCGTCATGGCCGGCTGCGAGCCGCGTCACCTGCCGGTGCTGCTCGCGGCTGCGCGCATCCTGACCGACCCGCACTACGGCGCCGAGCACTCGGGCAACACCACCGGCGCCGACGCGTTGATGATCCTTGACGGACCGAACGCGGCCAAGCTCGGCTTCAACTCCGGCGTCGGGGCGCTGCGCGACGGCGTGCGTGCCAACACCAGCGTCGGGCGCTGGCTGCGGCTGTACCAGCGCAACGTCTTCGGCTTCACCGCCGCTGAGCATGACAAGTCCACGTTCGGGAACACATTCCGAGTCGTGCTGTGCGAGGACGCGGCCACGCTGGCCGACATCGGATGGGAGCCCGTCGGCGCCGAGTTCGGATTCGATCCCGACGATGACGTGCTGACGATGGCCCGTTTCAACAGCGGCGCGATCATCGGCAGCGTGTTCGGCTCAACCCCCGACGAGATCGTGCCGTACCTGGGTGACGGGCTTGCCCGCGTCACCGGCTGGGATCTCGGGCACCTGTACGGCCTCGGCCGGTTGCAGTACCGACCGCTCCTGGTGCTTTCGCCGATCCTGGCGCGCACGTGCGCGGCGGCTGGGTGGACGAAGGCCGATCTTGCTGAGGCCCTCTTCGAACACGCTCGCATCCCGGCGTGGCGCTTCGAGAAGCTCATCGGGGAATGGTCCAACCTGGTCGCGGGCCGGCCACGACTGACCGACATCGTCGCCGCCAGCGATCTGCCGCCCGAGTTCGCGACCTCAGACGACCCCGACCGGCTCGTGCCGATCGTCTCGACGCCCGCGAAGTTCGTCATCGCGGTGGCAGGTGATGCGAACCGCACCAACGCCTACGTGTTCAGCCACGACGGCCCGCACGGCGACTACACCGCCAAGAGCATCGAACCGCTCAGCAGCACTTGACGGGCGTCGGGGGATGCGTGTGCTGAACGGCGCGAGGCGCAGATTCCTAGTCCTCGTCCGGCGGAGCAGGACTCGCCGGCGACTCTTCGGGAGGTGGCGGAGCGTATAGGTCCGCCGGAAACTGCTCGAGCGGGAACTCTTCGTCTGGCATGTAGCCGCCACGGCGCTCAAAGAGTCCCAATCCCCTGCGGTCGCGAGCCATCGCTGTCTCCTTGGTTGAGCGGTGTGAACTCGAGTGTCTCAACATCGTCCCACTTGACGAGCAAGCCGGTGCACCGTCGTTGACTTCCGGCCCACAGTGGCTCGCCGTCGTCGGTCCTGAGGATCGTACCTTCATCAGTGAGTTGAACTGCACGAGAAATATAGATGTCTCTCTTTGGGCCCTGCGCTGAGGCATACGAATCGCGGTCGTAGACACCGCCAACCCAGCGGCCCGACTTGAGCCTGCACCGAACTATCCCGGTCTTCTCTCGCTGAAACAAGTGTGCCCATGCGTTCGGCGCGTTCCTGTTGCCCTCGGCGGGACGGCCGAGCCGTGCTGCGAGCGCTCCCAAGGCGACCGACGCCAACAAGTACCCGGATGGGGCGAAAGCAAGCAGCCACCACGGCAACGGCTTCAAGTTGCGGAAATCGTCCCAATAGGTCTGCATCAACCGATAGAGCGGCAGTGCCAGCAACCCCAGGATGGCGGCCGAAATGGCTGTGAGGCGAAACAGCCAATCACTCGCCTTTCGCGAGTACACCTCGTGTCGACGCTCGTAGGCCCAGACTGCTGCAACGCCGGGAATGAGCATTGCGGCTAAGGCCAACGCTGCGTACGCGATGTTCGTCATCGCAAGCTGCTTAGCGATATCGCTCAGGCCCCGTCAAGGCAATTTCGAAGCTGCGGGAGGCACAAGGCTCACTAATTGTGAGTGCTTGGGGGATGTCGAGCTGGGGGACCGCAAACGCTGGCGCACACGCATCGAGCTGGCCAACGCGATCTTCGAATATCTCGAGATCTGGCACAACCGGCAGCGACGGCACACCTCGCTTGGCATGCTCACTCCCATCGAATTCGAAGCTCGACACCGACACCAACCGGCAGCATGAATCCAGTAATCCGCCCCCACCGAACACAGGGACCCCCAGAGCCTCCACCAAAACCGGGGCGATTCACAGCCCAAGACAGCAGTGACGGCGCGTGTCCGTGTGCCTTGTGAGCGCTCACCGGTAGTCGTGTGGGCGTGGCCGCGACGGTGAGCGAGCGGCCCTAACGGACGCGGTGTTTTTTGCAGCGCGCCCACAGCGCCACGCCGGCGACGATGGCCACACCGGCGAGCAGAAATCCGGCGTAGCCAATGGCTCCCGAACCGCGCAACCACACAGCCGCCAGGAACACCGCCGACCCGGCGACGGTGACGACCATCTCGCCGCGGCTCGTGAACTTGTCGCGTTTGAGCGCCCACAGCAGCACGGCTCCGAGCACGCAGGCCCACATAGCCAGCTCCGCCTGCCATCCGACGAATTCGCGCAGGAAGCCGTCCGCAAGCATCGGAGCCATCCAGAGATACCACCGCTCCGGCGCTGCGGCCGTGTCGGCCGGCGGGTCGCTCTGCTCAGCCAACGCTCCGGCCGGTCAGCTGCGGGCCAGAACGGTGCTGCCGGCGCCCAGCCGGCCCGGCACGACGAGATACGCCAGCGACGCGGCGTTTCCGTCGCCGGAGAACGGCCAGCCTGCGAGCGCGGCGTGAGCGATCAGCGGCACTCCCCAGCGAGCAGAGCCAGCCCCAGTCCGATACGGCGACGGCGTTTCATAGCACCAACTCTAGCCCTGCCGCGACATTCACAGCCCTGTAGCCGCAGCAGCACCGGCAGGCTAACGGTACGCAGACGAGCCAGCGGCCGGGCCAGCGAGCCTGCGGCTGGGGCCGATGTCGGCCAGATGCGCCCTATCAGGCGCTTTACACTCTGGCCATGCTGGTAACAACCGCAACCGGCCTGGCCAACCTCGGCCGTCTCTGATCGAAATGGCAGGCCCTGCAAGACGAGCAGGCCGCGATCCGGGCCCGAATGATCGAGCTAGCCCGCCGGCTGCACCGCTCCGGAGAGAGCGTCAGCGCCATGGCCCGCACAGCAGGCGCGTCCCGCCAGGCCGTTCACGCTCGGATCGAAGCCGACGCGTCAAGCGGTTTGCGCAGCACGACTCAGCCATAAGCGCCCGTTTCCGCATCGTCTGCTGGGCGATGCTGCTGATCGGAGCCCCGCTATTTGTTCTGGGTCCCTGGCTCTTTGTCGATGGCCCATACGGCTACCTGTCACCGGGAGCGTGGGGCACGGGACTCATGGCCGGCGGCTCGGGAGTGCTGCTCGGGGACGTCATCCGCCGCCGCCGTTGCGGCACTCGTGCTCCGGAACGCAGTCGCAGCGACAGTCTGTCGTGAGCACCGCAGCCGCGTCGAGTCCCTCGCCATTGACCGACGCATCGGCCGCTCGGCCATGCTCACCGCTCAGGCCGAAGTCGAGCTGTCCATCACCATCGAGCGGCTGCGCCGCGACTGCGGCCAGTACCTCGATCTCGACCAGGTGGCCGACCGCCTGACATTCCGGATCGATCCGCTGCACCGAGATGTCGAGCGCTACATCGACCGCGGTGTCGGCCAGTCGCCGGCGGCATCACCCGAGCAGACTACTTCACCGAATTGGTGACTCTCGCAGCGACCGCGGCCATGATCAGCAGGGTCGCCAGGAACGTCAGGCTGACTACCGTCGGAGCCGAGCGCCCTATGAGCACTCCCGCAGCGGAACCGCCGAAGCTCGCCAACGCAATGATCAAAAGGCGTCGCCACGTCACCGCCGCATTCCACCCGCCGCTCGCTGTCGAGTACGGCGGGCCGCCAGGAGACAACGGCAGCCCGTGTATATCGACGTCTCGATCGTGTCGGAGCCGGCGAAGTTCGTCATCGCGGTGGCAGGTGACGCGAACCGCACGAACGCCTACGTGTTCAGCCACGACGGGCCGCACGGCGACTACACCGCCGCGGCGGTCGAGTACCTCAGCAGCGACTGACGGGCAGGCTTACAAACTTGCCGCGACACGCGGCGGGGCTCAACAGCTTGGGTTGGGGCTGAGATCGCAGCCTGCGGGGTCGGTCCAGAACACCATCGAGGTGCCCATTGCCGCGTAGACGGCGACGGCGAGCACCAATCCCCCGACGAAGAGCCATGTGAAGAGCTTGTTGTCGAAACGCAGGTGCATGAAGTACGCCACCACGATCTCGAACTTGACGACCATCAAGATCAGCAGCATCGGAACTTCGAGCGGGCCGACTTTGTCGTCGAAGAAGTAGATCAAGACCTCGGCAGCCGTCAGCACCGCCAGCAGCAGTGCAACCTTGATGTAGCCGAAATCGCTCAGGCCATGGTCATGATCGTCGTGAGCGTCGTCGAGTTCGTCGTGAAGCTCTTCAGGGGCGGTCTCGGTGGCGGTACTCATCGATCTCCCCCTACGGAATCAGGTACACGACCGCGAAGATCACGATCCAGACGATGTCGACGAAGTGCCAGTACAGGCCGATGATCTCGACGGTCTCGGCCCGCTCAGTGCCGATGATCCCTCGATTCACCATCACCCACAGCGTGACCAGCATGATGATGCCCAGCGACACATGGACGCCGTGGAAGCCGGTCAAGGTGTAGAACGCCGACGACGAGATGCTGACGGTGTATCCGAGGCCTTCGCGGTAGAAGCTCGTGAACTCATACACCTGCCCGGCGATGAACACAGCGCCCTGGGCGGCGGTGGTCAGCAGCCACAGCTTGCAGCGCTCCATCTCGCCACGGGAGATCGCCGACACGGCCAGCACCATGGTGAGCGAGCTCATCAGCAGCACAAACGAGCTCACCGAGGTGAACGGGATGTCGAACAGATCGGCCGCCCTCAGCGACTCTTCGCCGGAAAGCGGCTGACGGTTGCGCAGCAGCAGGTACGTCGAGATCAGCGCGCCGAACAGCAGGCAATCTGAGCCCAGGAAGGCCCACATCGTCATCTTCTCGTTGGACAGGCTCGTCGTGGGCGGGACGATCTCGTAGTCGTCCCACTCCGTACGTGGGTAGGCGGCCGGCGGCTCGTCGTCCTCGACCGGCTCGGCGGCGGCTGTGCTGGAGGCCGTCGGGGTATCAGTCACCGGCGGCCTCCCCGTTTCCAGTGCTGGAAGTCAACACGCCGTTGCCGTCGTCGTGGCCGTTGGGCCCGCCGTCATGATCGTCATCGTGGGCCCCGTCACCATGGTCCCCGTCATCGTGACCGTGGCCGTGGCCCGCGTCGGGATCGGTTGCCGGCTCGAGCGTCCAGCCGAACATCGAGCCGACCAGCAGCAACAGTCCGATGCCGGCGATCCACAGGTTGTAGATCAGCCCGAATCCGATGAGCGGCAGGCCTACTGCCAACACGATCGGCCAGTACGACGGCGATGGCAGGTGGGGGTGCTGGTCGCCGCGCTGGGCGATGTCGTTGCCGTTGGCAATCCGCCGCAGCTTGCCGTTCTCGTCGGGCTGGTACTTCTTGTGCCAGAAGTCGTCGACATCGGTCACCACCGGCACGTAGTCGAAGTTGTGCTCAGGCGCCGGCGAGGGAATCGCCCACTCCAGCGTGCGGCCGTCCCACGGGTCTGCTTCGGCCTGCGGCTCGAGACCCCGGCGATATCGGCCCCACGTCCGGAAGATGTTGACGGCCAAGATCGTCATGGCGATGAACATGAAGAAGTAGCCGATCGTGGCGATCTTGTTCCAGAACTCGAAACCGTCGAACTCGCCGTACACGCTGTGGCGGCGAGCCATGCCCTGCAAGCCGACGATGTGCATCGGGCCGAACGTGATGTTGAAGCCCAAGAGCATGAGCCAGAAATGCCAGCGGCCGAGCCGGTCGTTCAAGTGGTAGCCGAACGCCTTGGGCCACCAGTAATAGATGCCGGCGAACATGCCCATGAGAGCGCCGCCGACAAGCACGTAATGGAAGTGCGCCACGATGAAATACGTGTCGGTCTGCTGCGTGTCTGCAGGCGCGATCGCGTGCATGACGCCTGACAGGCCGCCGATGGTGAACATCGAGACCAGCGACACCGAGAACATCATCGGCACCGTGAAGCGGACTTTGCCGGCCCACATGGTCGCGATCCAGTTCAGGATCTTCACACCTGTAGGCACCGCAATGAACATGGTCGTCGCCGAGAATGCCGCCACCGATACCGGTCCCATGCCGGCGGTGAACATGTGGTGGGCCCACACGCCCCAGCCCATGAAGCCGATCGCGGCGCCCGACAGGACCACGATCGGGTAGCCAAACAGCGGCTTGCGGCTGAACACCGGCAGCGTCTCAGACACGACGCCGAACGCTGGCAGGATCAGGATGTACACCTCAGGGTGGCCGAATATCCAGAACAGGTGCTGCCACAGCAACGGATCGGCGCCCGCGTCCACGTTGAAGAAGTTCGAGTCGAAGGTGCGGTCGAAGGTCAGCAGCACCAGTGCCACGGTGATGACCGGCAGCGCGAACACCAGCAGGAACTGCACCACCAGGATCATCCAGGTGAAGACCGGCATGCGCAGCAGCGTCATGCCCGGGCAACGCATGTTGATGATGGTCACGAGCAGATTCAGCGCACCCAGCAGCGAGGCGATACCGGCGATCTGCAGGCCCAGGGCGTAGAAGTCCATGCCGTTGCTGGGGCTGAACGCCATCCCGGTGTTGGGCGCGTAGGCGAACCAGCCTCCGTCGGCGCCTCCGCCCAGGAACCAGCTCAAGTTCAGGAAGATTCCGCCGAAGACGAAGATCCACAAACCCAGCGCGTTCATCCGCGGGAAAGCCACGTCCCGAGCGCCGATCTGCAGCGGCACGAGATAGTTGGCGAACGCATTCGCCAGCGGCATGATCACCAGGAAGACCATCGTGACGCCGTGCATCGTGAAGAGCTGGTTGTACGCGTCGGCGCTCAGCACCTCGCCGTCGGGTGCCCACAGCTGCAGGCGCACCAATCCGATCTCGATGCCGCCCACGAGGAACCAGAACAGCGCAGCAGCGCCGTACATGATCCCGATCTTCTTGTGGTCCACCGTGAAGAGCCACTCGCGCCAGCCCGTCGCGTGCGTGGGGCGGGCAAAGACGCCAGTACGCGGCGCTTCGTCGTGATCGGGGGCGCCGTCAGCCACCTCGAGCTCGGTGCTCGGCCCAGCGCTGTCCGGCTGATCGGTGATGATTGCCATCAGGTCGTCCTCCTAGGCCCGTGCGCCAGTGCTCATCAGGGCAGCACCGGCGGGCTGCCGAGGGTCTTCAAATAGGCCATGAGATGGTCGAGATCCTGATCGGTCAAGACCTCCGAGAAGTCCAGCATGCCCTGCTGGTTGTCGGCACGAGCCGGCTTCATCTCGGGCGCATTGCGCACCCACTCGCGCATTTCGGCGATGTTGAGGACGAGGTTGCCGCCGGAATCTCGCAGGTACTCACCGTCGGGTCCTTGCAGGTAGGTCTCGTACAGCGCTCCGGCAAAGGCCGTGCGGCTCATGAGGTTGGTGAGATTCGGTGCGATGCCCGCGAGGAGGTTCGCATTGCCCCCCGCCGCGCTCTCGTACGTGCCGTCGACGACGTGGCAGCTGATGCAGTGGGTCTCGAACAGCGCCGCACCGGCAGCTTCGAGCGATCCTTCTGCGGGAGCCGTCTGCGCTGCAGCCTGGCCGCCTTCCTGCTCTTGCTTCCAGCGCTCGAAGTCCTCGTCAGCGAGCGCAATCGTCCGCATCTGCATGTTGGCATGGCTCAGGCCGCAGAACTCCACGCACTCGCCGTAGAAGATGCCCGGCTCGTCGGACCTGATCCGCCAATCGTGAACGCGGCCGGGCACGACATCCCGCTTGCCGTTGAGCTGGGGGATCCAGAACGAGTGGATGACATCGTTGGAGTGGAGTTCGAGGTTGACGTCTTCGCCGGTCGGGATCACCAAGTCATTCGCCGTGACGATCTCGTAGTGCCCGTCTTCGTCGAGGTCGTAGCTGAACTGCCACCACCACTGCTGGCCCTCGACCTTGATGGTGGGTCCGGCGCCCGCTTTGGCGAGATCGAACACCACCGGCAATGTCCAGATGGTCAGGCCGACCAGCATCGCCGTCGGAATGAGTGTCCATGTGAGCTCGGCTTTACGGTTTCCGTGAATCTGCGGGGGCAGGTCGTCGGGGTCGTCGGTGGGCTTGGCCCGGAACTTCACGATGATCGTGGCAACCGCCGCGGCCACGAAGATGCCGACGCCCACCGCCATCCAGCCCGACAGGCGCATGAGCCCGTCGATTTTCTGGGCTTCGGGGCCGACGGGCTTCGTCGCGTCGAGACGGCCCGTGGCACAGCCGGCGACGATCAGTCCCGCGAGCGCTACCGCCGCGACACGCCCGCATCGAGCGAAGCGGATGCCCATCACTCGTGCCCTCCGTCAGACTCGCTCATCTCGCCCGCTTCGCCTGATCCCGCTTCGCCATGATCATCGGAAACCTCGGCGTGCCCGCCGGGCGGGTGGAACTCGCGCTCGCCGATCACGGCTGAGGTGATGCCGGCGACAATGAGCGCGACGCCTCCCAGCACCAGCATCGATGCCGTAACGGCGCGTCGCAGATGGGGCTTCGCATACACCACGAAGGCGAACGCCAGAATCACCGCAGAGATCACGATGGCCGCGAGGCTTGCCGCCGTCTTGCTTACGGTCAGGAAGATGCGCGACGCGAGCACCACCGGAATGGCGATGCCCAGCGCGCCGTAGAGCGAGATCTCGAAGGGCCGCAGCAACCGTGCGCGCTCGGTCGCATTCGACGCCGCGTCGGTGGACAGGTGCTCTGCCCATGCGCTCATCGTCCACTCGACCGCCGAGATCAGCAGCAACGCCACCCCCGCGATCGTGAGCAGGGAGTCGGTCACCAGGCCGACCATGAGCACGCCCATGCCGACCGCCGCCATGATGGGCCAGTACGCCGGCGCGGCTCGGTGGGCGTGCGAATGCGCCCGGTCGAGCGAGTCGCCGTCGCCCACGGTGAGCGCCAGCGCGAACAGCAGTGCGAATGCCCCGGAGGCGACGCCCAGCACAATCGTGGCGTACATGACCACATGGCCCGTGCCGTCCATGCCGGTGAGCACGCCGACCAGCACCGCGGCCGCGGCAGCCAGCGCAATGCGCCCGGCGAAGTACCTGCTGGCGATGCCGACCATCGATCCCCTACTTCACCACGTACACGACGTACCAGGTGGCGGCCCACGCAAGCACGGCGAAGTCCCAAAAGAAGACCGCTGAACCCAGCGGTGTCGAACGGTCGCGGCCCACGCTGCCGCCCAGCGAACGAAGCGTCATCAGGCCGAGATAGAACATCCCCACCATCACGATGGCCAGCGAGAGCCCGGTGACGGCGAACGCCAAGGTCGCCCATTCGCCCGAACCGATCTCGATCTCCATGCGGTTCAGGCTGAACATCACCATGTTGAAAAAGGCGAAGCCCATCACCAGGGTGAGGGCCATACCCACCCAGGTGTGGCCACGCTCGCCGCGGCCGCTTGCCCACACGGCCCAGTGGGCAGTGACGACAGAGACTCCCAGGGTGATGAGCGCGTAGACGAGTTGCGGGTTTGGCACCGAATGGCCGGCGAGCCACTCGTGGCCGGGGTCGATGCCGGAGGCATGCCGGCGCGCCATGTAATGACCCAGCGCCCCTGCGACGGCCATGGCGCCGGCCGCGACGGCGAACCCGGTGCCGACGAGCTGGCTGCGCGGGCGCGGCGGCGGACCGGGGAGGTTGTAGCGGCCCGGCGGGGGGGCCTCGACGGTGCCGGTCGTGTCCGCCATCAGGCCGGCACCTCGTGCGCGTCGCGATCGGCCGCAACGCCGCTGCCGTTGAGCCCATTGCCGTTGAACTCGGGGTCGAGCAGCGGAGTGCCGGAGGTGAGCTCCGGCAGGGTCTCCGAGGGCCCGAGCGGGGGCGGCGAGTCGAGCAGCCATTCTGGCGTCAGACCGCCCCACGGATCGGACTCGGCCGGGGCACCCTTGCCCATCGCCACAGAAATCAGGAGATTCAGCACGACGAGTGCCAAGCCTGCCAGCACGATGGCCACACCGACGGCACCGAGCGCGGAAAGGCCTTCGGCGCCGGAATCGTCGACCTGGCCGCTGTAGAGAGTCGTGAGCAGCGGCTCGCCGTACACGAATTGGGGCTGCTCGGTGAATGCGCCCGACAATGTCGGGCCGAGCCATGCCAGAAAGGCGCCCCCGCCGATGGCGGCGAGGCTGGCCCACCCGGCAAGTTCGGACAGCCGCCGGCCCCAGATCTTGGGCGCCCACCAGTGCAGCGCCGCCAGCGCGCCCAGCAGCCCTGCGCCGTAGATGAGCAAGCTCTGCTGACCCGTGACCCAGGTGGTGAATCGCAGCGGTGCGTTCCCGTCGACGCCACGGCCCGCAATCTGCAGCCAGTCGACGCCCGCGCCCACCAGCCCGACGAGCGCGGCGACGGCGATGAGCTGCCCGGCGGCGAATGCAGCCAGCACCGCGGTGCTGGGCCGCGGCCACGTGCGGCTCTGCCACACGGTGAAGCCCAACAGCGCCAGCAATCCGGAGACTCCTGCGAGTGCTCCGGCGTACAGGCCGACCAGCACGATGCCCTCGAGTCCGTCGACAATGTCGGCGCCCTCATCGGTGATGCCGAAGTTCGCCCACGCGCCGAACCCGAACAGCCCCACGAGTCCCATCGTGAAGTACAGCGCCAGCGGCTCGAACACCCAGCGGCGGGCGGCCGCCAGCATGATCTCGGCAATCACACCCAGTACCGGCACCACGTAGATGAACAGCTGCGGCGTGCGGTACATCCAGTCGATGCGAGACCAGATGCCGTAGTTGCCGCCCAGGAAGCGGGGGCCATAGCGGTGTTCGATGTAGAGAATGACGATCTGGCCGAGCACCACGCCGAGGCTGACGACCAGCATGGACGCCGTGACGAGCGCCGACCAGGCGAACGGGGGCGTGCGGTCCATGTACATGCCGGGCGCGCGCATCGTGAGCGTGGTGACGGCGACACAGATCGCGCCCGTCAGCAGCGATATCACGAGCCCCGCGACGGCCAGCAGGTGCAGATCGACTCCGTCCGCGAAGCCGCCCCCTGGGCCGCCGTTGGCGGCGTAGGCCCCCACGAGCACGCCAGCCGATACCAGCCAGCCCCAGAACGACAGGGCGGCTGCCCGCCCGAAGGCCACGTTCGGCGCGCCGACCTGCAGCGGCACCACATAGATGGCAATGCCCAGGAACAGCGGGATGAGCATGCCGAACACGAGGGCGTCGCGCGTGAAGGTGAAGACCTGCACGAACGAGTCGCCGTTGAGAACGGTGTGTCCGCCCGATGAGGTCAAGTCGAACCGGACCAGCAGGTCCGCGATCGCGCCGGCGAGGCCGAACAGCAACGAGCAGGCAATGAACAGCCGGCCGATGCGCTTGTGGTCGACCGTGTTGAGCCACCCGAACGCCGTCGGGTCTTCCACCGGTGCGGCGCCGGCAGATCCTCCCGAATACGTCGCTTCGGTCGTTGCGTCGGTCATGCGGTGAAGTGGTTCCCGGACTCGGCTGGCAGCGCCGCTTGGGGGCGACGCCAACGGGGCACTCTAGCGACCCGCGGCCCCCTCAACCAGATTGTTCGCGTCCAACCCTCAGTGTCCTCCCACACGCGCGGAGCGCCCACGTCAGATCCCAACCTGGTCACCAGCTGAGCCGAACGACGACGTCCACGGCCATGGCCGCGAACAGCAGCCCCAAGTACGCGATGGAGGTGTGAAAGACACGCATCGCGGTCGGGGGCGTCAGCGCACGCCACAACCTCACGAGCTGCCATCCAAACGCCGCTCCCCCGGCCAGCGCGACCGCCCAATACAGCCCGCCGGTACCGGCAGCCACCGCAAACCACAGCGACAGCGCGATCACCGCACCGGTGTGCACGGTCATCTGCACGAGCACCGAGCGCTCGCTGGCAACCGAGGGCAGCATCGGCACCTCAGCAGCGTCGTAGTCCTCGGCGTAGCGGATCGCCAGCGCCCAGAAATGCGGCGGCGTCCAGAAGAAGACAATCGCGAACGCGATCCAGGCCTCGAGCGACAGCGTCCCGGTCACGGCCGCCCAGCCCACGAGCACCGGGGCCGCACCGGCTGCCCCGCCGATGACGATGTTCTGAGCAGACGACCGCTTCAGCCACAGCGTGTACACGAACACGTAGAACAGGCACGCCGCCAGCGCAAGCGACGCCGCCAACAGATTGGCACCCCACCACAGAATCCCGAAGGCCGACACCTCGAGCACCACGCCGTAGATCAGCGCTGCGCGCGGCGTCACGGTGCCGACCACCAGCGGGCGGTGCGCGGTGCGCGCCATCGTCGCATCGATGTCGCGATCGATGTACATGTTGAAGGTGTTGGCACCCGCGGCGGACAGCGTGCCGCCGATGACGGTGAGCACCATCAGCGCCACGCTGGGCACGCCGCGCTCGGCCACGAACATCGGCGGCACCGTGGTCACCAGCAGCAGCTCGATGATGCGCGGCTTCGTGAGCGCGACGTATCCCCGCAATGTTGATCCACGCAGTGTTGGCCGCGGCGCCGCCAGCATTGCTGTGAGGCTACGAGTCGCCTCTAGCGTTTCAGCGTGAGGTTGGATGACTCGTCGCGTCGGCACGAGCACAGGCTGTGTGTCACGCCCCAGCGGTTCGCCCTGATCGCGCGCTGGGCGCTGTGGTCGCTTGTGGCAATTGTCATCACCGGCTCGCTCGTACGGCTTACCGGAAGCGGCCTGGGATGCAGCGAATGGCCGAATTGCGAGCCCGGGGAATTCGTACCGGCGGCTGACTTTCATGGCTGGGTGGAGTTCGGCAATCGCATCGTGACCGGCCTGGTGTCGGTGGCCGTCGTCGTGGCAATCGGGGCGTCATGGTGGCGCCGGCCGCGCCGGAACGACTTGGTGTGGTGGTCACTGGGCCTGGTGGCCGGAGTGGTTTTCCAGATCGGGCTCGGCGCCGTCACCGTGCTGACTCACCTGTCTCCGCCAGTCGTGATGTCGCACTTCCTGGCGTCCCAGGTGTTGGTTGCAGCTGCGGTCGTCTTGGCGCATCGATCCGCTCGCGAACCGCTCACCAACGGCGACCGTGCGGCCGGATTGCCGGCGCACATCCGTTCATTCACATGGCTCGCCGCGTCACTCACCGCAGCCGCCCTGTGGACCGGAACGGTGGTGACCGGAACAGGCCCCCACGGCGGCGACGAGCACGTCGAACGCTTGCAATTCGCTCTGCCGTCAGTGGCACGCATTCACGGCATCACGGTCGTCGTGCTGGCCGCGGTCACGTTGCTGGGAGGCCTTGCAGTGCGACGCCTCGCCGCGACATCGGGCGCGGAGACGGTCAGCGCGGACGCCGCAATGCTGGGTCGGCGCATTCGGATCGTGATCGGCACCATGGCCATTCAGGCGGCGATCGGATACGTGCAGTACTTCAACGAATTGCCCGTGCTGCTGGTGGCCCTGCATGTCGTCGGCGCGACGCTGCTCACCATCGCCATGACGCGCATGGTGCTTGCGGCTGAGGCGGCTCACCGGGCGCCGCCAGGGTCCGAGGTTGGCGCATCGGTTGGCATCGCGGGCCGTGGCTTCGCAGAATGAGACTGTGAGCCAGACCGCTCCAGCTGTGTTGCTCCCGCTGGCGAATGCGCCAACGGTGTCGCCTCGCCTGGCGAACGCTCCAGCCGTGGCCGATCCTGAGGTCGTCCGCGATCCGACCACCGAGGATTCCCACAGCACCGACGCTCCTTGGGTGGTCCTCGTGTGGAATGACCCGATCAACTTGATGAGCTATGTCGTGTATGTGTTCCAGAAGCTGTTCGGTTACAGCGAGGCCAAGGCCACCGAGCTGATGCTGGACGTACATCACAAGGGTCGCGCCGCTGTGGCCTGGGGCACGCGCGAGAAAGCCGAGCTCGACGTCTTCCGGCTCCACGAGTATGGACTGTGGGCCACCATGCAAAAGGATGACTGAGCGGTGCCCACTGCACCCCACAAGCGACGGCGTGACGGTCGGCTGATGGCGGCGGTCTCGTGAGCGGGACGCGGTTCGGAGCTCGGGGCTCGTTGGTGAGCGTGCACCTCGCCGATTGGGAGCGACGCCTGCTGGCCGAGATGGTGGCTGAGCTGCGATCCAATCTGCTCGACCACACACCGGCGCGCGACGGCGGCGACGGATTGGATCCCTCGCTGCGACGTCTCTTTCCACCGGCCTACTTGAGCGACCCCGACCGCGATGCGGAGTACCAGCGACTCATGCGCGACGAACTGCTGGTCGAACGCCTGGACCATCTCGATCTGCTCGACAGCACTCTCGCCGCGGAACATCTCGACGATTCGCAGGTCACCGCCTGGATGCAGGGTCTGAACGAGCTGCGCCTCGTGCTCGGAACCCAGATCGATATCTCCGAGGAAGACGATCCCGCCGAGGTCGACCCGCAGGATCCGGCCCAACGACCACGGCTGCGCTACCACTACCTCGGCGGACTCCTCGCGGAACTCATCGACGCCGCGTACCGCTGATCCCGGCATCGTCCTGTGAACCTCATCACGGTCGTGGTCACGCTGCGGGCTCGGCCTAGCCTGAGATGCCCTGCCCCCATCGTCTAGCGGCCTAGGACACCGGCCTTTCACGCCGGCGGCACGGGTTCGAATCCCGTTGGGGGTGCTGGCTAGGGGCCAGCGGCTCAGTCGTGCTCGGCGAGCGGGAGACGGAGTTCTACCGTGGTGCCCCCGCCGTCGGTGTCAATGACTGACGCAGTGCCTCCATGGGTGCGGGCCACGTAGTCGACGATGGACAGCCCGAGCCCGGAACCGGGCTGAGATCGGGCTTCAGGGGCGCGGTAGAACCGCTCGAAGACTGTCTCGCGCAGGGCTACGGGGATGCCCGGTCCGTAGTCGCGCACTCGGACGTGAGCCTCCCGGTCTGCTGCCGCAACGCTGATCTCAATGGGTTCGCCGGGCGGCGACCACTTCACCGCGTTGTCGACGAGGTTGCCGATCGCTCGCTCGACGAGGACCGCATTCGCCACTACCTCGCACGGCTCGATATCAGTCACGAAATCCGCCTCCGTCCGGCGGCGGTGCCGGTCCACCACCGATGCCGCCAGCTCAGCCAGATCGACTGGTTCGGGCTCGGCTTGGGATCGCTGGTCGGTCGCCAGCTCGACGAGCTCGCTCACCAACTCGGTGAGCTGATCCAGCTCGAACTGCACATCGTCGAGCATCTGGCGTCGCTCGTCACCGGCGAGTGCGACGGCCATATTTGTGCCGGCGGCACCAGACGTTGTTGCCGCCTCCGCTGGGGCTGCGGACTGTTCGGCGCGCGCCAGCAATTCGATGTTGGTGCGGATGCTGGTGAGCGGTGTCCGCAGCTCGTGGCCGGCGTCGGTGACCAACCGATGCTGCTGGGTGCGCGACTGCGCCAAGGCCTCGAGCATCGCATTGAAGCTGCGTGCCAATTCGCCGAGCTCGTCGTCGCGTTCGAGCTCGATGGGCTGTTCCAGGTCTTGAGTCTGCGCGACGTTGCGCGCCGCATCGGTGAGCCGCCGGACCGGCCGGATGGCACGGCCCGCCACCAGGAATCCCAGCAGCCCAGCTCCCGCTACACCGATGACGGCAACCACCGCCAGCGCGTTGCGCAAGCCCTCCACATTCGCGTCCACCTCATCGAGCGGCCTCGCGACCATCAGCGCCCCAACCGGTGTTATCGGCACGGTCAGCACTCGCAGACGCACACCGTCGGCAGACACATCGGCGCGATGCGGTCGAGCCTGGCCATTCGCTACGGCAAGATCGGCGGGCCCCACTGGCAGCACCCCGTCAGACGCGTACATGACCGCGCCGTTCGGGGCCACGATCTGCGCGAGCACATCGCGAGGGACGAACCGTCCGAAGAACTGGACGCCGCGGCGTTCGGGCAAGCGTCCGCCGCTCGTCACCAGGACGGCAACGCGGTCGTCCAGCTGCTGGTCGAGTGCCGACCGGGCCTCTGTTCGGGCAATCCAGAGCGCGACACCCGAGATAGCCAGCACCGCGACGGCGACCGAAGCTGCCACCACCAGCCCGAGCCGGGTACGAAAGCTCATGCCGGTCTCATCACGTATCCCACGCCGCGCACGGTCCGGATCGGGCTGCGGCCGTCGGTGCCTGCTGCCGCAGCCGCCAGCTTGCGTCGCAAGTAGCCCACGTAGACCTCCAGGGAGTTGGAGGCCAGCGAGGCGTCGTAGCCCCACACCGTGTCGTAGATCTCGTCGCGGTGGAGCACGCGGCCAGGGTTGCGCAAGAACAGTTCCAGCAGCCGGTGTTCGGTATGGGTCAGCTCGACAGATTCGCCAGCACAGCTCACCTCGTAGCTGGCGGTGTCCAGCACGATGCCTGCGCACGTGAGGCGCTCGCCCCCGTTAGTGGGGAGGGCCTCGGCGTTACGCCGCAGGAGCGCACGCAGCCGTGCGAGCAGCTCGTCGAGCGCGAACGGCTTCGCCAGGTAGTCGTCGGCGCCGGCATCGAGGCCCTCCACGCGGTCTGAGGTGGCGCCTCGGGCCGTCAGCAGCAGGATCGGCACGCGGCTCCCCGCTGCGCGCAGGCGACGGCACAGCTCGAATCCGCCCAGATTCGGCATGGTGGCATCGAGCACCAACACGTCCGCCCGTCCGGCGAGCGCCTCGCCCTCGAGACCGTCGCGGCCTTCGAGCACCTCGTAGCCCTCAAGCTGCAGGGCGCGTCGCAAGGCGGCCCGGATGCGCTGATCATCGTCGATGACGGCGACTACGGGGCTGCTGCGGGGTGGTGGGTCGGCGCCCATGGCCTCATTCTGGAATACGAACCGTGAGAAACCGATGAGAGGGGGAGCCGCTCGGCTGCGCCCCTAGCCGGCGGCGGAGGCGGTGCGGCGCAGGTGCGGGATCGTGAGCACCGAACAGGCTTCTCGCTCGGATTCGTAGCTCAGCGCCCGCACGGCGTCGGCGATGTCCCACCAAGCCACCTCGTCGACCTCGCTCGGGTCTCCCGCGAGCCGTTTGGGCACCTTCGTCGGCGCCATCGAATAGAACAGCACCAGCTTGGGAATCTGGTTGCTGATCAGGTAGCTGACCGGGTAAGGCGCCGAAGTGATCACGCACCGGACACCGGTCTCCTCGCGCACCTCACGAAGCGCAGCCTCTTCCCAGGACTCGCCCGGGTCGAGATGGCCCTTCGGCAGCGACCAGTCGTCATAACGGGGCCGGTGCACCACCAGTACGGCACCCTCGTGGCACACGACACCGCCGGCAGCCCGGTCCACCGGGGCGTTGGAGTAGCGACCCCGTTCGCGGTGGCGGCGCCGCGTCTTCATCGGAGTCTTGGCTGAGTCTCTCTTCTGGCCCTTCTTGGGGGAACCCGACTTCGATGACCCAGGTCGGTTCTGTGCCACGGTTCGTGTCTAGCGTGTCCGCGCCACCCGCGGTGAGCTTGTCGCGGGCAACGACGAAGATCGCGCGGAGATCCACGCAGACTCGGGGGTGCCGTCATGGACTTGGGAATTTGCATCGCATCGCACATCGGCGATCTCGACTACGTCGAGCGCGCCGAGGAACTCGGCTACACGCATGCCTGGTTCGCGGACAGCCACATGCTGTGGTCGGACTGCTACGCCACGCTGGCGCTTGCTGCGGAGCGCACCAGCACCATCGGACTCGGCACCGGTGTGTCGGTCTCGGGCACGCGGCCCGCGCCGGTCACTGCGGCGTCGATCGCCACCATCAACGCCCTCGCTCCCGGGCGGACATTTCTGGGCATCGGCACCGGCAACACGGCCATGCGGATTATGGGGCACAAGCCCCAGCGCATCGCCGAGTTCGACCAATACCTGGCAGCGCTGCGCCCACTGCTTCGCGGCGAGGAAGCGATGCATCACTTCGCCGGCAGCGCGCAGCCGATCCGCCACATCATGCCCGACTCCGGTTTCGTCAACTTCGAAGACCCGATCCCGCTGTACGTGTCGGGTTTCGGGCCGAGGTCGCTGGGGCTGGCCGGCCGGTACGGCGACGGCGCCGTGCTGTCGGTGCCGCCTGACGGTTCAGCCACGGCCCGGGTGTGGGAGTACATCGAGGCCGGGGCCGCCGAAGCAGGGCGCACCCTCGACCGAGACGACTACTTGATGTGTTCGCTCACGACCATCGTGATCCTCGATGACGGCGAGACGCTTTCCAGCCAGCGCGAGCGGGTACATCACGAGGCGGGTGCGTTCGCGATGGCATCGCTGCACTACTCCTATGACCAGTACCGGCAATTCGGCAGGTCGCCCGGAGCGCGCCTGGAGGCGGTCTGGGACGAGTACTGCGCCATGCTCGACGACACCGACCCCGATCGCATCCACCAGCGGATCCACGCTGGTCACAATTGCTGGGTACTCCCCGAAGAACGCCGCTTCCTGAGTGATGAACTCATCGACGCCACCTGCATCGTGGGCACCGTTGATCAGGTCACCGAGCGACTGGCAGATCTCGACGAGCGCGGACTCGACCAGGTGATGATCCTGCCGAACTTCGACCCGCGCTACGACGTGCTCGAACGTGTCGGGCGGGAGATCATCCCCCGGCTGCACGCCGTCTGAGTGGGTCAGCCCAAGACCGCTCGCTAGCCTTGTCCGCTGCTGTCACGCCCACCCGCCGGGAGCTGCGTTCGAATGAGCAACATCTGCCAAGTCACCGGCCGCCGGCCGCACTCGGGCTTCAACGTGTCGCACTCGCACCGGCGGACCAAGCGCTGGTTCAAGCCGAACATCCAGCGGAAGCGGTTCTGGGTTCCCAACGAAGGGCGCTGGGTCACGCTGACCGTCAGCGCAAAGGGCATCAAGACCATCAACAAGCGTGGCATTGAGTCGGTGGTGGCTGACCTGCGCCGTCGGGGGGAGAAAGTCTGATGCCCAAGAGCGACAAGCGTCCCGTCATCAAGCTGAAGTCCACCGAAGGCAGCGGCTACACGTACTCGACTCGAAAGAACAAGACGAACACCCGCGACCGGATCGAACTGCGCAAGTACGACCCGGTGCTGCGCCGGCACGTCATCTTCAAAGAAGAACGCTGATCAGCGCCGCTGTCGGGATAGCTGAGCGGGTTCGCGAGCGGCCTGCGTCCCAACGCCTGTTGCCCCGAGCACTTGCCGCCGCGTACCCAGACTTCCGGGGGCACGTTCTCGCCCTTCGGCGCGGCCACTGAGCCATGACCACCGTTAGGCCTGTGCGCCTGAGCTTGCGGGCGGCACGGCACCTCGCCATCGGCGCGCAAGGGCTCGCTGCAACGCTCCCGGCGGGACGGCTCGATGCACGCCATCTGCGACGCGCCATGGACCAGATGGGTCTGCTGCAGATCGATGCCGTCAATGCGCTCGCCCGCTCGCACCTGCTGGTCTTGCGTGCCCGACTCGGGGGCACACACGACGGCGTGCTCCGACTGCTGGAACGCGCCGCGTACACCCGCCGCCCGGACCAACGCAGTTTGACCGAGTACTGGAGCCACGAGGCATCGTTCGTTCAGGTGAGCGATTGGCCGCTGTATCGCTGGCATATGCGGCGCGGCGAACAAGGCGAGATGTGGAGCGGCTTTGCGCGATTCGGGCGCGAAGAGCCACGCCGCATCACCGAGGCATTGGCATGGCTGGACGGCAATGGACCAGCGTCATCGGCGGAACTGGACGCAGCGCTGGGTTGGGGACCCGGTGTGCGAGGGCCGTGGGGCACGCGCAGCAACGCAAAGATGGCGCTGGCATGGCTCTTCTGGTGCGGTCAGGTGGGCGTCACGGAGCGGGTCGGCTTCACTCGCCGCTACGACGTGATCGAACGGGTGCTGCCCGACGATGTGCTGGCACGCGAAGTCGATGAGCCAGACGCTCACCGGGCGTTGCTGAGCCAAGCCGCCATCTGCCTCGGCATGGGGACTGCTGACGATCTGATCGACTACCACCGACTGCCGAAGCGCGTTGCGCGGACACGCATTCGCGAGTTGGTCGAGGAGGAAACCCTGCTCGAAGCGACGGTCGAAGGATGGGACGAACCCGCCTACGTGCCTGCCGGGTTGAAGCGCGGCCGCAAGCAGTCCCGGTCGGTGCTGTTGAGCCCGTTCGATCCGCTGGTGTGGTTCCGCCCGCGTGCGGAGCGCCTCTTCGGGTTCCACTACCGGATCGAGATCTACACGCCCAAGGCCAAGCGACAGTACGGCTACTTCGTGCTGCCGTTCTTGCATGACGATGCGCTGGTGGCGCGCCTCGACGTCCGTTTCGATCGGGACCGCGGCGTCCTGGAGGTGCCGGCTTCTTGGGCGGAACCAGGGGCGTGGCCCAGCGGTGGCGAACCAGAGACCAGCGCTCTCGAGGCGTTGGCAACCGAACTGCGCTCGCTGTCAGCATGGTGCGGCGGCGAGGGAGTGTCGGTGTCGTCTCGCGGCGATCTCGCTGACCGTCTCGGGCGGGCACTGGGCGGCGCTGATTGCTGATCCAGATCGCTATCGTTGCTGGCCTTGCACCGGCGGGAATCTCGGTTCCACCCGGTTCGAGCACACAGCAATACAGCTGGTCCCGTGGTGAAGTCTGGAGTTCACGCTGGCCTGTCAAGCCAGAGGTCGCGGGTTCAAATCCCGTCGGGACCGCGGTCGGGTAGCTCAGTTGGCAGAGCGCGCGCCTGAAAAGCGTGAGGTCACCGGATCGACGCCGGTCCCGACCACTGGTTTATGCGAGCGGAAGGGGCTTCGCCCCCCGCTCGCGACAATAGGGGTGCCGTCGCGACGAGATTCGCTGGGTGCTTAGCGGCGCGTGACTTGGTCGGTGCGGGCTGCTTTGGCTACTGCTTTGGCTACTGCGGGGACTACTGAGCGGTCGAAGGCTGTGGGGATGACGAGCTCGGGGCAGAGGTCGTCGCTCGACACGGCCGCTGCGATTGCGTCGGCTGCCGCGATCTTCATGTTCTCGGTGATGTCGGTGGCGCCTGCATCGAAGGCGCCCCGGAAGATGCCCGGGAATGCCAGCACGTTGTTGATCTGGTTGGGGTAGTCGCTGCGGCCGGTCGCCACAACGCCTGCGATATCGGTGATGTCGTCGGGCAGGATTTCGGGGTCGGGATTCGCCATCGCGAACACGATTGGTCGCTCTGCCATGGTCGCCACGTCGTCGCGGGTGACGAGCCCAGGGCCGCTCAGCCCCAAGAACACGTCTGCACCGGCCATCGCGTCGGCCACCGTGCCAGCCACACGCTCGGTGTTGGTGTTGGCGGCAAGCCATTCCTTGGCGTGGTTCAGGTCGGCGCGACCGGGGTGAATGGTGCCCTTGCGGTCGCAGGCGATCACGTTGCCGATTCCAGCACCGAGCAGGATCTTTGCGGTTGCCACGCCGGCGGCGCCAGCGCCCAGGATGACGCATTGCAGGTTCGCCAGCTCCTTGCCCACAATGCGCGCCGAATTCTCGAGCGCCGCCAGCGCAACTACAGCGGTGCCGTGCTGGTCGTCGTGGAACACGGGAATGTCGAGCGCTGCGCGCAGCGCTTCCTCGACCTCGAACGCGCCGGGCGCCGCGATGTCCTCCAGGTTGATGCCCCCGAAGGTCGGCGCGAGCCGGATGACCGTTTCGACGATCTCTTCAGGCTTGGTGACGTCGAGGCAGATCGGGAAGGCATCCACGCCGGCGAACTCCTTGAAGAGCAGCGCCTTGCCTTCCATGACCGGCATCGCCGCCGCAGGACCGATGTCGCCGAGACCGAGCACTGCGGTGCCGTCGGTGACGATGGCCACCGTGTTGCCCTTGATGGTCAGGTCATGGACTCGTTCGGGGTCATCCACGATGGCCCGGCAGACTCGAGCCACACCCGGCGTGTACGCCATGGAGAGGTCATCTGCGTTGCGCAGCGAGATCCGGCTGACCGTCTCCAGCTTCCCGCGGTCGTGCAGCTCGAAGGTGCGGTCGAGCGCAGCGATGACCGTGATGCCCTCGAGGCCGTTCACCGCCTCGCAGATCTGGATGATGTGCTGCTCGCTCGCGGCGTCGACCACGATGTGCTGGCGCAGGGCACCCTGTGTGATCGTGAAACCGTCGAGGCTCTGAATGTTGCCGCCTACATCGCCGATGGCGGTGCACAGCCGGCCGAGCGTGCCCGGCTGGTGAGCCAGCTCGACTTCGAGGGTGGCTGAATAGGCGGCGGTGGGTCGGGACCCCGCGGTGGCAGTCATCGGCGCTCCTGCGCGTGTGCAGAACCGGCAGGGTATTGGTCTGAATCGATGATCTGGACCTCGCCGTTGCCGGGTCGGATCTCGCCGATCTGGAATGCGTCGTGTCCCGCTGCGCCAGCAATGTCGATGGCACTGTCCGCGTACGCAGGCGGGACCGCCACCACCATGCCGATACCCAGATTGAAGACGCGGTCCATTTCGGACGGGGCAACCGGACCGCTGCTGGCGATGTGGTCGAAGATGGCGGGTACCGGCCACGTGCCTCGCCGCACGACCGCCTCAGCGCCGGGACCCAGCATGCGCGCGACGTTCGCAGCCAGTCCCCCGCCGGTGATGTGGGCTGCTGCACGGGCGTCGCACTCGCTGAACAATGAGAGCACTGCGGGGGCATAGATCACCGACGGTCGCAGCAACTCGTCGCCCAGCGTGCGATCGGCTCCGGGCCATGCCGGCGCGGCAAGCTGTTCCGCGTCGAGCGAACTGCCGCACAGGACGCGGCGAGCAAGGCTGTAACCGTTGCATCGCAGCCCACCGGAGGCGAGTCCGACGAGCACTAGGGGCTCACTCCCCACCGGGGTTCGCAGCCGTGCCCGCTCGACGACTCCTACGGCAAAGCCGGCGATGTCCACCTCGCCCGGCGCGAGTGCGTCAGGGTGTTCTGCCAGCTCGCCGCCGACCAATGCGCAACCGGCGGTCCGGCAGCCCGCCGCCAGACCCGAGACGATCGTCTCCACCACGTCGGGATCAAGACGTCCCGCAGTGATCTGGTCGTGAAACAGCAACGGTTCTGCGCCGAGTGTGACGATGTCGTCGACGCACATGGCCACCACGTCGATTCCGATCGTGTCCCAGCGGCCAAGCGCAGCGGCAATGAGCGGCTTGGTGCCAGCACCGTCATTCGCGCTCACGAGCACCGGTTCGTCCATGCCCGGCGGCACCGCAGTGACCGCCCCGAACGCCCCGATGTCATTCAGCACTTCGGGTCGGAAGGTGTTGCGGGCGTGCGGTGCCAGACGGCGGACGGCCTCGTCTCCCGCGGCAATGTTCACCCCTGCGGCTTCGTAGGTCAGCGGTGCGGGTCCGCTGCTGGCCGGTTCGCCAGTCCGCGGATGCTCGGCCTCCGCCGTCACCGGACGGCCGTCATCGCACAAGAGGTCCAGCGACTGCCGCGGGCCGGACGTTGCCCGTCGCGATCAGGGAGCGAGGGGGTTCGTCGCTACCGCTGCCGAACACCTCGGCCCGTGCGCTCGCACCGATTTCCACCGGGTACTCGCCAGTGAGACATGCGTGGCAGAACCCGCCACCGGGCACGCCGGTGGCCTCGACAAGCTGATCGAGGCTCAGGTACGCCAGCGAATCGACTCCCAGATACGCCTGGATCTCGGCCAGATCACGACTCGCGGCCAGCAGCTCGTCGGAGGTGCCGGTGTCCATGCCGTAGAAGCAGGGCCACCGGTAGGGCGGCGAGGAGATGCGCATGTGCACCTCTGTGGCGCCGGCGCCGCGCAGCATCTCAACAATGGACCGAGTGGTAGTGCCCCGCACAATCGAGTCGTCGACCACCACGAGCCGGCGTCCGTTGATGTTGGGGCTGATCGGGTTCAGCTTCGTTCGCACGCCCAACGACCGGACATGCTGGTTTGGCGCGATGAAGGTGCGCCCGATGTAGCGGTTCTTGACCAGTCCGTCGCCGTAGGCGATGCCGCTGGCACGCGCGTAGCCCTGCGCCGCCGGAATGCCCGATTCGGGAACGGGCATCACCAGATCCGCTGCGACCGGTGCATTGGTCGCCAGGTGCGCGCCCATGCGCTGCCGGGCTGCGTGCACGTTCTGGCTGGCCAAGGTTGTGTCAGGACGCGAGAAGTACACGAATTCGAAGATGCACAGGTGCGGTGCCAGCCCGCCGCCGGTTTCGGGTCTGCTGGCGAACGGCCACAGCGAACGGCACCCCGCGGCGTCGATGATGATCATCTCGCCCGGCCGGATCTCGCGTTCGAACGTCGCGCCCACCACCTCCAGTGCGGGGCTCTCCGAGGCCAGCACCCAGCCGCCATGCTCATCGACCCCTTGCTCGTCGACATGGAGGCGTCCGAGGCACAGCGGCCAGATGCCGTGCGGATCACGAACCCCGATCAGGCGATCACGGTCGGCAACCACGAACGTGAAGCCGCCACGAAGACTCGGCAGCACCTCTCCCAGTGCCTCGGTGACAGCCTCGCGTGGGCGAGCGCGGGTGATCTGCGGGGTGGCGCTGATGCGTTGGGCGACCAGTTCGGCGACGAGGTCGCTGTCGCTGGTGACCACCCCGTCGAGCATCCCCGAGGAGGCAGCAAGCTCGGCGGTGTTGGTGAGGTTCCCGTTGTGCCCGAGCGCGAATTCCGTGCCGTCGAGGCCCCGATAGAACGGCTGCGCCGCGCGCCACGAGCTCGACCCTGTCGTCGAGTATCGGGTGTGCCCGATGGCCAGATTGCCCTCGAGCCCGGCCAGCACCCGGTCATCGAACGCACTGGCGACGAGGCCCATGTCCTTCACCACGGTGATGTGCGTGCCGTCGGACACCGCAATGCCAGCCGATTCCTGCCCGCGGTGCTGCAGCGCGTACAACCCGAGGTAACTCAGGTGGGCGACTGGACCGCCCGGCAGGTACACCCCGAAGACACCGCAAGCTTCGCGCGGCTTGTTGAGGTCCACGCCCCCGTCCGGCGCGCTCTCCGGGCTGAGGTCCGCTCCCTTCTCCGGGGTGCCACTCATGCCGCCGTCCCGTCGACGGGCTGCGCGAACGACTCGGGCAAGGCGCCGCTCCACCGGGCGAGCGTCTCGTCGAGCGCGAGGTCGATGTCAAGACCGGGTTCTGCGAGACGGCCGATCTGCACGCGCGATCCGCCGAACGATCCAAGGCGGCGGCATTCGACTCCCGCTGCGGATGCCGCACTCGCGAGACGATCGACATCGTGAACCTCAACGGCCGCGAGCACGCGGCCGGGCGGCTCGGCGAACAGCGCTCGTGCCGCTGGCGCCGATGCTCCAAGCGACGGCACCCGGGCCTGCACGCCCGTGCCGCCGTGACAGCACATCTCCGCGATTGCCAGCGCGATGCCGCCATCGGAAACGTCGTGCGCGAAATGCACGAGGTTGTCCCGCACGGCCCCTGCAACGAATTGGGCCGTTGCGACGCTGGCGGCGAGGTGGAGCTGCGGCAAGGCCCCGTCGCGGCAGTGGCGGCGTTCCCATGCCCAGCGGCTGCCGCCCAGCGGGACTGGCTGGCGCGCGACAGCGTCATCGCCATCGTCCGCCTGACCGGCGAGTCCGGTCGGAGCCAGCACCACGAGCTCGGTCCCGGGCGCCACGGCGGCGGCGATCGGACGCCGGACGAGGTCGGGATGCACACCGACCATGCACACCACTGGAGTCGGGCAGATGTTGATGCCGTTGGTCTCGTTGTACAGGCTGACGTTGCCGCCTACGACCGGTATTCCGAGCGCATCACAGGCTTCGGACATGCCGTCGATGGCCTCCGACAGCTGCCACATGACCTCGGGATGGGTTGGATTGCCGAAGTTCAGGCAGTTGACGAGCGCGAGCGGGTCGGCGCCCACACAGGCAAGGTTCAGTGCCGCTTCGACCACCACCATGGCGGTGCCCCGGCGGGGATCAGCGTCGCACCAGCGGTGGTTGCCGTCGACCGAGATTCCCAGTCCCCGACCGGTGGGCGTGCCGTCGCGAGGGTCTCGCAATCGCAGCAGCGTGGCGTCGTGCCCGGGGCCGACGACCGTGTTCAGAAACAGTTGGTGGTCGTACTGCCGGTATACCCAGCTCGGGTCCGCGAGCATCGCCAGCAGATCCGCAGCGCAGTCGCCGGGATCAGCGACCTGCGGGCTTCCCGCGACGGGCCGGGCCGCAGGGTCGACGCCGCGGCGGACCTCCCGCTCAGCAGGCGGACACTGGGGGCGGTCATAGGACGGCGCGTCGTCGTGCAATGTGCTCGCAGGAACCTCTGCCAGGATTTCGCCATCGGCACCGTCGCGCACCCGCAGCATGCCGTCGCCGGTGACGCGCCCGACGACGGTCGCATTCACTTCCCAGCGCGCGCAGATCTCGAGCACCTGATCGACGTGGGCCGGCGCGACGATCGCCAGCATCCGTTCCTGGGACTCCGAGGTCATGATCTCGAAGGGCTCCATGCCGTGCTGACGCAAGGGCACCGCGGTGACGTCGACCTCCATGCCGGTACCGCCGCGTGAGGCGGTCTCGCTGGCCGCACACGTCAAGCCGGCGCCGCCGAGATCCTGAATACCGCTGACGAGTCGTGCCTCGAGCAGTTCCAGGCAGGCTTCGATGAGGCGCTTTTCTTCGAACGGATCGCCGACCTGAACGCTCGGGCGTTTGGTCGCATCGTCGTCAGCTTCCTCAAAGCCCGCCGACGCCAGCACGCTGACACCGCCGATGCCGTCGCGGCCGGTGCTCGCGCCCATGAGCACGGCCGAGCCGCCTACGTCGGTCGCGCGGCCAAGGACTAAGCGTTCAGTCGGCATGATGCCCAAAGCGGCCACATTCACCAGCGGGTTGTCTCGGTACGTCTCGCATGACACGAATTCGCCTGCGACGGTCGGAACCCCGACGCTGTTGCCATAACCGGAAATACCGCTGACGATTCCCTCAGCAATCCAGTTGCTTCGCGGCTCATTCAGCGGTCCGACACGCAAAGGATCCGCGAGGGCAATAGGACGTGCGCCCATCGTGAAGATGTCGCGCAAGATGCCGCCGACGCCTGTCGCCGCGCCTTGATACGGCTCGATGGCGGAGGGGTGGTTGTGGCTCTCGATGCGCACTGCTACGGCAATGCCGTCGCCGACATCGATGACACCGGCGTTCTCGCCAGGACCGACGAGCACCCAGGGTGCCTCCGTTGGCAGCCGAGCGAGATGGCGACGCGACGACTTATACGAGCAATGCTCGGACCACATGACCGCATACATGGCGAGTTCGAGATGGTTCGGCTCACGGACCAATAGCTCGCAGATGCGTTCGTATTCGGCATCGGTCAGGCCCAGCGCTTCATGAATACTCACGGCGTCAGAATCCCGTGCAGTCACATCAGCCCGCATTCATTGGATAACTCAACACATCGTGATATACAGACAGCATGAGCGAACGAACAATGTCCGATGAACATAAGGCTGCAATCGCTGCGGGGCGTATCGAGGCTACGGCAGTGCGTGACTATCTCGAGGCTCTCGAGACACACCGGCCTCGGCCCGGTCGCAAGCAGAGTGCAGAGTCGCTGAACACCAAGAAGGAAGCAGTCGACGCCCAGATGGCCGACGCAAAGCCCATCAAGCGCTTGCTCTTGATGCAAGAGCGTCGGGACATCGAGGCAGCCATCGAGGATCTGCAGGTCGAGCCCGATATGGCTTCCGTCGAAGAGGGCTTCGTCACTCACGCCGCCAACTACGGGCAGCGCAAGGGGATCCAGTACGCCACGTGGCGTGAATTCGGGGTTCCATCCGACATGCTGGCCCGTGCGGGCATCACACGGGGCGCCTGACACTTCAGACCACCTGGCCTTCGGCACTTGAGGTTTCGATCCTCACGGTCGTCATTCCTCGTCAAGCCGTACGGCGGTCGATAACTTGACGAGTGCTCGCTGCTGCTTCGAGCAGTGCTTCGAGCAGCCTGCAGCCGTCCGTTGACCCCAAGAGTTCCGAGGTGGCCCGTTCAGGGTGGGGCATGAGACCCACCACATTGCCCATCTCATTGCAGATTCCGGCAATGTCATCCAACGATCCGTTGGGATTGCCCACGTAGCGCATCACCACTTGGCCTTTCTCGCGCAAACGCTGCAATGTCAGGCGATCACACACATAGTTGCCTTCGAAGTGATTAATGGGGATGTGCAGCACCTCCGACGTTGACAGTCCATGCCCCAGAACATGATTCACCGACGCCATCACTACCTGCTGCGGCTGGCACAAGAACGAGAGCCCCGCATTAGGTCGTAATGCTCCGGGCAGCAGACCTGCCTCGGTCAGCACTTGGAACCCATTGCATATGCCGACGATGGGACCGCCGGCACTCGCAAATGACGCCACTGCGTCCATGATCGGCGAGAAGCGGGCGATTGCTCCCGTGCGCAGGTAGTCGCCGTGAGCGAAACCGCCTGGGATGACGACAGCATCGAGACTTCCGAGCGAGGTCTCATCGCTGTGCAGCAGCACAGTTCTCGCCCCCAATTCAGCCAGCGCATCGAGTGTGTCGAGATCGCAGTTCGTGCCGGGAAACCGCACGACGCCGACCGTGACGCTCACCGACTGGGTTCCGGCGCTGCGGGTTCCGGCGCTATCGGTTCTTGCGCTACGGCGCACAATTCGATGCGGGTGTCTTCGATCACCGGATTCGCCAGCAGGCGATCGCACATCTGCTCGGTCACTGACCGGGCCTCAGCGGCGTCCGCTGCGGAGACCTCCATGCGGATGGCTTTGCCGACGCGCACCTCGCCGACGCCCGCAAATCCCAACGCTGCGAGGGCGCGTTCAATCGTGGTTCCCGCCGGATCGGCAATCTCAGCGCGCGGCGAGACTTCCACCAAGACATCCCAGCGACTCATGGGGCAGTTGCTCCGCTCAGCACGCCCGATTGTGTCAGCCAGTCGTCGAACGACTCGCCGGTCAGCGTCTCGTATGCCTCGATGTACCGGGCACGGGTGGCGGCCACCACGTCGTCGGGCAGCGGCGGGGGCGGCGGCTCCTTATTCCAGCCAGTGGCTTCGGTGGCGTCACGCACCGGCTGCTTGTCGAGCGACGGCGGCGATGCGCCCGGCTGCCAGTGATCCTTGGGCCAAAAGCGGGACGAATCGGGCGTGAGCCACTCGTCGGCGATGACCAGGGTGCCGTCCACGTAGCCCAGCTCGAACTTGGTGTCGGCGATGATGATGCCCCGCTGCGAAGCGTGAGCGGCCGCCGTGCTGTAGGCATCGACGCACACTTTCTGGGCGGCAGCGGCTGCTTCATCACCGACCAGTTCTGCGGCAGCGGCGAAGGAGACGTTCACGTCGTGCCCATCGGTCGCCTTGGTGGATGGCGTGAAGACCGGTTCAGGAAGCTGCTGCGATTCGAGCAGCCCGGCCGGCAGCGGCTCGTCGTGCATGGTGCCGTGCTCGCGGTATTCCTTCCACGCCGAACCGGTGATGTACCCGCGCACGATGCACTCGATCGGCAGCATCTCCGCCCGACGGACAAGAAGAGCCCGGCCAGCGAGTTCGGGTCGCCGTGCGGCGGCGGGGAAGTCGCCGGGGTCGGTGGAGACCACATGGGTCGGTGCAATGTCGCCGAGCCACCTCGACCACCACGCCGTCATGGCGGTCAGGACACGGCCCTTGTCGGGCACCGGTTCGTCGAACACCACGTCGAAGGCCGAGATGCGGTCGCTTGCGACCATCAGCAGATGCCTGTCGTCGACGCGGTACATCTCGCGCACCTTGCCGCGGTGGACGAGTTCGAGCTCGCTCACGTTGCTCCTTTCATCGGGTCCCTCTTCGGATCGTGATCGCCGAAGCGCCATCTCGCCGCGTTCACAGCACCTCGCCCCCTTCATAGGCCACAGCCGGTCCGTATCGCTCGGCGATCTTGCCTGCCGCAGCGACGAACTCGTCGACTTGATCGGCGGCACGACCGCTGAAGGAAGCGGGGTCGGCGAGTGCCGATTCGATGTCGCCGGCGCTGAGCGTCAGCACGGGGTCGGCCGCGAGCCGCTCGGCCAAATCGTTCGTGGCGGCGTTGCCCTCCCGCAGCGACAGCACTGCGGCGGTCGCGTGCTCGGCGATTCGCTCGTGCGCCTGCTCGCGGCCCGTGCCCGCGCTCACAGCAGCCGCGAGCAAGCGGGTCGTCGCAAGGAACGGCAGGTACTCGGCCAGCTCTGCCGCGATGCGCGCAGGGAAGGCGCCGAACCCGTCCAGCACGCTGAACGCCGTCTCGAGTGCGCCGTCAAGTGCGAAGAAGGCGTCGGGAAGCACCACCCGGCGCACTACCGAACAGCTGACATCACCCTCGTTCCACTGATCGCCGGCCAATTGCGATGCCATCGTGAGATGCCCTCGCAGGATGACGGCGAGGCCGCTGATGCGCTCGCAGGACCGGGTATTCATCTTGTGCGGCATGGCCGACGAACCGACTTGGCCGGCCTCGAATCCCTCGGTCACCAGCTCGTGGCCGGCCATCAGGCGAACGCTGAGCGCCAGGTTGGCGAGCGGCGCTGCGGCGACGACGAGCGCGGCAACGACATCGAGGTCGAGCGAGCGTGGATAGACCTGCCCGGCCGACCCCAGCACGCGGCCGAATCCCAGCTCATCGGCGATCCGGCGTTCCAGGCGGTCGACCGCTGCGGGATCGCCGCCGAGCAGTTCCAGCAGGTCCTGCTGGGTGCCGACCGGTCCACGCAGCCCGCGCAGCGGGTAGCGGCCGATCAGCTCTTCGAGGCGTTCGATGGCCACCAGTGCCTCGGTGCCGATGGTGGCCCAGCGCTTGCCGAGCGTGGTCGCCTGAGCAGGCACGTTGTGGGAGCGTGCGGTCATCACGAGGTCACGGTGGGCAGCGGCCAGGGCGGCGACGCGCGTGATGAACGCCGCCATGCGCTGAGTGACCAGCTGCAAGGCTGAGCGCACCTGGCACTGCTCGACGTTCTCGGTGAGATCTCGCGAGGTCATGGCGCGGTGGATCTGCTCATGGCCGGCCAGCGCGCAGAACTCCTCGATGCGTGCCTTGACGTCGTGCCGGGTGGTCCGCTCGCGTTCGGTGATGGAGTTCAGGTCGACCTGGTCGATCACCTCGCGGTAGGCCTCCAGCGCGGCGCCGGGAACGTCGACGCCCGCGTCGCGTTGGGCTTCGAGCACTGCTATCCACAGACGGCGTTCGAGAATGATCTTGTGGCGTGGCGACCACAGCTCGGACATCTCGCCAGAGGCGTAGCGCGTCGCCAACACGTTGGGGACGACGTCGGGGCTCATGTCGGCGTCACCGGGCACCCGCGGCGCGGAACTCGGCCAGACGAGTGGCAAGTCCAGCATCGGTCACCGCCAGGATCTCTACGACGAGCACCGCAGCATTCGCCGAGCCGTTCACCGCAACCGTCGCCACGGGAATGCCCTTGGGCATCTGCACCGTCGACAGCAATGCATCGAGCCCGTCGGCAAGGCCGCCGCTGAGCGGCACGCCGATCACCGGCAGAGTCGTGTGTGCGGCCACCACGCCAGCGAGGTGCGCTGCCATGCCGGCTCCGCAGATGATCGCGGCAAATCCGGCATCCCGTGCTGCAGTCGCGAACGACATGACGGCTGCCGGCGTCCGGTGGGCGCTCATCACCTCGGTCACATGTTCGATGCCGAACCTGTCGAGCATCTCGGCGGCTGGCGCCATCTTCGGCGCATCGTTCGGCGAGCCCATCAAGATGGCGACTTTCATTGCTGGGCTCCCCTGTCATGGATCGGCGTGTAATGCGAGTCTCGCCGCCCGGAGTCGGTGACGGGGAGATTTCCGCAGCCGCGCTCGAAGCGCCGACCGATCCCCGTCGGCACCCTCATCGACTGAGGGCGGCAGTTGCTGCGGCCTCGGCCGCAGCGATGTCGGTGCGGTAGGTCATGCCGGGCCAATGAAGGTGCTGCACGGCTTGGTAGGCGCGGTCGCGGGCCGCCGCGACATCGGGGCCGCGGCCGCACACGTTCAGCACTCGGCCGCCGCCGGTCACCAAAGACCCGCCAGACCCAGCCTGACCGTCCGCGGTCCCGACACCCGCACAAAAGATCGTGACGCCGTCAACCTCACGCGCGCGCTCGAGGCCAGAGATGACGTCGCCGGTGCGCGGTGCAGCCGGGTAGCCCTCCGCAGCACAGACCACACACACCATGGCGTCGTCGGAGACGATGATCTCGTCGCTCAGCTCGCCCGCTGCCGCCCCGGCCAGCAGCAATGCGAGGTCGTTGGTGATGCGCGGCAGCGTGACCTGTGCCTCGGGATCGCCGAAGCGCACGTTGAACTCCAGCAGGCGGGGTCCGTCGGGCGTCAGCATGAACCCGGCGTAGAGCACGCCGCGGTAGTCGACGCCCCGCCGGGCCAGCTCGGCCAGCGTCGGCTCGAACGCCAACGCGCCCAGTTCGGCGCAGGCAGCCCGGTCGACATCTGCCAGCGGCGAGACGCAGCCCATGCCGCCTGTGTTCGGCCCCGTGTCGCCGTCACCGACGCGCTTGTGGTCACGCACGGCTGTGGGCAGCAGTACCGCTCGGCGACCGTCACAGAGCGCGAACAGCGACACTTCGGGGCCTCGCATCCCTTCTTCGATGACGATGCGGCGGCCGGCGTCCCCGAATGCCGTGCCGTCGAGCTTGGCGTCGATGTCGGAATGGGCTGATGCCACATCGTCGGTGACCAGTACGCCCTTGCCGGCGGCGAGTCCGCTCGTCTTGATGACATACGGCGGTGCCAGCGTCTCGAGGTAGGCGTGCGCTGCTCGGCGCTGCGCTGGCTCGCTGGCGAAGGTGGCATAGCCCGCCGTGGGCACGCCCGCAGCGCTGACCACTTCCTTCATCCACGCCTTGGAGCTTTCGAGCGCGGCGCCATCTGCGCCCGGTCCGAACACGAGGCGGCCCGCTGCCCGCAGGCGATCTGCCAAGCCATCGGCCAGGGGACCCTCAGGTCCGATGACGTACAGGTCTGCGTCGATCTCGGTGGCGGTGGCGGGAGTGCTGCCGGCTATGCCGGGGTTCCCGGGGGTGACAACGACATCGGCTGTCGCGGCCAGGGCACTCGCAAACGCGTGCTCGCGCCCACCCTGTCCCACCACGCAGACCCTCATCAGCGCTCCCCGACTCAGGCCGCGAATCGGATGTACTGCTCGCGGCCCGGACCGACGCAGACGTAGCGAATCGGCAGACCGAGCTGGCGTTCGAGGAAGACGATGTAGTCGACGGCCTGGCGGGGAAGCTGCCAGCGTTCGGTGACCTTGTCGAGTGGCGTCCTCCAGCCGGGCAGCGTTGCGTAGACCGGCACGGCCCTGTCATGCAGCGCACGCAAGTGCGGCAGGTAGTCGTAGCGGCGGCCGTCCACCTCATAGGCCACGCACACCTTGATCGTGTCGAGCTCGTCGAGCACGTCGAGTTTGGTGAGCGCGATTTCCGTGCACGCATTCAGGCGCACCGCTTGACGGCCCATGACCGCGTCAAACCAGCCGCAGCGGCGCGGCCGGTTGGTATTGGTGCCGAACTCTGCGCCGCGATCGCGCAGATGTTCGCCAGTCTCGTCATCGAGCTCGGTCACAAAGGGGCCAGAACCCACCCGGGTGGTGTACGCCTTCGCGATGCCGATGACCTGGTCGATCGCGCCAGGTCCGATGCCCGAGCCGACGAGCGCGAACCCTGCCACCGGGTTCGAGGAAGTCACAAAGGGATAGGTGCCGTGGTCGAGGTCGAGGAACGTGGCCTGAGCGCCCTCGAACAGCACCCGCTCGCCCGCATGCAACGCCTCGTGCAGCCAGCCGACGGTGTCAGCCACCAACGGCGCCAGCCGCGGCGCTACCTCGTCGAGCAGCTCGCTGGCGAGCATGTCTGGATCGGTGCCTGGGTGGTCGAACACGCGACGCAGGTAGTCGTTGCGGTCGTCGAGGACGGAGTGCAGCCGGTCGCGCAGCGTCGCTGGATCCAGCAGGTCCTCGATGCGCAGACCGACTCTGGCCGCCTTGTCGGCATAGGCAGGCCCGATGCCTCGCTTGGTGGTGCCCAAACCTGCCTTGCCTCGCCGTTCTTCCACCAGCTCGTCGGTGAGCTGGTGGTACGGCAGCACCAGGTGTGCCGCTGGGCTGAGCATGAGGCGACTGCAGTCGACACCTCGCCGGTTCAGCATGTCGATCTCGTCGATCAGCACCCACGGGTTCACCACCACGCCGTTGCCGATGATCGGCGTGACGTGGTTGTACAGGACACCGCTGGGAATGAGCTGGAGCTTGAACGTCTCGCCGTCGACGACGAGCGTGTGTCCCGCGTTGTGGCCGCCCTGGTAGCGGACGACGTGCTGGCATTCCTTGGCGACGATGTCGACGATGCGGCCCTTGCCCTCATCGCCCCATTGCATTCCTACGACGATTGAGCCCGGCATGCGCGGTATCGCTCAGCTTGGCTGGCTGACGTCCGGGCTGCGGACGACGCAAACCGGATTACGGCGGGTGCCTGCGGTCGGACACATCGCGGCGCATTCAGGGTGAGACCCGGCTGCCGTGCCCTTCGTCACCTGGCCAGTGTAGGAGGGCGATCGGAGCACCGCATTTCAGGCGCCTGACCGCGTCGATCGTATGATTTGCGGTCCCCGCTGATTGCCAAGCCCGCGAGCCCACGATGATTCTTGTCCATGGCGTCTGCCACCACGGTGCCCTCGTGGTGTGGGCCGAAGCCTCCGATGCCGCTGACGCTCTGCCCGCGGGATTCCCCGATGCCGTCACCCACCGACCGCACCCGTTCGCAGCTGCCGCGTCCGTCCTCGCCAAGGCGATCCGGAGCACCGAACCCGATCTCCGCATCACCGCGCGCCGCGCGCGGCCAGTCGTGATGTGGCTTCCCAGCAGGACCGATGCGCCGGCCGCTTCGAGCACGATCATCGAGTCCACTGCTGAGGATGACCACGGCGCCATCCGCAGAGCCCCCTGGACGGTGCCCGCGCTCTGCCTGGCGCCGACTGAGGCGATTGCGCTCCTGCGGGCAGTGTGCCGTGACCGGAATCTGGCCTCGGGCGTATTCGCGGGCACAGACCTGCGTTTCTGGGCGGAAGACGCATTCAGATTCGCGGCCGCGCTCGTAGCCCGACAGCAGTTCCTGCCGGGCATCGCGCTCGACCGGCAGGGAGCACGAGCGGTCTGGGAACCGGTATTCACCGGCGACGACGGCGAGCGCCTGGCGACCATCGCCGCTCGTATGCCGGGGTCGGCACGGGCGGCAACTGATCCGGACGCTCAAACAGCCCCCGACGATCCGCCAGTCGAAGTCCTGCGCCAAGCGCTCACCGTGCTGGTCGACCATCTGGTGAGCAGCACGGTCAGCGCGGCCGACCGCCCCGCGGACCGTATCGGCGCAGACTCCCACGACCTCTGGCTCGAGGCGTTGCTGGGCGCGGACGGCCGGCTTGACCGCAGCGTTGACGCCGAACACATGGCGGACCAGATTGCCAGGTGGCGCCGTCCGGTGGCCGCCGCGGAACGTTCCCCGTTCAGGCTCTGTTTCCGGCTGGAGGAGCCGGAAACCGCGCTCGACGCCGACCCGCCGCCGGAGGACGCTTGGTGCGTTCGGTACCTGCTGCAGCCGCACTCGGACCCCAGCCTGCTGATCTCCGCGGCAGACGGATGGCAATCAGACATTGGGCAGATGGTCCCCTCAGTGGCCGGGGAGCGCGGGGCGCGGGAATCCTTGCTTCTGGGTCTCGGGCAGGCCGCAGGGATCTCCACGCGTGTTGCCGGCAGCCTCGAGCACGCGAACCCCGATGGATTCAGCCTGAACACGGCGGAGGCGTACGACTTCCTGAGCGAGGAAGCCCTTGCCCTCGAGGAGGCGGGCTTCGGTGTCCTCTTGCCGTCGTGGTGGGCGCGCAAGGGGACGCGTTTGCGCCTGAGCGCGCGAGCGACTGCCTCCGCTCCCGCGATGCAGTCGAGCAGCGGCATCATGTCGCTGGACGCGATCGCAGACGTCGATTGGGATCTGGCGCTCGGCGATGATCGCCTCACGGCGGACGAGATCGAAGCCTTGGCCACGATGAAGGCACCCCTCGTGCGCCTCCGCGGGCAGTGGATCGCGCTGAGCTCGAATGAGATTCAGGAGGCAATCCGGTTCTGGCAGACCCGCGGCGAGCATCCGTCGACGCTTCGGGACATCGTCCGGATGCACATCGGGATGCCCGCCGTCGCCGGCGGACCGCAGCTTGACCATGTCGAGGCAACAGGCCCACTGGCTGATCTGCTGGGACGTCTCAGCGGCGGCGACGCGGTTCTCACGGACATCGACGCTCCGTCGGCGTTCGCGGGAACGCTTCGTCCGTACCAAGCACGGGGCTACGCATGGTTGTGGTTCCTGCGCCGCTGGGGCCTCGGCGGCTGCCTGGCGGACGACATGGGACTCGGCAAGACCATTCAGGCGCTGGCGTTGTTCCAACGCGACTGGGAGTCCGGCAGCGACATGCCGACCTTGCTTGTGTGCCCGACGTCGGTGATCAACAACTGGATCAAGGAGGCCTCGCGGTTTACTCCGGACCTGCCAGTGATGGTGCACCACGGCCCTCGTCGGGCCCGTGGCGAGGCCTTCGGCGAGCGCGCCGGAGGTCATGCTCTCGTCGTCACCAGCTACGGCCTGCTGCAGCGAGACATCGAGTTCTTGCGCGAGCGGTGTTGGCGCGGCGTCGTGCTCGACGAAGCGCAGCAGATCAAGAATCCCCAGACCGCCCAAGCGCGCGCCGCCCGCTCCTTGACAGCTGACTATCGCGTCGCCCTCACCGGCACGCCAGTCGAGAATCACCTTGGCGACCTGTGGTCGGTCATGGAATTCCTGAATCCGGGTTTCCTTGGCACCCTGACAGACTTCAAGCGCAACTTCTTGGTTCCGATCCAAGCAGAACGCGACGCCGGCGCTGCTCAACGATTGCGCCGCGCCACAGGGCCGTTCATGCTGCGCCGGGTGAAGACCGATCGCGCCATCATCAAAGATCTGCCCGAGAAATTCGAAGGCAAGACGTACTGCGCCCTGACCGCCGAGCAAGCATCGCTGTACCGGGCCGTGCTGATCGATGCCGAAGAGTCCCTCCAGCATGCTGAGGGCATCGACCGGCGCGGTCTCATCCTCGGCGTGATGACGAAGCTCACACAGGTTTGCAATCACCCCGCGCACTTCCTCGGCGACGACTCCCCCATCGACGGACGTTCCGGAAAGCTCAATCGGCTCATCGAGATGATCGAGGAAACTCTTGCGAGTAACGAGCGTGCTCTCGTCTTCACCCGTTTCGTGACCATGGGCACGATGCTGCAGCGGCATCTCCAAGAGGTATTCGGCACCGAAGTGCTGTTCCTTCACGGCGGTGTGCCCAGAGCAAGCCGAGATCGCATGGTCGACCGCTTCGGCGACACCGACGGTCCTCCATTGTTCGTCCTGTCGTTGCGGGCCGGCGGCACCGGACTGAATCTGACCGCAGCCAATCACGTGTTCCACTTTGATCGCTGGTGGAATCCCGCGGTCGAGAACCAAGCCACCGACCGTGCCTACCGCATCGGCCAAGAGCGCAACGTGCAGGTCCACAAGTTCATGTGCGCCGGCACGCTCGAAGATCGAATCGACGAGATGATCGACGCCAAGCGCGAACTATCGGACCAGATCGTCAATGGCGGCGAGCGCTGGTTGACCGAACTCTCCAATGACGATCTTCGCGCCGTGCTCACGCTGAGCCGCGATGCCGTGCGGGGGTGACGCCGCAGTGAGCCGATTCGGTTACGACAACCACGCAGACTATGGCCGACCGCGTGAGGCACGCGGCGGCATCAAAGCACAATCGCGCCGCGGCGATTTCGGTCAGAACTGGTGGGCCCGCCGCTGGATTGATGTCCTCGACCGCTTCAACATTGCGTCACGCATCGCCCGTGCGAGAACCTATGCCCGTCGCGGCCAAGTCCTGACGATCGATGTCGGCATCGGTGAGGTGACAGCCTTGGTACAAGGATCCGAACCGCGGCCATACCGAGTCTCGATCCGGGTCGCAACACTGCGACCCGACGATTGGCGCAAGGTCGCGTCGACACTGGGCGAGCGGCCCGTATTCGCCGCCAGCCTGATCGCCGGGCGCATGCCCGATCGAATAGAAGACGCATTCGGGGAGTGGGGGCTCTCGCTGTTCCCTGCGGCAAGAAGTGACCTTCGCACCTCGTGCTCGTGCCCTGACCAGACGAATCCGTGCAAGCACATCGCTGCTGTCTACCTCTTGCTTGGCGAGGAATTCGATCGCGATCCGTTCCTGTTGTTCCAGATGAGAGGACTGCAGCGTGACGACTTGCTCACGCTCGCCGGCCTGCGCCTCGCGTCCTCGCATACAGCTTCGGCACTCGCTCCCGCTGATCCACTGCCTGAGGACCCCGAGGTGTTCTGGGGCCGGGCTTACGAACCCGACCCAGCACGAGTGGTGGGCATCGCGCGAATTCCCGCCGCCAACGCGGTCATCGCACGTCGTCTGGGGGGCTTCCCTTTCTGGACGGGTTCCGCTCCCTTCTTGCCGACGCTGGAAACCGTCTACAGCGGGACAGCATCGGCAGCGCTGGACGTCCTTGTCAGCGATGCCGAGTGATGCGGCTTCAGCAGCGGCATGCCCGCCGACAAGGTGCTCAGGCTGATCGAGCCGTCGACACTGTTCACCGCCACGGTGTCGCCCTCGGCGAATGTGCCGTCGAGCAACCCGGCCGCCAAGGGATCGGTCAGCTCGCGCTGGATCAGGCGTCGCAGCGGTCGGGCGCCATAGGCCGGGTCGTATCCGCGGTTTGCCAGCAACTCCGCGGCAGCCGTGCTCACGTTCAGCGTGATGTCGCGTTCGGTCAGACGCTGGCGCAAGATTTCGAGCTGCAGTTCGGCGATGGCAGCAACCTCGCCCCTGCTCAAGGAGTCGAAGCGGAGGATCTCGTCGACACGATTGAGGAATTCTGGGGCGAAGAAATCGGCTGGCTCGGTGGCCAGATTCGAGGTCATGATGAGCACCACGTTGGAAAAGTCCACGGTGCGCCCCTGGCCGTCGGTCAGCCGACCGTCATCGAGCACTTGCAGCAGGACGCCGAAGACGTCGGTGTGTGCCTTCTCGATCTCGTCAAGCAGCACAACGGAGTAGGGCCGGCGCCGGATCGCCTCGGTCAACTGACCGCCGTCGTCATGGCCGATGTAGCCGGGCGGTGCACCGATCAACCGGCTAACCGAGTGCCGTTCGAGGTATTCGGACATGTCGATGCGGACCATCGCGCGCTCGTCGTCGAAGAGCGCTTCAGCTAATGCACGCGCCAGCTCGGTCTTGCCGACCCCGGTGGGTCCCATGAACAGGAAACTGCCGATGGGCCGATCGGGCTCGTTCAACCCGGCGCGGCTGCGACGGATGGCGTTTGCGACTGCGGCGACAGCATGTCGCTGGCCGACGACCCGTCGGGCGAGCGTCTCGGGGAGATGGGTGAGCTTGTGCGCTTCGCCCTCCAGCAGCCGGTTCGTGGCGATGCCCGTCCAGCGAGACACCACTTCGGCGATGTCGTTTGCATCCACCTCTTCGCGAAGCATCCGCTTGTCGGCCTGCAGTCGTCCGAGCTCGGAAGCCGCCTCGTCGAGGCGCCGGTGCACTGAGGGAAGTCGCCCGAAGCGGATTTCCGCCGCGCGTTCGAGATCTGTCTCGCGCTCCACCTGGGCAGCCAGCGACTCTGCCTCAGACTTCAGCGCCCGGATCGCGCCGATGGCTTCCTTCTCTGCTTGCCAGTGCGCCTTGAGCACCGCCGCTCGCTCACGCTCAGATGCCAGTTCTTCGGCGATGTCGGAAAGTCGCTGAGATTGGGGCCCCTGGTCGGAGGGGCGCCCATTGGTGGTCTCATCGCCGCGCAGCGCCAGCTCTTCGATCTCGAACTGGCGGATGCGGCGCTCGCAGATGTCGATCTCCAGCGGCACCGAGTCAATCTCGATGCGCAGGCGGCTGGCGGCTTCGTCCATGAGATCGATCGCCTTGTCGGGCAGGAAGCGCTCACGCAGGTACCGGTCAGACAGCGCGACCGCCGCGACCAGAGCGGCGTCGGTGATGCGCACACCGTGATGCACCTCGTACCGCTCCTTGAGCCCGCGAAGGATGGCCACCGCATCGGTCACCGACGGCTCACCCACATAGACCGGCGCGAAGCGACGCTCCAGTGCGGCGTCGTGTTCGACGTGCTGGCGGTATTCGTCGAGGGTCGTCGCACCCACGAGCCGCAGCTGGCCCCGAGCCAGCATCGGCTTCAACATGTTGGCGGCGTCGAGCGAGCTGCCGCCTCCGGCGCCGGCACCGACCAGCGTGTGCACCTCGTCGAGGAACGTGATGATCTCGCCGTCGGATTCGACGATCTCGTTGAGCACGGCTTCGAGCCGTTCCTCGAACTCGCCCCGATACTTGGCCCCCGCCACCATCGCGGCCAGATCGAGTGCGACGACGCGCTTGTCGCGGAGACCCTCGGGAACGTCGCCTTCGGCGATGCGACGAGCCAAGCCCTCGACAATCGCCGTCTTGCCGACGCCCGGCTCGCCGATGAGGACCGGGTTGTTCTTGGTGCGCCTCGACAACACCTGGATGATCCGGCGGATCTCGTCATCGCGACCGATGACCGGATCGAGCTTGTCGTCACGGGCATCTGCGGTGAGGTCACGACCGAATCGCTCGAGCGCCTCACAGGTGTTCTCCGGAGTCGGCGATGTGGGGCTGGACGGCAGCGGATGATTGCGAGGATCGGCGTCATGATTCATGACTGTTATTATATCAGCAAACTTGATGGTAAATGACTCAAGTTTGTCGTCGCATCGGCGTTGGGGCTACCCAGAGAGCCGCACGTCTCAACCCTGTGGATTCGGCCTTCCTCCGCGCCCCGAACCTGGTCGCGGGATGAGATCAGTCTGCGGCAACGGCACCAGGTCGCGCCGGTACTGCCGGTGCGTCTCGGCCACGACAGCGGCGGCCTCGGCCTGCACATCGGCGAGCTTGCGCTCCAAGGCCGCCACACGTTCCTCCAGTTCCAGCACACGCTTGACGCCTGCCAGGTTGAGACCTTCGCTGGTGAGCTGGCTGATGCGGTTGAGCATGGCGATGTCGCGGTCGCTGTAGCGGCGGCTCCCGCCTGAGGTGCGTGCGGGTGCCACCAGGCCCTTGCGCTCATAGATCCGCAGTGTCTGTGCATGCACACCGGCGAGCTCGGCCGCCACGGAGATGACGTATAGCGCCCTGTTGCGCTCTGACGCAGATGGCGTTCGCCTCGGTTGGTCGCTCATGTTGTTGCTCCTGGGGCATCGGCGAGAGTCGCCGGCGCCGGGGGGGCATTGCGCTGTCGCCGGCTCGCGCCTCCCTCGAAATCAGTGACGTCACCCAGCGCCTCGATGGCAGCCTGCTCCGCGGACGACAGCTTCGTCGGCACCACTATCTCGACGCTCACCAGCAAATCGCCGGTTCCGCGGCGGGTGGCGATGCCGCGACCGCGCACCCGGAAGGTCTTGCCCGAAGGTGTCCCCGACGGGATGCGCAGCGTGACTGAGTTCCCGCCAAAGTCCAGCACCCTCACATCGGCGCCGAGAACGGCCTCGGGATACGTGATCGGCACGCTGACGGTCAGGTTTCGGCCTTCTCGGCCGAAGTCGGCATCGGGTGCCACGTCGACAAGCACGAACAGATCGCCGTTCGGTCCCCCGCCCGAACCCGGCGAGCCCTTGCCCGCCAGCCTGGTCCGCCCGCCGTCGTCGACGCCGGCAGGAATGCGGACCTTGACCTTGCGTATCCCGCCCCCCGATGAGTCGGGCACCGCGACTTCCGTGACTGCTCCGCAGACCGCATCGCGGAACGAGATGCCGACGCGGGTTTCCAAGTCGTGACCGCGCATCGGGATGGGGCCGCCGCGGCCGCGGCCATCGCCGAACAGATGCCCGAATATGCCGCCAAGGTCACCGAGATCTTCGACCCGGATGCTGAAGCCTCCCGGGCCCGACGCGAAGCCGCCCGTCTGGGGGCCGAAGCCCGCGGGCCCCAACCGGCGCGCCTCGTCGTAGGCAGTGCGCTTGTCGGTGTCGCCGATGACGTCATACGCCGCGGAGATCTGCTTGAAGCGCGCCTCGTCGCCGTCGCGCGAGTCCGGATGGTGCTTGCGCGCGAGCTTGCGGTAGGCCTTGGTGATGTCCTTGTCCGACGCGTCGGGCGAGACGCCCAAGACCGCGTAGTAGTCGGTCTCGAACCACTCGCGTCGTGGGTCCATCGCTGTCCCCTACCCCGTACGCACCTTGACCATGGCGGCACGCAGCACACGGCCGTCGAAACGGAACCCGCTGCGCAACTCCGCGGTCACAACTTGGTGGACTTCGCCGCCGAGTTCCGACTCGCCGCCATCAGCTCCGATCGCGGCGGCGTCTGGGGACTCTCCAGCATCGTCATCAGATGCCGCCGGACGGGGTTCGGGTGCCGCTTCGATCGTCACTGCCTCGTGCTGGTTGGGATCGAAAGGTTCCCCAACTGCGTCGATTCGTTCGAGTCCTGCCTTGCCCAGGGCCACCATGAGTGACTGTCCGACGGCGGCCACCTCATCGTGTCCCTGTGCAGTGGCCGCGTCGCACCCGTCGAGCACTGGCAGCAGCGACTCGACCAAGCGACTGACGCCTGCGGAGACCTGCTGACGTCGCTCCGCTTCGACTCGCTTGCGGAAGTTCTGGAACTCGGCTCGCTGCCGCTGCAGCTGGTCCAGATAGTCATCCCGCTCGGCCGTGACGGCATCGAGTTTCCCCAGCAGGTCGGCTCGATGCGTCACGTCATCCACATCCGGCGGACTCTCGCTGAATGGCTCCGCAGTCGCTGCAGCAAATTCGACGGGCTCGCTGGTGTCAGGCTCGCTGGTTCCGGCGTCGTCGACGCCATCGACGGCGGCCTCAGACGGCTCGGATGCTGAGGCGCTCACTTCTCCTCGTCCACGATCTCCGCGTCGACGACGTCGTCGTCAGAACCGGTGCCGTCCGCACCTGCATCGGTGTTCGCGGCCGCAGACTCGTACAGCTTCTGACTGAACGCGCTGCTGGCCGCAGCGAGCGTCTCGGTTGCGGACCGGATCGCGTCGAGGTCATCACTCTCCAGCGCCTCGCTGGCCGCCGCCAAGGCCGATTCCACAGGCTCCTTGTCGCCCGCGGCAACGCTGTCGCCTTGCTCGTCGAGCAGCTTGCGGGTCTGGTACACGAGTGTGTCCGCGTTATTTCGGATCTCGGCTTCTTCGCGCCGCCGAGCGTCCTCAGCGGCATGCGCCTCGGCGTCGGAAACCATCCGCTCGATCTCCTCAGGCGACATGGCTGACTGCCCGGTGATCGTGATCGACTGCTCCTTGCTCGTCGCGCTGTCCTTCGCGGACACGTGCACGATGCCGTTTGCATCTATGTCGAACGCCACCTCGATCTGCGGGACGCCTCGCGGCGCCGGCGGCAGGCCGACCAGCTGGAACTTGCCCAACGTCTTGTTGCCGCCGGCCATTTCTCGCTCACCCTGCAGCACGTGGATCTCCACGGACGGCTGACCGTCTTCAGCGGTGGTGAACATCTCCGACCGGCGCGTCGGGATGGTGGTATTCCGCTCGATGAGGCGCGTCATCACGCCGCCCTTGGTCTCGATGCCCAGGCTCAGCGGCGTGACGTCCAACAACAGGACATCGGTGACATCGCCCTTGAGCACGCCGGCCTGGATGGCCGCACCGACCGAGACCACCTCGTCGGGATTCACGCCTTTGTGGGGCTCACGGCCCGTGAGCTCGGTCACCAGGTTCTGCACAGCGGGCATGCGGGTGGAACCGCCCACCAAGATCACGTGGTCGATGTCGGCCTTCCCGAGGCCTGCGTCGCTGATGGCTTGCTCGAATGGGGCCCGGCAGCGCTTCAGCAGGTCGAAGGTCAGCTCTTCGAATTTGGACCGGCTCACCTCGTAGTCGAGGTGGAGCGGACCGCTGTCGGTGGCCGTGATGAACGGCAGATTGATCTGGGTGGTCTGCTTGGACGACAGGTCCTTCTTGGCCTGCTCGGCCGCCTCCCGCAGACGCTGGCAGGCCATCGCATCGGTGCTCAGGTCGACACCATGGTCGCCCTTGAACGACGCCGCCAGCCACGCCACGACAGCGGCATCCCAGTCATCGCCGCCGAGGTGGGTGTCGCCCGCGGTCGACTTGACTTCGAAAACGCCGTCGCCGATCTCGAGCACGGACACGTCGAAGGTGCCGCCGCCGAGGTCGAACACCAGGATCGTCTGGTCTTCGTTTTCCTTGTCGAGGCCATAGGCCAGTGCTGCGGCGGTGGGCTCGTTGATGATGCGCAGCACCTCGAGCCCGGCGATCTTGCCGGCCTCCGTCGTGGCGGTTCGCTGCGCATCGTCGAAGTACGCGGGAACGGTGATGACGGCCTCGGTCACCGTGTCGCCGAGGTACTGCTCGGCGTCGAGCTTCAGCTTCTGCAGCACTCGGGCCGAGATCTCCTGGGGCGTGTAGTTCTTGTCGTCGATGGACTTGCCCCACGTGGTGCCCATGTGCCGCTTGACCGACGCGATGGTCCGGTCAGGATTCGTGACCGCCTGCCGCTTGGCGACCTCGCCGGTCAACACCTCGCCATTGCGTGCGAAAGCCACCACCGACGGCGTCGTGCGGTCGCCTTCGGCGTTGGCGATGACGGCGGGCTCGCCGCCCTCCATGGCAGCCACCACCGAGTTCGTGGTTCCGAGGTCAATTCCGACAGCCTTGGGCATCGTTGTGCCTTTCTTGATGAGACATCTCGGCCCACAGCGGCCAAGAATGCGGATCGGTACTGGGAGCAAGCATATAAATTAAGTGTCTTATTAGCAACTTCCCTAAGTGATCCTACCGCTCGAACCTCCGGCGCTGGTCGCCGGCTGCGCAGACGACATCTCAGCCGTCAGGACCGCGGGCTACCGTGCACGCCCATGTCACCGGCCGGCGAGACGCACACGCTCGTGCTTCTACGCCACGGGCAGAGCGCTTGGAATCTCGAGAACCGCTTCACCGGCTGGTGGGATGTGGGCCTGACCGCCGATGGCGATGCTGAGGCCCGCGCTGCCGCGGCGGCGCTCGCGGCAGCGGACATCGAGCCAGACGTCGTGCATACGTCGCTCCTTCGGCGTGCCATCCAGACCGCCAACACGACGCTCGATGAGATGGGGCGGAGCTGGCTGCCGGTACGGCGGCACTGGCGTCTGAACGAACGGCATTACGGAGCGCTCACCGGTCTGAACAAGGCCGAGATGGCCGAACGGCACGGCGCCGACCAAGTCCATATCTGGCGTCGCAGCTATGACGTGCCTCCCCCGCCGATGCCTGCCGACCACGAGTTCGACATCTCGGGCGATCCGCGTTACACCGGCCTGGCTGCGGACGAGTTGCCCCGCACCGAATGTCTCGCCGACGTCGTGACGAGACTGCTGCCCTACTGGCATGACGGCATCGCGCCCGACCTTCAGGCGGGGAACACCGTGTTGGTGGCGGCCCACGGCAACAGCCTGCGAGCGCTCGTGAAACACCTCGACGGCATCGGCGATGCCGAGATTGCCGAGCTCAACATCCCGACCGGGGTGCCTCTGGTGTACGAACTCGACGGCAATCTGAAGGTCGCTACGCAGTGCGCGGTGGAGGACCGTTACCTGCGCTGAGCCACTCCCAAGGAACAGCAGTCACCAGCGGCGGGGGCGGCAGGGAACTCTGCGACGTTGCGACCTGCCGGATCGCTGGAGCAGAGGGCACTGCCGCCC
>JAPOPC010000012.1 GCA_026713105.1 Acidimicrobiaceae bacterium
GTGACACTGCTAGGTTTCACCTCGGAGATGCCCCCCTGAACTCGAAGATGCGTGCTTCCAACACATGCATCGTCGCAGGTCAGAGGGGCTTTTCCGCGGACCCTTACAGACCAGTCAACCCGACTCGTGAATAATCAGGGCTAGGAGTCGTTTGCCCATTGTGAGGGGCTCGTGCGCGGTCGCTGGAGCGGCTGAGGCGCCTCTACTGACGCAAGAGGAGGCTTTGGTCACAATCTCGCTGAGCCTGAGTTGGAGAGCTCAGTGAATCGTTCGGACTACTCGTGAAAACCGCGGACGGGCGCTTCGACGTACAGCTCCTCGAGCAGTTCAACCATCAAATTGATAGCCCCGGGCGGCGTCCTCGGATCGTTGGGACCTTCAGGCATACTCTCGAAGAACTGAACAGGATCGATGTCGCCATTGAGCCAAGCATCTGAGGCAGCTGGATCGAGTGGCACGTCGACGCCGATGACATCGATCTTCAAGGTTGATGCCGCCGCATTTACGGCCTTGGCAAGCGCATTTGCGTCGCGCCCGCTCTTGCCTTCGAGCACCCTGACGGCCGCCTGGACTGTCGGGCGATGATGAGCGATGTTCATGCGGAACAAGTTGTTTACGATGTCCTGATTGCTTAGGGCGGCCGAGGCGGGTGTGTAGTCCGGTCCGTCACGGAAGAGTTCCGCCATCCACCACAAGCGCGCCACCGCATGCTTGGACTCAGCGCCTACGAATCGTTCAAGATTCGCTGCTCCAGCCTCGTCTTCAGGCTGTCTATCAGTTGACGCCCACCGCCACCGAACGTAGTCGGGGGCGAAGACGACGCCGAACCAGCGCCAAAGTCCTCGATCGGCAGCTTCTCTTCTGGTCATTCTTAACGAATAGTGAAGTCGCGGCCCTAGCCAGACATCCGAATCGGTTCTCTCAGCCTGCGAAAACCTAGTCATAGCTTGATCGAGAAACGTTCTTGCGGCCTCCGTGTCGACCTTGTGATCATACCGAACTGCCTGTTCGTACTCAGTAAAATCAGGATTGGAAGTGCCTGCGCGAAAGGCCGATGTCAATAGCCCGTTAGCGCTGTGATCGAGACTTCGCAACTCATTCATCTGTCTTCTCCAGCCTCGTCTTGTCCGTTGGCGAACGAACGAATTCCCTCTCTCAGCAGACGGGGTGCACGCACGTGTGCATTGGCAGCTGGTCCAAGCTGTTCCTGCAGTGCTGCCGAGGTGTCGGACGATCGGTATGAGGCCCAGGCCTCTACGAGAGCCTCTTCCGGGTCCTTCTCCGGGTACATCCGGGCAAGCAATGACTCCAGGACTCTACGTTGCCAGTCAACTGCTGGCCATTCCGGTGTCTCGGAGTCGTCGTTGATGTCGACAGCCGCAAGTGCAGCATTGAAGAGTGCTGACCAGGTCTTGTCTGCAATTGAGGTACGCGTTTGGTCGTGTAGCGCCTTCTCGAGTCCCCGTCGTCGCCGATCGGCGAGCAGCTGTTCTAGGCCGGCGAATCCACGATTTAGAAACAGCTGCGGTTCATCAGGATCAATCGACAGATATGCATAGTTGTCCTGGTGCTTGCGCAGAAACGCTTTGTCGTCATCAGGGTCACCGAAGTCGACCCAAGTTATCTTGATCGCCCCATTGACCGGGCGGTTAGTTAGATCATTGAACTGAATCGACCACATCTCGCTTGAGCCGATGATTCGATCAGCTACTCCTTCGACTGTACCTGTGATGTGGACTCGGAGTTCGGCACTCGCGTACCAATAGCCCCTCTCAAGTTCGAGATATCCCTTCCACAGCCCGCGAATCGACGGATCCTCGGCGAGCAGCACGGAGACCCTATTATTGGCTGGCCCGCATTCGACCTGCGCAACGCATTTCGTCTCTGATCTGTCCGCAATTTCGGAAGGTGGCGCCTTGGCAATCAATGTGATGACTGCGACTTCCCAATCCGTCTCTTCGAGATCACGTAGGTCGATAGTCCGCTCGTCCAGTTGAACAGTGTGCTCAGCTACTTTGTCATCGATGCGTATGTGCTCCACGGTGAGCGTGACATCGCCGACGAGGGTCCGATAGGGAAACAGCGCTTTCATCGGGAGGCCTCATCGTCATGTATGCGGACATCGAGCAGGATCTTGGCGCGCCATGCGCCGACAGGATGAGTCTCGGGGTCTGTGACTGCCGAGAAGGTGGCGGTCCGCGCAGAGGGATGGCTCGCGAATCTGCCGACGTCGTCAAGTTGGCAGCGCTTGACAGCTTCAATCGAGGCCCACCCGACTGGGATAGGCGCTCCCGACTCAGTGCCGAACCTAAGAACCGGTGAGAATGTCCATCCACGTCCATTAGCCCGAGGAGGCAAGCGAACTGTGGCCTCGGTGATTACCCAGGCACCTTCATCGTTGATGTGGTGTTCCAGAACATCTCTGACCCGTGGTCGCCGACCGGTGACGGACGGCGGCTGAATGCGGATAAGTTCCTTTAGTGCTTCGGGTCCATCGGAGGAGCTCCTGTTGGGCTGGCGGATGATTTCGCGCACTGCTAGTTTGATCTTCTCGTCGAACTCGCTGAGGGCGGTGACTGCGCCTCGGGCATAGCTGGCCTTAATCTCCGGTGTGCCAATCCACCTGTTGTGGGCTGGCGGCTCAGCCGCGCGTAAGAACCGGTCTGCAGCTCGACCGGCGGGGGAATCCCCCGCCGCTTCTCCTGCTAATACGATCGCATGGAAAGGACGTGCGCCGAGTGGAAGTGTTCCGGCACTCGTGACACTGACCACCATGTGACTTCCCCTCAGCTTTGTAATTCGATCAGAAACGGCGTGCGGAAGCGCGGCCTCGTCCTCTCCAACCTCTGAGACCAATAGAACCGCGTCATGGTTCTGCGCCTCGTGCTTTGGCTCATCATGCCGACTAGGAACGCGCAGCGTTACAGGTCGACGAACAACGTCACCGGGCTCTTCAAGTGTGTCGACGACATCGTCTGCCAAGTGCTTAAGAAGTGCCTTGGTCTTTGAAGGCTGGTAGCGGAGTGGGTTGACGTAATTCTCCGAGACACGGTCGCCATTGCGTTCGGCGCGAACCATTACGCGTAAACGCGCTGCGACGTCTGCGTCGGGCGCGTCCACCATTGCCGGCCAAAAGCTGCCAGCGAGACTCTCTGACAGGAGTGCGGCCATCTCGTCGATCTCGTCAACAACACCCGATGCGTCGTACGCCCCGACGATGAGAAATGACGTTCCTGGGCGGTGATTCGGTCGTTGCACCAGAGCATCCGCAGCCAAGGCCCTGTTGCCCCAGCAAGATACGGTCGGTCGGAACTCAGTGTCCTCATCTGCAGGGTCAGGGATGCCATACCACCCTCGGCCAGCGAACTCGTCTTTTCCAAGCTGGTGCCATGGCAAGTCAATGACTCCCATGAATCGGTTCTCGGCTCGGCCGTCGAGAGGTATTGACAGTTGGCTGTTGCAGATAACGAGTCCAAACTGACTTGTAGCGGGGAGTGTCGCCCATCCCAATCCGTAGCTTCCGCCGGCCGTGTCACCCTTTTGGGAGTCGAGGACATTTCGGACGACGGCCATATACCGTCCTTCTTCGAATTCGGGCCCCGTTAGGCCGCTGGCGTCGTAATCTTCGATTCGGATGTAGCGAAGGCGTCCGTTGCTGACCTCATCGAGACCGCGCTCGATGACCGAGCCAGCTTTTCTGTTTGCCCTGCTCGCTGATTCGAGGTGAGGACGTATCTCATCGAACTTGATGGCGCTCAAGAAATCGTCAAGCGCGATGCCGGTTAGCTCTCCAACGACGTACCGCGCATCAACCGTGAGGGCCGTCTCGAGCCGCTCGTCACTGATGTTCTGAGCGGACTCTCGCGCAAGTGTGGGGATGTCCGACTCAAATGCGTAGGCCGCTGCATTGCCGAACTGTCGCCCGCGGTCGCGCGGGGCGGGCCGCCAGTACCAACAGAGCTCCCTGCGGTACGCAAGCCGCTCTGCTTCCGATTCCTCCGAATTCGGGGCTCGAACGTCGTCCTCGCCAAACTGGAGATGACCCGGCGAGATGCCCAGGAACTCCGCGATCTCCTGCAATCGCCCAACATCCGTCGGCCGCTTGGCTCCGGAACACCACGAGGACACTGAAGCGGGTGAGACGCCGAGGTGCTGCGCGAGGATCGCTTGGCTGACCTCCTGGCGATCCATGGCGGCGGCGAGTCGTTCGTGAAATGTCACTTGGTCTCCCGAGAGCGAAGTCTGGAGTCACGCTGTGACCCGGGGAGACCCTAGCTTAGCCGTGGGCGAAGTTCAAACTCTGAATGGCAACACCAATGTTCCAGGACTTCACCGTTGGGAATCAAATCTGTGTGTGGGCGTAGAGAGCTGCCGCCGGTATGCCGTGAGCTGCTTCCGCATTGCGAGGCGGCTGCTCTGATTCGCTTGATCCAATTGCGGGTTCTTGCCTCGGCCGCTTCGAGCTAGATGTCGTGGACATAGAGGTTGGTAACAGGGTGATGGGTTGAGCCTCCTGTGCGAGCGTGGTGTTTGAGAGAACAACCACGAACGCACAAGGAGGCTCGATGTCTCACGCTAATGCTCGCTTGACGCCCGCTTGGCGGCTGATCTTGGTCGAGCGGATCGAGGCCGGGACGACCCAGGCCGAGGTGGCCCGCCAGATGCATCTTTCGCGGGGCACGGTCGCGAAGTGGTGGCATCGCTATCGGGCTGAGGGCGAGGCGGGGCTTCGGGATCGGTCCAGCCGGCCCCATCGGTCCCCTCGCCGCACCGACTCCAAGGTGGAGGAGCGGATCTGCCGTCTGCGTCGCAGCACCAAGCGCGGTCCGGCGTATCTGTCTGCGCGCACCGGGGTGCCCCAGGCAACGATCTGGCGGGTCCTCAAGCGTCATGGGCTGAACCGGCTCAGCTGGCTGGATCGGCCCACGGGTCAGGTGATCCGACGCTATGAGCGGTCGTCTCCGGGTGAGCTGGTCCATCTCGATGTCAAGAAAGTCGGCAAGGTCCCGCCCGGTGGGGGCTGGCGGGTGCATGGCCGCGGATCGCCCAAGACCAAGCGGCGGCGCCGCAAACGCCGCGGCTACACCTATCTGCACGTCGCGATCGACGACTACAGCCGCGTCGCCTATGTCGAGGCGCTCGACGACGAGAAGGCTGACACGCTGGTGGGGTTCTGGCGGCGAGCCCAGGACTGGTTCTGGTCCAACAACATGGCCGTCGACGAGGTCCTCACCGACAACGGCGCGAACTTCACCTCGACGAAGTTCGCCGAGCTGTTGGCCGAACGCCGCATCAAACACCGCCGCACCCAGCCCTACCGGCGCCAAACGAACGGCAAAGCAGAGCGGTTCAACCGCACCCTGGCCGACGAGTTCCTCTACGCCCGCAAATTCAAATCAGAGACCGACCGCAGGGTCCGCCAGGCCCGCTGGGTTCACGACTACAACTGCCACCGACACCACACCGCCGTCGGCGGCCCGCCCGCATCACGAGCACACAACCTCACGCGAACCGACACCTAGATTCGTGGCCGCGATCTCCACGAATGAGCCACCGACGCAATGCTGTGGCCCCTCTATCGAACACTGCCAGGCGGGAACACTAGCCCCGGCCGATCTTCGGGTCTCGTTGACATGACTTCATCCTAGTTCAGATGGCAAGCAACCAGGGGGAGGCAGCGAGCCCGAATCACTGAGGGACTCATTGCGTGTAACGGTCTTCATGCAGAAAATAAAATCAGCGGTGCGTGCGTTCCAGTGAAGCCCGTACAGTTCAACACTCACGGTGACATTGGTGTAGCTATTTCGAAATAGCGCGTGTGGCCGACGCCGAGGCTAAAGCGGGTCGGGTCGAACTCGGTTGGTTTGATGTACCACGCCTGCGACATCCGCATCGATGCCGACGCAGCGGCAAAGGCGACTGCATGTAGTTTCGATCCCGTTAGGCCCAACTCAAAGTTGTAGTTGCCATCAATGTAGTAGTCGTAATATGCCGACGCCGTGGCACGCAGTGCACTTGCGAGGTCATCCGTGTCGACATCGATTATGTTCGAACTCTCTGCAACGCGCGCAGCGACCTGAGCTGCGCGACGAGCTAGGTCAGATCGCGGCGTTCCCTCGAGAGGCGCCAGAACATCAATTCGGTCGAATTCACGTGCTTGAACTAGAGACAAGAGCCGTTGGTGCTTCGGGGAAGCGGATGCGAGCAGACACCGACGTCGTGACTCATCTGCATCAGTCAACAAGAGCGCTTCAAACGTGTAAGGTCCTTTTTCACCAAGCCAGACGTCATCAAGACTGTCCAATACCGCCCAAACATTGTCTTCGGCTTCCGCATTTAGTACCGGCGCAATATTTTCGTCAAGTGGGTAGTGTGTATCAGCTTGGGTATGCGCTATAAGCACACGCGCATCTCGTACTAACGCGCGGCGAATCGTCTGAAAGATCACGGGTTTGGCCAAACCCGTGATATCAATTAATGCAGGACCTGTTGGGGGAGTAGGCTGAGTATCTGGCTCCAGTGTAGTGTAATCGATAGTCTCGACATCTTGGACTGTATCTGCAAGTAGTGCGGAGATCTGAACCCCATGGCCGGGTTCTGGGTATCGAATCGCCAAGGCGCTCTCCGGAACGATGGTATCGAGAACTCGCTTAACGGACTCCAAGGTTCTATCCTCAAAACCCAATCCTAACACCAGCGATCGCACTTCAGTTTCGCTCAATTCTGTGGGCGTCAGTTCTCGTACAATTGGTGTCCGATTCGTCGAAAGGCTAGTCCTCACTTGCGTCCGCTGGGAATTGTCATCTTCCTGCGGCGAATCGAAGAGCGTCGGTGACCTCGGTAGTCCTTCATCTCCATCAGTATCTCTGTGCAGGCTGGCCGCCCCGTCGTCCAAGGGAGCTTCTGGTTGCGTGGCGTTTTCATTTGGACTTCCGAGATTACGCATGAGTATTTCTCTGCTACGTTTGGGTTCTGAAAGCCATTCGCGCAGATCGTCACCGCTAAGTTCAAATCTGTCGCGATCTGATAGACCGATGTAACTTGATAAGCCAAATAGCTTACGGTATTTTAGAATGAACTGAAGAACCGGATCGCCGTCACGGGCTTTTGCTCTTGGTGCGCCGCCATCGAGAACAAACACACCAGCGTCGATCAGTTCTCGCAACTTCTCGAACTGCCATTCATTGTCTTCGGTAGTTACCCGTACGTATACGCTTGAGTACTGGCGCAAGCGGTCCTTCGTAGCCGACTCCATAAGAAGATCTCGCGCCGCCTGAGCAAACCCAATAGCAAAATCTTTGAATCTACCGCTTCTGTGATTCACATGATAGAGGCGTTGTGCACAGTAGTCTTGGAACGCTTGGTGCTGGATTCTAGGCGGAATTGGTACTACATCTCCACCCGAGCGACGTAGCATCGACTCGTAGATCGTCAGGATGTCTCCAATGTCGCCGACGCATACAGCGGTTAGCGCACGGAGGCCGTGGTAGACCTGCTTCCGTTCGCTTGCTGAAGCAGAAGTATTCGCGATATTCAGGGCGATTGACTGTAGCTGCGTATTGCCGAGTAATTCCGCCGGTGAAGCGTTGGGCGGATGTGTTGTATATTGAGCAGCCCGAAATGCCAGAATATCGCGGATGAAGTTAGTATTCCCACCTCTGTGCAGGGGCATCTTCATACGTTCGTTCACTCTTGCACCGAGATCGAACTCCTTGTAATCGCGGCCCGGCATAGCCTTCTCGATCAACCCCGGCGACCTCAGTACATACTCTAGCGTTTGTTGTTCTGTCGTCATCTTGAAGGCACAAACGTCACTTGAGAAGATGAGCCGTGATACGAGTAATCGAATACTCTCTTCGTCTAGATGTCGTGTCGAAACATCATCAAGCAGAAAGAACGTCGGCGAGTTAGCCCACGCTTCGGAGCAATCGCGCATGGCTTCTGCTAGAGCGATAAATGCTGCAGATGGATCCGTGGCCAGCCGGTGCCTACTTTCGCCACGCTGTAACGATGCAAGAGCCTGGAGAAGGATCCGCTCCAGAGCCAATTCATCATCGGGAAGTCCTGGTGGTAGATCATTGATATAGGAAGCAAGTACTTCCCCGACGCGTCTAGCGGCTCCGACTGAGGGTAGTGACGGATCGATTTCACGTAGGTGTCGAATGGCCCGGAGTGCCTCGCGAACGAAGGCAACAAACAGACGCGCCTCCGGTGGATGGAGTGGTCCGGTCTTTCCAAGTGGATCGAGAAGGCGGTTGCAGGAAACATAGAGGCCAATAAAATGGTCCTCCGCTAAACGTTCGCCGATTCTACGAGGGTCATCTGTATCACTTAGGGCGGCAGCACGTGAATGAAACATTAGTGAACGGAGCAGCAATGTCTTGCCACATCCGCGCATACCCGAGATAATCTGTGGGCCCTGGACGCTAATCTCATTTAGCCAGTCGCCGTCGGGATCGACGAGGAGCTTTGGAACGAACCAAGGATGTAGCGTTTGTGCATTGTAGGAGTCGCCGAAGCTGCGTAACGGTGGTGGCTCCTTCCAGGGAGATGATACGAATTCATAAGAATGCCGAATTCGGTCGCGTAGTACTCCAAATTCGGCAGGACGCTGGTTCACTGCCTCCGGCGCAAGTAACGCCGCAGTTTCTTGAAGTTGTCCCGCCAGGCGATAGTCGATATCGGCAGTTTCACCCGGTCGCTGGATGAGACGCGAAGCGAAGGCCTCGATGTGTTTAGCTATAGCGTGCAGATCTCCTAGGCGCCTACTATCGCTCCTACTGCCGTCAGTAACGGAACCTAGATCCACCGCAATTGCACGAATCGAGTTGTCGAGAGCTTCGGCCCGACGTGCGTTCGGCGGCAGTGTTTCGACAATTATGTTACTGTCATGGAGGTCGTTGTGGAAGGACTCCTTCGCCTGAAGCTCCTCCAGAAGCTGTAGTAGGTCTAGGACAATCTGGGCAACTGTCCTTGCTGATGGAAGTGATTCATCGTTCAGAACCTCTTCGAGCGGAGTTCCTTCGATATAGTCGAGCTGGGCTACGTGGCAAGGTATTGTTATATCACCGAAGTCCACGTTCGTGTCGAAGAAGTCATATATCCTTACCAGGTGATCTGAGCCCTGAGCGACGGCGCTGTGAACATTGCATTCGTGCTCAAAATTCTTGCCATAATCCTTAAACTCTTCATAGATCTTCTTAGGCGATACCTTGAGAACATAAGGTGTCTCGAGCCTTCCGTATGTCACGTGATAGACAGCAGCATAAAATCCTCTGCTTATGGGCTTTCTCACGCGAAAATCGCCGATAGTATCTGGCGCCTGCGTTAGTGGAAACCCGTACGTTCTCCCACAGTCGGGGCAACGGTCCTCAAATGATCGTCGTTCGTGGTTGAACTTTGGGTGGAGAAAACAGCACAGCGATCGATTCATTTTATTATCCTAATGGTTTCGTCACTTGCCAGTGCCGAGGGGGTCTTGGTGGTGCTAATACAGGTCTCAAGTGACTTGGCGAGGGAATGTCGGTCATCTCTATCTCGAACGGTTGCGAGAACGTCACCTGACTGCACCCATGCGTCTCCGCCGACATTGAGTATGACACCGCAAGGGTCAGGAAATGATCCGGCCCGTTCTAGAGATGCACTCTTCTGCCGACTTACGAGCACCTGCCGCAAACCCTCAATGTCGATCGTCGGGTAGCCAGGTGCCTTGGCGACGATCTCGAGCCGACTCGCGTGCTGAATGCGCAGAAGGTGCTCGTGATACTCGTGGAGCTTGACCCCGTGCTCGCTGAGCATAGATTGGTGCACTTGCGTGGCGCTTGTGAGCATCGCGCCCGATTCCTCCGTTTCGATGCCTGTAGCCAGAGAAGCTAAGGCCAGACAATCATTGACGTGACGCTGAAGCCACCCGGATGCCATACCATTCAGCGTTCGCTCTAGCCCTGATTATTCACGAGTCGGGTTGACTGGTCTGTAAGGGTCCGCGGAAAAGCCCCTCTGACCTGCGACGATGCATGTGTTGGAAGCACGCATCTTCGAGTTCAGGGGGGCATCTCCGAGGTGAAACCTAGCA
>JAPOPC010000034.1 GCA_026713105.1 Acidimicrobiaceae bacterium
CAACACGGTGACCGAGGGCGGTTCGGTGGCGGTCACTGCGACGCTGGATCGGCCCGCGACGGCGGCGGTGTCGGTGACCTTGTCGGCCGCGAGTGCGTCCACCGCGGCGTCGGGGGATTACACGCTGCCTGCGGCGTTCACGATCGCGAAGGGCCAGAGCACCGCGACCGGGACGGTGCGGACCGTCGGCGACGAGGTGGACGAGGGCAACGAGACGATCGTTTTGACCACCACCGTCGGGGGCCTGTCGGTGACGGGTGTGACGTTGACGATCGCCGATGACGACACCGCGGGTGTGACGCTGAGCCGGAGGTCGGTGTCGGCGGGGGAGGGTTCGTCTGCGACCTACACGGTCGTGCTGGATTCCGAGCCGACCGCGGACGTGACGGTCACCCCGACCAGCGGCGCCACGTCGAAGGCGACGGTGGCGCCGGGGTCGCGGACGTTCACGCCCGCCAATTGGGACGTGGCGCAGACGTTCACGGTGACCGGCGTGGAGGCGGGCACGTCGGTGATCGCCCATGCGGCGGCCAGCGCCGATTCCGGCTACAGCATCTCGGCGGTGGGGACGGTGTCGGTGTCGGTGTCTGCGGTGGCGAATGCGCCGTCGACGTTGATGTCGTCGACGCTGACGGCGAGGGACTTGGGCTGGCTCCAGGGGGAGGGCTGTGTGGGGCTGGTGCAGTGCTCCGCGCAGTTCCCGTCGAGTTCGGTGTCCTTTGGGGGCTGGGATTATGACGTGCTGGCGCTGCGGGTCGTCAGGGGCACGTTGCAGGTCACGTTCGAGCGGGCGATCCCGGTGCATCCTGATCATCTGTGGCTCGAGGTCGACGGCCGGGTGTTCCGGGTCAAGGACGCTTCGGTGGGCTGGGGCGTGGGCCGCAATGAGGACGCGTGGCGGCTGAGCTGGCTCGGCACCGGTTTGAGCTGGTCGCCCGGCGACACGGTGGCGGTGAGGCTGGTGGGCAGATACGTTTCCGATCCCGGCCCGCCCCCGCCCAATGTGGACCTGCATCCGGTGCGGGTGCATTACGACGCCGTGGTCGGCGGCGAGGCGGTGAACGGATTCGTCGGCTTGCGTCTGGCGCGGCCCAAGCCGTCCACGATCCCGGGGACGTTCATCAGGCGTGTGGTGCTGCGGGCCTATGTGCCTGGCACGTTCGCGGCCGCCGACCCCGACAAGGGGACGGTGACCACGACTCATGCCATGCTGCGGGTGAGGGCGCATCCGGCGAGCACGCTGGAGTGGGCGATCGGCGACGTCTATGGCGTCACCGGCACGTTCGCGTCGTTCGACAACGGCGGTTTCACGCCGGCCATCGCGCTGAACCCGGCGTCGAAGTGGACCTATGTGTATCTGCGGGTCACCAACGGCGCCCAGACAGCCACTCACGTCGTGGCGATCGACCCGCCGCCGCGCACCTACACGCTGACACCCAAAGCCGGCGTGACAGAGGGCGAGGAGGCGACGCTGACGGTGAGCCTGGGCAGCCCCGCCGCCGCCGGGGGCGTGTCGTTCGCGGTGTCAGCCGACTATCCCGACGGCGGCGCGTCCGCCGCGGACGTGGGCACCTTCGCTGCGACGGTGACGGTGCCCGAGGGCCGACAGAGCGCCGCCGTCGTGATCCCTGCTGTGGACGACGACGAAGTCGAAGCCGACGAGGAACGCTTCACGGTGCGCGTCGCCCACGTCGGCGAGCCCGCCTGGGCGGTGGACCCCGACGGCACCGACACCGCGGTGGTGACCATCGCCGACAACGACGAGCCGCCCCCGCCGCCCGCGCCGCCCGAAGGCCCCGAGCCGTGGGGCATCGAGGTCGTGCCCGGCGACGGGACGCTGACGGTGACCTGGAACGTCGGCTCGCGGGCTGGGGTCGACGACTCCGACATCTGGCATGTGCTGCGCTGGAGCCAGGAGTTCGGCGTGTGGGCCAACCCGCGCGACCCCCGCGCGGTGGGCCCCAACGACGGCGTGTCGGTCGGCCCCGGTTTGACCAGCTACACCATCACGGGTCTCACGAACGGCGTCGCGACCGGCGTGTTCGTCCGCTCGATGGTCGGGCATCGCAACAACATGAGCGAACGCGACGCCAAGTCCAGCAAATGGGTGCGCACCAAAGGCGACCACACCACCCCAGCAGCGCCGCCCAACAACGCGCCCACCGTCGCTGCGGCGATCGCCGACACGGCCATCGCGAACCAGACCGGCACCCGTCAAGTGTCGCTGTCGGGCGTGTTCGAAGACGCAGACGGCGATGATCTGACCGTCACCGCCGCGTCGTCGGCCGACAGCGTGGCCACCGTCGCCGTGGCCGACCACACGCTGACCGTGACAGCGGTGTCGCGCGGCACCACCGACATCACCGTCACCGCCGACGACGGCGCCGGCGGCACGGTCACCGACACGTTCACCGTGACCGTCAAAGCCGCCCCGGACGTCGCGTCGCCGATCGCCGACATCGGCGAGCTCGAGACGGGCACCAGCCGGCAGATCTCGCTGTCGGGAGTGTTCAGCGATCCCGACGGCGACACGCTCACGGTCAGCGTCACCACATCGGACCGCGCGACCGCCGACATCTCTGCCGCGCTCGACCCGACGACGCTGTCCGCGACTGCGGTCACCGTGATCGGCGTCGCCGAAGGCACCGCGACGATCACCCTCACCGCACAAGACCCCGACGGCAACCAGGTCAGCGACACCTTCGACGTGACCGTGCCCGCCGCCCGGGAGGAACCGCAACAGCAACAGCAGGCGCAGCAGCAGCAGCAGGAGGAGGAGGAGGAGGAGGAGGAACCGCAGCAGCAGGCCGAAGCGCCTCCCGGCCAGGTCGTCAACCTCAGCGTCCGCCAGACCCAGCCGACCCGCATCCGCGTCGAATGGGACCCGCCCCACGACGGCGGCACAGCCAACAGCTACCAAGTCGTGCTGCTGCGCGACGGCGAGGAACTCTCGACACGGCGTCCCGGCGCCAAGAAACGGCACGTCGTGATCCGCAAACTCGAACCCGGCGCCACCTACACCATCACCGTACGAGCCAAGAACGCCACCGGCCTGGGACCCGAAACCACCGCACAGATCACCCTCACAACCGAAGAGGCGCCCTAGCTCGGACTGAATGGTCTGCCCCAGGCTGTGTTGGCTGGACCGCTGGCCCGTCCGTTCTCTGCAGCGCAACTTCCCACCGGAGAGTTCGCAATTCGATACACGACAGTCCACCAGCGCGAATCAGCGGCCGGCGCTGTAGCCGCCGTCGATGGGGTACAGGCTGCCTGTGATGTAACTGGCGTCGTCGGAAGCCAGGAAGGCCACCAGCGCGGCCACCTCGTGGGGCTCGCCGTAGCGCTGTACCGGCAAGCGCTCGGCCATTGCCTTGCGGATGTCGTCGGCATCGTCGCCGCCGATGAAGGTCTCGAGCGAGCGCATCATGCGTGTCTCGATCGGCGCAGGGCACACGGCGTTCACCCGCACCCCTGAAGTGGCCAGCTCGAGACCAGCCGACTTGGTGAGCCCCGCCACAGCGTGCTTGCTCGCCGAGTACGGAGAGATGCCCCGCGAGCCGAACAGGCCGGCCACTGACGCCGTGTTGACGATGGCGCCGCCGCCGCCCGCGATCATCGCCGGGGCGGCGTACTTGATGCCCAGCCAGACGCCGCGCACGTTGACCGCCATGACCTGGTCGAACGACTCTTCGGTGTACTCGATCATCGGGGCGTAGGCGCCTTCGATGCCGGCGTTGTTGAACAGCACGTCGACTCGTCCGAAGTTGTCGAGCGTCGCCTGCACATACCCGGCCACTTCGTCGGAGCGGGTCACATCTGCGCCGACCGCCAGCGCCGCGCCGCCCTGAGCTTCCACCGCCGCCACGGCAGCGCCCAGATCGGTGGTCGCAAGGTCCACGGCCACCACCGACGCCCCCTCGGATGCGAACCGCTCGCATGCTGCCAAGCCGATCCCGCCGGCCGCGCCCGTCACGATCGCCACTCGTCCCGTGAACCTGCTCATCTACGTGCTCCCCGCCGTCGATTCGAGAACCGCGCCGACCGTACTGCCGGCACGGTCGATCTCGCCGACCCATTGACGCTCGGCGAATCTCTCTGCGGTTTGGGAGTCGGTGCTGGTGGACTCCCGCCAGTTCGACATCATGAACGTGAACAGCAACCCCAAGTGTGTGGAGATGGAACGAGCAGCGCCCGCCGTGTGAGCGGGCCAGTTGGATGCGGTGTGTGGCGTGGGGTGCTCGGTCGTCAGTTCTGTTGTGACACCCCTTCCGTACGGTCGTTCTCATGCTGAGAGACGCAGAGAGCGGGGCCAAGCAGGCCCGCGGCAACACAGCCCGTGCCAGCCGCGACACAGCCCACGCCAATGGCACCGCCGCCGGCACGAGCAGCGCACGACCAGCCAACGCCGACGCGAGCCATGCCACCGCCGACGTTGCCGATGCGAGCGGCGCACCCAAGCCCGCCAGCGCCGACGCTGCGGGTGCGGGTCTTGCTGGTTCGGTCGGGTGCGGTGCGTCGTGGGGCGTGCACGGTCTTCGGCGGTTGGATGCCGCAGAGCTCGCTGGGCTTTGCCGCGGTGAGCTCGAAGTTGTGTTGGGCGATATCGAGCGGGTCGCGAACCGGCTGGCCGGCTACCGCGCCGAGGTGCTCGGAGCGCTCGACGCCTTGAACGCCTCGGGTGCTGGGCCCGATGCCGATGTGCATCAGACGCTGCGCGACGCGGCGGGGGTGTCGGGGCGCGATGCGCGTCGCATGGCCCGCGTCGCGGCCAAGGCCCGCGAGCACGACGAGGTGCTGGTGGCGATGTCCGATGGAGACATCACCCCCGATCAGGCCGAGGCGCTGTGCGACGCCCGGGTGCCTGAGGCAGTGCGCTCCGATCTGGTCGGCGCCGCGGTCGGCGAGGACACCGACGCCACGCGACGCCGCATCCGCCGAGCCGAGGCCGACCACAGCGTCGAGACGTCGATGGAGCGTTTCGAGCGGCAGCGCCAGGCGCGTGGGGCGGGGTGGCAGCGAGATCACGAGGGGATGCTGCGGCTGTGGGCGAAGTTCGATCCTGCTGCGGGCGCCCAGATCGAGGCTGCGCTCGAAATGCTGCGCCGCGAGTATTGGAGCGACGACAAACAGGTCCTCAGCGGGCGCCGAACTCCCGCTCAGCGAGATGCCGACGTGCTCGCCTATGTGCTCGCGGGCATCACGGCCACCGACGCGGACGCCGCAGCAGTCGAGCGACTGCGCGCCCGCGCCCAGCGGCCCGGCGGCGAGTGCTGTGACCGGCCCACCGGCGGAGACGGGCTGGGGTGTGAGCCGCGGCTGGCCCCCGCACAGGTCAGCGTGCTGATCGGCCTCGAAGCGCTGCGGGGCCACATCGACGAGGTCGGCCTCACCGACGCCGGCACCGAACTGCCGCCCGAGATCGTGCGCAAGCTGGCATGCGACGCCGAGATCATCCCGGTCATCTTGGGAGGTCCTGGCGGACCGGCCGACGTCGGCCGGTCCCGCCGAACCGTGCCACGACGGCTGCGACGCCTGCTCATCGCACGCGACCGGCACTGTCGCTGGCCCGGCTGCCACGCTCCGCCTTCACGCTGCGACGCACACCACATCTGGCACTGGGCCAAAGGCGGCCCCACCAACCTCGACAACCTCGTGCTGCTGTGCCATCGGCACCATCACCATCTCCACGAGCACGGCTACGAGATGGTTCCCCAACCAGACGGCACCTGGACCGTCACCCACGAAACCGAACCAGACCCAACCCCCCAACGAGACCCTGCACAAGCCCGAGCCCCCTAGATCAACGAGTTCCACGGCCTAGCCAACAGCCCGCCGCCCCGGCGGCTCGCAGTTGGCTCGGCCGAGGCGCGCTTGGCGACGTGGCGGTTGAGTTTGTCCTCGCTCGCATCCGGGCGTGGGCCCGACGGCTCGCCAGCACGCCAGTCCGCCGGCAGCGCTGACCTGCGGGAACGCCCGACTGGCTGCCGACTGCGGCAACGCCCTGACCGGCGGCTCTACTGAGCCCCTCGATGGCGTAAACGAGAGTGGTGTACTACCGGGCAGCCTGTACTACTGGGCCTATGAACACAAGTCGTCAGGTTCGGAATATCGCTGTGATTCTGCTTGTTCGTGTCGAATCCCAGCGCTAGTGCCGCAAGCGGCGGCCAAGGGCTAGGTTGTGGGGCAAGCAGGCAACGGCAGCCGCCAACAGGGAAACAGTCGGATATGGGCGTGAGGCACTCATCGGCGCAGCGGAAGCGCTTGGCGTTGAAGGCAAAGAAGCGCGGTGTTGAAGCCGTGGCCAAGCAGGCTGGCGTGAAGCCCAGCACCGTGCGGGACTGGTGCGCCGAGTTCGGCATGGGCATTGGAACCAGGGTCAGCAGCCAGGCTGCGACCGCTCCTGTTCACGAGGTTGACTTGCTTGATGCAGCGACTTCCGGCCTCGACGAATTCGCGGATTCCAATAACATCCAAGAAATGGATGGTTTGGTCGAGAAGGCGGGGGACGCGTTATCTTGTGAGCTGTCGGCTTGGTTTGCCGATGCCGACCGCAGGAAGCTTGCGTCAAAGAGGCTGGGAGAAGTGATCTCCGACTGGGAGGCTGAGCACGGCACGATTACCGCCGAAGAGCTTGACGGGGCGCGAGCCCAACTCTTTGGATGACAGTCTTCGTACTGGACGCCGGTGAACTGATCGGACTCGAGAACGACAGCCGGGCTGCTTGGGCGAGGCTTGATGCGGCGCGCAGGAATTCGAATCGGATATCGGGTCAGCCTGTCAGAGGCCGAGCCGCTCCTCGAGGAGGTCAAGCTGGTGGCGCATCTGCGGCGGCAGGCGTTCGCCCAGGTTCCGGTAGTGCGCTTCGATCATGTCGATCTCGGCTCGCCAATCGTCCTCGTCGACCCCGAGCAATGTCTCGAGCTCCGTGGGGTTCAGGTCGAGGTTGTCGGTGTCGAGCGCCTCGGGCGGGGGCACCAGACCGATCGCGGTCGGCACGGCCTCACCGTGGCCGGCAACGCGTTCCAGCACCCACTTGAGCACGCGCGAGTTGTCGCCGAAACCCGGCCAGATGAACTTGCCGCCGGCGTCCTTGCGGAACCAGTTCACGTAGTACAGCTTGGGCAGTTTGGTGCCCGGCCTTGCGCCGATGTCCAGCCAGTGCTGGAAGTAGTCGCCGAAGTTGTATCCGCAGAAAGGCAGCATGGCGAAGGGATCCCGTCGCACTTCACCGATGGTCCCCGCCGCGGCTGCCGTCTTCTCTGACGACATCTGGGATCCCAGGAACACGCCGTGCTCCCAGTCGAACGCTTCGGCCACGAGCGGAACCGTGGTCGCTCGCCGACCGCCGAACAGGATTGCCGAGATCGGTACGCCGGCAGGATCCTCCCACTCGGGCGCGATGGTCGGGCATTGCTCTGCGGGGGCCGTGAAGCGAGCGTTGGGGTGCGCTGCGGGAGTACCGGCGTCGGGCGTCCAATGGTCGCCGCGCCAATCGATGAGACCTTCTGGCGGTTCTGGGGTCAGTCCTTCCCACCAGACGTCGCCCTCGGGAGTCTGGGCCACATTGGTGAACACGCAATTGCCCCAGACCGTCGCCAAGGCACTCGGGTTGGTGGCGTCGCCTGTGCCCGGTGCGACGCCGAAGATGCCGGCCTCGGGGTTGATGGCGTGCAGCCGCCCGTCATCACCGAATTTCATCCAGGCAATGTCATCGCCGATGGTCTCGATCTTCCAGCCCGGAAGTGTCGGGATCATCATGGCCATGTTCGTCTTGCCGCAGGCGGAGGGGAACGCAGCGGCCACATAGACCGTCTCGCCCTCAGGGGGCGTCACGCCCACGATGAGCATGTGCTCGGCGAGCCAACCTTGGTCCCGAGCCATGGTCGACGCGATCCGCAAAGCGAAGCACTTCTTGCCCAGCAGCGCGTTGCCGCCGTAGCCGGATCCGTACGACCAGATCTCGCGGGTCTCAGGGAAGTGGACGATGTATTTGCGGTCGGCGTCACAAGGCCACGGCACATCGGCCTGGCCCGATTCCAGTGGCGCGCCGAGCGAGTGAACGCACGGCACAAACGGACCGTCGCCGAGCACGTCGAGCGCGGCCTGACCCATGCGGGTCATGATCCGCATGGAGGCCGCCACGTAGGGCGAGTCGGTGAGCTGGACCCCGATGTGAGCGATGTGCGAGCCGAGCGGGCCCATGGAGAATGGCACTACGTACATCGTCCGCCCGCGCATCGAGCCGTCGAACAGCTTCAGCAGTTCGTCGCGCATGTCGTCGGGGGCCCGCCAGTTGTTGTTGGGGCCCGCGTCGAGCTCGTCGGTGGTGCAGATGAACGTGCGATCCTCGACGCGAGCGACATCGCCCGGATCGGAGCGTGCGAGGTAGCTGTTGGGACGGGTATCGGGGTCAAGCGGGATGAGAGTCCCGGTGTTCACCATCTGGCCGCAGAACTGCTCGTACTCCGCCTCAGAGCCGTCGCACCAGTGGACTGCATCGGGTCGCAGCACGCCGGCCCAATGATCGACCCAATCGGTCAACTTGCGGTTGGTAGTCGCAGGCAACTTGTCCTCCGGGTCCGAGTCGTGCGCTTTCGCGCAATGTGAGACTGGTAACTCGCTCTTCGACCGGTGCGTCTGCCCCGGCCTCAGATCACGCTGTCTCCCCCCGGGCGGTGATCCAATCAGGTGTCCCCAGATCCACCTCCGAGCCCAGACGCAGCCGTGTGGCGAGCCCCCGTTCGTCCAAGTCGTAGATCACTCGCTGGCCTTGCCGCACCATCCGGAAGATGGATCCCTCCAGCGCGTTCGGGGCCAGTTCGTGCTCGGCGCGCGTGACGTCATCGGCGACGATGCCGACTGTGGATGCCGGGTCGTACGACTTGATGACGCCTTGCACATGCGCCTCCAGTGGCTGGGATGTTGCGAGGCCGCCAGAACGGCCTGCGCAATCGAGGGAACGCTACCAACCGACTGCCGCGGGCGCGTTGTAGCTTCGGGGCCGAGAGGCGAAGCCGTGGCCCGAGCGGCCCGTGAGCGACAGCGAACAAGAGCGGGAAGCAAGAGGTGAGACGATGAACGGCTTGTCGGCCCATGCGTCCTCTGGCAGCGACAGCGATCTCCGAGCGGCCACCGGAGCGGCGAACGCTCTGGATTCTGACGCACTGGCCGAGGCGATGCGGACGTACTGCACGGCGCTGCAGCAGCACCGCGTCACGATCGACCGGCTCAACGTCTACCCGGTGCCCGACGGCGACACCGGCACCAACATGGCCATGACTCTCGCGGCGGTCACTGAGGAATTGCTGCGTACAGGCACAGGCAGGGCGGAGATCTGCAGCGCCATTTCTCACGGCGCACTCATGGGCGCGCGCGGAAACAGCGGCGTCATCGTGAGTCAGTTGTTGCGAGGGTTCGCGTCCACCCTGACCCCGTCCGACGACCAATCCGACGGTGAGCCGCCGATTGACGCAGCAATGTTGGCCAAGGGCTTGGTCGCTGCGAGTGAGGCTGCTGACAGTGCCGTCATGAGACCCGTCGAGGGGACGATTCTGAGTGTGGCGCGTACGTCGGCTCACGCCGCGCAGCGCACGCTGGAGGCTCTCGAGAGCGGGGACACCGACGACGGCCACGGGCTCGCAACTGTGCTGGAGAACGCCAAGCGAGCCGGTCAGGCTGCGCTGGAGGCCACGCCGCGACAGCTGCCGGTGCTGGCCGACGCCGGGGTGGTGGATGCCGGCGCCGCGGGGTACCTGCTGCTGCTCGATGCGTTGCTCAGCGTCACCGACGGGCGCCCGCTGCCAGACGAGGTGGAGCTGCCCGCTGAGGTGGCAGCGGTGATCGCTCACGGGAATGCGGGCGCGAGCTTGCGAGCCAGTGGCACCGATGCAGTGGCGTCCCAGCGCGAGGAGCTGCATCGCCATCTTGACCGCAGTGAGGGTGGACACGAGATCGGCGACCCCTCCGGCACCCGCTACGAGGTGATGTTCCTGCTCGCCGCACCCGACGAGAACATCGATCATTTCAAGGTCGCCTGGGATTCCCTTGGCGACTCGATCGTGATGGTGGGCGGCGACGGGCTGTGGAACTGCCACATTCACACCGACGACATCGGTCCCGTCATCGAAGCGGGCATCGATGCAGGACGGCCGCATCGCATCCAGATCACGGACTTGCACGAGCAGGTCGCAGGTCTCGAAGGTCACGGCGGGCACAGCGCCCACTATGCGCCCGCCGGTGACGGCACCCACGTTGACCACGGTCATGACAGCCCCCCGCCGGCGGACCGCCCGATCGTCGATTGCGCCGTCGTGGCGGTCTCTCCCGCAGCCGGGCTGGACGGACTCTTTGGCGCGCTGGGGGCTCAGGAGATCGTGACCGGGGGCCAGACGATGAACCCCTCGACGGCGGAGATCCTCGCCGCTGTCGAGGCGGCGCCATCGGGGCACGTCGTCGTGCTGCCGAACAACTCCAACATCGTCCCGGTCGCACGCCAGATCGACGCGCACACTGCCAAGCATGTCGAGGTCGTGGCCACGACCTCAGTGCCGGCGGGGCTTGCCGCTCTCATCGGCTACAACCCCGGTGCGGACGCTCGAGACAACGCCGCGTCGATGCTTGACGCGGCAACCGCGGTCGCCGCCGGCGAGGTGACCCAAGCCGTGCGTGAGGTGACATCTCCGATCGGCCCTGTCGCGGTCGGCCAATGGATCGGCCTCGACGACTCGGGAATCGCCGCCACCGGCGAGTCGGCCGCTGATGCGGCCGTCGCGCTGCTCGCGCACATGCTGGCGCCCGAGCACGAGATTCTGACGTTCATCGAAGGAGCAGATGCCACCTCCAGCGAGACCGCGGACGTCGTGTCGTGGCTGTCGCAGCACTGGCCCAGCATCGAGATCGAACAACACGTTGGCGGCCAAGACCACTACCCGTACCTCTTCGGCATCGAATGAACCCGCTGACGCTGCGGGAACTCGACGCGATTGATGTTGAACGGCTGAATGGGGTCGGCCGCCGGCGCCGCACGGCCCTGCGGGAGGTCGACGTCGAGACGGTGTTCGATCTGTTGACGTACTACCCCCGCCGTTATGTGGATCGCACGGCCCAAGCCCCCATCAGCGAGGCCGTGATTGGATCGGAGATCACGGTCGTGGCCGATGTGCTGTCGGTGTCGGCCCGCCGCCTGCGCGGCGGCCGGCGGTTGGTGAGCGTCGACGTCGGCGATGCCACCGGCGTGCTGAGCGCGGTGTTCTTCAACCAGGCATGGCGTGAACGGCAGCTCACCGAGGGGCGGACCGTGGCGCTGTTCGGCAAAGTGGAGAACTACCGGGGCCACAAGCAGATGACCAATCCCGTGGTCGATGTGCTCGGTGACGGGGCGGCCGCGGACCGCACGGGCAAGATCGTCGCGATATACCCCCAGTCCGAGTCGGCTGGAATCGTGACGTGGGATGTCGCGAACTGGGTCGCGGAGGCGCAGCGGCGTTGCTCTGCCCGGGGTATCGCCGATCCGCTGCCGGACTGGCTACGTGACCGGCTGGGGCTCGCCGAGCGGGGTCAAGCGCTGGCTGACATTCACGAGCCACTGTCGATGTCGGACCGGTGGGCGGCGCGCAACCGTCTCGTGTTCGACGAGCTCCTGCGAGTGCAGTTGCTGCTGCGGAGCCAGCGGTTGGCACGCGAGGCACATGAGCTGGGCATTGCGCACAAGACGGCTGGCAATCTCATCGAGACCTTCCACCGGCGTCTCCCCCTTGCGCTGACCGGGGCGCAGCGGCGTGCAATGGCCGACATCGACGCCGACCTGAGCACGCCACGACCGATGCACCGGCTGCTGCAAGGCGATGTCGGCTCGGGCAAGACGCTGGTGGCACTGCACGCACTGCTCATTGCCGTGCAGAACGGCCATCAGGGTGCGCTCATGGCGCCGACCGAGGTACTGGCCGAACAGCACCACATCGCGCTGCGCGCCCTGCTCGACGGCTTCGAGGTACCCGACGAAGCGCGCCTCGGCGGGAAACGGCCTCTGCGCCTGCGCCTGCTCAGCGGCTCGAGCTCGGGAACGCAGCGCCGCGAGGTGCTGGTGGAGGTCGCGACCGGTTCCGCTGACATTGTCGTCGGCACGCATGCCCTGCTGGAGGAGTCGGTGCGATTCGACTCGCTCAGCGTGGTGGTCGTGGATGAGCAGCACCGCTTCGGTGTGTCCCAGCGTGCGCGGCTGCGCGAGAGCGGTCGTGATGACCGTCGCATTCCTCACCTGCTGGTGATGACCGCCACACCCATTCCCCGCACCGCTGCCATGACCGTGTACGGCGACCTGGATGTCTCAGTGCTCGACGAGCTCCCGCCAGGTCGAACGCCGATTGCGACGGAGTGGGTCCGCGGACCCCTCGCGGCTGAATCGATGTGGACCGAGGTACGCCGCGAGATGGAAGCCGGTCGTCAGGCTTACGTGGTGTGCCCGCTCATCACCGAGAGCGAGAGCCTCGATGCGCGTTCGGCCGAGCAGATGCACGCCGAGCTGGTGGCTGGTTCGCTGGCGGGTCTGCGGGTCGGTCTGCTGCATGGGCGCTTGCCCTCAGCCGACAAGGAAGCCACCATGAACAGATTCCGGTTGGGTGACCTTGACGCGCTGGTCGCCACGACCGTGATCGAAGTCGGGATCGACGTGCCGAATGCGACCGTCATGGTTGTGCTGTCGGCCGATCGATTCGGCATCGCGCAGCTGCACCAACTGCGAGGCCGAGTGGGCCGCGGCAGCCATGAATCGACGTGCTATCTCGTGAGCGACGACGACCCGACGCCCATCGCCGTTGAACGGTTGAATGCGCTGGCTGCGACGAACGACGGCTTCGAATTGGCGGAGCGCGACCTCGAGCTCCGAGGCGAGGGCACGCTGTTCGACGAGCGCCAGTCTGGTCGCAACGACCTGAAACTTGCATCGCTGGCCCGCGATTTGACCTGGGTGCAAGCTGCCCGCGACGCTGCCGCCGATCTCATTGCGGCCGACGGCGATCTCGATACGCACCCCGCACTCGCAGATGAGATTGACTGGTTCGCCAGTCGTCGCGACCCCGACTACCTGCAGCGCAGCTAATCGCCGGCTGCTGGGGAATCGGCCTCGCCAGGGCGCACCAACACAGTGACGACTGGCGTGCCATACCGACGCACGCGGAAGGTCTGCCACCGGCCGTGGGGGCTGGGCTCGACGGGGCGATCCGACTCGCACACCAGCACCTCGGCATTCACTGCGTCGAGGAGGTCGGGCCAGCCCTCGAATGGGTAGGGGGGATCGGCAAACGCAAGGTCGACCGAGTCGCGCTGGGCATCCAGGAATCTCAAGACGTCGGATCGAACCACGGTGGCGCGCTCGGTGATTCCCAGCGCCGTCAGATTCGTCGTGATCGTGCGGCAGGCCGCTGAGTCGGAGTCCACGAGTGTGGCGTGTGCGGCAGCGCGCGACAGCGCTTCAATGCCCAGTGCACCCGATCCGGCGAACAGATCCAGCACTGTCGCGCCTTCGAGCAATTCCAGGCTCATGAGCATGTTGAAGATGGCCTCGCGGGCGCGATCCGACGTCGGCCGAACTGCGTCCGTCATGCCTGCCTCGAGGCGGCGGCCGCCCAACGCCCCGCCGACGACGCGCATGGTGTCACCGTAGAGGCTGAGCCGTGCGACACTGCGGCGATGGCCGACTTCCCGCACGAGGGCGGCAACGTGGGCGACATGGGCGTGCCCGCAGAGATCACCTGTGTCGATTGCGGTGGCCGCTGCGGCCTGCTGAGCGTGCCTGAGCCGGACTGGGGCTTCCAGCCGGGAGACGTCGTCGCCTACCGATGTGCCGACTGCGGCGACCGTTGGGACCTCATCGTCGAGGACAGCGACATTCCCAGCTGACCCTCGTCGCGAGGGTCCCTCGATTCGCGATTGCGGCGCGGTACGGTCGCTCCACTGGACACGGATCGATCCGGAGGAGCCGTTCTCGGTGGTCATGGCAATGTATCCAGGCTCGTTCGATCCTGTGCACAACGGGCATCTCGACGTGATTTCTGCAGCTTCGGGGCTCTTCGATTCCGTCACGGTGGCCGCCATGCGGAACCCGTCCAAGGCGACGCCCCTGTTCTCCGATGACGAGCGCGTCGCGATGATCGTCGAGTCGACCAGCCACCTCGCCAACGTCTCGGTCGTGCAGTTCGGGGAGCTGGTCGTTGACCTCGCTCAACGCCTCGGCGCCGATGTGATCGTCAAGGGTCTTCGCAGCCAGAGTGACTTCGAATCCGAGTTGCGCATGGCGCACATGAATCACTCAGTGTCCGGTGTCGAGACCGTGTTCGTCCCGCCGCGGACCGAGCATCTCTTTATTGCTTCCAACTACATCCGGGAAATCACCAGATTCGGCGGCGATTGCTCGCATCTCGTCCCGGCCGCAGTCGCCGAGCGGCTCGGGCAGCGAACGGCGCAGGAGGCAGCCACATGAGCATGTCCGAGGGCGGCGTCGAGGCACCACAGCAGCCAGCCATTCACCACGGCATGCTGCAACCGCAGTCTCCGTTCGGCCGGCCTTCGTCCGAGACGGCGGCGCCCACTGAGGAGACGCTGCAGACGCCGGCCGAATCGCAGGCGCGCAACCCCGGGACGCTGGCACCGCGCCCCCCATCGGTCACGGCCGAGCAGTTCATCCGAGAGGCCGTGGAGATCATCAACGCGGCGCGTCCCATGCCGCTGTCCACCTCGGTCATGATCAATCGCGACGAGGTGATGATGTTGCTCGAGTCGGCGCTGGCGGCCGTGCCTGACGAGACCCGCCAGGCTCGCTGGCTGCTGCGCGAGCGCGACGAGGTGCTGGCCCAAGCACGTGTCGATGCCAACCTGGTCATCGACGAGGCACGCAGCCGCGTCGCCCAGATGGTCCAGCGAACCGAAGTCGTGCGCACGGCTGAGCGGCGTGCTCGCCAGCTGCTCGACGACGCTCAGATCCAGACCCGTCGCCGACGCCATGAAGTCGACGAGTACTGCGAGCGGCAGCTCACGCAGTTTGCTGGTGCCGTCGACCAGATCCAGATTTCGGTCCAGGCAGCGCGACGCAAGCTCGGCAATCGCGTTTCCGCGCCGGTGACGCCCACGCCGCCGAGCGCCCAGCGTGCGCAGAACGGCGGAGATGCCACTGCCACCGAAGCACCGAGGCCTTCGGGCCGCGGCCCCGACACGCAACCGGTGGTCTTCGACCAGGACCAGATGTGAGCCCCAGGGACCGCCAGCGGTCCCTGTCCGTGCCCCTGAGACTGCTCGTTGACGGACAGTTGGAGTGGTCAACAACTGTGCCAGCGTCCGCGCTGTTAGATCCCGAGTCCTCAGCCTCCGTGAGCATTGCCGATGTCGAGGTGCCGCTCGACAGTGATGTCAGCGTGGAACTGGCGTTGGAGCTCATCAGCGGCGGTCTCAGCGTTGCCGGCGAGGTCTCGGCGACTTGGAAGGGTCCGTGCGCTCGCTGCTGGCTGCCCGTTGCCGGGACCCTACGCACGAAGATTCGTGAGGTGTTCACCGCTGAGCCCCGTGAAGGCGAGCAATACCGGCTCGGTCCAGAGTTCGCGGATCTCGTTCCCATGGTGCGGGAGGCAGTACTGCTGGAATTGCCGATCGAGGCGATTCGGTGCCCGCAAGCCGAGGGGTGCCCGAACCTCCCGCCCGAACTCGCAGATCCCCCCGACGACGCAGCGCCTCCGGCCGATCCGCGCTGGGCCGCGCTGGAAGCACTGCGGGCGCGCCAGGACGAGTCGTCCTGAGATCGACCGCTCGGAGTCGGCTGGGGAGTGCCGATGGGTAGGCTTCATGCTCCGCTCGAGGAGTCCAGTTGTGGCAGTCCCCAAGAAGAAGACATCCAAGAGCAAGACGCGCTCGCGTCGCGCGGCGGCATGGCGCCTGAGAGAGGCACCTCGAAGCCTGTGCCCACGCTGCGGCGCGGCGAAGCTGCCCCACCGGGTCTGCGGCCAGTGCGGCTGGTACGCCGACCGTCAAGCCCTCGACATCGCCTGAACATAGATCGGCGTCCGGGCTGATGACGCTGCCGGTCGCTGTCGACGCAATGGGCGGCGACGACGCCCCCGGCGTGGTCGTGGAAGGCGCGCTGGAAGCCGTGCGCGAGGGCCTCGATGTGGTCCTGGTAGGCCGGCGCGATGCCATCGTCGCGGCTGGAGGCGAATCGCTCGACATCATCGAGGCCTCAGAGGTCATCGAGATGTCCGAGGAGCCGAGCCGTGCGGTGCGGACCAAGCGCGACTCTTCGATCAGCCTCGCTGTCAACGCTGTGCGCGACGGCGCCGCCTCGGCAATCGTCAGTGCCGGAAACACGGGGGCGGTGGCGGCAGCGGCTCTCCTGAGGCTGAGACGCCTGCCCGGAGTCGCCCGTCCGGCCATCGCGACTGCGTTTCCCGTACCCGGCGGCCGCACGGCGCGCGTCCTGCTCGACTCGGGCGCCATGGCCGACTGCAACGCCCAATGGCTGCACCAATTTGCCCGCCTTGGCTCGGCCTACAGCCGCATCCGCTTCGGCGTGGCGGCGCCGAGCGTCGGGCTGCTCTCGATCGGCGAAGAACCCGAGAAGGGCAACCTGCTCGTCAAGGAAACCCACAAGCTGCTTGCCGCAGACGACGAGATCGATTTCTTCGGCAACATCGAGGGGCGCGACGTTCTCGACGGTCCTGTCGACGTCGTGGTCACCGACGGTTTCACCGGCAATGTTCTGCTGAAGTCGCTCGAGGGCACCGCCTCGTTCTTCGTCCGCCTGATTCTCGAGCGACTCTCCGAAGGGGGACCGGCTGGTGCGGAAGCGCTTCGCCTGCTGGCGCCGCTCGCCGATGAACTGAGCCCCGACAACGTCGGGGGGGCGATGCTGCTGGGTGTGCGCGGAGTCTGCGTGATCGCGCACGGTTCGTCGAGCCCCACAGCGGTGACCAACGCCATCCGAGTCGCCCATCACATGGTGGAAGCCGACCTGCTGGGCGAGCTGGCCGCCGTCAGCCTCCCGTCCGGTGACCAACTGAGCCCTGAGCCCGAGAGGCCTGCGGGCACTATCGCATGATGACACTGAGCTAGAGCGGGAAGCACACGGCGAAGCCGCGGCCTGAGCGATCGACCGCCGGTAGGCTGGCCGACGCCATGCCCGCAGAAACTCACGTGCGCCAGAGTCCGCCAGAGCGTGACGAGGTCTTCGATCTCATTCGCAATCAGCTCGCCGACATCTTGGAGCTGGATCCATCCCAAGTGGCCGAGTCGTCCTCCTTCGTGGACGATCTCGGTGCAGACTCGCTGGCGTTGATCGAGCTGGTCGAGGCGCTGGAAGAGGAGCTTTCAGACCGCACGGTGGGCTTTCGAATCGAAGACGAAGATCTCGAAGATCTCAAGACTGTGCGCGACGCCATCGACTACGTGATGGAGCGCGTCGGCTGACGTGGAGATTGCTGTCGCCGAACTCGCTGAACTCGACAGCTTCGCGGAGCGTGTCGGACATCGCTTCGCCGACGCCAGTCTCCTGACTGAAGCCCTCTCGCACCGAAGCTGGTGCAATGAGCACAACAGCGATGTGCCGCGTGATCGTCATGTCGCATCCAACGAACGCCTCGAATTCCTCGGTGACGCCGTGCTCGGGCTCTGCGTTTGCGAGCTCGCCGTAACCCAGTGGCCCGAACTCGGGCCGGGCGAGCTCAGTGCCGTTCGCTCGGCGGTGGTGAGCGCGGTCGCGCTGGCCGGCGCAGCACGAGACTGCGACCTGGGGTCTGCGCTTCTGCTCGGACGCGGCGAGGCAGCAACCGGAGGAGCCGACAAGGAGTCGATATTGGCCGACGCGCTCGAAGCGGTGCTCGGCGCGGTGTTCTTGGACGGCGGTCTGGGTGCGGCTCGCGATGTCATCAGCCACCTGATGGGTGAGCGCATCACCTCAGCAGCCAGCGAACCAGGTGCGCGCCAGGCCAAGAATCGGTTCCAGGAGCTGGTGACGCAACGTTTCCGCACCGAGCCCAGATACGACGTGTCGAGTTCCGGTCCCCCACACCGGCCCACATTCGTGGCCGAAGCACGCATCGACAGCGAAGTCTGGGGTCGCGGCGAAGGTTCCACCAAGCGGGCTGCGGAACAGCGGGCGGCGGAAGCTGCATGTCTACGGTTCTTGGAGGCCGAGCCGAAAGGCGAGACCGTGGCCCGATCCATTGTTGCGGAGGAGCCCGCCCATGGCTGAACTGCCAGAGATCGAGATCGCTCGGCGCGACCTCGACAAAGAAGTCACGGGCCGCCGGGTCAAGATGGTCGATGTCCCGGGCACCAAGAAGGCGCTTCCCGCAATGCGCTCGAAGCAGCAGTTCGCCGACCTGCTGGTGGGCAAGAAGGTCATGTCCGTGTCGCGCGACGGCACCTTGCTGCTGTTCGACCTCGGTCCCGACGAGGTCATGGTGGCGCACCTCGGCGCGACGGGCTCGCTGCGGCGGGCGACCTCTCGAACGCCGCAGATCCCTGGTACCAAGGTCGTGATCGGCTTCACCACTGGCGGTCAGCTGCGTCTGATCGATTCGGGTGCTGAAGCGACGTTGCGTGTCATTGCGAAAGCCCGTTACCACAAGGTGTTTCCGGGTCAGGTCGATCTCGGCTTCGATCCGGTCGACATGCCGATGCCGTGGACCGACTTCGCTCTCATGCTGCGGGGCCGCTCCGATACCGTCCGCGACCTGCTGCTGGACCAGACGTTTGTCGTGGGCCTCGGACCGATGTATTCCGACGAAGTGCTGCATGCAGCCCGTCTCGGGTATGGGCGCATTGCCAGCGAACTGAACACCCAGGAGGTGCGCCGGCTCTACCGCGCCATCGTCGAGACGGTTCACAATTCCATCAAGTACCGGGGATCCTCCATCGGCGGCCATCTCGACATCTTCGGCAAGTCAGGTGGCTTCGATCCCTACTTCGAGGTCTTCGGTCGGGCCGGCGAGCGATGCCGCAACGGCCGAGGTGACGTCCTGACGACGGTCATCCGGGGTGTGACCCACCACTACTGCGATTATCAGGTGTAGACGTCGACCTCCACGCTTCGAGCTGCCGTGTTCCTCCGTTCCCTGACACTGTCCGGTTTCAAGTCGTTTGCAGACACCACCACGCTCGCCTTCGAGCCGGGCGTCACCGTGGTGGTGGGTCCCAACGGCAGCGGCAAGTCGAACGTCGTCGACGCCATCTCATGGGTGCTCGGCGCGCAAGGTCCCCGCACGCTGCGAGGCCAGCGGATGGACGACGTCGTCTTCGCTGGAACTGACCGCCGGACGGCTCTAGGCCGCGCACTGGTCACCTTGGTCATCGACAACGAGTCGAGGACCCTGCCCACCCAGACCGCCGAGGTGGCGATCACTCGCACCTTGTTCCGCTCGGGCGAATCGGAGTACGCGCTCAACGGGACGCCCTGCCGGCTGCTCGACCTGCAAGAACTGCTGAATGATGCCGGGGTCGGGCGGCAGCAGCACATCGTCGTGGCGCAAGGCCAGATCACCCAGGTCCTCGCTGCCCGTCCCGAAGAACGGCGCGCGCTGATCGAGGAGGCGGCGGGCGTGCTGAAGTTCCGTCGCCGCAAGGAGCGTGCCGAGCGGCGGCTGGAAGGCACGGAGGCAAACGTGACGCGCCTCGTCGACCTGCAGCGCGAACTCCGCCGTCAGCTGCGGCCGCTCGAGCGGCAGGCCACCGCCGCCCGCCGCCACCGCGAGATCAGCGCAGAGCTGGCTGGGCTGCAGCTCTACAACGCGGGGCGTCAGCTAGCCGCGAGTTACCAAGCGCAAAGCGCCTCCGATGCTCGACGGGTCGATTTTGCGGCGCAACAGGACGCGGTGGCATCGTCGATTGCCGACATCGACCGGGTGATCGACGATGCGCAGTCACAGCTTGGCGAGCTGACCGCAGAACCTGCTGATCGGCTGTCGCGAGTGGCATCGCTGTCGGAACGGGCACGCGGTCTCATCGGTCAGACCTATGAACGGATGCGATCGGTCGAACGCGAGCGCAATACCTTGCTCGACTCCGACGTGGTGGCGACGCTGACCGATGAACATGCACGGGTGTCAGCTGAGCTGACCACCCTTGACGCAGCAGCGGTGTCGTCCGCGCCGTCGGCGGGCTTAGCCGAACAGACCCATTCAGGCGTCGGCGCCGACACCGAAGTCGATGAGGTCGCCGCAAGCGCAGCCGACCAAGACCACCGGGAGGCCGAAGCGCGCCTCGAGGCCGCCGCTGCATCGCTGTCGCAGGCCGATGAGCAGCAGCGGAACGCCGCTGAAGAGCTCCAGCATTGGATCGGAAGATTTGAGGCACTGGCCTCCGCTGTCGCCGCCGCCCGCACCGACTCCGGTGCGGCGGTGCTCGACGGCGTCGCTGGGGTGGTCGGCGCGCTCGGCGAGCTGGTGATCATCGACGACGGTTGGGAGGCGGCGGCGGAGGCTGCCGCAGATGGGTCGCTCTCGGCGGTCGTTGTGCGAGATGACGACGCGGCGGTCGCGGCGCTGGCAGCGCTTGCCGACACCGATGCGAGCGGCTCGGTGATCTCACTCAGCAATCTGCCCACCGCCCACGATCCGGGCCGCCCGGCCGAGAGCACGTCGCCGGGCGCGATCGAGGAGTTGGTGCGGCCCCACATACAGGTCGCCCCTGACGCGCCGAAGTGGTGCCGCGACCAGCTCGGGAGGTTGCTCGACGCCGTCGTCGGTGCGGCCATCTGCGTTGCCGGCGATTGGTCCAGCGCGTATGACCGTGTACTGGCAGCGCACACGGCCGACGATGCCGTGTTCGTTACATCCAGCGGCGACCGGTTCGGACCCCACCGCTGGCGGATTGGCAGCACGGGGCCGGCGGCGGCCACGGCGGCACTCGACGTCGCACGCGCACGCATCGACGAGCTGACGCACCACCAGCAGGCAGCGGCCGCGGCGTGGACCTCGGCGCAGCAAGCGCACCAGGCGGCCTTCGAATCATCCCGAGAGGCACAACGCACCGCCGAGAACCTTCGACGCCGGGCGGCCACAGCAGCAGCCCAGCAGGCCGAGCGGATTCAGGCGTTCGAGGACCGAGCTGCCGCACAGGAGCAACGCCGATCAGTGCTCAGCGAACGGCTCGGGACCATTGAGCGGCGTCTGAGGGGCCATGAGAGCTCCCGTGCGGCCGCGTCCGCCCGGCTGGAGCGGGCAGAAGCCATCGTGTCGGGGCTGGATCGTCTGGCGCTGTTGCTCTCGGAGCGCCGCCAGCGCCTCGATGCCGAAGCAAAGCGGCTGCGCTCACGCAACGAGGCCCGCATTGAGTTGGTGCGCCAGCTGACGGAGCGCCTTGATGCGCTCCGGCGCGAGCGTGACGCGGCTTTGTCGCGCCAGGAGCACTTGCGCACGGAACTCGCAGCGTTGGACGTCGCCGATGCCGAACGTCGTACCAAGCGCGACGCCCTCGTTGAGATGCTGCGAACCGAGTTCTCCGCAGACCCCGCAGCGGCACTCGCTGCACCGCCACCGCCGCTGCCCGACGGGGTCACGGCCATCGCTCACGAGCGAACGCTGCGCGCGGACCTGCATCGACTGGGGCCGGTCAACCCCCTGGCGCTCTCGGAGTACGAGGCAGCCTCAGAGCGCTTCGAGTTCGTGGCCACCCAGCTCGCGGACGTGCGCAACAGCCGCAGGGAACTGCACAAGGTGATCCGAGCCATCGACGCCGAGATCGTCGCAACGTTTGCGGCAGCATTCGAAGATGTCGCTCGGAACTTCGCCGAACTGTTCGGCACGCTGTTCCCGGGCGGCACCGGCAAGCTCTCGCTGACGGATCCGCAGGAGCTGCTGACGTCGGGGGTCGAACTCGACGTTCGACCCGCCGGCAAGCAGATCGGTCGCTTGTCATTGCTGTCCGGCGGTGAGCGCTCGCTGGTGGCGCTCGCGTACCTCTTCGCGGTGTTCCGCAGCCGGCCTTCGCCGTTCTACGTTCTCGATGAGGTGGAAGCGGCGCTCGACGACGTCAATCTGCAGCGTTTCTTGGACCTCGTGGCGGAATTCCGGCGGGAGTCGCAGTTGATCATCGTGAGCCATCAACGCCGCACGATGGAATCGGCCGACGTTCTGTACGGCGTGTCCATGCCGCCCGGGGGTTCCAGCGTGGTCGTGTCGGAGCGGCCCGAGCATGCAGCGGCCCTTGTCGCTGCGGATGGACCATTGGGCTTCGACGAGTCCTCGTCGGAGCTGCTCGGAGAGCCCGCGACGACCCCTGGGTAGCCTGCCGACCAGTGAGCATCGAGGTCGTACTACTTGTCATCGGCGTCGTCGTGATGGTGCTTCTCGCATCGGTTCCCTTCGTGCAACGCACAATGCAGCGCCGCTCGGGGCCCCCATCTCGAAATGAACCCGTTGCGATACCTCAGCCTCCGCCAAGGCCTGCGGACTACCCCGTGGCGACGCAGACCCCGCCCGATGGTGCCGCCGAACGTGCTGGGGGGCCGGCCGAGACTGGTCCTCTCAGGCCTGCAGCCACCTTTGCGTCGGGGTTGGCCTCGTCGCGTCGGACGCTGCGCGATCGCCTCGCGTCCATCCGGGGACGGCGGCCTGACGGAGCTACGTGGGAGAGCCTGGAAGAGGCCCTGCTCGGCGCCGATGTCGGCGTTGCGACGACAATGGCCACACTGGAACGCCTGCGGAGCACCGCCGACGATCAGGACATCGTCGATGCCGACGAGCTGGTCCACGAACTGGCTGACCAGATGCGTGCAGCCCTCGATGCTGATCGCTCGCTGCACGTGAGTGCGCCGGACCGAAAGGGGGCCACGCCGGTGTGGCTGTTCGTGGGCGTCAACGGCGTGGGCAAGACCACCACGATCGGCAAGGTGGGGGCACGGCTGTCGGCGGAAGGCCAAGTCGTGGTGATGGCCGCCGGCGACACATTCCGCGCGGCTGCGACCTCACAGCTGCAGACGTGGGCTGATCGGTGCGGTGCGGATTTGATCTCGGGCAGCGCTGGCGCCGACCCCAGCTCGGTTGTGCATGACGCCGTCAGCGCCGCGGCGGCCCGCGGTGCCGACGTGGTTCTCGCCGATACCGCCGGCAGGCTCCAGAATCGCAAGAATCTCATGGATGAGCTCGCCAAAGTTCGCCGAGTCGCCGATCGGGAGCCCGGTGCCGTCGTCGAGACGCTGCTGGTCATCGATGCGACCACTGGCCAGAATGGTCTGAGCCAGGCACGTGCCTTTGCCGAAGCCACCGACGTCACCGGTGTCGTGCTCACCAAGCTGGACGGCTCGGCGAAGGGTGGGATCGTCTTTGCCATCGAAGCCGAGCTGGGACTGCGCGTGAAGCTCGTGGGCCTTGGCGAGGGCGCCAATGATCTTGTCGACTTCGACCCCGACAGCTACGTCGACGCGTTGCTCGGCGCCGATCCGGACGCCGGGGTGCCCGCCTCCCACAGCCCAGAACAAGCCCGACCAGGGGACTGAGCGATGTTTGACACCCTGACTGACCGCTTGTCCGGCACCCTGCGGGGCCTGCGGGGCCGCGGACGAATGCGGCCCGCCGACGTTGACGAGGCGTTGGCCGAGATCCGCCTGGCGCTGCTCGAAGCCGATGTCAACGTCGGGGTGGTACGCCGCTTTGTAGACCGGGTCCGCGAGCGCAGCATCGGTGGCGAGGTCACGGCCAGCCTGACGCCCGGTCAGCAGGTCACCAAGATCGTCAACGACGAGCTTGTCGAGATCCTGGGCGGAAGCCCGCTCGACTTCCAGTTCGCTCCGAGGCCGCCCACGGTGGTGATGCTGGCCGGCCTCCAGGGCTCTGGCAAGACGACTGCCGCAGCCAAGTTGGCCCAGTGGTGCAAGTCACAGGGCCGCAATCCGCTGCTGGTCGGCGCCGACCTGCAGCGACCCGCAGCCGTTGAGCAGTTGCGGACGCTCGCCCGTGGCATCGACGTCGAGGTATGGAGCGAGCCCGGAGACCCTGTGGCCTGCGCCGCGGGGGGTCTCGCCCACGCCCGCCAGACCGGCCGCGATGTGCTCATCGTGGACACCGCGGGGCGGCTGGCGATCGACGTCGAGCTGATGGGAGAAGTGGCCCGAATCTCGGACGCGGTCGAACCCCATTACACCCTGCTCATCGTCGACTCGATGGTGGGCCAGGACGCCGTCGCGACCGCCGAGGCCTTTCACGCAACGCTCGAAGTGGACGGGATCATCCTGACCAAGCTCGACGGCGACGCACGCGGCGGCGCGGCTCTCTCGGTTGCCGAGGTGGTCGGTCGTCCGGTGGCGTTTGCGTCAGTCGGCGAGAAGGTCGACGACTTCGAGCAGTTCCATCCCGACCGCATGGCGAGCCGGATCCTCGGCATGGGCGACGTGATGACGCTCATCGAGAAGGCGGAGGCCGTCTACGAACAAGAAGAGGCAGAGGCGGCGGCCCAGCGACTCGCTGAGGGCACCTTCACGCTCGACGACTTCGTCGACCAGCTTCGTCAGCTTCGCAAGATGGGCAACCTGCAGAGCATCGTGCAGATGATGCCCGGCATCTCCGACCAAGTCCGTAATGCGGACATCGACGACGACCGGATCACCACCGCAGAGGCCATCGTGCTGTCGATGACGCCAGCGGAGCGCGTGTCGCCGGAGATCATCGACGCCTCCCGCCGCGCCCGCATCGCCGCTGGCAGCGGTACCTCGTCGGCACAGGTCGGCAATCTGCTGAAGCAGTTCACCCAGATGCGCAAGATGATGGGCGGCATGATGGGCCTGGGATCGAAACGGCGGCCAGCCAGCCGCAAGGCCGGCCGCAAGCGGGGCAAGGGCCCGACCCGTCCGGCCGGCAGCTCCCGCACAGGCGGCGGGCGCACATCGTCGAAGGGCGGGCCGTCGTCGGGCAAGCTCGGCACCAAGCCCGACGGCGGAGGGATCGACTGGGAAGCGCTGGACCTGAAGCTGCCAGGCCGCTGACGCTGCGCAGCCAAGAGGTTGGGCAGCCAAGGGGTTACTCAGCCACGGGGTTACTGGGCATTCGCCCGTTAGGCTCGTTCGTCGGCGCGGCGGCCCATCGGTGCGCCACGAGCCCCCACTCGAACTCATCTAACCGGGAGCGACATGGCCGTTCGTCTGCGCCTCAAGCGCACAGGCAAGAAGAAGCAACCGAGCTATCGCGTCGTCGCAGTCGACAGTCGCAAGCCCCGCGACGGACGCGTGCTGGAGGTCATCGGCACCTACGACCCGCGACAGGAGCCCTCGGCGATCTCGATCGTCAATGAGCGCGCTGTTCACTGGCTGAGCCATGGTGCCCAGCCAAGCGACACTGTCTCCAAGCTGCTGACGATTTCCGGCGCGTGGGACGACTTCCGCTCGCGAGGCTCATCTGCGGCTGCGGGTGGCGCTGCCGAAGCGGCCCCCGCCGAGCCCGCCCCCGCACCGACGCCCGATCTGGTGATCGACACCGATGAGCCGGGCGCAGACGACGCGCCGGCGGCGCCTGTCGGCGAGCCGACACCCCAGATCACCGAAACCGAGCCGAAAGCAACAGAACCCGGGGAGGCCCAGTGACCGACGGTCACACCGGCGCAGACACCGAGACCACTTCTGCGGAAGAGGTCTTGCTGTATCTCATCGCCCAGCTCGTTGAACATCCCGATCAGGTCGAGGTCGAGATTGCTGAGTCGGGATCGAAGCTGAGCCTGACGGCAACCGTGAGTTCGGAGGACATCGGCCGGGTCATCGGCAAGCGAGGTCGCGTTGCGAACGCCATCCGCACGCTGGTGCGCGCCGCAGCCCATCGAGATGGCGTCCAGGTCGAAGTCGACTTCCGGGACTGACCTGAGCCCACCTGGCCTGCTGGAGGTCGCAACAGTCGGGCGCGCGCACGGGGTGCGCGGCGACGTCGTCGTGCACCCGGTCACCAACCGGCTCGAGCGCTTCGATGTCGGTTCGGCACTCATCACCGCTGTGGGCGAGCGAACGGTCTCGCGATCCCGCTTTGACGGCAACCGGTGGCTTGTGCACTTCGACGGCATTGACGACCGTGATGCAGCGGCGGCCCTGACCGGCACGACCGTGTACGCCGAACCGCTCGACGATCCCGACGAGCTGTGGGTGCATGAGCTGTGCGGCAGCTCGGTGATCGATCAGCATGGATTCCACGCCGGCATCGTGACGAGCGTCGTGGCGAATCCGGCCGCTGACCTGCTCGAGCTCGACACCGGACACCTCGTGCCGCTGACATTCGTCGTGCGCTGTGAATCCGGTGCGGTCCACGTGGAGGTGCCACATGGGCTCTTCGAGCTCGAATCGCCCTGAGCAATCGTCGCCACCCCGTCCGGCGGCGCGACTGCGCATCGACTTGTTCTCGATCTTCCCCGCCGAGCTCGACGCCATGTGCAGCCTGAGCATCTTGGGCCGCGCCCGAGCGCAGGGTCTGCTGGACCTCCGCTGCTGGGACTTGCGACGTGCAACCAAGGACGCTCACCGCACCGTCGACGATGCTCCCTTCGGTGGCGGACCGGGCATGATCCTCATGCCGGAGCCGGTCTTCGCGGCCGTCGAGGAGGTCTCGGGACCACGGCCGTTGTTGCTGCTCGATGCTGGCGGCCGGCGATTCGACCAAGCCATGGCCGCTGAGCTAGCAGAGTTGGGGTCGGCGGAGTCAGGCGGCTTCAGCTTGCTGTGCGGCCGCTATGAAGGCGTGGACGAGCGCATCCGCACCGAGCTTGTCGATGGCTCAGTCTCCATCGGCGATGTCGTGCTGGCCGGCGGCGAATTCGCCGCCATGGTCGTGGTGGAAGCCGTGGGCCGGCTGGTGCCTGGTGTACTCGGCAACGCATCGTCCCCGATGGACGAGAGCTTTGCGGCGGGGCTGCTGGAACACCCGCAATGGACACGTCCAGCATCGTTCCGTGGGCTGGAGGCACCCGAAGTACTGCGCAGCGGCGACCACGCCCGCGTCGCTCGCTGGCGCCAGGCCATGGCGCTTGTCCGAACTGCCGCCGAGCGTCCGGACCTCGTAGCGGCGCGAGGTGTCAGTGACGCCGACCGGGAGCTTCTCGCAGAGTTTGGCCTCGAGCTCGAGACCGGCTGCTGAGGTGAGGCTGAGCCGATAGGCGAAGCCGTGGCCCGAGCGGCCCGTGAGCGATAGCGAACAAGAGCGGGAAACAGCTGGTGCGACAGCGTGGAGGTTCACCTACCCGCGCGACCTGTGTGCGCTGAGCCGATAGGCGATCGTTGCCGCAATTCGCAGGCAGACCACTAGCCTGCGGTGTTCGTCGTCACGCCGATCACGGGAGTCGGATCGCTATGGAAAGCACCGATCTTGTCGAGGGAGCGCGCCTGCGCGACGATCATCCCGAATTCGGTCCTGGCGACACGGTGCGCGTTCACGTACGCGTCGTCGAGGGCAACCGGCAGCGGACCCAGATCTTCGAGGGCTACGTCATCGCACGGCATTCGTCGGGCATCAGCGAGACCTTCACGGTGCGCAAGCTCAGCTTCGGCGTCGGCGTCGAGCGGACATTTCCGTTGCACGCGCCCACCATCGCGAAGATCGAGCGCGTGGCCGTCGGCGACGTGCGCAGAGCGAAGCTGTACTACCTGCGCGATCGCGTCGGCAAGGCAGCGCGGATTCGCGAAAAGCGCTTCTAGCAGGGCACCGGCGGTCGCGGGCCGGGCGCGGTGCCCCCATGACCGCTCGGCGTCAAGCACTCGGCCGCTACGGCGAAGACCTCGTCGAGCGCTGGTATGCCGAGCGCGGTTACCGCGTCCTCGAGCGCAATTGGCGCTGCCCGTCAGGCGAGTTGGACCTTGTGGTGACCGACGGCTCGCAGTTGGTGTTCTGTGAGGTCAAGACCCGCTCCAGTGACCGATACGGCACCGGTTTCGAGGCGATCACCCGGGCCAAGCAGCAGCAAGTCCGGCGTCTCGCGGCGCAGTATGTGCGCCAGCGCGGCGGCTGGGCCGGACCACTCCGCTGCGACGCGGCGTCGGTCATGGGACGCACGGTCGAAGTCCTGTTCGCCGCCTTCTAGCCGGATCAGCCTCTCAGCCGAGCGGCCGCCGCAGGCGCCTCGCCGACCAGCAACCCCAGTGCCAGTGACGTCGCAGGTCGACCGCGTCGTGCGGCACCGCCACGACATGGCCCACGCCAGGTTCGATCGCATTGCCGCAGCCGCCGCAGATGTATCGCTTGGTCGCCTCGTACGGCTGCACGCGGCGTACATCGAAGCCCGGCTCCGGTTCGAGCTTGCGCATCGCCGGTCTCAACCCACCAGCGCCCACACGACGAGGCCGGCCGCCACGATTGCGGCAGCGGCGAGCAGCACGTAGTCGAGCCGCGTCGAGCGGTGCTTGCGATACGGGTTGTACCCCATGGGTGCAGTATCGCTCCGCATCGCGTCCTCGGCGTCCTCGAGCGTGGCGAAAATGCATTGCGCTCCGCAGACCGCTGTGATCTACGGTCCACGCCAAGGTCCCCAGGCCAGCGAGCACCCGCAAGTTCTCCGGTGAGGTGCCGTACCGCAGACCGATCTGATCGTGGCCCCGAGCGGGCTTCCCCGTCGAAACCGGACTGCGCCTGCGAGGCGCAGCATCCGGTCCGAGTTACAGGAGGAGGCCCATGCTGGCTACCGCAACGGCCGCGACGTTGGTTGGCGTCGACGGCCATGTCGTCACCGTCGAAGTGCACACTTCCAGCGGTTTGCCGTCGTTCACCATCGTCGGACTGCCTGACGCGGCGTGCCGCGAAGCCCGCGACCGAGTCCGTGCTGCGGTCCTGTCCTCAGGGTTTGAGTGGCCGCCCGGGCGTGTCACGGTCAACCTGGCGCCGTCGGGCCTGCGTAAGGGCGGCGCGGTGCTGGACCTGGCGATCGCAGTGGCGTTCCTGACGGTCACCGAGCAGCTGCCGGCAGAGTCGCTGCGGGGAATGGCCTTTGTTGGCGAGTTGGGCCTCGACGGCGCCATCCGCAGCGTCGTGGGCGTGCTGCCGCTGGCCGACGCGCTCCGCGACCGGGCGCTGGTGGTCGCGCCCGAGGCCTACCACGTTGCCCGCGCCGCAGGTCCGCGCGAGGTGTATGCGGTGGACACGCTCGCGTGCCTCGTCGCGGTGCTGTCGAATCGCATGCCTTGGCCCGACCCGCCGCCGGATCCGCCTGCGCCGCCCCCCGTCCCGGTCCCCGATCTCCGCGACGTCATCGGGCAGCCCTCCGCCCGGCGGGCAGTCGAGGTTGCTGCAGCGGGCGGTCACCACCTGCTGATGCTGGGGCCACCGGGTGCCGGCAAGACCATGCTCGCCCGCCGGTTGATTGGCCTGCTGCCCGAACTCAGCCGCCAGTGCGCGATGGAAGCCACTCGGGTCCAGTCGGCAGCGGGCTTGCCGCTGCCCACGGGCTTGGCCACTCGGCCGATTCTTCGCAGCCCCCACCACACCGCCACGGTCGCTGCGCTCGTCGGCGGAGGTACCGCTGCGATTCGGCCCGGCGAGATCTCGCTGGCACACCGCGGCGTGCTGTTCCTCGACGAACTGGGCGAGTTCGCGCCGAGTGTCCTCGATGCCATGCGCCAGCCGCTCGAAGAAGGTGTCGTTCAAGTGAGTCGAGCCTCAGGATCGTGCTCGTTTCCGTCTCGGTTCTTGCTGGTGGCGGCCATGAATCCGTGCCCATGCGGGCAGGCCGGCCGGCCGAACTCGTGCCGCTGTTCAGATCTCGCCCGCCAGCGCTACCTTCGCCGTCTCTCGGGGCCGTTGCTCGATCGCTTCGATCTGCGCATCCAAGTACAGCCGCCCGATCCCGACCAATTGCTCGACGGCACCGGTGGCGAGCCGACCACTGTCGTCGCCGCCCGGGTGGCGGGGGCGCGCGAGCGGGCGGCATCTCGAGGTGTCGAGGCCAACGTCGAGCTGAGCGGCACGCAACTCGAGCAGTTCGCCCCCCTCACGCCTGCCGCCCACGCTGCGTTGCGTGAGCGCTTGCGCGGCGGTCTGCTCAGCGGCCGCGGTCTGCATCGCGTGCGTTGCGTGGCACTGACGCTGTGCGACCTTGCCGCAGACGAGCCCCTCATCAATGCTGAACGCCTCGCCGAAGCGCTGTCGCTGCGCGCCAGCGTCGGCAAGCTCTATGCGCCCGCAGCCGCAGCGTGAGCCTCCCACGATGATGCCCGCATCGAGGTTCGAGCGGTGAATGCGGGAGACCCTGCTGGCGACGAGCGGGCGGAGCTCGGGGCGCTGGTCGAGCTGTGTTCGCTGCCGCGCATGGGTCCGGCACGGATTCGCGCCTTGATGGGCGGCGGCGACGCGCTCGGGGCCATCGAGCACTTGCGCCGCGGTCGGGAGGTGATGCTGGCTGGGTTGCGGGCCTGCCGCGGCGTCGATGAGACATTGATCGCGGCGTGGCGCCGGCAGGTCGCATCGGCGTTCGACCAAGCGGCGGCAAGCGGGCAACTGGTTGGCGCCGGCCTGCTCGATGCCCATGCACAGGCAGGCATCTGGATGACGGTGCCGGCGCGCACTGATGCGGCCGAGATCTGGGAGTCGGACCCCGAGCCGCCTGCGCTGCTGTTCGGTCAGGGTGCCGCCATTGATCCGGCGGTCCGGCGTGTCGGCGTCGTGGGCACGCGACGATGCACGGCCTACGGACGTACGGTGGCGAAGCAACTCGGAGCGGGCCTCGCCGGGGCGGGTGTGGCGGTGGTGTCTGGCCTCGCGACTGGCGTCGACGGCATCGCTCAGCGCGCAGCGCTTGATGAGAGCGGCCAGGTCATCGGCGTGGTGGGCAGCGGGCTGGATCAGGTGTACCCAGCTTCGAATCGGGCGCTGTGGGCCGATGTGGCCCGGCACGGAACACTGCTCAGCGAGTACCCGCTGGGCAGGCGCGCGGCGCCGTGGCAGTTTCCGGCGCGCAATCGGATTGTGGCGGCGCTGTGCGAAGTGCTGGTGGTGGTCGAGTCGGGTCCAACGGGTGGCTCGATGTACACCGTCGACGCCGCAGCCGAACGGGACCGGCCGGTCATGGCGGTGCCGGGACCAATCACCAGCGTCGCATCGGTTGGCACCAACCGGCTCTTGTCGGAGGGATGCGCGCCCGTCTGCGACGTGGACGACATCTTGGCGGCGCTGGGCGAACCTGCTGGTGCTCATGGCTCGGCGGCGAGCCCCGCCCCGCCGAGCTGCGAACTCGATCGCCAGGTCCTCGATGAACTCACTGCGGGTCCGCGCACACTCGACGAGCTCACGCTGCGCACCGGTGCCGGACTGGCCGAGCTGGCATCAGCGCTCGGTCGCTTGCAGCTCGCGGGCTGGGCCGCGGAGACGGGCGGATGGTGGGAGAAGGCTCGATGACGGCGCCCGCTGGTTGCACTGGTGCTTGCAATCCGGCCGGGGCCGCTCGGTACTGTGGTTCTGGTGGCCGCGGCACCACCCTCTTGGCGAGTTCCCGAATTCATCCTGTCGCTCACTGCGGCATCGGAGTCCACCAGGCGCGCCTATCGAACCGATGTGTGCCAATTCTCCGAGTGGGCCTCGCGAGCCGGGCTCGACGCGCCCAGCGACGTCGACAGGCGCCGGCTGCGGCGATACATCGCATTCCTGTCGGTACGCGGACTGACGCAGCGCTCCGTGGCGCGCAAGGCATCCGCATTGCGGCGTTACTTCGGCTGGCTGGTGCGCGATGGCGCCGTCGAGGTCGATCCGGCGCTCGGTCTCGCCGCGCCCGCTGGCTCAGGACGGTTGCCGCGCGTGCTCGGTGCAGCGGAAGTCTCCGAGATGCTCGGCGACGGTGCGGTTCCGCCGGATCCGACCGAGATGCGGGACCGCCTCGTGCTCGAATTGCTCTACGGCAGCGGCTTGCGGGTCGCCGAGCTCTGCGGGCTCGACCGCGACACCTTCCGGTCCGGCAACACTCACATCGGGGTGATCGGCAAGGGTGCCAAGCCCCGCCGAGTGCCGCTCAGCGAGCCTTCGGTGGCATTGCTCGCAGCCTGGCGCGACGGTGGCAGCGACGAGTTCGATGCGCAGCGTCTGCGCCAGCGGGCCGACCGCGACCCTATGGCTCTGCTGGTGAACCTGCGCGGCAACCGCCTCGGGACGCGCGACGTACAGCGGATCCTGGATCATTACGCAGACACGCCGACCCATCCCCATGCCTTGCGGCACACCTACGCGACGCATCTGCTGGACGGCGGCGCCGACCTGCGCGTCGTGCAGGAATTGCTCGGCCATCAGCGACTTGCGACGACGCAGATCTATACGCGGGTCAGCAGGGAGCGCCTCAGGGAGGTGTACGAGTCGGCACACCCGCGCGCCTGACCGCAGTACTTGTTGTCGCGGCAGCGGGGGTGCTGACTGTCGGCAGCGCCCCGGCGACAGCGCAGACTGGGCCGACCCAGATTGGGCCGACGACAACTGGGCCGACCCAGTCTGGGCCGACGGTGACCTACGTCTGGCCGGTCGAGGGAACGGTGGTCGATCCGTTTCGACCGCCGACGCATTCCTACGGGCCAGGCAATCGCGGCCTGGAGTTCGCAACGCAGCCCGGCGCATCGTTCTGGGCGGCCGCACGTGGCGTCGTGAGCTTCGCAGGACAGGTGGGAGGGCGGCTCCACGTCACGGTGAGCCATCCCGACGGTCTGCGGGTGTCGTATTCCGGGGTGGCGACCATCGCCGTGCGTCGAGGCGAACGGGTGCATCAGGGACAACTGCTGGGCACCACCGGCGACAGGCTTCATGTCGGCGTGCGTCAAGGCGAGACCTACCTTGACCCGGCCGGGATCTTCGACGAGGACGGCGGTGTCAGCGCGCAGCCCCATCTGGGCCGTCCGCGGCTCGTTCCCTCACCGGTGCCCGTGTACCGGCTGCAACTGCGCTGGTTACACTCCGACGCTGGCATTGCAGTGCTCTGAGGTCCAGTCTCCCGCAAGCCCCGTCTTGTGGAGGCCCGGCCTCGCGGGTGCCGCAGCGCCATGTCCATGAGCTGATCAGCCGGGGCGACCCCACGGTCGCCGCTGCCCAAGCGGCGTCGTCCTCGGTGCAGAGTTTCGAACCGTGGGGAGGAGCATTCATGTCCGCTGTCGTGACCATGTCCGACCTGCTCGCCGCCGGCGTGCACTTCGGCCACCAGACCCGTCGCTGGAATCCCAAGATGGAGCGATTCCTGTGGGGCGAGCGCAACGGCATCTACATCATCGACCTTCAGCAGACGCTCCAGCTGCTCGAGAACGCCTATGCCTACGTGCGCGACACGGTGGCTCGTGGCGGAACGATCCTCTTCGTCGGGACCAAGCGCCAGGCGCAGTATCCGATCGAGCGCCACGCCAATGCCTGTGCCATGCCGTACGTGAACCAGCGTTGGCTGGGCGGGATGCTGACCAACTTCCGCACGATTCGCGGCCGGGTCGAGAAGATGCTCGAGTACGAGCGGATGCGGTCCGCCGGCGACTTCAACAACATGCCGAAGAAGGAAGCCCTGCTGCACTCCCGTGAGCTGACCAAGCTGCAGCGCAATCTGAACGGCATCCGAAACATGGACAAGCTGCCCGATGCCGTCTTCGTGCTCGATACCCCCAAGGAGCACATCGCCGTGGCGGAGGCCGTCCGACTGAAGCTTCCCGTTGTCGCCGTCGCCGACTCGAACTCCGATCCCGACCCGATCACCTACGTCATCCCGGGCAACGACGACGCCATCCGCTCGACCGAACTGCTGTGCCGGGTGATTGCCGACGCCGCCCTCGAGGGTCGATACATGGCCGAGCGCAGCGGTGTGGCGGTGGCTCCTGCCGCAGGCCGCTCGCCGTCCGAAGAAGCTCGGATCGCCGCACAGCAGGCCGAGGCGCAGCGGGCTGCGATGGCAGAGGCTGCCGAGCGCGAGGCCCGAATTGCCGCCGACCAGGCCCGCAAGGCGGCTGCTGCTGCGGCCGTTCCCGATATGCGGTCTGCCGACACTCCGGCTGCGTCAGCCGACGTCGGCGGCGACGCAGGTCCCGCCGAAGTCGCCGAGCAGTCCGCACAAGCCACGCCGGCGGCCGAATCCGCGGAGTCCGAATCGGGGACCTCGCCAGCTGCATCGGAAGGAGCCGCTTGACATGGCAGCGTTCACTGCCAAAGACGTTCAGGCTTTGCGCCAGGCCACTGGTGCGGGAATGATGGATGCCAAGAACGCGCTGAGCCGATGCGATGGGGATGCCGCCGCGGCGGCCCAGTGGCTTCGTGAGAATGGCATCGCCAAGTCGATGGCACGAGCCGACCGTGACAACAGCGACGGTGTCGTTGTGGCTCGTGTGGAGAACAGCGGGGACGGCTCAGTCGGCGCGATCGTCGAGTTGCGCTGCGAGACAGACTTTGTCGCCAAGTCCGATGGATTCCTCTCGATGGCGGACAAGCTGCTGAGCGATGTGATCGCAAGCGGTGCTTCAGCCGTTGCCGATGCGGCGGGCGTCATTGACGATCTCAAGATCACGCTCAAGGAGAACATCGCGATCGGAACGGTTGAGCGCTTCGAGGCCCCGAGCGGTTCCTGCATCGATGCCTATGTCCACCACCAGAACGGCCGTGGCGTCAATGCAGTGCTCGTGCAACTCGAAGGAGCGACACCCGAACTCGCCCACGATGTCGCGCTGCACATAGCGAGCAGCCGCCCCACCTACATCCGGCGGTCGGACGTGCCGACGGACGTGCTTGATCGCGAGCGGGCAACCTTCGAGGCAATCAGCCGCAATGAGGGCAAACCGGAGGCGGCGCTGCCGAAGATCGTCGAAGGCCGTCTCACCGGCTACCTGCGTGAGCACACGCTCATGGAGCAGAAGTTCGTGAAGGACGAGAAGCGGACGATCGCCGATCTCGTCGGTCCGGCGAACGTGACGCGTTTCGCCCAAGTCGAGATCGGTCGCTGAGCACCGCTGTGGCTGCGGCTGAGTCCAAAGAGCCGCAGAAGGCCCGCCGTTGGGAGGGACCGCCCAAGTGGAGGCGGGTGGTGCTGAAGCTGTCGGGCGAGGCCCTGGCCGAAGCCGGCGGCCACAACGTCAGTGCATCAGTCGTTGATGCGCTCGCCTCAGAGATTGCCGACGTGGTGACCTCGCTGGACGTCGATATCGCCGTCGTCGTTGGGGGCGGCAATATCTGGCGCGGGATGGCGGGCTCGGTCGGCGGTATGGACCGCGCCCAGTCTGACCACATGGGGATGCTCGCCACGGTCATCAATGCGCTCGCGCTGCAGGATGCGCTTGAGCGATCCGATGTGCCCACCCGGGTGATGACCGCCATCGGCATGGCGCAGATCGCAGAGCCCTATATCCGGCGCCGCGCCGTGCGCCACCTCGAGAAAGGCCGCGTGGTGATCTTCGCGGCTGGCACCGGCAACCCGTTCTTCACGACTGACACAGCGGCGGCCCTGCGTGCCGCGGAGGTCGACGCCGATGTCGTGCTCAAGGGCACGCATTCCGGAGTCGATGGCGTTTACACGGCTGATCCGCAGACGGATCCGAATGCCCAGCTCCTCAGCGAGGTCACGTTTCTCGAAGTGCTGTCGCAGGAGTTGGCGGTGATGGACTCCGCCGCGATCGCCGTGTGCAAGGACAACGCCACTCCGATCGTGGTCTTCGATCTGATGACACGCGGCAATTTCCGCAGCGTTGTCGAAGGCGAGGCGCTCGGCACGCTCGTGCGCTGAGCGCCGCTTCGCTCCTGTGAGGTCGCCGAAGTGACGGCGACTCCCGACAGGTCGTCGCTACGCTAGGCAGGTGAGCGAATTCGCCGCCGAGATCTGCACAGATGCTCGTGATCGGATGCGCAGCGCTGTCGAACACGCCCGCGGCAACTTCGCCACCGTCCGCACCGGGCGCGCAACGCCGGCACTGGTCGAGAAGATTCAAGTCGACTACTACGGCGCCGCCGTTCCCTTGCAACAGCTCGCGGGATTCTCGGTACCCGAGGCACGCATGCTGGTGATCCAGCCGTTCGACCGGGCTGCAGTCGAGGCCATCTCCAAGGCCGTCATGGAGTCCGACTTGGGCATCAACCCATCGAGCGATGGCCATGTCCTGCGGCTGGTCTTCCCCCCGCTGACCGAGGACCGGCGCAAGGATCTGGTACGAGTGGTGAAGCAGATGGCCGAGGACGGGCGTGTCGCGGTGCGCAACCTGCGTCGCAGTGCTCGCCACGATCTCGATACCCTCGAAAAGGAGAAGGAGATCTCCGCCGATCAAAAACGCAGCTTCGAACAGGAGCTCGACGCCGACACCGCCAAGTTCGTCGGAGATATTGATCGGGCGTTGGACGCCAAGGAGCAAGAACTCCTCGAGGTGTGACCGAGCAGGTGTGAAGGTAGATGTCCGAAAGCAGCGAGCATCCGCCGACGCACCCCGGCTCCGGTTCCGATGATCCGGCGATCACTGGCGATCCCTTGGGATCCACCCGACCACTCGTGAACTTCGAATCCGACGACGACGCTGCATCGGCTGAGCCGGCCGAGCCGACTTCGCCTTCCGCATCCGATGCCGCGGCCGCAGAGTCAGAGCGTCGCGGGGGCTCCCGCCTGTTCCCGCAGCTGCCCGACGACCCACGACTGGCCAGCGATCCTCCGGCGGCTGCCGACGAAGGGGCCGACGCCGGTTATGAACCACTCTTCGACGCTCCCGAAGACGCGCCGCCGGCTCCGCCAGCCGACCCTGCGCCAGCGCCGGCCGACCCTGCGCCAGCTCCTGTCGACATGACATCAACGCCGGCCAAGACGCCGGCGGTGCCAGTCGCCGAGGCTGCTGCGGCATCCGTGCCGGTCGCAGCGGCCGCAACTCCTGCCGAACTACCGTCGGAGACTGGCGCGCCGACATCTGAACCTGATCGCTTCGCTCAATGGGCCCGGCTCGATGCGTCCGCATCGCACTGGCGCGAGGGAAGCCAGGACTACGAGGAGCGTGGAGTCGTGAGCGACGAAGCCCGGACCATGTTGCACAACGGTCCCGCGGAGGCAGGCCGCAGCGGTCGCAATCTGCCGGCTGCCATTGCCGTCGGTGCAGTGCTGGCCGCGCTGTTCTTTGGCGCGCTCCGGGTGGGCGAAGCAGCCACCGTTGCGCTCGTCGTCATCGTGCTGGTGCTGGCGGCAGCGGAGTTCTACCGGGCCGCCCGACCGCTCGGCTACCGGCCGGCAACGTTGGCAGGCCTCGTCGGAGTCGGCGGCTTGTCGGTCGCTGTGCACCTGCGGGGCGTCGAGGCCTATCCCATCGTGCTGGCCGTCTCCGCGGTGACCATCTTCTGTTGGTTCCTGCTCGGCGTCGAGCGAGATCATCCCACCGCGAACTTGGCCATCACGACGCTCGGACTGCTGTGGGTCGGCGGCTTGGGATCGTTCGCCGCGCTGATCTTGCGCGAGCCCAACGGCGACTCCATGCTGATCGGTGCCGTGATCGGGACCGTCGTCTACGACGTCGGCGGCTATGTGATCGGCCGAACGACAGGCCAAAGTCGCCTCGCTCCGCGGATCAGCCCCAACAAGACCCACGAGGGGCTCATCGGGGGCATCGTGCTGTCAGTCGTGATCACCACGCTCGTGCTGAATCGCTTCCCTGGTGTGTTCCCGTGGACGGGGAGCCTGCTCGACGCGCTGTGGCTGAGCCTCGCCGTCGCGCTCGCGGCGCCGCTCGGGGATCTGACTCAGTCGATGGTCAAGCGCGATGTGGCCATCAAGGACATGGGCAGCCTGCTGCCCGGTCACGGCGGCGTCTTTGATCGCTTCGATGCGCTGCTCTTTGCCTTGCCGGCGGCCTATTTCGCCGGCACGATCGTCCTGGGGTCCCCGACGTGAGCGCTCATTCGCCGTGGGTCAGCACGCGCTCGCGGGCGGCCCGGAACACTCACGTCGCCGGCTAGACGCATGGGCGCGACGACTGTCGCGGTGCTCGGTTCGACGGGTTCGATCGGCACCCAGACGCTGGAGGTGATGCGCGCGGAGCCGGACCGATTCCGGGCGATCGCGCTTGCCGCCAACAGCTCGGTCAGCGAGCTCGCCGCTCAGGCTCATGAGTTTGCACCGGCAGCCGTCGGCATCGGCGATCCCGAGCTCGTGGGGGAGCTGCAGGCCGCACTGCCTGCCGGCATCGAGGTGCTTGCGGGCCGTGGTGCATTTGCCGATCTCGCAGCCACCGCCGACGTCGTGGTGAATGGTGTCGTGGGATTCGCCGGCTTGGGCGTCACGCTGTCGGCACTTCGGGCCGGGCGCCGGCTCGCGTTGGCGAACAAGGAGAGCCTCATCGCAGCGGGGCCGCTGGTGCAGCCCTTGCGAACCGTGCCAGGAGCCGAGCTCATTCCGGTTGACAGCGAGCACAGCGCCCTGCACCAGTGCCTCGCGGGACAAACGGCGCCGCCCGAGCGGCTGATTCTCACCGGCAGCGGCGGGCCGTTCCGTGGCCGCGATGCCGCCGGATTGCGCGAGGCAACCGTCGCTGACGCCTTGGCACATCCGACGTGGTCCATGGGGCCCAAGATCACGGTCGATTCGTCGACGCTCATGAACAAGGGCCTCGAGGTCATCGAGGCTCACGAGCTGTTCGGCGTGGACTACGACCGGATCGAGGTGGTCATCCAGCCGCAGTCGGTAATCCACTCGATGGTGACCTTTGCCGACGGCAGCACCGTGGCGCAGCTCTCCTTGCCGGACATGCGGTTGCCCATTGGCTACGCCTTGGCACACCCCGAGCGCATCGGGACGCCGTTCGGTGGCGTCGACTGGTCGACGATCGGCGCGCTCGAATTCGAAATGCCCGACACCGAGACATTCGGATGCCTGCGCTTGGCGTATGAAGCGGGCCGAGCGGGCGGCACCGCGCCCGCCTGGCTGAATGGGGCCAACGAGCAGGCTGTGGGCGCGTTCTTGGAGGGCCAACTGCGTTGGCACGAGATCGAACGCGTGATCGACCAAGCGATGCAGCATCACGATGGAGCAGCTGCGGACTGCGTGGAGGCAGTCATCGCAGCGGATCAGCAGGGACGCCGACATGTGGCTGAGGCAGTGATCGGTCTTGTTCCATGAGGGGCCACGCGGAGGAGCCGCACACCCCGACGCCCGGCATGGCAGCGCGCACCGCCGGCTGGATTGCGGCACTCGTGGTGCTGGCGTTATTGGCGTGGAGCTACCCCTTCGCTGTCGGTGCCGCGGCGGTGCTTGCCGGTGTGCTGTTCATGCACGAGTTCGGCCACTTCGCGGCTGCTCGCGCGGTCGGGATGAAGGTCACCGACTTCTTCTTGGGATTCGGCCCGCGGCTGTGGAGCGTTCGCCGGGGCGAGACGACGTACGGCCTGCGGGCGCTGCCGCTGGGGGCCTACGTGCGCGTCATCGGCATGTCGAGCAGCGATGCCGTTGAACCGGGCGATGAGCACCGGGCGTACCGGAACAAGAGCTACCCCCGCCGCCTGCTGGTCGTGAGCGCGGGTTCGCTCATGCACCTGATGATGGCGCTGGTCGCCTTTGTGGCGCTGCATGCAGTGCTCGGCGCGCCCGCCCTCGAAGAGGACCGTTGGCAGGTCGCCGAGGTGATGAGCCAGCGAGACGGGGTGGCACTTCCCGCCGTCGCCGCAGGAATTTCCGCAGGAGATCGCATCGTGGGCGTCAACGGCACCCTCACCGAGGACTGGAGTGTGTTTGTGTCCGAGGTGCAGGCCCGGCCCGGCGAGCGGGTGCTGCTCGAGATCGAACGAGACGGAACGCTCCTCGATCTGGAGACGACGCTGGCCGCCGATCCCGAAACAGGACGCGGACTGCTGGGAGTGCGCGCCGGGCAGGCGGTCACCTATGAAACCGCCGGCCTGCCCACGGCGATTATCCGAGGATTCGCCGACCTCTCGGGAGCGATCGCCGATTCGGTGCGCGGCATCTGGTCGCTGTTCGCCAACTTCGGCGATGTGGTTGACCGAATCGTGTCGCCGCCGGGTGATCCATCTGCCAACGAGAACCTGGGCATGCGGCCATTGAGCGTCTTCGGCATCGTTGACTTGGCTTCGGACACCTCGTGGGGTTGGTCCGAGCGGGTGCTGATGTTTGCGATAGTCAACGTTTTTCTCGGTGTGTTCAACATGTTGCCGGTGCCGCCCTTCGACGGAGGCCATGTGGCAATTGCAACCTATGAACGCTGGCGCGAGCGCGGGGGACGCGGCCGCTACCTGAGCGATCCTCGGGCGTTGGCACCCGTGGTGGCCGTCGTGGTGACCGCCCTCGTCCTGCTGGCAGTCGGCCTGCTCTACCTCGACATCGCCAACCCGATCGATCTGTGAGCCCATCAGCGCCATGACCACCTCCGCCAGCTACGCCCGACGGCATTCCCGCCAAGTGCTTGTCGGATCGGTCGCGGTCGGCGGCGGGGCACCGGTCTCGGTGCAGTCGATGACCACGACCAAGACCTCCGACGTCGAGGGCACCCTCGCCCAGATCTACGCACTGGCCGGTGCCGGAGCCGACATCGTGCGCTGCACGGCGAACGACCTCGCAGCCGTTGAGGCGCTCGCGCACATCGTGCCCCGCTCGCCAGTGCCCCTCGTGGCCGACGTCCATTTCCAGTACCGGCTCGCGCTGGCAGCTCTCGATGCCGGAGTGGCCTGCCTGCGGCTGAATCCAGGCAATATCCGCAAGCCAGACCAGATACGCGCCGTGGCGTCAGAGGCTCGGGATCGTGGTGTCCCCATCCGTATCGGCGTCAACGGCGGCTCCCTCGATCCCGACATCGAGGCGCGCTATGGCATGACCCCCACCGCATTGGTCGAATCGGCCAAACGAGAACTCGGCTACTTCACCGAGGTGGGTTTCGACGACGTCAAGATCTCGGTCAAGGCCAGCGATGTGACGCTGATGGTGGAGTCCTACCGGATGCTCGCCGAGGAGGTCGATTTCCCGCTGCACCTCGGCGTAACGGAAGCCGGACCCCCGCCTGCGGGCCTGGTGAAGTCGACCGCGGGTATCGCAACCCTGCTCAATGAAGGCATCGGTGACACGATCCGTTACAGCCTGACGGCCGACCCGGTCCAGGAGGCCAAGGCCGGCCAGCAATTGCTCCAGGCATTGGGTCTGCGGGAGCGTTCGGGCACGGATCTCGTTGCGTGCCCGTCGTGCGGCCGGGCCGAAGTGGACGTCATCTCGGTGGCCGAGGAAGCCCAGGCGGCCTTTGAGCAGCTCGACTTGGCGGTGCAAGTGGCGGTGATGGGCTGCGTGGTGAACGGGCCGGGTGAGGCCCGCAGTGCCGACCTGGGGATCGCCGCAGGCCGTTCGCGCGGCCATCTCTTCGTCAAGGGCCAAGTCGTGTCGGTGGTGCCCGAGGACGAGATGGTCGCGGCATTGGTGAGCTGGGCGAAGATTGTGGCGGCCGACGGCGTGGAAGCCGCCCTCGCCAGGGCGGAGGTCGGCGCTGCCGCAGCAGCTGCAGCCGACCGCGCAGCGCTGGTGAGCGAGCAGGGCGACGACGTCAATGAGGCCGCTGAGCGCGTCGCCCTCATCCGGCGTCGCTGACGGCGAGCAGATCCACCGGCGCGCGTCCGATTCACATGCGCTGGTAGCCTCGACCGCGCAGGACAGTTTCGGCTGGTCGTGGGCTCTGCGCACGCGCCCTTGCAGTTCGATTGCAAGCGCTCATTCCGCAGGCACAGCCCCGACCGCAGCTGAGGCGACGCGGACAGGGAGGTTGCGATGACTCACACCGCGGCGGCCTCGCGCGCCTCTGAAAGTACCCACCCCTCCGAGATTGCGAAGCTCGCCGGCCCTGTCGCCGCCGACGCCGGCTGTGTTCTCTATGAGGTGCAGTGGCGAGGCGCAACCCTGGTCGTTCTGGCCTCGGCGGCAGGCGGAAACGCCATCGGCGTCGATGCTCTCAGCCAGCTGAGCCGCCGGCTGTCCACGGCACTCGACGCGGCCGACATGATCGATGGTCGCTACGTGCTCGAGGTGTCCAGTCCCGGACTCGAGCGCAGCCTGCGCCGTCCGGAACACTTCTCGGGCGCTGTCGGCGAGCGGGCGGTGATCCGCACGAACGGGCCGCTGCGCCAGCGCATCGTCGGCGAGATTCTCAGCGCCGACAGCACTGCTGTCTCGATCCGCATCGAGGAGATATCCGCGCATCCTTCGCATCATTCCGAGGCCCAGCCGGCGGTCGGCCAGACGCTGTCGGTGCCGTTCGGCGACATTGCCAAGGCCCGGACGACATTCGAATGGGGCTCGCAGCCCAGGCGCAGCTCGGGTTCGGGCAATGTGCCGCACGCCAAGCGAGGCCAGACACCACGCCAGACATCGAGAGAAGGGCAGCGACGATGAGCGACGCAGCAACACTCGACAGCCGAGAGATCATGGAAGCGCTTCAGGCACTCGCCATTGAGAAGGGCATGACCGTTGATGTGCTGCTCGAGGCGGTCGCGAACGGCCTTGAATCGGCCTACAAGCGCCGGGAGGGCGCCGCTGAGCAGGCCTACGTAGAAATCGACGAGTCGTTCAACATCACGGTCTACGCGCAGGAGGTCGACGAGCTCGGCAACGTCCTGCGGGAATGGGACGACACCCCCCATGACCTCGGGCGGATCGTGGCCCAGACCGTCCGTCAGGTGCTCAATCAGCGCATCCGCGAAGTCGAGCGTGACATGAAGTACGACGAGTACGCCGGACGCGAGGGCGACATCGTCACGGGCATCATCCAGCAGAACGACGCTCGCTACACCCTGCTCGACTTGGGTCGCGTCGAGGCGCTGCTCCCTCAGTCCGAGCAAGTGCCCTATGAGCGACCCGAGCCAAACAGCCGCCTCAAGGCGTACATCGTCGAAGTGCGCAAGACCGCCAAGGGGCCCCAGATCGTCGTATCGCGCACACATCCAGGACTGATCCGCGAGCTGTTCAAGCTGGAGGTTCCCGAGATCTCCGACGGCGTCGTCGAATTGAAGGCGTGTGCGCGCGAGCCCGGCCACCGCACCAAGATCGCTGTCTGGTCGAATGATCCCAATATCGATCCGGTCGGGGCATGCGTGGGTGCGCGCGGCAGCCGGGTCCGACAGGTCGTGAACGAGCTGCGGGGCGAGAAGATTGACATCGTCCCGTTCTCCGACGACCTGCATGACTTCGTGGCCAAAGCGCTGTCACCGGCTCGCGTCCGGGAGGTCCGCTTTCACTCCGAAGAGGGCGTCGCAGAAGTCGTCGTGCCCGACCATCAACTGTCGCTGGCCATCGGCCGCGAGGGTCAGAACGCGCGATTGGCGGCCCGGCTGACTGGTTGGCGCATCGATATCAAGAGCGAGACGCAGATCGCCGAGGAGGAGGCCGGCTACTCGGGAGAGGAATGGGCCGAAGGGGAGTGGGTCACCGACGCCGAGACGGGCGAGCAGACCTGGGTGCCTGCGGACGGCAGCGAGGCAATCACCGCAGGCCAGTGGTCTGAAGCGGTCACCGAGCAGCACGATGCCGACGAGACCGCCGCCGACGTTCAGCAGGCCTCCGGCGACGAGACGGCCAGCGACGGCACGGACGAGACCCCCGCAGAGGCCCACACCGACCCCAGTACCCTTCCATCGGACTCCACGACGCCTTGAGGCCGATGGCCCGTCTCGTCGCGTCCCCGTTTCATTCCCTGAGCCCCGCCGGGCGCCCCATCAACTCTCGACAGCTCTCCCGACAGAAAGACCGACCGCTTGCCGAAAAAAGTCCGCGTTCACGAGCTCTCCAAAGAGCTGGGCATGACGCTCACCGAGGTGCTCGACGTATGCGAGTCGTTGGGCATCGGTGTGAAGACGCACTCGTCCAGCATGGAGGACGCGCAGGCTGACCGCGTCCGGCGCAAGGCCCAGCGCGAGGGACTGATTCGTGACGAGCCGCAGCCAGAGGTCCGCAAGGCCCGCAAATCGCCTGCGAAGCACGCTGCGGCGACCTCGCGCGCGGTACCGCGGGACGACTCCGCTGAGGCGCAGCAATCCCCACCGCCGACCCGGCCCGCTCGTCCGGCCCCGCAGGCCCCGGCTGAGCCGAAACCGTCTCGGGAACCTGCGCCGACCCCGCAGGCCGCCCCCGAAAGCCCCACGCCCGCGCCCGATGCCGAGGCGCCCTCGCCAGCCGCCCCTCGACCTGCGGCGCAAGCCCCCTCGGCCCCGCCGCGCCCGCCCGATGTTCCGCCGCCAGGCACCCCGCCACCGCCGAGCACATTGCCGTCGGCGGGTGCCCCGCCGCCGGTGCCGCCGCCGCGGCGTCTCGTCACTTCGAGCGGCCAGGAGTCCGCGCGGCCGGTCCTGCCACCGGCGGGGCGGCCCGCAGCACGAGTCGACGAACCGCCGACACCTTCTCGGCCGACGCCCGACGATGGTGCCGGCACGGCGCTGCCGCCGCCGCCTCCCCGTCTGCCGATGCCGCCGAAGTCGGCCGATGGCAAGGCGATCCCGCCTCCGCCCGTGCCGCCCCGTTCCGGATCCGGCAAGCCGATTCCACCGCCGCCGGGCCCTCCCCGCACATCCAATCGCAGCGGCGCCCCCTATCGCTCCGGTCCTCCTGGTGGATTCCGCCGTCCAGCGGGCGGCGGTGAGCGCCCCCACGGCGGGGCGCCTGGGGGCGGGCGCGCACATGCCGGTGCTCCTCCTCCTTCCGGCGGACGTCCAGGCGGGCCTCCCGGCGGCGCCCGTCCCGGAGGACCGCGAGGCGCACCACGAGGCGGTCCGCGAGGCCGCCCCCGTCGTCGTCGCCGCCGCCAGCGCGAGGAGCTGCAGCCCCAGCAGCTCACCGCCTACACGCCGGTGGACGCACCCGTTCCCGACGGCGAGATCGTCGTCGAGCGAGGGTCGACCGCTCAGGAAGTCGCCGCTCGGCTGAATCGCTCCGCCGCCGACATCGTGCGGTTCCTGCTGCAGCAGGGTGAGATGGTGACTGCCACCCAGTCGCTCAGCGACGACATGATCGAGCTTTTCGCCGCTGAGCTCGACGCCGAGGTACGCATCACCGAGCCCGGCGCGGAGCAGGAAGAGGAGCTGCTGCGGGCGCTCGAGGTCGACCTGACCGACGACGGCGCCCAGATCCGACCGCCGGTGGTGACCGTCATGGGCCACGTCGACCATGGCAAGACGCTGCTGCTGGACCGAATCCGATCCTCCAACGTCGTCGAGGGTGAGGCAGGTGGCATCACCCAGCACATCGGCGCGTACCAGACCAAGCGGAAGGATCACCGGATCACGTTCATCGACACCCCTGGTCACGAGGCCTTCACGGCGATGCGCGCCAGGGGGGCCCAAGCCACCGATGTCGTCGTGCTGGTGGTGGCGGCCGATGACGGCGTCATGCCGCAGACTGCCGAAGCAATCGACCACGCACTTGCAGCCGATGTGCCGATCATCGTCGCCATCAACAAGATGGACCGACCCGGAGCCGATGCCGACCGCGTGCGGGCCCAGCTCGCAGAGCGGGGCCTCATTCCTGAGTCCTACGGCGGCGACGTGATCACCGTTCCCATGTCGGCCATGACAGGCGACGGCATCGACGAATTGCTGGATCAGATCCTGCTGGTCGCGGAGCTCGAGGAGCTCAGTTCCCCGGCGAGCGGTCGGGCGGTCGGCATCGTGCTCGAAGCCCATCTCGACCGCGGCCGTGGTCCGGTCGCGACGGTGTTGGTGCAGCGAGGCACCCTGCGCATCGGCGAGCCGATGGTCGCCGGCGCGGCGTGGGGCCGCGTGCGTGCGATGACCGATGATCGAGGGGCCCCGCTCAGCGAGGCGGGTCCAGCGATGCCTGTGCAGGTGCTCGGCCTCGGCGAGGTGGCGCGTTCAGGCGACATGTTCGTCGTGGCACCCGATGAGAAGACCGCAGGCAAGGTGGCGGAGACTCGCGAGCATTGGCAGCGCCAGGCCAGCCTCGCCGGCACCGCCGGCGGAAGCGGTGGCGGCGCGCGGCTCGAAGACATCTTCAAGCAGGTGCAGGCCGGCGAGACAGCCACCCTGAACCTGGTGCTCAAGGCCGACGTGCATGGCTCGCTCGAAGCCGTCACCGACAGCCTCCGCAAGCTCGAACGCCCCGACGTCAAGCTCGCCTTCGTCAGCCGAGGCGTCGGTGGCATCAATGAGAACGATGTTCAGCTCGCTGCCGCATCGGAAGCCACGATCATCGGCTTCAACGTGCGCCCCGACCGTAATGCGCGCCAGACCGCCGAGACCGAGGATGTCGAGGTCCGGCTCTACGAGATCATCTATGACCTCATCTCCGACGTGCAGAACGCCATGGTCGGCCTGCTCGAGCCGGAATTCGAGGAGATCGTCGCGGGTGAGGCGCAGGTGCGCCAGGTCTTCCGCATCTCGGGTGTCGGACCGGTTGCGGGCTGCGTCGTCGAGCATGGGAACGTGCGCAGCGGCGCCAAAGTCAGGTTCCTGCGTGACGGCGCGATCATCTGGAAGGGAGCGATCAAATCCCTGCGCCACTTCCAGGACGACGTTGCCGAGGTGTCTGCGGGCATGGAGTGCGGTATCGGTCTCAGTGACTTCTCTGACCTCAAAGAAGGCGACGTGATCGAGACGTACACCGAGCGCGAGATCGCCCGCGTCGCCTGACGGAGCACATATCCGATGGCACGTCGCTCCCGCCGCCGGCGGCGTTCGATGCCCGCCGCGCACCCCTACGAGCGGACCGATCGCGTCGCGCAGCTCGTGCGCAGCGTGGTCGCCTCCGAGATGGAGCGGCTCGACGAGGCGTTCGACGGCATCGTGATCACCGGGGTGGATGTCGATCGTGAGCTGAGCGTCGCGGTCGTGCACTACGACGTGCGCGATCAGGAATCCGATGAAACCGCAGCTGCAGCCTTCGAAGCCCACCACCACCGTCTCCAACGAGCCTTGGGCACGGCTACCAGCTTGAGGCGCACGCCTGCGCTTCGCTTCCGCCGGGACCGGGGAGTGATCGACGCCGAGCGAATCGAAGACCTGCTGGCCGCACTGTCGGACCCCCAGCCCGAACCGCCGCCCTCAGACCCGCGTTTGGACACTGCCGCAGAGCGGGACGAGGGGTCCTGACGGCCGTGGCGCGACGACGCCCCGCGACCACCCACGGCACCGTCATCGTCGACAAACCGCCCGGTCCCACGTCCCATGACGTGGTGGCCATGCTGCGGCGTCGCTTCGGGGAGCGACGCATCGGCCACGCGGGCACGCTCGACCCGTCCGCGACGGGCGTCCTCGTCGTCGGCATCGGCAATGCGACCCGCTTGCTGCGATTCGCCACTGCAGGCCGCAAGAGTTACGAGTGCGAGATTGTGTTCGGGGTGGCGACCAGCACACTCGATGCCGCCGGCGAGACGATCGAGACTTGGAACATGGATCTCGATCCGAGTGAAGTTGCCCGCGTGGCGAAAGGTTTCGTCGGCACCATCTCGCAGCTGCCGCCGATGGTGTCTGCGGTTCGCGTCGGAGGCCGTCGCCTGCACGAGATCGCCCGCTCCGGGCAGACCGCGGAACGCGAATCGCGTGTCGTCGAGGTCTACGGCTTCGAGGTGGCGGCCACCAGGGATCCGCGGGTCTACCGGGCCTCGGTCGACTGTTCGGCAGGCACCTATGTGAGAACGCTCGGAGCCGATGTGGGAAGTGCGCTGGGAGGAGGCGCACACATCCGGGCGCTGCGGCGCACACGCAGCGGTACGTTTTCGCTGTCGGAGGCCGAATCTCCCGACGATGCTGTGCTGCGCCCACCCGGTGAACTGGTGCGAGATCTGTCTCAGCTCCATCTGTCCGACGACGAGACAGCTCAGGCCCGCCAAGGCGCTCACTTGGCCGCTTGTCGCTACGCGGGCCACGGCCCTTGGGCGCTGTTCGATACCGCCGGGGAGCTCGTGGCGGTGCATGAACGCACCGACGGCCGCCTGCGCGCCACGGTCCTGCCGTCTTCGGACTCGAGCCAGTAAGCACAGATGCCATAGCTGTGGAGGCGGCAGGGGACTCTGCGACGTTGCGACCTGCCGGATCGCTGGAGCAGAGGGTTCTGCCGCCTCCACAGCGGGCGCACCTAGTCGCAGAAGTCTGTCGTGAGTAGCGTTACCCCCATGGAGGTCATTCGCGACCTGGATTGGTGCCCGGTGCTCGAGCACGGCTGCGTCGTGACCGTGGGTGAGTACGACGGCGTGCACCGGGGGCATCGAACCGTGATCTCCGAAATGCATCGCCTGGCAGCCGAGCGCGGCTGCGCTACCGCGGTCGTGACGTTCGACCGCCACCCGGCCACGGTGGTACGGCCAGAATCCGCACCGCTGCTGTTGTGCGATCTCGACCACAAATTGGAGCTGCTGGCCGAGACCGGGGTCGATTTCACCTTGGTCGTCACGTTCGACGAAGCCCGCGCAGCGGTGCCTGCCGAACAGTTCGCCCTCGAGATCCTCGTCAACTGCCTCACGGCACGCGCTGTCGTGGTCGGTGCCGACTTCCATTTCGGCAAGGGGCGCCGGGGCAACATCGAGACACTGCGCCAGGTCGGCGCCGAACACGGTTATGAGGTGGTCGGCCTCCCACTGGTCAAGCAGATGACCGGCGACGGCGAAGTCATCTCATCCACGTCGATCCGCGAAGCGCTTGCCGCAGGCGACGTGGAACGGGCGCACCGGCTGCTCGGACGGCCGTTCGAGGTACGCGGCGTTGTCACGCTCGGCGACCGCCGTGGCCGCCAGATCGGGGTGCCCACCGCGAACTTGCCCACCACCCCTGACCTGCAGATTCCTGCCGACGGCGTGTATGCCGCGTGGTACGTGCGCCCTGACGGTGCCCAATATCCGGCGGCCGTCAATATCGGTCGTCGCCCGACGTTCTACGACTTCGCCGAGCGTTCGCTGATTGAAGCGCACTTGATCGGCTTCCGCGGAGATCTCTATGACGAGACGGCCAAGGTTCGCTTCGTCCGCAGGCTGCGACCCGAGCGACGCTTTGATGGCATCGACGAACTGAAGGTTCAGCTTCGCCGCGACATCGAAGACGCTGCGAAGTGCCTGCATACCTAGGGGACAACAGGCGGTGAGCTGAGGGGCCGCCGAAGTCCCGCTGGTAGCCTGCACGATTGACAAGAGACAGAACAGCGCGGCTGGGTCGCCCAGCCGAGACGTCGCAGCAAACCTCGCAAACGCAGTCTGCGTACTCGCAGCAATCGACAGCGCAGCATTTGCTCGGCGCCACAACGACAGGGAATACAGCAACGGCATGAGTGCCAAGAGATCAAGTCCAGCGGCCTCGGTGATCGACGAACATCGCCATTCGGAGGCCGACACCGGATCGCCCGAGGTGCAGGTCGCTCAATTGAGCGCCCGCATTGAGCACCTCACCGAACACCTCCAGACCCACAACAAAGACCACCACAGCCGCCGAGGGCTGTTGAAGCTCGTCGGACGTCGGCGCAGGTTGCTTGACTACCTGAGCGCCAACGATGTCGAGCGATACCGAGCTTTGATCGCAAAGCTCGGCCTCCGGCGCTGAAACGGTCCTGGGCGACAACGGTCATTCCGCGCACCCCAGCGTGCGCCATGAATTCGTCGCCGCCTCACGCGCCCTGCTGGGGCGCACGTCCCATGGCCAAACGAGACCTCATCATCATCAACCAACAGGCGGGCCGGAACTCGTTGAAGCAGTCCCGCCACCACAACAGGAGCAGACATGGCTGAAGCCATTTCGGTCACCGGTCCCATCGCGGGCACCGACAAGACCATCACCTTTGAGACCGGCGTGCTCGCCGGCCTCGCAAACGGGGCGGTCACGTCCCGCATCGGCGACACGCAAGTGCTCGTCACCGCAACTGCGTCAAACCGTCCACGCGACGGCGCGTCATTCTTCCCGCTCACGGTCGACATCGAGGAGCGCATGTACGCGGTGGGCCGGATCCCCGGTTCGTTCTTCCGGCGAGAGGGGCGTGCATCCGACGATGCGATCCTCACCTGCCGGCTGATCGATCGCCCGCTGCGACCCAATTTCCCCAGTGACTACCGCCACGACACACACATCGTGGGCACGATTCTGGGCGCCGACCACGTCAATCAATACGACATCGTCGCGTTGAACGGAGCGTCGGCGGCCCTGTGGCTGAGCGGCATCCCGTTCGAGTGCCCGATCGCCGGCGTGCGGATCGCCTACTCCACCGATGGCGAGTGGATCCCGTTCGCCACCCATGAAGAGTCCGAGGCCGCCACGTTCGAAATGGTCGTGGCCGGCCGCCAGCTCGACAGCGGCGACATCGCCGTGATGATGGTCGAGGCCGGCGGCACGGAGAAGTCGTTCTCGTACTACGAGCAGGGCGCACCAAAGGTCACCGAGGACGTGCTCGCTAACGGTCTCGAGGCCTCCAAGCAGTGGATCGACGACATCATCGAGATGCAGAAGTCGCTGCGCCGGCTGGTCGAAGAGCAGTCCGGTCCGATCCAGCAAATGGAGTACATCTCCACCAGGGACTATTCCGACGAGGTGCTCGATCGCGTGCGCGAAGTCGCCGGCGATCGCATGCGTGAAGTGATGGCAATCGCCGACAAGGCCGAGCGCGAGGCCGCACAATCGGTGACCAGCATCGCCGTGATTGACGAAGTTGCCGCAGAATTCGCAGACCTCGACGGCGCCAAGGACCAGATCCGTGAGGCGGTCAGGTCGCTGTCGAAGGAGATCGTGCGCGAGCGCATCGTGGCGGACGGGTTCCGCATCGACGGACGGTCAACCGATGAGGTTCGGCCGCTCTCGTCGGTCGCGGGCTACCTCGGGCGCACCGCTCATGGCTCGGGGCTGTTCCAGCGCGGCGAGACCCAGGTACTGAATGTCACCACGCTGGGCATGTCCCGGATGGAGCAGATCGTCGACACCCTGAATCCTCAGGACCGGCGCCGGTTCATGCACCACTACAACTTCCCGCCGTTCTCCACCGGCGAAGCGGGCTTCATGCGTGGCCCCAAGCGGCGCGAGATCGGCCACGGCGCACTTGCTGAACGTGCGATCTTCCCGGTCGTACCGTCCAAGGAAGACTTCCCGTACACCATCAGGCTGGTGTCCGACGTGCTCACGTCCAACGGGTCCACGTCGATGGGGTCGGTGTGCGCATCGTCGCTGTCGCTGATGGATGCCGGCGTGCCGATTGTGGATCACGTTGCCGGCGTGGCCATGGGCCTCGTGTACGCCGACGGCAAGTATGTGACGCTGACTGACATCCTGGGCGCCGAAGACGCATTCGGAGACATGGACTTCAAGATTGCGGGTACCGAAGACGCCATTACCGCGCTCCAGCTCGACACCAAGATCGAAGGCATCCCCGCCGAGGTGCTGACCCAGGCGCTGGGCCAGGCTCGGCAGGCTCGCCTGCAGATCCTCGAGGTCATGCGTGCGGCGATCGCCGAGCCGAGGCCCGACGTCGGCGAGACCGCGCCGAAGATCACCAGCTTCGAGATCCCGATCGACAAGATCGCCGAGGTCATCGGCCCGCGGGGCAAGGTCATCAACTCCATCCAGGAAGAGACCGGCGCCGACATCAACGTGGACGACGACGGCACGGTCGGCACCGTCAGCATCGGTGCTACCGACCGCGAGGTGGTGGCAGAGGCCGAGCGGCAGATCCGGCTGATCGTCAACCCGCCGACGCCCGATGTGGGCGCCACCTATGAGGGTCGCGTGGTGAATATCACCAAGTTCGGTGCTTTCGTGAACGTGCTGCCCGGGACCGACGGGCTGCTGCACATCTCCAAGCTGGGAGGCAGGCGCCGGCTGAATTCGGTCGAAGAGGTGCTTGAGCTGGGCGACGTGATCAGCGTCATTGTCGAGGAGATCGACCCCAACGGCAAGATCAGCCTCTCGCCGGCCGATCCGACCCAGGTCGGAGGCAGCGAGGGTGACGATGACAGTGCGGGTGACGATGCGCCTGCGCCGCGGCGAGACCGCGGTCGCGGGGGAGACAACGGCACGCGTCGGAGCCGAACGCCTGTGCCTGCAGGAGTGTCTGCGGGCGGCGGCGATTCGTCCGCCGCGTCCGGCGGCGACGACGCGGATGAGGCGACAGCCGGTGCGTCGGAGCCGAGCGGCACAGCCCGTGAGGACGTGTCGTTCGGCGAGCACTTCGAGCAGATCGCGAAGGACGTCTATGGCGACCTGGGACCAGTGCTCGAGCAGCCCGGCCGGGGCTCCGGCAGACGTCGCGGCCGCCGCTAGCGACTCAGGCGGGTCCACGGGCTGGGGCCAACACGGCGCATGCGCAGCAATGCGTTCCGCCCGCAACTGAGCGCGCCACTAGCGTGATCGCCGTGAGAGTGCTGGTCTTCGGCGCCGGCGGACGCATGGGCGCCACCGTCTGCGAGGCGGTCGACGCCGACGGAGGCTTGGAACTCGCGGCCGGGGTGGACCCCGGTGCTCCAGGCCAGCGCGACGTCACCGACAGCATCGACATCGTGGCGTCTGCCGCAGAGGTCGATCCGGCTGCGGTCGATGTCGCAGTGGACTTCACGGTTGCCGCTGCGGCGCGGGAGAACTTGGCATGGTGTGCGGCGCATGGCGTTCATGCGGTGGTCGGCACCAGCGGTCTCGACCCCGACGACTACGAGCGGTGTCGGGAGGCGTTCACCGCCAGCAACTGCCTCATCGCCCCCAACTTTGCGATCGGTGCGGTGCTCATGATGCGGTTCGCTGAGCTCGCCGCGCCGTTCTTCCCGACCGCTGAGATCATCGAGCTCCACCACGACAACAAAGTCGATGCGCCCTCGGGTACTGCCATGCAGACCGCGCGCGCCATGGCGGCGGCCTCGGGCGACTGGGCCCCAGATCCCACCCAAGACGAAGTGCTGCCGGGCGCGCGGGGCGGCAAGGGTCCCGGCGGCATTCCGGTTCACTCTGTCCGGCTGCGAGGCCTCGTGGCGCACCAGCAGGTGATGCTGGGCACAGCGGGTGAGACGCTCACCATCCGCCACGACAGCATGGATCGGGTGTCGTTCATGCCGGGCGTGCTGCTGGCCTGCAAGGCAATTGCCGACTACCCCGGCGTCACGATCGGCCTCGATACCTACCTGCAGCTTTAGTTGGTGCCTGGGGCCGACGAGTCGCAACCGCTGTGGGAGTGGGCTCACAGGCGGGGGATGAGCCGTCGCCGGTTCCTCTGGATGCTGTCAGCCGGCGGTCAGTCGAGCGAGAGCACTGTGGCTGAGATGGCAGGACGGCGTCGGGTCCGGGTGCCGACGAAGCTGCCTGTGGCGCGGCGGACGATCCGCTCGACTTCGTCAGGGTCGGGACGGTTCCGAGCTGCCTTGACGGTTCGCTCGACCCTCTGTGCGATCTCGTCGGACAGTGCTTCGACCACGTCGGCGTGCTTCGTCACGTCGAGCCAGCCTCGCGAGGCGATATCGGGTGGTGCCGCGAGACGGCCCCGCCCGTCGAGCACGACGGTGACGTGCACGAAGCCTGCTGTCAGGGCCAAGCGCTCGGCGATGACTTCGGCGTCGGGGTCGTCGAGCGTCCCGTCCACGTAGTGATAGGGCGCCGGCACGCCGGCACGGACCTGCAGCTCGGCGCCCTTGAGCGTGATCTGCGCGCCGTCTGTGAGCGTCAGCACCCGTTTGGCCTTCATCCCAAGCTCCCGGGCGAGCTGCGCGTGGCGAGCCAGCATGTGGAATTCGCCTTCAATCGGCACGAACCAGCGCGGGCGGCACGCCTTGTGCAGCTCACGCAGCTCGTCTCGCTGCGCATGGCCGGACGTGTGCACGAGCTCGTGCCCGTCGTGAATCACTTCGGCACCCCGGCGAGCCAATCCGGACACCATGCGAAAGACCGAGCGCTCGTTGCCTGGAATCGGGTGGCTCGACAGCACGACCGTGTCGTCGGGGCCGACACCGATCTCGGGGTGATTGCCGTGAGCGATCAGTGACAGCGCAGCATTGGGCTCGCCCTGGCTGCCGGTGCACACGATGCAGACCTCCGACGGGTCGAATTTGCCGAGCTGCTCGACGCCGAACAGGGAACGCTCGGGAACGTCCAGCACGCCGAGTTGGCGGGCGATGCGCACGTTGTTCACCATCGAGCGGCCGACGGGCACGACGGCACGGCCCTGCTCGATCACGGCGTCACAAATCTGCTGGACTCGGTGCAGGTGGCTGGCGAAGCAGCTCACGATGAGTCGGCGATCGGGGCGCTCTGTGAACAGACGCCGGAGGGTGGCGCCGATCTCGGTCTCCGACGCGCTGCGTCCAGGACGGTCGGCATTGGTGGAATCGGCCATCAGCAGGGCGATGCCTTCGGTGCCCAGCGCTCGCAGCCGATCGAGATCGGTGAGTCGGCCGTCCACCGGCGATTCGTCGATCTTGAAGTCCCCCGTGTGCACGAGTGCGCCGGCGGGCGTGTGCAGCACGATGCACAGGCTCTGGGGAACTGAGTGGGTGATGGGCAGCGCTTCGACGTCGAACGGGCCGATCTTTCGCCGCTCGCCGTCGCCGATGACATGAAATGACGTGCGGTCCGTCAGGCGGGCCTCGGTCACCTTGTGCTCGGCCAATGCCATGGACAGCGCCGAGCCGTACAGCGGAACCTCGATGTTGCGCAGGAAGTGGGGCACGCCGCCGAGGTGGTCCTCGTGCCCGTGCGTGACGACCAGTCCGACGACGTCTCGGGCACGCGAGTTGAGCCAGCCCATGTCGGGCAGCACCTGCTGAACACCGGGCATGATCGCCGGGTCGGGGAACATGACCCCGAAATCGATGACCAGCAGCTTTCCGCCGGACTCGACGACGGTGCAGTTGCGCCCGACGTCCCCGAGCCCGCCGAGGAAGGTGACGGTGACGGGCTGTCTCGATGCGCCGTCCGCCCGAGCACCCGACCGCGTCGAAGTGCTGGACGCCGCAGGGCGCCGCGTGCGCCGACTCAAGTCTGCTTCAGTCGGGCGTAGACCTCGCGGGCGCGATCTTCCAAGCCGTCGGGCGTCGGGCCCATCGGCAGGCGGGGCTCGCCGACCGGCAGGCCCAGCGTGCGCAGCATGGCCTTGGTCGGCACCGGATTGGGCGCCGCATCACCGGTCTCGAAGTCGTAGCTCTCGAGCAGTGCAGCGTTGATCTCGCGCGCCTTGGTGGCGTCGCCAGCCTCCCAGGCGTCGAACATGGCGACGTGCTCGGGGATCGACCAGTGCGCTGCGACGCTGATCACGCCCACCGCGCCAACGGCCAGCAACGGCAGCGTGAAGCTGTCGTCGCCGCTGTACACCTCGAAGCCCGCCGGAGCCTCGGCGATGACCTTGGCGGTCTCGCCTGGGTTCCCCGCCGCGTCCTTCACCGCCACGATGTTCGGAATCTGCGCCAGCTCCAGCAGCGTCCGCGTGTCGATCTTGCGCCCCGTGCGGACCGGGATGTCGTACATGACGATCGGCAGGTCGGTGGACTCGGCCACAGCGGCGAAGTGCCCCGCGATGCCAGCTTGGGAGGGGCGGTTGTAGTACGGGGTCACCGCCAGGATGCCGTCGACACCCAGCTCGGCGGCCTTGCGAGTCTGGCTCACCGAATGTGCTGTGTCGTTGGTGGTGGTGCCGGCCACCACCGGGACCGTGACGGCCTCGGCGACGGCGCGCCAGAGCTCCCAGTCTTCCTCGTCGGTGATGGTGGGTGCTTCACCGGTGGTGCCGGTGATGACAAGACCTTCGGCGCCCTCGGCTACGAGCCAGCGCGCCAACGCCACGCTTGCGTCCACATCCAGCGAGCCGTCCGCCGCGAACGGCGTGATCATCGCCGGAACAACCCGTCCGAATCGAGCGCTCATGTCATCGAGACTACTGCTGAGCGCCGCCGGCGTGGTCCTGATTTTGTGCTTGTGCTGCCGGACTTGACGATGTCAGACGCTGCCTTCGTCGGCGCGGTTGATGCCGAGTGTGGCCAGCAAGTCTTCGTGCAGCTCGAACCAGACCGTGTGGTAGCTCGGGATCATGGGCTTGGTGAGGTAGTCGAGATCACCGGCCTGCAGCTTGCCCAGCGCGTCCGCGAATCTGGGCGAGTAATTCTCGTAGCGAGCCATCACGCTGCAAAGCGCTTCGAGCACTCCCGACAGCTCGCCGTGCAGCACTTCGAGCCGCTCGATGATCGCTGCGTCGTAGTCGGGGTCGCTGTGGTCGTTGAGCCGCCCGCCGTCGCCGGGTCCGGCATCAGCCGCAGCCGGATGATCGGCGGGCCAGACCTGCCAGTCGGTGCACAGCTGCAGCATCTTGGGGTTCAGTGCCAGGAACTCCCGGTAGGCCGCCGTCACGGCATCGCTGGCGTTCGCCTCGTCGAGCTCGGCGGCCAATGCGGCCTCGCCGTCGTCCCGGCCAGTGGGCGTCAGGATGAACTTCGGCACCCCGCCGACCTCGCGGAACATGCAGTGGCCTGCCGCATCCAATTCAGCCAGCAGCCACTCGGTGTCGTCGGGCTCGAGTCCGTGGATCGCCGCGACGTCGTCGATCTCGCCCAGACCCTTGAGCCGCAGTGCCAGCCACACCAGCAGGCGGGGCTCGGAGCGGTGTGCACCGCTCGCATCAGATTCAGACGTGTGTGGGGTGCCGCTCACGCCCGGCTCACTCCACGACGAGATCGGCGAAGCGGTCGCGCAGCGTCTTCTTGGAGAACTTCCCCGTCGAGGTCTTGGGAACCTCATCGATGATCCGGGTTGCGCTGGGCAGCCACCACCTCGCCATCCGCGGGGTGAGGTATTCGATCAGCTCGTCATGGGTGATCGTCTCGCCCCCGACAGGCACCACGCACGCCATCGGGCGTTCCATCCACCGCTCGGAGGCCACCGCTACCACTGCGGCCTCGGCCACCTTGGGATGGCTCATGATCTCGTTCTCGATCTCGGCGGAGCTGATCCACTCGCCGCCGGACTTGATGAGGTCCTTGGTGCGGTCGACAAGCCGGATGTAGCCATTCGGGTCGCACGTGGCCACGTCGCCGGTGCGCAGCCAGCCGTCGTCGGTGAAGGAATCGGCCGCGTCGGGCCGGTTGTAGTACGAGCCAGTCACGTACGGGCCTCGCACCTGCAGCTCGCCGGAGGTCTCGCCGTCGTGCGGCAGCTCGTTGGTGGTGTCGGGTTCGCAGATGCGGAACTCCACGGTCGGCAGGATCGTTCCCACCGTCGTGCGCAGGTCGGCTTTCGCGTCGTCGTCGAGGTCTTGCTGGCCCGAGCGGACGTGTGCGATCGAGCACAGCGGGCTCGTTTCGGTCATGCCCCACGCCTGCAGGATGGGCAGCCCGACCGTCTCGCGGTACCCCTCCGACAGCGCCCTGGGCACGGCCGAGCCGCCGCACGGGATGGCGCGCAGGCTCGAGGTGTCGCGCCCTTCGAGCTCGCCGAGCACGCCCATCCAGATTGTCGGCACGCCGGCGGCGAGGGTGACCCGCTCGGTCTCGATCAGCTCGGCCAGCGGCTTGGGTGCCAGGTTCGGGCCGGGGTTGACGAGCTTCGCCCCTGCTGCGACGGCCGCGTGGCTGAGGCCCCAGGAGTTCGCATGGAACATCGGCACGACCGGCATGACCACGTCGCTCTCGCGCACGCCGGCCGAGTCGACCAGCATCGCCGCCAGCGTGTGGAGGTAGGTCGAACGGTGGCTGTAGACGACGCCCTTGGGCTCGCCGGTGGTGCCGCTCGTGTAGCACATCGATGCTGCTTGGCGTTCGTCGGCCACCCGGAAACCCGACGGGGTTGCCGCAGCCAACAACTCCTCGTAATCGATGATCCGCGGATCGTCAGGAATGTCCGGCGCAGCGCCGCCGCCCGAGTCGTCCATGACCACCACGTGACGCACCGTGGTCATCTCGTCGACCAGCGGCCACAGCGCCCCCAGCAGCGACCGATCGGCGAAGATCACCTCGTCTTCGGCATGGTTCGCGATGTAGGTGACCTGCTCGGCGAACAGCCGGATGTTGAGCGTGTGCAGCACCCGCCCCGAGCACGGCGCTGCGAAGTACAGCTCGAGGTGGCGGTCGGTGTTCCAAGCGAACGTCGCTACGCGCCCATCGGGGGAGACGCCCAGGTCGTCGAGCGCTCCGCCCAGCAGCCGGGTCCGTTCCGCCCAGCGGCCGTAGTTGGTGCGCTCGATTCCGGTCGCGGTCGCCGTGACGATCTCCTTGTCGGCAAACAGCGACTCAGCGCGTTCGAACAGCGGGTCGAGGGTGAGCGGCACGTCCATCATCGTCGAGTCCATGACGCCGCAGGCTAGAGGGCAGCGGGCGGCACCTCGAAGGGGCGTGCAGGTGCGCTAGGACTCCCGTGCAGGAGCCGCGCGGCTGCGTAGCCTCGGCGGAGGTGGTTGACGACGGCCGGGACGAATCAACGGCGGCCGATGCCGTCGAGGCCGACCCGGCATCGTCGGGCCCACCGATCACTGACGCAGACCGTCGCAGGATGCAGCTGCTGGCGGCGGTTCCGGTGGGCTTCGCCTTGGCGGCCTATGCCGGTCAGATCTTCTTCGCAGCCCTCATTGCACGGGCGCCGTTGGTGCTGCTGTCGCTCAACGCCACCGACCCGATCCTGTTAGGTGTGGCCCACCAAGCCCCGTTGTGGGCATTCATGACCATCGGCGTGATCCGGCTGTTCATTACCGATCCGTTCCTGTACCGGCTCGGCTATGACTACGGCCCCAACGCCAAGGCCTACCTGGCGGCCGAGCTGGGACCCCGCAACCGCATCATCCGGACCATGGACTGGCTCGAGCGCTGGTTTCCCCGTGTGGGGTGGTTGCTGCTGTTCGCCATTCCTGGCTATCCGATGTGCTTGCTGTCTGGAATCGCGCGGATGCGCCAGCTGCCGTTCGTGGTGGTGAACTTGGCCGGTACGGTCACCCGTCTGGCGCTGGTGTGGTGGGTCGCCGATCTGTTCTCGGGGCCGCTTGGCTCGGTCATCGATTTCATCAATCGCTATTCGATTCCGTTCACCATCGTGATGTTCGTACTGGTTGCGATCCAGACAGCCCGCAATCAGCACCGGGCATCCACTGCCGAGCGAGCCCGCCTTGAGCACGAGGAGGAATCTGCCAGCACGCTACGCAGCGAGGCTGACCCTGAAGTCAGCTGAGGGACGGACTCAGTGGGTCTCCGAAGACACTGCGCCGCCTCGGTACTCTCGCTGAGGTGAGTGCGCGCAGCGCTGCCGAAGCCAATGGCTCAACTGAAGCGTCGAAATCGTCGACGCCGAACGACGCTCGCAGTGGGTTTACCCGCGTGGTTCGCAATGCACTGAGCGGGCGATCGCGCGAGATCGTGGCGCTGTCGCTGTTCGCACTTGCCGTGATTTGCGCATTGGGCCTGCTGGGCGATCGAGCGGGCGTCGTGGGTCGCATCCTGGAGGGCGCGCTCGCAGTGCTGGTGGGCGTGTTCCGATATGTCGTGCCGATCCTGCTGGTCTGGATCGGCGTTGCGCTCGCCCGCATGACCGCCTCGGAGCGGAGCGGCCGTGCCGCCTTCGGGCTGAGCGTGCTCACGATCGCATTCGCCGCGGCCGCCCACCTGTCGGGCTCCGCCGACGGATTCGGGTCGCTGGAAGACTTGCGCGGCAGCGGGGGAGTGCTGGGCGCTTCGGTCGCCGAGCCTCTGCGACGCCTCATTGACGAACCGGCGACCTGGGCAGTCCTGCTGCTGGTGATGCTGTTCGCCGTCATGATCGTCGCCAACATCGGTCTCGGTCAGGTCTTGCGGTGGATCTGGACCGGGCTGGTTGCGCTGGGACGAGTGCTGAGCGGCACGCTGTCGAAGGGTGCCCGCAGCTTGCAGCGCGTCGGCGAGGACCCCGAGCCGCCCTCGTTCGGCGAAGAGCAGTACGACCTCGACGCGCCCGATGCAGAGCTGGCGGCTGGCGCGCCCGCAGCGATCCCGGGTCTGGATCCGGCCGACCCAGACCGCTTTGGCGCAGATTCCGGCGAGGCAGCCTCCGACGAGGCAGTCTTCGAGCCGACGCCGCCCCAGTTCTTGGAGCCCCCCGCCGGCGATGTCGTGCCGACACCAGTGCCGGCGGCACGCGCAGCAGGGAACCGCAGCAGCGAGCGTCCCCGCTGGAAGCTGCCGAAGAAGACCGTGCTCAAGCGAAGCGGGGCCCAGCAGTTCGACAAGGCAATGCTCTCTGCTGGTGCTGAGGCCCTGGTGGCAGCGCTCGCGAGCCACGGTGTGGAGACGCAGGTGACCGGGTGGGAACCGGGTCCGACGGTCACCCGTTACGAGCTGAAGCTGGGCCCGGGCGTGAAGGTGTCTCGCGTCACGACCCTGCACAAGGACATCGCGTATGCCATGGCGGCTGCCGATGTACGCATCCTTGCGCCGATCCCCGGTCGATCGGCCATCGGCGTGGAGGTTCCCAATAGCGATCGCCATCTCGTGGCCCTCGGTGACATCCTCACGTCGAAGGCAGCGGCGGAGTCGATGCATCCGCTGGAAGTCGCCATGGGCAAGGACATCTCGGGCCGCGAGGTGATGCTCAACCTGGCCACGATGCCCCACGTGCTCATCGCGGGGGCCACCGGCTCGGGCAAGTCGTCGTGCATCAACTCGATCATCACGTCGCTGCTCATGCGATCCACGCCCGACCAGGTACGCATGATCCTCGTCGATCCCAAGCGGGTGGAGCTCGGCCAGTACGACGGGCTGCCTCATCTGCTGACTGCCGTGGTGACCGAACCCCGCAAGGCTGCCAATGCGCTGGCGTGGGCCGTCAAGGAGATGGAGCGCCGCTACGACGTGCTGTCCGAGGCCGGGTTCCGCGACATCACCGGCTACAACGCCGCCGTGCTCGACGGGGCGCTGCACAGCGAAGAGAGCGAGCTGCTCGGCAATGACCAGCCCTATGAGCAGATGCCGTTCATCGTGGTGGTTGTCGACGAGCTGAACGACCTGATGATGGTGGCCGCCCGTGATGTGGAGGAATCCATCACCCGCCTGGCCCAGATGGCCCGAGCGGTCGGCGTGCACCTCGTCGTGGCAACCCAGCGCCCGAGCGTGAACGTCATCACCGGGGTGATCAAGGCAAACATCCCGAGCCGGCTGGCGTTCGCAGTGTCGAGCCTGGCTGACAGCCGGGTGATTCTGGATCAGCCCGGCGCTGAGCGCTTGGTCGGCCAAGGCGACATGCTGCTGTTGTCGGCAAATTCGAGCACCCCGCGCCGCATCCAGGGCAGCTGGGTGAGCGAGTCGGAGATTGCCCACGTGGTGGCTCACTGGCGCCGCCAGGCACCAGAGGTCAGCTATGTGGAAGGCGTGGAGGGCACTGCCGATTCGGACGGCACCAGCATCCTTCCCGGCGGTACCACGGGTGATGCCGATGACGATGAGCTGCTGCGCCAGGCGATGACGATCGTGGTGGAGACCCAGCTCGGCTCTACCTCGATGCTGCAGCGCAAGCTGAAGGTCGGCTTCGCCCGTGCGGGTCGGCTCATGGACCTGCTCGAGCAGCGTGGCGTCGTGGGCCCCTCGCAGGGCTCCAAGGCTCGCGACGTGATGATGACGCCCGAGGAATTGTCGGACGCTCTGAGGGAGTGAGGGCGAGCGGCTCGGCCCTCTGCTGGCTCAGATGCCGACGCGGAGTTGCAGGTTGCGGGGGCCCCGCACCTGCACGCCGCCCCATTCCACACCGCCCCGGCCGACATTGGTCGCCAGCTCGAAGTTCGGAAACCGGGCCAGCCACTCTTCGATGGCGACCTTCAGTTCCATGCGGGCCAGGTTCGAGCCCAAGCACCGGTGGATGCCCAAGCCGAATGCGAAGTGGCGGTTTTCCGCCCGGTCGATGATGACCTCGTCGGGGCGGTCGAACTTCGCAGGGTCGCGGTTGCCGGCGCCGAAAGGCAGCAGCACCTTGTCTCCGTGGGCGACCGGGCAGCCGCCGATCTCGGCATCGTCGGTGGCGGTGACCCGGGCCATCGTGACCGGTGCATAGGCCCGCAAGAACTCCTCGATAGCAGTGGGAATCAGCTCGGGCTCGGCCACGAGCCGCTCGCGGTCGGCGGGGTTCATGGCCAGGTGCATCAAGCTGGCCGAGATCGAGCTCCACGTGGTGTCGATGCCGGCGAGCAGCAGCAGGAAGCTGGCGCCGGTGATGTGGTGATTGGCCAGCGGGTCGCCGTTGGGCAGACGCATGTCGAGCAGCTTGGAAGGCAGGTCGTCTGCCCGTTCCTGCCTCCGCTGATCGGTGAGCTCGCCGAAGTACACGAGTACTTCGCGGGTTGCGTCTGCACGCCGGTCGAACTCGTCGCCCTTGGACTGCAGCACGTCGACTGCCCAGCGGGTGAACTTTGGCTCGTCCGACTCGGGCAGCCCCAGGATGCGGGCGATCACCCGGACCGGGATGTGCTTGGAGTAGGTGTCGGCTGCGTCGGTGACGCCGACGCCACCCCCATCTGTGCCGGTCTCGGCAGCGATGGCGTCGAGGCGCTCACGGGCGATGCTGCGGGTGACCTCAACCATGGCGTCGACGGCCGTGGGCCCGAAGAACGGGAGCAGCAGGCGACGGGCGTCGGTGTGGAACGGCGGGTCCGAGGTGATCGGCGGGGCGGTCAGGAGCCCGACGCCTTCAGGCGTGGGCGCCACGGCGATGTCACGTGAACTGAAGGTCTCGGTGTCGTAGGCGACCGCCGCGATGTCGTCCCAGGTCGTGGGCATCCAGTGCCCGCCGTTGTGGCTGCTGTGTGCGACAGGGCACTCCGGCCGCAGTTCGTCCCAGACGTCGGCGGCACCTTGGATGTACTCGTCGCTGTAGACGTCGAAATCCCGCTCCGGCGAAGAAGTGTCGATGTCAGCAGTCGTGCTCATGGTGGCTCCCTTGAGTCCCCGCGGGCGCGGTTTGAAGCGCCCCCCAGCGTAGGCGACGGGTTCTACGCTTCGCCGTAGCAGCGGAGCCTGTTCGAGGGACTCAGGGGGCGTACATGTCGGGACATGCAGCACACGCAGCCGTCGAAGCGGCACAGCTCAGCGAGGTGGCACCGGGCGTATACAGCTACGTCCAGCCCGACGGCACATGGTTCATCAACAACATGGGATTCGTCGTCGGAACCGACAGCGTCATCTCGATCGACGCGACCTCCACCGAGCGACGCACCCGTGCATACATCGATGCGATCGCGTCGGTGACGCCGAACCCGGTCACGATCCTGGTCAACACGCACCACCATGCCGATCACACACATGGCAACTACCTGTTCGAAGACGCCACGGTGGTTTCCCATACGGCGTGCCGTGAGGTGATGGTGGCGGCGGGCATCCCCGACTACAGCGCCGTCTTTCCCGGCGTTGACTGGGGGAGCCTGCAGTTCCGGGCCCCCGACGTGACCTTCGAGGGCTCGACAGTGCTGCATCTCGACGACCGTCGCATCGAGCTGTCTGACTTGGGCTTTGTTGCCCATACCGACGGTGACATCCTGGCGTGGCTGCCCGATTGCCGGGTGCTCTTTTGCGGCGACCTGATCTTCCACGGAGGCACGCCGTTCGCGCTGTTTGGATCGGTGTCGGGGACACTCGACGCTCTCGATGTCATCGAGAGCTACGGGGCGGACGTCATCGTGCCCGGCCATGGCCCGCACTTCGGCGGCGATGACATCGCGCGGGTACTCGACGAGCAGCGCTCATACCTGCGATTCGTGCAGGACGCTGCGGCCGAAGGAATAGCCGCAGGACGCTCGCCTCTGGAGCAGGCTCAGGCCAGCGACCTCGGCGCCCACGCCCGCTATACCGACCCCGAACGGCTCGCCGGCAACCTGCATGTCGCGTACCGAGAGGCTGCCCCCGACGGCTACGAGTTCCCCGGCGTCCCCCAGGCGATCATGGACATGGTCGCCTACAACGGCGGCGCCATGCCGCGCTGCCTGGCCTAGAAGGGGAGCTTCAGGCCGGGGCGGGGCCACTCACCGACAGCTAGGCGGCCGGTGCCCGACAAGGTCACGTAGGCCGTGCGCATGTCGTCGCCGCCGAAGCAGATGTTGGTGGTGGCCGAGTCGTCGGTGGGGGCGAACTCGAGCTCGTCGCCGTCGCGGGTGAAGGTGCTGATGCCGCCGGTGAGGATGGTTGCCACGCTCACGTTGCCTTCGGCGTCCATCGCCAGCGAGTCGAAGTACTTGCGGCCGGCGGGGCGCGCCAGGAACCAGCCCCGTGCCGGAACGCCCGCGGCCACCTTGCCTGGTGCTTCGAGATCGAAGGCGAACATGGCGCCCTGGAAGGTCTCGGCCACATAGACACGGTCTTCCTCGGGGGAGATGCCGACGCCGTTCGGCCCGTCCATCGGGAAGGCGATCTCTTCGATGTGGCTGCCGTCGGCTTTGGCGTAGTAGAGCCCGCCGCGGTCGCGATCGCGGGTGCGGGTCTTGCCGTGATCGGTGAACCAGAAGCCGCCGGTGGAGTCGAACATGATGTCGTTCGGCCCCTTGAGCGACACGCCGTTCACGTCGGCATAGACGATGTCCACCTCGCCGGTCTCGAGGTCGATGCGCTCGATGCGGCCGGTCGTGTAGTCCGACGCCACCTCGCCAGGAACCGTCCGCCCGCGCACGGTGATCCACTCGAATCCGCCGTTGTTGCACACGTACAGCGCCCCGTCAGGACCGAGCGCGGCGCCGTTCGGTCCGCCGCCAGGAGTAGCCAGGATGTCCTTGCGACCGTCGGAGACATCGACGCGGGTGATCGTGCCCCGCCCGATCTCCACGACGGCCACCGAGCCGTCTGCCAGCACCACCGGGCCCTCCGGGAAGATCAGGCCGTCGGTGATGGTCTCGAAGTGATCCGGTCCGAAAAAGCTCATGGCCGCCGACGCTACTTCGCGAGCGTGCCCGGTTACCTGCCTAACCAGCGCTGCGAGGAGTCAACTCAGCGCGTCTCGCCAAGGACTCGCGTCGATGCCGGGATAGCGGTGCTCGAGCGCGTCTACTAGCTCGGGTGTCCAGTAGGGGTGGCCGGGCAAGGGGGCGCCGAACAGGGACAGTTCGTCGGGGGTGCAGGTTGCAGCAAATTGAATCCACGGCCGCCCCACCGTGACGGGCTGCACGTTGTCGTAACCGATCCAGTCGGCGCCGCCCGGCTTGAACGAGGCGCTCATGAGGAAGCGGCTCCCGCCGGGCCTTCTCAGGTCGACGCCACGGTGCCAAGTATCGGGCCGGTAGGCCAGAAACGAGCCCCGGGTGCCGGCGGCAGAGATCCGCCGGCTCTCGGGTGGCCCGTCGTAGGGCCGTGCCGGATCGGCGGGGCCGCCCGCCAGCTCTGTCGGCGCGACGTCGGGCTCGACGTCGCTCAGGTACAGGAAACCCTCCAGGTTCCACCAGCCCGGCTCGAGGCGATCGGGGACGACATTGTGATTGCGGTCCTGGTGGAACGGCTGCTCATAGTTGGTCACACCCGTGTACTTGCCCCAGGTGCGGGCCTGGTAGATGCGGATGTCGTCGAGCCCCATTGCCCGACGGGCGAAGTGCACCACGTTGCGGTGCACTTGCAGCCGGTTCAGCCGGAGCGATTCGTAGGGGAACATGATGTGCCCCAGGAATTGCTCGGCCCGGAACGCCGGGCCGTCGTCGCCGGCCTTGCCGAACTTGTGGCCTTGGTCATGGCTGCTGCCGACGAACCGGCTTCGATGTGCCGCATCGCCGCCGTGGAACTCATCGGGATGCGGGTACAGATCCCAGAGATCTTCGACCGCGTGATCGATGTCGGCAGTTGGCACGAGCCCGTCCACGAGCACCCAGCCGTGCTCTTGCCAATGCAGCGCCGCCTCGTCGAGATCGGCAATGCCGACGCTCGTGGCGTCGGCATCAGTGCGATTGCCCACGCCCTCGGCGTTGGCATCAGGGCCATTGCCGATGCTCGTGGTGTCGGCATCAGTGCGATTGCCGACTCCAGTGGCTGCGTCGGTCGTGCTCACGATCTCAGCCGGCGCCTTGGGCGTCGTCGACGGTGATGCAGGTGCCCGACACGAAGTCCGACAGCGGCGACACCAGGTACAGCAGCGTCGAGTCGAGCTGGGAAGCCTTGCCAAGACGTCGGCGCGGGAACATCTTGGTGATGTCGCCCATGCGCTCGAGCATGCCGTCCATCATCTCGCTCTCGAACGCTCCCGGGGCAATCGCGTTGACGTTCACGTGGTAGCGGCCGAACTCCTGTGCCAGTACCTCGGTCATGCGCACCACGGCGCTCTTGGTGATCGCATACATGGCAGTTCCGATCGGCGCCCGGAACGCTGCGCCCGAGGAGATGTTCACGATGCGGCCCGGGAGTTCGGCAGCTATGAGCCGCCGAGCCACCTCGCACGACAGGTGGAACAGCGAGGTGAGGTTCGTGGCGACCATCTCGTCGACGAACGCTGGGTCCATCTTCAGCGCTAGGCGGGCGTCGGGCTTACCGGCGTTGTTCACGAGGATCTGCACGGTGCCGAGCTGGTCTTCGGCAGTAGCCACCGCTTCGAAGAGCGCCTCGGTGTCGGTGACATCCAGCGGGATCGGCAGCACCGTGGCGCCGTCGGCCTCCAGCTCGGCTGCCAGCGCATTGAGCCGCTCGATGCGCCGGCCGCAGATGGCCACACTGGCCCCGCACGCGGCGAGCACGGTGGCGAAGCGACGACCCAATCCCGACGTCGTGCCGGTGACGAGCGCCGTCTGACCGCTGAGATCCGCGGACCACTGGGGCGGGAGGCTGATTTCTGCTCCCGGGTTGCCGGCACTGGCGTCGTCATTCATGATTCTTCCTTCCACAGCAGCGAGACGATCTCAGGCTGGCAGGGTATTGACCCACCCGACCGTCGTAGCCTCGCTCTGGTGAGGGGTTCGCGCCAGCAGGTCGCGACAGGCAACGGCGCGCGAGCCATCCCGGTGAACGGTGCCCAGGTGTTCGAGGTGACACCGGTTCGCGAGACCGCGCCCGTGCAGACAGTCGGCGGCGCCCTGCCGCTGCTCATCATGGGCCTGGTCGTCATTTCGTGGGGCCTCGGGCCGCCGATCTCCAAGCTGCTCACTGCGCCGCCCATGGTGAGCGCGTTCATCCGCTTCGGCATATCCACACCGTTCCTGCTGTTGGTGCTGGCACTGCGGGGTCGCTGGCTGTCCCGGCGGGTGTTCTTGCAGACAGCACTGCCGGGGCTGTCCTTCGGCATCAACATGGTCTTCGTCTTCGCCGCCGTGCAGGAAGTCACGATCTCGGTGATGTCGGTGATGATGGCCTTGCAGCCGGCCATGCTCCTGGCGATGGTGGGCCCGATCTTCGGCGACCGGGTCAGCGTGCGCCAGATCGTTTTCACACTGATCGGAGTGGCCGGCGCCGCCGGTGTGATTATGGGTGCGGGCGGCGAGTTCCGTGCCAGCACCTTCGGCCTGTTCCTCACCGCCATGTCGGTGCTGACGTTCACCGTGTATTTCGTGCTGACCCGGATGGCCAGATCGACCAGCGCAGTCGATCCGATCGAGTGGATGGCAGGCATCAACTTCTGGTCATTCGTTGCGGCGGTCGTGCCGACGCTGTTGCTGGTATCGCCCAGCGAGTTCTTCGAGTTCGGCGGGCTGGATTGGCTGTGGATCGTGATCGTGGCTTTCGTGACCGGGGTGTTCGGCCACGTGCTGATGACGTGGTGCCACGGTCACATCGAGGTAGCCCGATCCTCGCTGTATGTGCTGGCCATGCACATCGTGGCCGTGGGAACGGCCTGGCTGATCCATGGCGAACCGGTCACGCTCATGCAGTTCGGGGGCGGCGCCGTCGTGCTGTTCTCGGTGGCCATGGTGATCCGCACGCCCGCTGGTTCGCGCGCTGCGCCCAAACCGGTTGGGCAGGCCGCCGCGCCCGAGGCGTCCGCCGCCGCACGTTCACAAGACTGACGATCTGGTTTCGCGCGGGCTGGGTACGCTCGGGCCTGCACAAAGCGTCAGCCGTGGCATCGGGGCAGCCATCGATACGCCGACGCAAGGCTGAGGGGCAAGGAGCATTCCTATGGGCCGATTCGCCAATACCTGGCGGCTGACGAAGACATCGTGGTCGCTGCTGAAACAGGATCGGGAGCTGCTGTGGCTGCCAGTGCTGAGCATGCTTGTGATACTCGTTCTCGCGGCTGCGGCCTGCGTGGTGGGATTCGTCGTCGGAGACGTCGAAGAGGGCACCATCAGCGGCAGCATGGCAGTGCTGGGCATCGTCTTCTTGGTCGCCATGACGTCTGCCGGGGTGTTCTTCGAGGGGGCGCTCGTGGCGGGTGCCTATGACCGGATGACGGGCGGTGACCCCACGGTGCGCAGCGCCATGGGCCGGGCGGGAACGCACCTGCCGGGCCTGATCGGCTGGGCGGTCATCACGGTCACCGTCGGAATCCTGATCCGGTTTCTCCGAGAGCGGTTCGGAGCGATCGGCAACATCATGGGGTGGATCGCCGAAGCAGCGTGGGGCATCGCCACCTATCTCGTCGTCCCCGCCATCATCGTGGATGACGAGCGGGCAGTCTCAGGCATCAAACGGTCGGCATCGCTGGTCAAGCAGACCTGGGGTGAGAACCTCATCTCGCAGGCTGGGTTTGGCTTGCTGGGGTTCGTGCTGATGCTTCCGGCGGTGATCGTGGGTGTGCTGATCGCCTTCATCGTGCCGGGCAGCGTGGGCGTCGTCGTCGGCACTGCCGTGGGCGTTGCGGGCGCCGTGACGGCGCTGGTCGTCGTGAACGCTCTGAGCATCTATTTCAAGACGGCGTTGTACGTGTACGCAACCCAGGGCGAGGTGCTGGGCGGCTACGACGGCGACCAGATGCGCAACACCTTCCGTACCAAGTAGCCCGATTGGCCAGCTTGGCGGCGAGGCGCACGGCTAGCGATCGCCCGAGGGCGCGACGCCATGCTCGGCGGCGAAGGTGGTGAGGCCGTCGCTGATCTCGGCGAGGTCGCCGGTATTCCACGAGACGACGAGCTCGGTCACGCCGACGGCTGAGTACTCGGCGGCCAACTCCGGAGTCAGTTCATTGGCTGTGAGACGCACCGACACCTCAGCGGGGATGCCCTGGCGGCCTGCGACGTCGGCGGCTTCGCGGATTACCGGGAGGCGCTTCGCGACGCTTTCGGGCGACAGCATCATCGGATGCCAACCGTCGCCCAACCGCCCCACGCGCCGCAGCGCCGGAGGGCGGTTGCCGCCGATGAGGATCGGCGGCCGGGGATGCTGGAGCGGCTTGGGCGAACTGACCGCGCCCTGGAATGAGTAGTGCTGCCCATTGAAGTCGGCGCTGGGCTGGGTCCACAGCAGATCCAGCACTTCGATGAACTCGTTGCTGAGCCGGCCGCGGTCGTCGTATTCCGCGCTCAGCAGCTCGTTCTCCTCGGGCAGGCTGCCCACGCCCAGCCCGACCACCAGGCGGCCCCCGCTCAGGCGATCCAATGTGGCCAGCTCCTTGGCCAGCACCATCGGGTGCAGGTAGGGCATCACCAGCACACTGGTGCCCAGTCGCACTCGTGACGTGTGCGCTGCCATCCAGGTGAGCGTTACCAGCGCATCGTGGTAGGGCCGCTCACCCAGCCGGTCCCACACGTAGCCGACGTTGAGCACGTGATGGTTCACCCACACTGAGTCGAAGCCGTGTTTCTCGGCCTCGATGGCCAAGGCGACGACTTCGGCGGGGTCGTCGACCCCGAAGTTGTTGGGCACGGTGAAGCCGTATTTCATTCGTAGTCCTCGCGGGGCAGCAGCAGGGCGGTGGCGGTGAGGCTGAGCTGATCGATCGGGCTCGATTTGGACCGTCGGGCCTCAGTCGAGTGCGGTGAACGCCGAGTCGGCGATGTCGCAGGTGCGCCTGATGTCGTCGTCGGTGTGGGCAGTGCAGACGAAATTGTTGTGATAGCTGAGCAGGTAGGCGCCGCGGCGGATGCACTCCGCCACCCAACGGGCGTGAAACTTCGAGCCTCCCTCGCCGACAATGCGCAGGTACGGCATCGCTGGCACGCCGGTCACGCGCAGCTCGTGGCCGTGCGCTGCCGCCACATCGGTCAGCGCTTCGCCCAGGCGAACCCCGGTCTGGGTCGCGGCGGCGGCCGCATCTGTCGCGCGCAGTTCCCGCAGCGTCGCGAGGGCTGCTGCCATCGGCGCGGCGTTGAAGAACTGGGTCCCCGTGAAGAACGTCTCTGCGGCGGCGTCTTTCAGTGCGTCGCTGCCCGCCAGCGCCGCCACGGGGTGCCCGTTACCGATCGCCTTGCCGAAGCACATGAGGTCGGGAGTGAACCCGTATGCGACATGCGCGCCGGCGAGATCGATCCGGAAACCGCTGCGCACTTCATCCAGGATCACGACGATGCCTGCTGCCCTGCATGCTGACTCGACTGCCGTCCAGTAACCGTCTGCCGGCAGTTCGTTGTCGGCGAAGACGGGGTGGTGGTACGGCGACGAGATGAAGCAGGCGATGTCGCCCGGGTGGGCGTCGATGGCGGCTTGCACCGCTGCCGCATCATTCCACGGCACCTCGATGACGAAGGCTTGGTCCTCCGCAATGGTGCCCTTGTTGCCCGGCGGCTGCATCCACGGGGCCGAGCCGTGGTAGCCGCCTTCAATCTTGAGGATGTAGCGCCTCTCGGTTGCGGCGCGGGCAACCATGACGGCGAGCCCTGTCGCATCGGCGCCGTTCTTGCCGAACAGCGCCCAGTCGGCGCCGTCCACGAGATCAACGAGCTCTTCTGCCAGCTCGACCATGACCGGTGCGGCGAGGCTGACCGTGCTGCCGTCGGCGGATTGCTTTTCCGCGGCCTCTTCCACCGCCGGGTGGTTGTATCCCAAGATGTTCGGGCCGTAGGCGCACATCCAGTCGATGTATGAGTTGCCGTCCACGTCGGTGAATCGGGCACCCTCCGCAGAGGAGAAAAAGACCGGCCCGTCCTCGATGACGGCAGGGCCGTAGTGGCCGTACACGCCTTTGGGAATCACCGCCTGCGCACGCTCGTACAACTCGCGTGACTTCGAAGTTGGCATCGGTTCGCTCATGGCGTTCCCCCGGTGAGTCTGGCTAGAGCCTGTCATAACGGATTTGGGCTCGCGACGGCCGCAGCGCGGCGTGGATCAGGCCGCGTGCTTGGGGTGCGCGGCGACGAACCGGCACGCACCCTGGTCGACCGATCAGCTCGACCAGGCCTGTCCGAACGTGTTGCGGTACGCCATCTCGGCTGGCGGCCGTCGAGTGATCGGGCCGTTGCCCCTGCCGACCGGGTACCCGATCGGCACCATCGCGACGGTGGCCCATCCGTCGGGCACGCCCAGCAACGACTTCACCTCGTCCTCGCGGAAACAGTGCAGTGTCGTGAGGGTGCAGCCCAGCCCTTCGGCTACGCACGCCAGCATCAGATTCTGCACTGCGGGATACACCGAGCCGCCGCCGACCATGCTGACCCGGTCCAAGTTGGCATCGGTGATCGCCATCATTGCGGGGTTGGCGCAGAACAGCATGATCGCTGGGGCCTCATGCAGGTGATCGGCGAGGTAGTCGCCCGCGGCCACGATCCGCTCCCACTTGGCGACTTCGTCGGCGGGGAGGCCTTCGAATCGCTTCAAGAAGCCTTGGGCGAACTTCGCCCACTCCGGCGCATAGACGTCGGCCAGTCCTTGCTTGACAGCCGGGTCGGTAGCGACGATCACGCGCCACGGTTGCTGGTTGCCGCCGGTCGGCGCCCAGCACGCCGCTTGCACGACCCGTTCGAGGACATCGGGCGGAATCTGGTCGGTTCGCAGACGGCGCACGGCCCGCAGCGTGCTCATCGTTTCGTAGAGATCTGCTGGGGGTGGCTGCGCTGATGCTGCTGACATGGTCACCGTCCTTGGAGGCGTGGTCTCCGTAGTTTGGCAAGCCAGGGCCGATGGGCTGCGACAAGCGGGTGGGGGTTACGATCCGGCGATGGGAGTGCTTGACGGCTACGCCGTGCTCGACTTGTCGATATTGGTGCAGGGTCCCCAGGCGGCGTTGACCCTGGGTGACATGGGAGCGTCGGTCACCAAGATCGAGCTGCCGGGCATGGGTGACTTGGCGCGGGTCATTCCCGTGTTGCCCGATGATCCGCGAAATCCGTATTACGAAGCGTGCAACCGGGGGAAACGGTCGGTCACCCTCGACCTGCGCACGCCGGGCGGCAAGAGCGCGCTCGAGCGGTTCGTCGCTGAGACCGATGTGCTGATCCACAACTTCGTACCCGGGACCATGGAGGCCTGGGGCCTGTCGTATGAGCACCTGTCGGCCATCAATCCCCGGCTCGTGTACGCGACCGGTTCGACCTTCGGGCCGATCGGGCCCAAGTCCGGCCGTGAGGGAGCCGATTCGAGCGGTCAGGCAGAAGGCGGGCTCATGTTCGCCACCCGGATCGACGGCGGCCCTCCGGTGATGAACGGGGCTGTCATTTCCGACCATGTCGGCTGTCAGAACATGGTCTCCGGCATCCTTGGGGCGCTGCTCCATCGCCGGGAGACCGGGCTCGGGCAGCGGGTCGACGTGTCGCTCGTGGGCGGCATGATCTACGCCCAGGCGTCGGAGATCACCTACACGCTGCTGACCGGCCGCAACCCCGAGCGGATCGATTCGGGCCACGCATTTGTTCCCACCCTGCTTCACACCGTGGAAGCGGCCGACGGTTGGATCCACCTGCTCAGCGGAACCGGGCCGGGGTGGCCCGTATTTGCCAAGCTGCTCGACCGGCCGGACCTCGCCGACGACCAACGGTTCTTGGACCTCATCCTGAGCTCTGAAGCACGGGCCGAGTTGGTTGCCATCATCGACGAGGTGTTCCCGACGAAGACCCTCAAAGAGTGGGAAGCGGTGCTCACTGGGGCCGGTGTTCGTTACGGGCTAGTCCGCGATTACGAAACGATTGTGGCCGATGAGTCGATGTACAAGAACGGCTACTTGCGACGGGTGGAGCACCCCGATGGCGACCGTGCGGTAATCGGCACGCCGATCCGCATGTCGGCCACACCGCTCGAACCCAGTGCCGTCGCCCCCGAGCTCGGTCAGCACACCGAGGAGGTGCTGCTCGAGCACGGCTACACGTGGGACGACATCACTGCGCTGCGAGAGGAAGGCGTCTTCGGCTGAGCGCGCCGCTTCGGCCTGTTGCATGCTCTGCGGCGGGGGAGCGGTAGTGCGGTGGGTTCAGCTTGTCGCGTAGGTGGCAGCGAGCGAGCGTGCGATGCGGTCGGTCTGGATCTCGGTGCTGCCGTCGACGTAGTTGGCGATGCGAGCGCCGACGAGGTGGTGACCCCACGGATAGCTGCTGCGCAGGCCTTCAGCGCCCATCGCCTGGATGCATGCGGCGATGTCGGCCTCCGCCGTCTCGGTGGCGAACTTCTTCGCGTGAGCGGCGGGCAGGATTGCGCCTGAGGCGTCGCCGGTGCGCAGAGACTCGGTGACAACTGCGACGGCTCGCTCGGTGAGCAGCTGGGCCGCCTCAAGTCGGTTCTGCACGTCGGCCAGCTTCCAAGCCAGCCCTTGGTGCCCGAGGATGGACTTGCCGAACGCCTCGCGCTGCGTGGCGTAGCGCACCGCGCCTGCCAGCGTCGCCTCGACCATGGCGCAGCACATGACGGCGACGTAGGTGCGGGCGCCGTTCACGCTGGACATGGCTGCGAGGAATGCTTGCCCGGGTGGGCCGATGAGATCTTCGGCGGGGGCGATGTAGCCGTCGAGCCGGAAGCCGCCTGTGCCGATGAGGTGACCGCCCGCCAGTTCATAGGGGGGCAGCCGTTCGAATCCCGGCCGGGTGCCGTCGATGAGGAACGATGCGATGCCACGGCCCCGAGAGCCGGGTTCGGTCTGCGCATAGCAGAAGATGACGTCGGAGTGAGCGGCGTTGGTGATCCACGCCTTGGCGCCGTCGAGCCGCCAGCCGCCCTCGATGCGTGTTGCGGTGGTGGCGATGTTGGCGAAGTCGCTGCCGGCGCCCGGTTCGGTCAGGGCTGTCGAGCCGAACCGGCGCCCGGCCATGAGGTCGGCGAGGTAGCGCTCGCGGTGGGCGTCGCTGCCGAGCTGCGCCACTCGTGCCGCGACGTTGCCGGTGTTGACGAGGCTGAAGGCGAACGGCATCGAGGTGGCGCTCAGCACTTCGACGATGCGGCACTTCTGGGCGAAGCTCATCCCGAGGCCACCCAGGTTGGTGGGTACCTCCATGGCGAGGAGTCCGATTGCGGAGGCCTCTCGCAGGGCTTCTGGCGCCATGCGCTTCTCGCTCTCCCAGCGGGCCACGTTCGGCGCCACGGCCGTGTCGCGGAATTGCGCAACCTCGCCTGTGAACGCCTCGAATGCCATCGCGTCCATGCCGGTGGTCGGATCGTCGGACTCGGCTGAGGTGACGGAATCAGCTGCGGTCATCGCGGCGACGGTAGCAGTGGCGCTTCTGGCAACCCGGAGCCGATCGGGCTCGGCCACCTACGCTGCGATGTCGTGGTTGGGCAGCACTCTGTCATTGGGGCGTTCGAAGCTGAGCGCTTGTCGGCGGTGCTGAGCCAGGAGTTGGACTCACTGCATCAGGGGCCGACGGCCGCCGTTGCGGCCGTCGTGCGACAGGGCGCCGGGGGTCCCGAGATGCTGTTCATTGAGCGCGCGATCCGCAACGGGGATCCATGGTCTGGCCACATGGCGTTTCCGGGTGGCCGGACCGAACCCGACGACGACGACACGTTCGACACCGCAGTGCGCGAGAGCCGCGAGGAGATCGGTTTCGACATCACCGCGCACGCGGGGGTCCGCTGGCTCGGCCGGCTCAATGATCTGGAAGGCAACCCTCGTTGGCGCGGTGCTGCGCTGCGGGTGACCCCGCATGTGTGCTGGCTCGAGGGTGACCGCCCTGACTTGACGCTCAACTACGAAGTCGCGGACGCGCTGTGGGTATCGGTGGCGGAGCTGGCCGACCCGAAGCACCACATCGACTACCTCTACCCGCCGCGGCCCGATGAGCGCTTTCCGGGCATCGAAGTTGGGCACGGACGGGTGGTCTGGGGCATGACGCTGCGGATGCTGCAGGACCTCTTCACCCGAGCCGGCCACCCGCTGCCCATCACATTCAGTCCTTCGAGCTGACCCGGCGGGCGCTGCATCCAGTGCCGTCCCCGTCCTGTGTTCGTTAGTGTCCGCACACCGATGGCCGAAGCCGATGGGTGACTGTCAGGACTTGGAGTAGGGGAGACGTCGATGAGTGCCGGATTCGAGTTGGAGCTGCTGAGTTCGGGATGGGGGTTGATCGAAGGGCCCCGGGTGGACGAGCACGACAATTTCTATTTCTCCGATGTGCCCAACGGCGGTGTGCGACGGCGGACGCCCGACGGCGAAATTGAGGTGGTGGTACCGAAGCGTCGGGGCGTGGGCGGCATGGTGCTGCACGCCGACGGCGGCGTGGTGGTGAGCGGGCGCAATATCCAGCACGTCACCGACGCCGGCTCGGAGGTGCTGTTCGCTCCCGATGTCGCCGGCTTCAACGACATGCACACCGATGCGTTGGGCCGCGTCTATGTCGGTTCGCTGCGGCGCAATCCCTTCGACGAGTCATCTGCCGATGTGCCGGGCGAGCTGTACCGCATCAACCTCGACGGCTCCGCTGACGAGGTGTACGGCGACGTGCGGCTCACGAACGGCATCGGCTTCTCGCCCGATGGCTCACGCCTGTATCACTCTGACAGCATCCCGGGTCGCGTGTGGGTGTCCGATGTGGACGGCGACGCGGTTTCCAACCGCCGGGAGTTCGTGCGGGAAGGCAAAGTGCCCGACGGCTTGGCGGTGGATGTCGAGGGCGGCGTGTGGGTGGCGTTGGCTGAAGGCGGCCGGGTACAGCGCTACACGCCCGACGGCGAGCCCGACGTTGCCGTGCCGGTGCCCGACCACTTCGTCACCAGCGTCTGTTTCGGCGGCGCTGACATGCGCGATCTCTACATCGTGACCGGCGGCGGCACGGACGATGGCGGCTGCATCTTCCGCACCCGTGCCCCCGTAGCCGGCGTGCCGACCCCGTTGGCGCGGGTGCGCCTAAGTCGATGAGCACAGTCCGGTGAGCAACATCTTTCGCTGGTCCTACGGTGCCCATGACGCGCCAGTGCTGTTGTGCCTGCACGGCATCGGCTCGTGCGCTGATGCCTTTCTGGGTCAGCGCCCGCTGGCTGAGCGCCTGGGGAGGCGGCTGGTGGCTTGGGACGCTCCTGGCTACCGCTATTCGGCTGATCCCGACGACGCCCCCGGCATCGACGGCTGGGCTGATGCGGCTGCGTCGCTCATCTCTGCAGAGTCGGATGGCCCGGTCGCCGTGCTCGGTGTCTCGTGGGGCGGCGTCACCGCGACCAGACTGATTCTGCGCCATCCCGAGCTGGTCTCGGCGCTCGTTCTGGCCGACTCGAGCGCCGGCGCTGGAACCAAGCCCGAACAGGCGGAAGCCATGCGTGCGCGGGCGATCGACTTCGTCGACCTGGGTCCCGAGGGCTTCGCCGCCGCACGGGCGCAGCGGCTCGTCAGCCCCGATGCAGCCGACGATCTTCGATCTCATGTCGCCGACATGATGATCCCGTCAATCCGCATGCCCTGCTACCAGTGGGCGTGCGACTCGATGGCCGAATCGAACCACTACCCGGACCTCGGTCGCATCGCAGCGCCGACGCTGGTGGTGGTGGGGGAGCACGACGAGGTCACCCCACCGCGCGCGTCGCAGCGGCTGGCGGAGGGAATCCCCGATGCTCGCTACGCGGAGATCGCCCACGCCGGCCACCTCGCCAACCAAGAACAGCCCGAGGCGTTCAACAACACCGTCGCGGAGTTCCTGGCGGGCGCGACTGGCTGAGCACCGCTGCGGTCTCGCGAATCAGCGCGGGGGCAGCCGGATGCCGCCGTCGACCCGGATGACCTCGCCGTTCATGTATGGATTGGTGATGCACTCCATGACCATGAAGGCGAGCTCTTCGCCGTAGCCGAGCCGCTTGGGGAACAGCACGCTCTGGCCCAGGTGCGCCTTGAACTGATCGGACTGCTCGCCTTCGCCGTAGATCGGAGTATCAATGAGGCCCGGCGCGATCGTGTTGACACGGATGCCGGTAGCGGACAGGTCACGGGCGATCGGCAGGGTCATTCCCACCACTCCGCCCTTGGAGGCCGAGTAGGCGGCTTGGCCAATCTGGCCGTCGAATGCCGCGACCGACGCCATGTTCACGACCGCTCCCCGAGAGCCGTCGGCATCGGCGGGTTCGGTCTTGGCCATCGCCGACGCCGCCTGGGCGAGCATGTTGAACGAGCCGATCAGGTTCACATTGATGACAAACCGAAACTGTTCGAGGTCCATCGGCACGTTGTTGCGGTCGATGGTGCGCCCGGCTCGGCCCAACCCTGCAGAATTGACCAGTGCACGCAGCGGCCCCATCTCCGATGCGGCATCGACGGCGGCGCCGGCGTCGTCGACACTCGTGACGTCGCAGCGCACGAACAGACCGCCTAAAGACGACGCCACCTCGGTGCCAAGGTCGTCCTGCAGGTCGGCAATGACAACATGGGCGCCTGCGTCGGCGAGCTGGCGTGCGCTGGCCTCGCCGATGCCTGACGCGCCGCCGGTGACGATGGCTGATGCGCCGCTGAGATCAAGACGTGGCATCTGGGCAACCTCCTGGTTCGCTAGCTCCGGACGCGGTTGACAACGGTTGTCGGCCAATCCAGCGCCGGATCTGGGCCGGTGTGACGCTATCCGCAGCCACCGTTCGCCGAGTCGAGCCATCCCCAGCGCTCACCAAGAGGCAGAGCCAATCGGCGGTGCCGTGAACCGGCAAACCGCTAGCGTCGGCTGTCGGCTTGTCCGAAGGGGCCACAGGGATGACGGAATCACGGGCGACGGCGGCGCCCGGCGGGCAAGCCCGGCCCCCCGACGGTGTCGACGGAGATGCCGCCACGCCTTCGGAGCCTGAGCCCTACGAGCGCACGGCCACATTCGCCGCACTAGGGGTTCCGGCGTTCCGGCTGCTGTGGCTCAGCGGCGTGTTCTCCTTCATGAGCATCCAGATGCAGTTCCTGCTGCGAGCGCTGCTGGCGTGGGATCTCAGGGAGAGCGAAGGGGCACTGGGCATCGTGTTCTTCTGCTTCGGCCTGGCGTTGGGACTGTCGACGCTCTTCGGCGGCGTCGCGGCAGATCGGCTCTCGAAACGACGGCTCATGCTGTTCGGGCAATTCGTGCTGCTGCTCGGTTCGATTGGCATGGGATTGGCGCTGGCAACCGATCTCATCCAGTTCTGGATGCTGCTCGTTTCCAGCGCGCTGCAAGGTCTGATGTTCGGCCTGATCGGTCCGGCCCGCATCTCGATGACGACCGAACTCGTCGGGCGGGAGCGATTGGGCAACGCGATCACGCTCTCATCGCTGTCGCTCAGTGGCAGCCGCGTCATAGCGCCGTCGACGGCTGGGCTGCTGGCCGGGTGGGCGGTGTTCGGTCTCGCCGGCGCCTACTTCGTCTCAGCCGTCATCGCGACCCTGAGCTTCGTGCTGTTGCTGCCGCTGCCGGAGACGAGCAATCGAACGGCCACTCCCGACGGCGCCGCACGTCGGGTCCGTCACGCCCGCAGCAACCCGCTGGCCGAGATCGGCCAAGGTGTCCGCTATGCCATGAGCCGGGACTATCTCCGCAAGCCCATTCTGACGTCGATCATCGTGATCATGTTCGGCTTCAGCTACGTCGCCTTTCAGCCTGCGCTCGTCGAAGGCGTCTTCGGTCTCGGCGACGCGCATGTCGGGTTCATCTCTGGGGCGTCGTCGATCGGTGCCGTGGTCGCGTCGATCGTGCTCGCGTCACGCGCCGACTCGCCGAAGGCAGGCTCGATCCTGACCGGCCTGGGCTTTGCCTTTGGTGCTTCGATCATCGTGCTCAGCTGGGCGCCGAGTTATCCGATCGCGCTGGCGGTCACTGCAGTCATCGGCGGTGCCTCAACCGGGTTCATCTCGCTCATCCAGACGATCGTCATGCGTGCGACCGACGAGGCCTACCAAGGCCGCGTCCAGTCGCTGGTGCAGTTGCCGTTTGCCGCATTCGCCATGGCCGCCGCGCCGCTGGGAGTGCTGGCCGAGTGGGCTGGCGTCCGAACCATGTTCCTGACCATGGGAATCGCTGTCACGCTCAGCATGGTGGTGTATTCGATGGCCAACGCGAGCAGCGGTAGGGCTCCCGAACCGGCGGCATCGCACTAGCCGCGACCGGCCAACACAGCGCAGCAGCCCCACACAGATCGCATGCGGGCATCGCGCCCCGTGCCGACTCGCTAGCTGATCTGTTCGAGGATCGAGGTTTCCGACAGGCTCGATCGAATGTCAGTGTCGGCGACCGTTGGCACGTCGGGGCACCAGTGCGACATCGCCGCTTCCAGCGTCGCCTTGACGTCTGCGGCGATTGCAGGCGCGTCTGCTTCGTCGCACTCGATAACCACACTGTCGTGCACGGTTTGCACGGCATCTGCGGTCGGGTAACGGGCCAGCACCTCGCCGAGGCGTCCATATGCGTCGAGCATTACGTCGGCCACGCCGCCTTGGATCGGCGCGTTGCGGTAGGCGTTGGCCATCTGTCCGACTCTGGTGTGCAGCGCTCGCTGCAGCAGGAACTGCTGGTCGGCTTCGCCCATCAAAATGCCGACCTCATCGACCACGGCGCGACGCAGGTGCCGATGCTCCAGCACCTTTTCCACTGCGGGTCGCAGGGCACCGGCTGCCGGCGTCGGGGGTGCGATCTCGAACCGCTGCAGCACCTGGCGCCACACCTCAGCGGGCCGAGGCTTGGCCGAAGAACCGACCACGGCCGCGGCTTCGCCCAGCACCCAGTCCACGGAGAAGGTGAATTGCTGGCGACGGCCAGCCGGTGTCCGGGAGCTGAACGACAGCGGCGAGCCATCGGACCGCACGACCACCGGCGCCGCGAATGACAGCGCCCATGCCACCTCCGCGACGTCGACCTCTCGCAGGTCGATCTGTGGGCCCTGAGCGAATCGGCCAGCGTCGATCGCCTCTGCACGCTCCGCAGCGGCCACCGCTTCGTGGACCTCCTCGGCACTGTGATGCCGACGCTGCTGATTGCGCAGTGTCCGGCGGGCATCGTCAGTGCGCGGCCACAGGGCTCCCAAGCGCAACGACAGCGGCCAGTCGGCGTCCAGCGAGGTTGCCGCGAAGTGCCCAATGAATCGGTCACGCTCGTCGACCCATGCGGCGATCCCGGGGTATGCGGCGAGGTAGGCCTCGATCAGCGCGTCCGCCTCGCCGCGGCTGGTCGGCACGCCGGCATCAGTCAGCCCGCGAGATAGCCCCGCGCCGCGCTGCCCGTACAGGATTCCGAAGTTGATGCGTTTGGCCTTCGTGCGGAATTCCTCGTAGCGGGGCCGGTCCAGCGCAGCCAGACCCGCCGGACCGCCGAGCTGCACGCCGAACATCCGCTCAGCCGTGGCGGTGTGAATGTCGTGGCCCGCGATGAACGCTGCCCGCAGGCCCTCGTCGCTGGCCAACTGTGTGGCGAATCGCAATTCCGCCTGACTGAGGTCGGAATACACGAAGGCCCGACCGGGCGGCGCCTTCATGTAGGGCTTGAGACGTGGGGTGAAGTTCTGCGCGTTCGGATTGCGGCTGGCCAGCCGGCCCGTGTTGGTGCCCACCACCTGCAGGTACTCCGGGTGGAGCCGACCATCGGGCCACAGGTGCTCAGACATCGTGTGGCCGTAGGTGCTGAGAGTCTTGGACAGATCTCGGTACGCCAGGAGCACCGTGCAGATGTCGCCGCCGATGCCCGCGAGCACCGACGCGCCGAGCGAGTCGGTCGGCGCCAGCGGCCGGGCGCGGCCATCGGTCTTCAGCGTCCACGCTTCGACCCGGTCGGCCGCGAAGCGATTCAGCACCTCGCGTGCCTGCAGTTCGCTGTCTGGATTCCAGTTCGGTTCGAGGCCGCCGCCGAACAGGTCGCCTTGACCGCCGCCGGTCAGCTCAGCGAGCTGTGTCAGCACCTCGGTTCGCCGGATCGCCAGCTCGGTCAGCTCGGCCTCCCACCCCGCTGCATCGAAGGGCAAGCCCGCCCGCTCCATGCGGTCCAGAAATGGGCGGGCTGACTGCTCCAGGCGGCATACCTCCTCCAGCCCAGTCTTCTGGAGGCGCTCGCGCAGGACGTCGGATACCCACAGCGTCTCGACGGCATCCGCCGCGGCGTAGGCCACTTGGCGGTCGTTCAAGGGGCCATCGGCGCCGAATGACAACTGCGTCGTGGCCTTGCCCTCGACGCGCAGCCCCAGGTAGCGCTCGGCTGCCCAGGCCAGCCCGTGGAAGAAGCCGAACCCGGTCAAGCCCTGGTGCAGCAGGGCATCGGCTAGTTGGGCGTCCCACCAGCGCAGCGACCCGACGGCCGCTCCAGCCGCGATGGCTGGCTCCATGAGATGGGTGTCGATGACCCGATCGTCGAAGTTTGCATTCCAGGCATCCGACGCCAGATCCCGCACCCGGAGACCGTTGTGCAGTGCTGTGGCCAGTTCTGCCAGATCGTGCGTGGTGACGTCAACGACCCAAGCGCGTTCGGTGCCGTCGGGGGCACGGGTCGCCGCCGAGATCACCCGTAACTGCGGGACGTGGCCGCGTGCCGCCATACCGCGCGGCTCGTATTCGGTCTCGGTGTCGATCGCACGACCCACCGAGGCGGCCAGTGCATCGACGAAGTCGCCGAGCCCATCAGGACCCACCACGCTGACCGGCACATCGGCAGGATCCTTCGTCTGCACCGGGCGTGGATCGAGCCGTTGGGCATCGATGCTGCCGTCGGCGACATCGGCTGCGAGGTCCACGAGCGAACCCTAGGACGCACCTGTGACGCTCACCGGCCGCTCGAGACGACGTTGCGCGGCCGCTCGCCGAACCGACCGGGACGCAACGTCCGATCAGCCCGAAGCTCGATCTACGGGTACTGGATCTCGATGAAATCGTCCGGCGAGCCGTCGCCCGCTGCGGTCTCGGCCTCGATGAGCTCGTGCAGCCGTTTCGCCACCGGTCCGACCTTGCCGCCGCCGATCGGGGCGCCGTCCCACTCCACCACCGGGAACACGTGGGTGTCGCCGCCCGACATGATCAGCTCGGCACCGCGGCGTGCCTCTTCGGCTCGCAGCGGCCTCTGCTCCACGCTTGCCAGCAAGCCCTCGTCGCACAGCGGCCCACGGGCCAGATCGAGCAGGCGCCGCATGGTGGTGCCATGCAGGATGCCCTCGAATGGGGGAGTGACGAACACGCCGTCGGTGCTCACGCTGCACACGTTCAGCACGCACGCCTCGGCGATGAAGCCGTCGTCGTCCACGATGATGCCGAACGTGCCGCCGCTGTCGGCAGCCTCCATGTGGGTCAGCACGTTGAGCAGGTAGTTGTTCGACTTGATCTGGGCGAGCAGCGGCGGCTTCTGCGGCGTCTCTCGCACCGTCGCTTCGCGGAAGCCGTCCCTCATCGGATCGAAGCCCCCGGCGCCGAAGCCCATTGGGTCGAGCACGACGCAGTAGAAGCATGGCTCCTCGCATTCGGCGGGCATGAACGAGAAGCCGCCGGGTCCGGGCGTCAGCCAATACCGCACGATGCCGTCGCGGGCGCCCGAGGCAGCGGCCGTGTCAGCCACCATCTGGATGAGCTCGTCGCGAGACCACGGGACCTGCAGGCGGGCGCCCGCTGCGCTCGCGAGCAGTCGGTCGATGTGGATACCCAGCCGGTACAGCCGGCCGTTCACCAGCGAGCAGGTGTCGAAGACGCCGTGGCCCCGGTGAACCATGTGATCGTCGAGCGGCACGGTCATGACGGTGGGATCGGTGACGACCCCGCCGAGATAGGAGCTGAACATGGCGTAACAGCCGCGCTTGCCCCGCCGCCTGGCGGCCATCCGCTCGACGGCTTCGGCGGCGCTCAGGACCCGTTGGGCCGGGCGCAGATCGGCGCCTGTCTCGTCCTGTGTGCTGGCATCGCCGTTCACGTTCTCGTCGGCAGTTGGGACCGTCCGCAGCGCCACGTGCCGATACTACGTGGACTGCCTTGCCTGGCTCCGGAAGCCACCGCAGCAATGCAGCCGAGCGGTCCTCAGCATCCCGCCCCACCCCTGCTGCCGTAGCCTCGCCGGGCAATGGCGGTTCCGGATGGGGAGGACGCGCCTCCGGCGTTCGGGCCGGCGGCTCTGGTCACTCCGGCCAACCTCGTGACGGTCGCCCGCATCGCGGCCTCGCCGGTTTTCATCGTGATGATCGTGTCGTGGGGCGCACGGTGGGCAACGTTCGCCGTCGGGTTCGTGATCGCCATGACCGACTACCTCGACGGCTGGCTTGCCCGCCGTCACGGTTCGACCCGCGCCGGCGCATTCTTGGACCCGCTGGCAGACAAGGTATTCGTGCTCGGCGGGATGGCAGCGCTTGTGTGGAATGGCCAATTCCACGTGGTGCCGGTGGTCATCATCGCCGTGCGAGAGCTGGCCATTAGCGCGTACCGGTCAAGAGCCGGTCGCCGGGGCATCTCGATCCCGGCCACCAAGCTGGCCAAGTGGAAGACGTTCACCCAGCTCTGGGCCATCGGCTTCGCGGTCATGCCGCCGCTGGCGACGAACGCCCACTGGATCGCCACGCTCACCTTGTGGGTCGCGGTGGCGCTCACGGTCTGGACCGGCTGGTCGTACCTGCGCTCGGCACGCAGCGTTGCCGCGGCCCAGCTCGGCGACGACGCAGACGGCTGAGGCCGAGCCGGTAGGCGAAGCCGTGGCCCGAGCGGCCCGTGAGCGCAGCGAGCAGCCAGGGTGCGCGTAGCCGGCCGCAATTAGGGTCACGCCTTGTGAAGACCGAGATCGTCGCCGTAGGCACAGAACTGCTGTTGGGCCAGATTGTCGACACCAATTCGTCGTGGATGGGCGAGCAGCTCGCCCTGGCCGGCATCGACAGCCACTACCAGACGAAGGTGGGCGACAACTGGGACCGCATCGACGCATCGTTCCGGCTGGCGCTCGACCGCAGCGATGCCGTCATCGTGTGCGGCGGGTTGGGGCCGACCCAAGACGACATCACCCGTGAAGTGCTCGCATCGGTGATGGGTGTCGAACTGGTGCTCGATGAGCGGATCGCCGAGCGAATCCGCGCCATGTTTGCCAGCCGCAGCCGCCCGATGCCCGAGAACAATCTGCGCCAGGCCATGGTGCCCGCCGGCGCCACGCCGATCCCGCAGCAGCCCGGCACGGCCCCCGGATTGATGGCGCCGATTCGCTGGGTGCGGGGCGTGGGCGCAGTGCCGCCGGGCGCCGAGCCTCCAGGCGGCGCTGAGGTGCTCGACCGTGTGGTCTACGTAGTGCCCGGCGTGCCCTATGAGATGCGCGAGATGCTCAATGGCACGGTGCTGGGCGACCTGCAACGTCGCGCCGGGGTGAGCGCGACGATCGAGAGCCGGGTTCTGCGGACGTGGGGCCAGAGCGAATCGGGGCTGGCCGAGATGCTGGCCGGCCGCATCGACGAGCTCGACGAGACCGGCAACCCGACGCTCGCGTTCCTGGCCAGCGGCATCGAGGGCATCAAGGTCCGCATCACTGCCAAGGGGGCCGACTCTGCTGAGGCGTGGAGTCTGATCGACGCTGAGCAGGCGGTGTTGGAACCGGTGCTGGGCGACTTGGTGTTCGCCTACGACGACGACAACATGGAAATGGCAGTTCTCGGCGAGCTCAGCCGTCTCGGGCTGACGCTGGGCGTGGCTGAGACGATCACCGGCGGGCGCATGGCGAACCGCCTGTCATCCGCCGAAGCGGCCATGCGGGCAGGCACCGCCTTGGGCGGGGCGAAGCTGGGCGATGCTGGCTTGGCGTCGGCAGGCGACGCGGAGACGAATTCAGCAAACTCGGCGACGTCAGCTCGTTCGAGTGTTCGGACGTTCGCCGGCGGCATCGTGGCCCGCTCAGAGCACTTGGCCGAGTACCTGCTGCATGCCGGATCGTCGGAAGTGTCGCCCATGGGAGATGGCCTCGTGCCTCCGCTGGCGTCGACCGCCGGTGCCGAAGCGCTCGCACGGGCCGCTCGGCTGCGCACGGGCGCCAGCGTCGGCCTTGCGGTGACAGCAATCGAGGACCGTGCTTCAGCAACACCCGAGCACCCATACGGCACCGCATTCCTTGCTGTGTCGATTTCGGCGCAAGCGGCACACGGCGACACGCCCGCCGTGGCGCACCGGGACCAGGCAGACGAGATCCGCCTGCCGGGCGACCGCGAGCGGCTTGCCGACTACAGCGCCATCTCGGCGCTCAACTTGCTGCGCCTCATCCTGCAGGGTCGCCGCTAGTGGGCTGATCCGACAGCTCGAGTCGGGGATCAAACGGTCCCCACGCGACGACCGCTGCAGACTTACCGCGAATTCGAACTCTGGATGGCAGGCTGTCCCGATGCGTTTCGGATTCTGGACGAAGAACGACCAAGAGATCTCAGCGATCATCGAGTGCTGCCAGCACGCTGAGGCAACCGGCTGGGACGGCTTGTGGTTCGCCGACCACTTCATGCCCAACGAGGAGAACGTGGACCAGCCCATTCACGAGGCCTGGTCGGTGCTGGCCGCGCTGGCAGTGGCAGTGCCCCGGGTGCGACTGGGCCCGCTGGTTGCGGGCAACACGTATCGCAATCCGGCGCTGACCGCCAAGACCGCTGCGACCATCGATCACATCTCCGGCGGCCGGGTGGTGCTCGGCATCGGTGCCGGCTGGCAGGAGAACGAGCACGAGGCCTACGGCTTCGAATTCGGGACGCTGCGCAGCCGCATGGACCGATTCGACGAAGCCGTCGAGATCATCAGCTCGCTGCTCGGCAACCACCGCACGAACCTGAACGGCGAGCACTACACGGTGGCCGAAGCGCCGCTCGACCCCAAGCCGGTGCAGTCGCCAATCCCGCTGCTCATCGGCGGCGGCGGGCGCAAACGCACGCTGCGGACCACCGCTCGCTGGGCCACGGAATGGAACTACTGGGGCATGCCCGACGACATCGCCGATCTGTGCAGCGTGCTCAACGGGCACTGCGAGGCGATCGACCGCGACCCCGCTGAGATCAGCCGCTCCGCGTGCGCCCTGCTGTTCATCAACGAAGACTCGGCCAAGCTCGACCGCTTCCGCGCAATGGACCTCGGTCGGGCCACCATCGTGGGCACACCCGGCGAGGTGAGCGAGGTAGTCGAGCAGTACCGCCAGGTCGGCGTGGACGAGCTGATCATCCCCGATTTCACGTTCGGCCCGATGGACGCCAAGAAGCATTCCATGGACCTGTTCATCAACGAAGTGGCGCCCAACTTCCGCTGAGCGCCCAACTTCGGGGAGGCGCACAGCGCGAACGCCAGCCGGCGTACCCCGCACGACACCAAACCACGAGCCAGACCACGAGCCAGACCACGAAAGGAATGCGATGAAGATCGGTCTGTTCCAGATCAACATGGGGGCGCTGGGCGAAGCGGCCGGCCCCGAGGGCGCCGGGCGAATTGCCGTCGCCGCCGAGCAGGCAGGCTTCGAGTCGGTCTGGACGGGGGAGCATGTGGTGCTTCCCGATCCGCAGGCACCGCCGTCGCCGGTGCCGCCGCTGCACCCGATGCTCGATCCCGCGGTTGCGCTCGCCTACGTTGCAGCGCTCACCAGCGAGATCAAGCTGGGCACCGGCATCATCATCGTGCCCCAGCGCAACCCGCTGGTGCTGGCCAAGGAGCTCGCCAGCGTGGATGTGCTGTCGGGGGGACGGCTGCTGTTCGGCGTGGGCGTCGGCTATCTGGGCGCCGAGTTCGAGGCGCTGGGCATCCCCATGGAAGACCGAGCCCGCCGCACCGAGGAGTACATCGAGGCGATGCGGGCGATCTGGTCGATGGATCAGCCGGCCTACGACGGCGAGTTCGTGAGCTTCTCGAACGTGCAGGCCCGGCCTCGGCCGGTCCAGCAGCCGGGACCTCCGGTAGTGATGGGCGGCCACACCGCGCCGGCGTTCCGCCGGTCGGTCACCATGAGCGCGGGCTGGTACGGGTTCGCGCTCGACTACGACGCCACCCAGAGCTGCATCGAGGGGCTGTCCGAAGCGGGCGCCCGCTACGACCGCCCCGCCGAGCTCGGCCGCTTGGAGATCACCGTCACACCCCGGGTGCGCCCGACACCGGAGATGGTCGAGCGCTTCGCCGAGATGGGCGTCGACCGGCTGGTGCTGCTGCCCAACGGCCAGACCGTCGACGAGATCGCCGCGTTCGTCGACCACATCGGCACCACGCTGCTGTCCTGAGGTCTTGGCATCGTCGTCGCTGACGCGACGTCGGCTCAGCGGCGTGCGGGGCCTGATTGGCGGAATATGGGTGGGCCCGCGGAGACCACGCCGTCGGCTTCGAGCGCGTCGATCGTGATGTCGTCGAGACCTGCTAGTTCGGCGAGCACTTCGCGGTTGTGCTGCCCGCGATCGCCGGAGACTGATCCGCGCTGGGCGCCTGCGTCTGCTCCGGTGAAGCGCCACGGCGACTGGGGCACGGTGAGCGGCACCGCCGCTTCGCCGGCCACGACATCCACGAATGCGCCACGTTCGTGCGCCCAGTCGGTCTCGGCCAACTCGGCCACCGTGCGCACCTCGGCGGCCATCACCGACTTCACGCCGATCGCGTTCTCCACGGCTTCGGCGCTGTCGAATTGGCTCACCCAGTCGGCGAAGATGGCCTCGATCTCGGCCCGGTGATGCACCCGGTCCTCGATGCGGGCGAACCGGGGGTCCTCGCGCAGATCGGGGCGGTCCATCGCTGCGGTGATCACCTTCATGCCGAAGTTGGCCGTGAGATCCAGCGTCACCGTGACGTGGCGGCCATTCGACAGGGGGTAGATCGCGGCCCAGTTCTGACCTCCCTTGAAGCCGATCTGGGGGTCTTGGCCAGTCATGTCGGTGGCGGCCAGGTCGTTGCACATGAGCGTGCTCTCGGCCATGGACACCTCGACGGCCTGCCCGTGGCCGGTCCGATGCCGCATGTGCAGTGCCGCCAGGATCGCGCCCAGCGCGTGGAGACCGGTGTAGGTGTCGGCATGGGACATCGGATCGTTGCGGTAGGGCTCATTGCCGCGCCGGCGAGCCACCATCTCGGTGACGCCGGCCTCGGCGTGCAGGACCCCCGCAAAGGCGCCGCGGTGGCTGCGGCTGTTCCCGTGCCCCCAGCCCGACACGGAAGCGACGATGATCCCGGGGTTGACCTCGGCGAGCGCGTCGTACCCCAGCCCGAGCTTGTCCAGCACGCCGGGACGGTAGTTCTCGAGCACGATGTCGGCCTTGGGAACCATGGTCATCAGCACTTCGCGGCCCGCCTCAGTCGTGAGGTCGAGCGAGACGCATTCCTTGCCGGCGTTGAACTGTGCGAAATAGGCCGACTGGCCGTCCACGTGCGGCACAACGAAGCGGGTCAGATCGGCATCGGGCGGCTCGATCTTCACCACCCGGGCGCCGAGGTCGGCGAGCAGGCGGCCGGCAATCGGGCCCGCGACAGCGCGGGTCAAATCCAGCACCAGGACATCTTCGAGCGGCCGTTCCACGGCGTTTGACGATAGAGCCGCGCGGCGGCCGTTGCCCGGTGTCAGGTGCCGCGGCCCGCGTTGCCGGCCGGCATTGGCATCCAGACGCTGGGCGGTGACAGTTGCGCGGGAGAACGCCGTACCGGCGCAGGGGTGGCCGGCTCGAGCGGCACCGGGTTAGGTGTCAGCCCCCAGATGACCACCACGCCCGCAAGCGCAACGGCCCCGGCGAGCGCTATCGGCACCAGCGTCCCGCCCGAGCTCTCCAGCAGGAAGAACATGGCGATCGGGCCGATCATGCTCCCGATCCCGTAACAGAAGAACAACCGCCCCAGCACCGAACCGATGCCGGCCACGCCAAAGAGATGGGGCGTCACATCGCCCTGCAGCGCAACGAAGCCGCCGTAGCCGATACCCAAGATGACGGCGAACACCACGATCTGCGCGTAGCGATCCGAGGCGAAGAACCAGATCGCGAACGCAACCGGCAGCATCGCGAACGAGATCTTCAGCAGGCGGATCGAGCCCAGCGGCCGAGCGAAACTGGTCAGCAGCAGGCGGCCGAAGATGCTCGCGCCGCCGACCACAGACAGCAGCCACGCGGCTGCTCCGGCACTGATGCCGACGGAAGTCGCGAAGGGGATGATCGCCGCCAGCGAGCCGATGACCGGCACGGCGAAGAGTGCAGAGCCGATCGTGAGCTGCCAGAACGCCTTGGTCCGAAAGACGCGGCGCACATGCTCCCGCGGATGCGCGGTGGCCACGATCGGTGTGCGCCGCACCAGCACCAAGCACACCAGCACGGTGACCGCCCCGATGACTGCAAGCCAGCGAAACGCCTCCCGCCAGCCCAGGTTCTCGATCATCCGCTGGGCGAGCGGCACCAGCACCATGGTTCCCAAGCCGGGCCCGGTGGCCACCAGGCCCTGAGACAGCGGTCGGTGCTTGAGGAACCACGACGCAGCCGTGGCGAACAGCGGTGAGACGAACAAACCCGCCCCGAACCCGCAGCCGACGCCGTACACGACGTAGCCGTGCCAGAGCTGCGAGACCGACGAGGTGGCCACCAACCCGGCCACGAACAGCGCGCCGCCCACGGCCAGCAGCGGCCTGGGACCGAGGTGATGCAGCAACGGGCCCGAGATGATCCCCGTGCTGAAGAACAGCAGGGTCGCGATCCCGATCATGACCGAGGTGCCGCCCTGACCGGCCCCGAACTCGGTCGCCATCGAGTCGATGAACGCGCCGAAGGTGTAGATGGTGCCGAAGGCCACGCCGCACGCCAGTCCTGCGCCGATCGCCACCAACCAGGCGCGCCACGAGTCGATGAGCTCGGGTTGGCTCGCAAGCGGGGGAGCGGCGGTCGCCACAGCTCAGGCCGTCAACCCTCTGTGCTGATCTCGCCAGTGAGGTCTGCCACTCGCATCTCGCCTTCTCGTGTCTGCCCGCCGAGTTCGATGAACTGTTCCATTGCAGGCATGGCCTCCGGAGTTCGCAAGAGCCGCTGGAACAGGTACCGCTCTTCGAACAGGCCCTCCCGCAGTGGCAGCTCGTCGGCGGCGTTGACGGCCTGCTTGGCCAGCGCGACCGCGTGGGGCGGGAACTTCGCGATGCGGTAAGCCAACGCAGTCACAAAGGGCCTCAGCTCGTCGGCGGGCAGCGCCCGGTTGAGATAGCCCCACTGCTCGGCGGCGCGCGCGTCGAGGTCGACGCCGCCCAGGATCACCTCCATGGCTCGCCCTCGCCCGACGAGGCGTGGAAGACGCTGCGTGCCGGTGCCGCCGGGCAGGATGCCGATGGGCACCTCCATCTGGTTGATGACGGTGCGATCGATGGCGCCGAAGCGCATGTCGCACGACATCGACAGCTCGCTCCCGCCGCCGCCGACCCGGCCGCCTATCTCGACGATGGTGGCCTTCGCCATCGTGCGGTAGCGCTCGCACATGTCATGGAACCCGGCGTGCTCGGTGGGCCGCTCGGCCTCTCCGTCGGTCGGGTAGCCCAGGATCGCCGTCACGTCGAAGTGCGCGATGAAGAAATCTGGGTTGTCGCTGCGCAGCACGACCACCCGCACTGAGTCGTCATCGGCCACGTGCGTGCTGAACTTGGCGAGCTCGCGAAACAGCGCAGGCGTCATCACGTTGATCGGCGGTGCGTCGATGGTGGCAAACGCCACCCCTGCGTCACGTTCGATGTGCAGCAGCACGAAGTCGTCGTCGGTCATCTGGGCTGGGGTGCTCATGGGTCGCAGCGTGCCACATGACTGTGACATCGCGACGTGCCGAGCCCTGGATCGCTGGGCACGCCTGAGGTGGTGTGCAGCCTCATCGAACGCGTCCAAATCGATTATCAGGCCGTGCCTGCTTCGTTGTGCGCGACTGAGGTGTCGTGCAATGGCCAGATTCGGCCCGTCTTGCCTTGACACGAACTGATGTTCGGAACTACATTGCTGTTATTCGAAGCGGCCGTCGCGCCAGCGCAGAGCGCAGGGGCGGCGGCTGCCAGTGCAGCGGCGTGCGGCGCACCGAGCGTTGCCGCGGTCCGCAGGAGATCAACCGGCAGAAAATCACCCGAGAGTTGTCACACCCCGCTTCTACGGTGCCCCTAGACGGCATCGCACGCTGGGTGCGGCCGAACGGGAGTCCGAGGAGGACGACATGAGTCAGAAAGACGGAGACCGGGAGCGAGCACTGGACATGACGCTCACGCAGATCCGCCGCCAGTTCGGCGACGGGTCCGTGATGAAGATGGGCGAGAAACATCACATGGCGATTGAGGCGATCTCCTCGGGCAGCCTCGCGATCGACTTGGCGCTCGGCATCGGGGGCTTTCCCCGCGGCCGGGTGGTGGAGGTGTACGGCCCCGAGGCATCGGGCAAGTCCACGCTCGCCATGCACCTGGTGGCCGAGGCGCAGCGCACCGGCGGCGTGTGCGCCTACGTCGACGCCGAGCATGCGATGGACCCGGTGTATGCGAAGAACATCGGCGTCGATGTCGACGAGCTGCTGATTTCCCAGCCCGACACCGGCGAGCAGGCGCTCGAGATCACCGACATGCTCATCCGCTCGGGCGCCATCGATGTCGTGGTGATCGACTCGGTGGCGGCGCTCACGCCGCGGGCCGAGATCGAAGGCGAGATGGGCGACCACCATGTCGGATTGCAGGCGCGCCTCATGTCCCAGGCGCTGCGCAAGCTCACCGCCAACCTGAACAAGACCAAGACGATCTGCGTGTTCATCAACCAGCTGCGCGAGAAGATCGGCGTGATGTTCGGCAGTCCCGAGACCACCTCGGGCGGCCGGGCGCTGAAGTTCTACTCGTCGGTGCGGATCGACATTCGCCGCATCGAGGCCATCAAGATCGAGGGCGAAGTAGTGGGCGGTCGTACCCGCGTCAAGATCGTCAAGAACAAGGTGGCGCCGCCGTTCCGCCAGGCCGAGTTCGACATCATGTACGGGCAGGGCATCAGCCGTGAGGGCTCACTGGTCGATGTAGGCGTCGAGCACGGCATCGTGAAGAAGTCGGGTGCTTGGTACACCTACGAGGGCGAGCAGTTGGGCCAAGGCCGCGAGAACGCCAAGAAGTTCCTGATCGCCAATCCCGAGATCACGGTCGAGATCGACGGCCGCATCCGCTCAACGCTCGGCATCGGAGTCGACGGTGAGGACGCCGACGCCGACGACGACGTCAACGTGCTCGACCGCCTCGACGACGCCCAGGCACGGGCCGAAGGCGCCAGCGTCGACTGACACCGTCGACGACAGGCCGGTTGTCCTAGCCTGATCCGGTCGTAGGCGAGCGGGGTGATTCGGCCTCGGCTTGGTCTCGGATCGGGGAGAATCAGGTGGCACAGCAGCGCGGGAAGCAGAAGACCGACAAGCCGCAGAACATCTTCAACTTCGACTACTCGCGAGATGCCGACGGGCGGCCGCCGCAGTCGTACTACGACGACATCAAGCAGCGGTTCGCCGAAGAACGCGATCTGCGGCTGAGCTACCGGCCTCCGGGCACGCAGCTCTATACCTCCGACCTCGACGGAGATCTGGCCCGCTACGCCGAAGATCCGTACGCGACCGAGCGCATCGAGCGTCCGCCAGTGCACGACGAGGTCGAGGTGCTGTTCATCGGGGGCGGATTCTCGGCGCTGCTGACGTCGGCTCGGCTGCGGCAGAAGGGTGTCGAGAGCATCCGCATCATCGAGCGCGGCGCCGACGTGGGCGGCACGTGGTACTGGAATCGATACCCCGGTGTGGCCTGCGATGTCGTGTCATACGACTACCTGCCGCTGTTGGACGAAACCGGCTACGTGCCATCGCGCCACTACGCCACCGGCGACGAGATCTACGAGTACTGCCGGATGATCGCTCAGAAGTACGAGCTCTACGACCTGGCGATGTTCCAGACGACGGTGACCTCGACGATTTGGGACGGCGAAGCTGAGGTGTGGCGCATCGGCACCGACCGGGGTGACGAGATCACTGCCCAGTTCGTCATCTGTGCCAACGGCACCCTCGCGAAGCCCAAGCTGGCGGTCATCGAAGGAATGGAACGGTTTGGCGGCCACTCATTCCACACGTCTCGGTGGGACTACGATTACACCGGCGGCGATCTCGAGAACCTCGCTGACAAGCGGGTCGGCATCATCGGCACTGGCGCGACGGCAGTGCAGGCCATCCCGCAGCTCGGCGAGATGTCCAAGGAGCTCTACGTCTTCCAGCGCACGCCGTCCTCGATCGACATCCGTGACGATTGGGAGACCGACCAGGAGTGGGCGGCGAAGCTGGAGCCGGGCTGGCAGGCGCGCCGGCGCGAGCGGGCAATGGCAGGACCCCGCATCAGCGATGAGCAGAAGGCGCGCCGTGCGGCGATGACCCGCGAGGAGAAGATCCGCCGTCAGGAGAACGCCAACATCGACGCGATGATGCGCATCCACCGGCGCATCGACGAAGTCGTGGAAGACCGCGAGACAGCCGAATCGCTCAAGCCCTGGTACATGCTGATGTGCAAGCGGCCCTGCTTCCACAACGACTACCTGCCCACGTTCAATCGCCCGAACGTGCACCTGGTCGACACCAAGGGCAAGGGCATCACCCAGATCACTGAGCAGGGACCGCACTTCGACGGCACGCAGTACGAACTCGACCTGCTGATCTACGCCACCGGCTTCGAGGTGCAGCAGACCGGCATCTACAACCGCATCGTCGGCGAGAACGATCTCGAGCTCAACGACAAGTACTCCGAGGGCATCCGCACGCTGCTGGGCATCCACACGGCCGGCTACCCAAACCTGTTCATCATGGGCGGCTACCAGGCCTTTTTTGCCTTCAACCTGACCGATGTGCTCAACAGTCAGGGCGAGCACATCGCCGAGTGCATCGACTTCGTCCGCCGGGGCGGTCTGCAGTCGATGGATTGCCTGCCCGAAGCCGAGGAGTGGTGGGTGCAGCAGGTCATCGCCAACCGCGGCAAGACCACCCGTAACCGCGACTGCACTCCCGGTTACTACAACTTCGAGGGTGCCGAGAACCGACGCCAGGACGGCAACTTCAACGGCAACATCAAGCAGTACCTGGGCTTCATGTCACACGCCCGCGAAAACATGTCGCAGAATTTCGCCTTCACCCAGCGCTGAGGCTGAGCCCCGGGCCCGAGCGGCCCGCGAACGCAGCGAACAAGAGCGGGAGGCGAGGGAAAGCAGGCGTTCTCGAGCGCGCCCCTAGCCTTGACGCCGTGGCTGCGGGCGAGCATGAGGGCGACGTCGAGGGCCGGCGCAGCTATTTCGTGCGCACCTATGGGTGCCAGATGAACGAGCACGATTCCGAGCGAATCGCAGGCCTGCTCGAAGCCGACGACTTGGTGGCCGCGTCGACGATGGCCGATGCCGATGTGATCGTGTTGAACACCTGCTGCATTCGCGAGAACGCCGACAACAAGCTCTACGGGCAGCTCGGGCACCTCAAGCGCCTCAAAGAGGAACGGCCAGACGTGCAGATCGCAGTTGCCGGCTGCCTGGCGCAGAAGGACCAGGACTTGGTCCGCCAGCGGGCTCCCCATGTCGATGTGGTCTTCGGCACTCACAACGTGGCACGCGCCGTCGACTTGCTGAGCGAGGCTCGCGTGTCGGGCCCGGTGACGGAGATCCTTGCCGAGTCTGAAGAATTCCCATCGGCGCTGCCGGTACGGCGAGATGCCCAGCACGTCGCGTGGGTCACGATCCAGATCGGCTGTGACAACTCGTGCGCGTTCTGCATCGTGCCCTCCGTTCGGGGCCGCGAGATCTCCCGCCCGTTCGGCGAACTCATCGACGAGGTGCGTCGTCTGGCAGCCGACGGCGTCAGCGAGGTGACACTGCTCGGGCAGAACGTCAACAGCTACGGCCGCGACGTCACCCTGGCGCTGCGCGGCGCGAACGGCGCGCCTCCCGCGGACCATCCCGCCGATGTCGTCTGGCGTGCCGGCGAGGCTTGGGCCGAAGGGCGGCGCACCGCCCGCCCGCTGTTCGGCGACCTGCTCCGCGCGGTCGGTGCAGTTGACGGCATCGAGCGGGTGCGCTTCACCAGCCCGCACCCGAAAGACCTGCGAGCCGACGTGATCTCGGCCATGGCCGAGACGTCATCAGTGTGCGAGCACCTCCACCTGCCGCTGCAGTCCGGCAGCGACAACGTGCTCGCAGCCATGCACCGGGGCTACACCGCCCAGCGCTACCTGGAACGACTGGAGGCCGCCCGGACCGCCGTCGACGATCTCGCAGTCAGCACCGACATCATCGTGGGCTTTCCCGGCGAGTCCGAGCACGACTTCGCTGCGACGCTGGAGCTGGCCGCAGAAGCCCGTTTCGACAGCGCATTCACCTTCGTCTTCTCGCCGCGGCCCGGCACCGAAGCTGCCCAACTCGCCGATCGCTTTGTGGCCCCCGAAGTGTCGGCTGAGCGCATGGAGCGACTGCGAACCGTCATCGAGCGCTCGGCACGCCTGGGCAACGAGTCCCGAGTCGATCGCATCGAGGAGGTGCTGGTCGAGGGGCCTTCGAAGCGAGATCCGGGCACGCTCACCGGCCGCACCCGCCAGAACCGCCTGGTGCATTTCGCATCGACCAAACCGCTGCGAACGGGCACCTATGCCCGGGTGCTGGTGTGCGAGGCTGCCACCTTCCATCTCAGCGGCGAACTCATCGAGGTCACCGCACCGGCCCGGCACCGCACCCGCATCCCGGTTGCCGCTCGCTGAGAGTCGGGACGCCATGGGTGGTGACGGCGCCCAACGGCCGCTAGTGATCGTCGGGCCGACGGCGAGCGGCAAGTCGGCGCTGGCACTCGAACTTGCACGGCGCGCACGCGCCCCGAACGAGGGCCAGATTGCGGCCGAACTGGTGTCGGTCGACTCCATGCAGGTCTACCGGGGAATGGACATCGGTACTGCGAAACCCACCGCGCCCGAGCAGGCGGAGATTCCGCACCACCTCATCGACCTTGTCGAACCGGCAGAGCGATTCACCGTCGTCGACTACGCCGACAACTTCTCCTCGGCAATGGCCGACATTGTCCGCCGCGGCGCAGTGCCTTTGCTCGTCGGCGGGACCGGCTTGTACCTACGCGCCGTCGTCGACGGGTTGACCCCGCCGCCGGAGTTCACCTACATCGCCACCGAACTCGAATCCGAAGCCGCCGCCATATCCGTGGCGGCAGCGGCACCGGACGGGCTCACCGTCTGCGGGGGCACGGCTGACTCGGCTGCGATTCGCCAAGCCGCGGAAGGTCGAGCGCCCGGCGCGGCCGTGTTGCACCAGCGCCTCGCCGAACTGGACCCTGTTGCCGCGTCACGCATGGAGCCGACGAACCTGCGGCGAATCGTGCGGGCGCTGTCGGTCTGCCTCGGAACCGGCCAGCCGTTCTCGTCGTTCGGACCGGGTCTGCAGACCTATCCCGAGGTTCCCTTCCGGCTCGTGGGGATCAACGTCGACCGCGACACGCTCGACGAGCGCATCGCCGAGAGGTACCGACACCAGATGGACCGGGGTTTCTTGGATGAGGCCCGGGGCCTGATGGAGGCACCGCTGTCTCGTACCGCAGCGCAAGCTCTCGGCTACAAGGAGTTGCGAGCCCACCTGGAAGGGGAGTGTTCGCTGACCGAGGCACTTGATATCGCTGTCGCACGGACTCGGAAGTTCGCCCGCCGTCAGCAGCGCTGGTTTGCCAGAGACCCGCGGATCACGTGGATCCCGTCCGGGAGCACTGCTGAGATGGCGGACCGTGTGCACCAACTTGAAGCCTGAAGACAACCGACTACACATAGCCTCAAGCTGAAGTTGAATGTTCAGTCGATGCGGGACTCGACCATGTCCAGAATGTCGTCGGTCAGCACAGCGGCAACCCTGACGTAACCCGCAGCCGAGGGGCCGTAGAACTCGCCGGGTGAAACGAGAATCCCCGCCTCGGCGAGGAGGGTGCGGGTGAATGCCCACGCATCGCCGTCAGGTGCAGCAGCCCACAGGTAGAACCCGCCGCGGGGAAGCGGGGGCTCGGGACCGAACCGGCCCACGATGCGGGCGAGACGCTCTAGCCGCGACCGGTATCGCTCTCGTTGTTCGGCGACGTGGACGCTGTCGGCCAGTGCTGCGACGGCCGCCGCTTGGGCGGGACCCGGGACCATGAATCCGGCGTGCTTGCGCAGCTCCCGCAGGTAGTGGACGAGTTCGGGGTCTCCGGCGTAGAAGCCCACCCTGACGCCGGCCAGGTTGGACCGCTTGGACAGCGAGTGAACGGCCACCACGCCATCAGCGTCGGCACGCCGAGAGCGGTGAGTCGCGGCGTCCGCATCCGCGGCGGCGCTCCGGGAGTGATCAGCGGCGGTGTCAGGAGCCGTCGGCGCCAGGATCGTGTGTGGGGGTCCGTCCCAGGTGAACTCGGCGTAGCACTCGTCGCTGAAGACTGGCACGCCTCGCTCGCGCCCCCAGTCCGCCGCAGCGGCCAAATCGTCGAGACCGCCCGCTGGATTGCCCGGCGAGTTGACCCACAAGACCAATGCCCGATCGGCATCAGCCTCGGAAATGGCGTCGAGCTGGATCGACCAGTGCTCGTCTGCCGGCACCCCGACCGCCCGGCAGCCGGCCAGCTCGGCTCCCATCGCGTAGCTGGGGTAGCTGACCTCGGGATACAGCACGGTGTCGCGCTCAGGGGTGCGCAAGCGCAGCCAGTGCGGCAGCCCGGCCACAAATTCCTTCGAGCCGATCGTTGCCGCGATCTCGGCATCGGCGTCCACCTGCACGCCGAACCGCTGTTCACACCAGCGTGCAGCAGCATCCCGCAGCTCTGGCGTGCCGATCGACGGCGGGTAGCCCCGCTCGGAGTCCGACCCGCCCAGCGCAGCCAGCACGGCCGACGACGGCGGGTCCACCGGCGTGCCGATGGACAGATCCACCAGCCCGCCGTCATGGCGGTCGGCCAGTGGCTTCAGTTCGTCCAGCCGGTCATAGGGATACGGCGGCGGAACGAATCGGGCGCGAGTGCTCACTGGATCAGTGTGCACCGATCGGCGTCCAGACGATCCCGTCGATGTGGGAGAAGTGCTGGTCGGCCGAGACGAGGTCTGCCCCCGTCTCCATCGCGTGGGCCGCAATCCAGACGTCATTGGTCGGAATCGGACGACCCTTCGCTCGAAGCGCGGCTGCGATGCGTGAGTAGCGGTCGGCGGTCACCGGCCCGACCTCCACCACAGAGGCGTACGGATTGTCGATGAACGATCGTAGGTCTGCAAGATTCCGCTCCGGACGTGAGCCGCGTCGAAATCCGTACATCAGCTCGCCGATGACGACTGCTGAGAGCAGCAGCTCACGGGCGCTCCTGACGATCTGCGCCACTTCCTGCTGGCCGCGCATCAGCAGTGTGTAGGCGTTGGTGTCGAGCAGCAGCCTCACTGCCACGCTGCCTCGTCGATGACGGCGAGATCCTGCAGCGCGGCATCCATTTCGTCGGCTTCCTCTGGCGACCAGCTGCCGATGAGATGGTCGAGCGAGTCACCGACGCAGTCGCCGCCGGGGGTTTCCGACAGTCCGGCGCCTTTGCGCAGGAGTCGGAGCGCCGCCTGATTCAGCGAGACACCTTCGCGTTGAGCGAAGCGCCGCATCGCCTCGCCGAGTTCGTCGCCGAAGCCCCGGACCGTGAGCTGCTGCATTGGCGGGCTCCTGTGTGATTCAAGAATGAGTCACTATGAATCGTAGTCTGAGTCGCTAACGGCAAACTCTGCGAACAGGCTGCGGGCGACGTCGTCGAGGCGGGCGTGCACCAGGGTCCCATCGTCGTCGTGAGTCTCGGAGAGCACTTCGCCTTCCCGATGCACGGCCGCGAGGGCGTCGCCGCGGGAGTACGGGATGCGCAGCTCCGTCACTTCAGTGAGGTGCCGGAGACGGTCGCCGACGGCGAGCAGGAGATCCTCCACGCCGTCACCGCTGTTGGACGAGATCGCATGGGAACCCTCATAGCGCCCCAGCAGTCGTCCCACGATGCCGTCATCGGCGGCGTCGCTTTTGTTGAAAGCGATCAGTTCGGGGACATCGCCCGCGCCGATCTCTCGCAGCACGGAGCGCACCACATCGATGTGCATCTCCGGCTCCGCGGCCGAAGCGTCCACAAGGTGCACCAGCAGGTCGGCCTCGGCCACCTCCTCCAGCGTCGACATGAATGCTTCCACCAGCGATGTAGGCAGCTTCTTGATGAACCCGACGGTGTCCGTCATGAGCACCGTCTCGCCGCCGGGAAGCTGCAGGCGACGGGTAGTGGCATCGAGCGTGGCAAACAGCCGGTCCTCGATCAGCACATTGGCTCCGGTGAGGCGGCGCAGCAGCGTCGACTTGCCGGCGTTGGTGTAGCCCACGACGGCGACCGTGTGATATCTGGATCGGCGGCGCGACTTGCGCTGATTCAGCCGGGTGCGTCGCAGGCCGCGCAGATCTTTCTCGAGCCGTGCCAGACGTCGCTGAATCCGGCGCCGATCCACCTCGAGCTGGGTTTCGCCCGGTCCCCGTGTGCCGATGCCGCCAGCCTGCTGGGACAGCTGCCGACCTCGGCCTCGCAGCCGGGGGAGCCGGTAGCGAAGCTGCGCGAGCTCCACCTGTGCCTTGCCTTCAAGCGTCGTGGCGTTCTGGGCGAAGATGTCGAGGATGACCGCGGTGCGGTCCAGCGCGGTGCGCTTGAGAATCCGTTCCAGGTTGAACTGCTGCGCCGGCGACAGCTCGTCGTCGAACACCACCGTGTCGGCATCGTGCTCGAGGGAGGCATCCAGGATTTCGTCGGCTTTCCCGCGCCCCACAAACGTCGCAGGATCGGGAGCATCCCGCCGCTGAACAATCCGCTCCACCGAATCGGCCCCAGCAGTGTCCACCAACCGCTCTAGCTCATCAAGATTGGCATCCACCTCGTCCGCGGTCCGCTCCGCGAGCTGCACCCCCACCAGCACGATCTGCTCCCGAAAAGCCCGATCAATCAGCCCAGATTCAGCCCCCCCAAACTCACCGAACCCCCCACGATGGCTCTCGTCGGACGGCTCCGCCGGCTGTTCAGATTCAACCATCAGGCGTCCTGCAAGGGTGCAGGTATGGGCCACTCATGGTCGCCGAGCGGTTCCACCCAGACGCTGAGAATGGGATGACTGTCATCAGTGTCAATAGACACGGTTGCCGTGCCGCCTGGCATTGCAACGACCGTCTCGCTGCCCGGTGCCACGAGACCCCAATCCTGCGCTCGCACAGCCGCAGTGACGGCACCCGTCCCACATGCCTGCGTCAGGCCTGCGCCGCGCTCCCAGACGGACATTCCGAGTGACTTGCCGTCATCGCCGATAGGCCAAATGAACTCCACGTTGATTCCCGTGCTCTCGGGGAAATAGCTTTCATAGAGCTCGCCAAGTCGCGCCGTCTCGGCCTTGTCGATTTCAGCCCCGGCGGCGACAACGAGGTGCGGATTTCCTACATCGCCGGTTCCGCGCGCGGCCTCATCGAAGCGAGCGCTGATGAGATCGTCGAGTTCGGTCGTGATGCTCGGTCCGGGGACAACCTTGGGCATGTGGACTTCAGCGAGCGACTTGACGGGCTCGACCGAGCCGCTCTCGGTCATGGCGAATTCGGCACTCAAGGTCACCCGCCGCGCTCCGTCCACCGTGTCAACGGTGAGTTCGAGAAGGCTGTCGGGTGCTTCTTCACCCTCGCCGAACTCCATGCTCGAAACGAGAGCGCAGGCAACCTCATTGGCTAGACAGGCGAGTCCGTTGCCGCTCACCTCCGCTGACGACCCGTCCGAGTTGAACAGCGTCATCCGAACTTGCCTGACCTGCGGCGCAGAAGAGGCTTCGAGTGCGTCCGACGCCACGCTCGGCTGCGTGGCACTTGTATCTATGGCCAGGATCAAGCCGTCGGCGCCGATACCGCAGCTTCGGTCGCAGAGCTGCGACGTCAGCGTTGGCCAATCGAGACGGAGCGAGTCGAGAGCCGCCTTCTCGTGCGGCTGCATGAGCGCGATCAAGAAGTCATTGCCGAGAGCTTGGTGCTTGGCGAACCGAAGCGTCTCCATGGCTCCATTGTCACACCTCGCCCGCGGATTCCCAGCGTGAATTGCGGGCGCTTCGAATGCCTGAGCGCTAGGTGGTGGGTTCGCGCTTGCCGAATCCCTTGAATGTGTCGCCGATCGCTGTGGCCACCGAGGCCAGCTTCGAGCGACCCTCGTTCAGCCGGGGCGCAAGCTGCGTCAGGTCCTCCACGGTCCAGCGCCCATCGGTAGCAATGATGTCGTCACCCGAGAGCGACCAGCCCTGATACAGGCCCACCTCATTGCCTCCCACGTGGAAGACACCCCCGGTGAACGGGCACTCTTCCATCGCCAGGTATCCCACCAGCGGGCTCACGTTGGCCGGGTCGTACAGATCGAATTCGGCTGGGTCGTCGGGCGCCCGCACCACCTCTTCGAGCCCAGGCGTCTGCAGCGTCAACCGTGTTCGGGCAATCGGCGCCAGGCAGTTCACCCGCACGTTGTAGCGAGCCAGCTCGCCTGCGGCCACCAGCGTCATGGCCGCAATGCCGGCCTTTGCGCCCGAGTAGTTGAACTGACCGAGATTGCCGAGCATGGCGCCCGAGGCGGTGTTGATGACCGAACCGGTGACTTCCTTGCCTGCCTTGGACTGCTCACGCCAGTAGGCGGCCGCCCAGCGGGTGGGGCAGAAGTGACCCTTCATGTGCACCTCGACGACGGCATCCCACTCCGGCTCGGTCATGTTGACCACCACCCGGTCGCGCAGGATGCCCGCGTTGTTGACCAGCACGTCCAGGTCGCCGAACGCTTCGACGGCCTGGTTGACCATGCGCTGCGCGCCCTCCCAGTCGGTGACGCTGTCGCCGTTGGCGACTGCCTCGCCACCCATGGCCTCGATCTCCGCCACGACCTCGCCTGCGGGGCCTTGGTCGGCGCCCGTGCCGTCGGCGGAGCCGCCGAGGTCGTTGACGACGATTTTCGCCCCTTCAGATGCCATCAGCAGGGCATGCTCGCGGCCGATGCCCCGGCCGGCGCCAGTGATCAGGACGACACGTCCGTCAAGTGCACCCATGTTGTTCTCCCGTCTCGATGATCTCGCCTAGATGAGCATTCGGGCGCGCCATCAGCGTCGTCCGTAGTCCCGTTCGGCCGCTGCGGTGGCCGCAAAAACCGCACAAGATTGGCACATCCGGACGCTCGACGCGACGCCAACGGCGATCACTGTGCGCACACACGAGAATCTGGAGCGGATGACCGGGGTCGAACCGGCGACCTCAACCTTGGCAAGGTTGCGCTCTAACCAACTGAGCTACATCCGCGCGGGCGGATCACTGTAGCAAGCGGCCCCCGCAGAGACGCGTGGATCCGGCAGGCCGCTGCCGCGCCCGGGCAAGTGCCCGGATCGGCTATTCCTCGGGAGGCCGCAGGTCGATTCTCAGCGTCAGGATCCCGTCGTCGAACGTGGCGGTGGCATCGCCGATCATGGCGTAGTCCATGAAGTCCAGCTCGGCCTGGCGGATGAAGTGGCGTCGCTCCTCGCCGCCGACGGCGGGAAGGTTCCGCTTGCGCACCGCCTCGGCACGTTCCGCGAAGCGGGTGATCATTTCCTGAGGATCGAAGGTTTCGCTCATGTCGTTCTGGCTCTCATGATGGCTCGGCCGCGGTGTTCTCTTCACCTTGCCACCGATCGGGGGCTGTGCGCCGCAAGTACACAACGAATCCGGTGGCGCACGCGACGGTGAGCAGGCCGAGCACAGCTACCAGCACCCACCACACCCCCAAGCCCGAGCCGACAGGCTCGGAAGGCACGTTGGCATGCACGTCAGCCAGCAGCGCCGCGGCGCCGCCGATCAACGGGTGACTCCCGGGGGTCCCGAATCGCTCTTGTAGATGTCATCGATGAACTCGCCCATCGGGGGGCCAGTCTGATCGGGCTCGGTGAGAAAGCCGTCGTGGCCGTTGTCGCTGTCGATGTCGACGTGCTCGACACGCACAGTTCCCCGGCGTGCCAGCGCCTCGGTGATCCGCAGCTGCTGGGGCCTCGGGTACAAAAAGTCGGTGCGAACGCTCATCACCATCGTCGGCGCGACGATCCGGTCGAGCGCTGCATCGATGCCGCCACGGCCGCGTCCGACGTCGTGCAGGTCCATCATCTTGTTCAGCACCAGGTAGGTGTTGGCGTCGAAGCGGGGCACGAACTTTGCCCCCTGGTAGTCGAGGTAGCTCTCCACGTCGAAGCGCTGGGCGAGTCGCAGCGGGAGGATCGGGTCTTCGCTGTGGCGGGCGAACCGGCGGTCGAACTCGTCGCCCGAGCGGTAGTGGATCATGGCGATCCGGCGAGCGTTGGCGAGGCCTCGATGCGGCCCGTCCCCATCGGCGGCGTCGTAGTAGCGGCCGCCACGGAACTTGGGATCGTCCAGGATTGCTTGGCGGCCAACCTTGCTCCAGGCGATCTGCTGTGCCGACGCTTCGGCCGCGGACGCGATCACCACCAGCGAGCCGACCCGCCGCGGATAGGTGATGCCCCACTCCAGCACGGTCATGCCGCCCATCGAGCCGCCGACCACCGAGAGCCAGCGGTCGATGCCCAAGTGCCGCCCCAGCGCCCACTGCGACCGCACGACGTCGCGGTTGGTGACGACCGGAAAGTCGGGCCCGTAGCGCTCGCCCGTCGCCGGGTTCACCGACGAGGGGCCGGTGCTGCCTTGGCAGCCGCCGAGCACGTTGGCGCACACCACGAAGTAGCGGTTGGTGTCGAGGGGGCGGCCGGGTCCGATGAAGTCGTTCCACCAGCCTTCGGTGGGCTGCGACGGCGGGTGTGCGGGGCCATGAGCGTGCGCGTCGCCGGTCAGCGCATGGCACACGAGCACGGCGTTGGCGGCATCGGCGTCAAGGGCGCCCCATGTCTCATATGCGAGTACCGGGCCCTGCAGTGTGCCGCCGCCCTCCAGCGTGAACGGACGATCCGGGGACAGCTCGTAGAAGCGCCGCTCGGCCGCGCCGAGGTCCGGGTGCCATGCACCCGAGGCGGGCAGCGGCCAGGCCGCCGCACCGTCGTTCGGGGCGCTTGTGCGCCTCGCACTGTCCACAGCTGAGCCTTCGTCCTGGGCCTTCGAATCCGGAGGGCCTACCTCCAGCGGTCAATTTGCCGCTGGATAGGCAAGGGTACCGGTCGTCTCCGGCCTGTCTAAAGGGAATATCAGCGGCTGGCGTTGTCGTCGCCGGCGGCGAACGCTGCTAGGTCGTCGAGCCGTTCGTCGTTCGAGAACACGTCATGCAACGGCAGCCGCAGGCCGAGCCGGCGCTGCAGCTGGCGGACTTCGAGCTCTTCGTCCCACAGGAACATCGTCACCGCGGTGCCGCTGCGACCCGCCCGAGCCGTGCGCCCCGAGCGATGCAGGTAGGTCTTGTGCTCGGGCGGAACGTTGTAGTGCACCACCACGTCGACTTCGTCGATGTGCAGCCCGCGGGCGGCGACATCGGTGGCCACGAGGGCGGCCAGCTTGCCCTTGGCGAAGTTGGCGAGCGCACGCTCGCGCTTGACCTGCGGCAGGTCGCCGTGAATGGCGCCCGCTTGCACCCCGGCCTCTCGCAGCTCACGGGTGAGCTGGTCGGCACCGCGCTTGGTGCGGGTGAACAGCAGCGTGCGCCCGTTCGCCTCGATGATGCGTGCAGCGACTTGCACGCGGTTCATCTTGTGAACAGACAGAAACAGGTGGCCCATCTCCGAGACGGTCACCTCGCGCTCGGTCACTTCGTGGAAGACCGGGTCTCGCAGGTGCCGCTTGACGAGCGTGTCGACGACGCCGTCGAGCGTCGCCGAGTAGAGCAGCGTCTGGTGCTGGCCGTCGATGTGGCGCAGCACCCACTCGACCTGGGGCAAGAACCCCATGTCGGCCATGCGATCGGCTTCGTCCACGACGACCCGCTGGATGCCCGACACGTTGACCGCACCGCGGTCGATGAGGTCGATGAGCCGCCCCGGTGTGGCGATGACGACGTCCATGCCGGCTGCCAGCAGCTCGATCTGGCGGTCGAGGTTCGTGCCGCCGTAGGTGGCGATCGAACGCAGGTCGGCCGCCTTGGCCAGCGGCTCGACGACCGCAGCGATCTGGTTGGCCAGCTCGCGGGTCGGGGTGAGCATGAGGGTGGTGGGGTGGCCGTTTTTGGCCCGGGGTGTCAGCGCCAGCATCGGCAAGCTGAACGCCAGCGTCTTGCCGGAGCCCGTCTTGGCTTTGCCGCAGACGTCGCGGCCGGCGAGCGCTTCGCCGATGGTCAATTCCTGGATGGCGAACGGCTCGGTGATGCCTTGATCAGCCAGGGTGTCACACAGGGGCGCAGGTACGCCCAATTCACTAAAAGTTGTCACGGGGGTCTCTTCGAAGGTGGTGGCCCGCAGGGTTGCGGCGCCGCGACCTCGGCTGCGACAACGCTGGGCAGTGGGGCCACACGGCGAACTGCCTTGGCTGCCGAGTGTATGGGATCGGGCCTGATCGCGGCGGATGTCGGGGGAGTGCCGCCGCGATAATCAGCGTTCAAGTCGGGGCGGGGCCACTACCCTGCGGGGACCCTGGCGGAGTGGCCGAGTGGTTAGGCAGCGGCCTGCAAAGCCGTGTACGCCGGTTCGAATCCGGTCTCCGCCTCGCCGACCGGGCCGGGTGCCGAGCAGGACCATGGCGCTGGTCGGGCGAAGTGGGCACGGTGCTAGCGTGAGTCGCCCTCCGGGCGATTGGCGCAGTTGGTTAGCGCGCTTGCATGACACGCAAGAGGTCACAGGTTCGACTCCTGTATCGCCCACGTTGGATGAGTCAGGGCGTTGATCTGGTGGCCTTGATGTGAAGCCCACCACGCGGGCCGGGCAGGCGCACAGACTCTGTAATAGTCATTGGGCAATGAAGGCGTCGGAGCCGGCAGAGATCGCTCGCGAGGCGCTTCGGCGTCTGCATGAGTTGCATCTGACTGAGTCCGAATCGGAAGCAGTGGTGGAACTGATCTTTGGCACAAAGCTCGGAACACGGCCCGCGACTGTTGCTGTGTCGGGCCGCGATCTGACAAGCGGCCTCGGACGGTCCGTGATCGTCCGCGTGGACGATTTGTTTCCTCCAGACGCGGGCGTCCCGGCGGTTCGCGTCTAGCGCTTCGCGCTCCGTCACCCGGCGATGAGAAACGAGTGCGGTTGAGAGCAAGCCCAACAATCCAGCGCTCGCGCGAGGTTGGCGCGAGGCGGGCGGAGCCTTCTGCGAACCCGTCGTGGCGGCGGTTGCCTGCTGACTTGGTCAGGCTGATGGCTCGTCTTCGGGTGCTATGTGCTCGAGGAAGCACACCGGGTAGCTCGTTGCTGCGGTGTAGCCCGAGTACTCATCTTTGCTGTCCGAATAACCCAGCACGATCTCGCCTTCGCTTAGCAGGATCGGGCTGCGGGCGTCACGCCGGGTGTGGCTCCGATGCAGCGCTTGATCGAGCTCGTCACCGGTGTCGACCACCATATAGATGCACTCCGGCGACGACTGCTCGGTCCACTGCCACCATCCCGCCAGGATCCCGACGCCGACTTCGCAGGAAGCTTCCGGCTGCGACGAGCCGAAACTGCCGTGCCAGTCGAGCCGATTCACTGGCTCGGGGCCCGAGTGCGCTTGGCACTCCCAGTTCGACGTCGGCTCGGAACCGTCGCCGGCATCGTCCTCGCCGCGTTCGCCGTAGCGCTCGACGAGCATCTCGGAGTCTGGCTGGTCGTGCTCCGCGATCCACTCCAAGAAGCACTGTGGATGCGAGCTGCCGGCGATGATCTCCGAGCCATCGTCGAGGTCGCTGTAGCCGAGCAGCTGCTCACCTGACAGCAGCGCTACCGGTTCGCGGGCATCGAGGTGGACAAGTTGATCCAGCCAACCCCCGACGAGCCGTTTGCCAGAGGGACCAGCAGCCGGCGCCATCACCAGGTAGAGGCACTCGGGCCCTGAGCGTTTCGACCACTGCCACAATCCGGACGCGACGTTCTCGCCGATCAGCCATAAGCCCGGCTCTTCGTCGTCGGGCCGATCGGGATCGATGCGGAAGTCCAGCTCGGTCCGCTGTTCGACGGCATCCTCGGCAACGGCCGGCGCGGTGGTGGGCATCGGTGCAGTGGTCGCCGGCACCGTCGATGTCGTCGATTCGGTCGGCTCCGACGCGACCGTTGTCGTCGGCGGCAGTGTTGTCGGCGGTGTCGTCGTATCTGTGACGGGTGGGGACGAGGTCGCCGGCGTGGTGCTTGCCGAAGCGGCGTCGGGCGCGTCGGGCGCACACGACGCGGCGGCAAGGCAGACCGCCACCAACGCGAGCACCACACCACGATGCCCACCAAGCACGGAGGGCAGGTTAGGCGGGTGTGCAGACCGACTCGTGGCGGCTGTGGGCGCAGCGTTGGCTGCGCTGCTTGCCGTCGGTCCCGCCGCGATGGTTGGTGCCGCCGATGACCTACACCGACCGGGCGACGGCGGGTCGCTGATGCGGCAGTGGCATTGACTGTCGTGCCTGTTCCCCTAGCGGCGATGCGAGGGAGCGGGAAACAAGAAGGCCAGCCGGTGGCATGGCAGAATTCGCAGCGCTATGTCGGACGTACACCAAGGCGCAGCGGGAGAGCGGCCGCTCGACGGCATCCGGGTGCTGGACTTCACACGTGTGGTGGCGGGGCCGCTGGCCACGCGGATGATGGCCGACCTGGGGGCCGAGGTCATCAAGATCGAGCCGACCGACGGCGACCTCAGCCGCACCTTCCCGCCCTATGTGCCCGGCGACGTCAACCCGTATTTCTCACAGCAGAACGCCGGCAAGCGCTTCTGCTCCGTCGACTTGCGTGCGCCAGGGGCCACCGATCTGGTGCGCAAGCTCATCGGCCGCTGCGATGCGGTGGTGGAGAACTACCGGCCCGGCGTGATGGCCAAGTTCGGCCTGGGCGCGGAGGAGATGTGCGCCGCTCACCCGGCGCTCGTGTACTGCTCGATCACGGGCTTCGGCCAGACCGGTCCGTGGGCCAACAAGCGTGCGTATGCACCCGTCGGCCACATGGAATCGGGCTACATCGACTACGCCATGCGCGAGACCGGCGCCCAACCCCAGAATCCGCCGTTGGTGGTGGGCGACATCGTGACCGCCATGTCGGCCGCCGCAACCGTCAACGCGATGCTGGTCAAGGCGGCGCGTACGGGCCGGGGCGGCCACATCGACGTCTGCATGGTGGAGGCGATGGTGTACATCCAGGAATGGTCGGCGCTGGAGCTGGCCGGCGGCTGGGAAGGACCCAACGCCGGTCTCGCCCACGAGTGCCCGATCCTGGTGCTGCCAGACGGGCGGGTGTGGGCGATAGCCGGCAACCCCGCAGCGTGGTTCGACGACCTGCTCAAGGCCATGGGTCGGCCCGAGCTGGCCGACGACCCCCGATTCGCCACGCCTTCCGCACGCATGGCCAACCGCTACGAGCTGTACGACGAGATGACCCAGTGGGCGGCGGGCTTTGCCGACGTGGAGGATTTCCGGCGCACAATCGAGGCCGGCACCCCGTTCAGCGTGGCCGAGATGCGCTCGCTCACTGAGCTGGCGGAGACCGACTGGGCCGCGCATCGCGGGCTGCTGGCCGAGACCGTCTCGGGCTTCCGGGTGCCCGCGCGCCCCGCGCTCGGCTCAGGCATCGGCACCGACGGCCACGTCGCCGCCCGCGGCGCGGACAACCGCGACGTCATCGGCGGGCTGCTCGGATACAGCGACGACCGGCTCGACCGGCTCGAAGCCGCCGGGGTGCTGGTCACGGCCTGAACCTGGCTGCGGGCTGTCCGGCAAGCGCTCGTTAACGCGCCAGTAGCGTGAGCGCGTGCGAATCGGGGTGCTCACCGGCGGCGGCGACTGTGCCGGGCTGAATGCGGCACTCCGAGCAGTGGTGCGCATGGCCGGCCACGAGCTCGACCGCAATGTGGTCGGATACCGGCGCGGCTGGAACGGCGTGCTCGACGGCGACACCGTCACGCTGGACGCAGAGGCGATGCGCGGGGTGCTGCCACGGGGCGGCACGATGCTCGGGACGTCTCGCAGCAGCCGCCGGCTGGAGACCGAGGGCCCGGCGCCGCTGATCGCGCAGCTCGAGCGCGACGGCGTCGAGGCGCTGGTGACGATCGGCGGTGACGGCACGCTGATCACCGCCGGTCGACTGTCCGATGCCGGTTTCCCGGTGGTCGCGGTGCCCAAGACCATCGACAACGACGTGTGCGGCACCGACATCTGCATCGGCTTCGACACTGCGCTCGGTGTCGCCACCGAGGCCGTCGACCGGCTGCACACCACGGCCGAGTCGCACAACCGGATCATGGTGCTCGAGGTCATGGGGCGCGACGCCGGACACATCGCAGCAGGCGCAGGCATCGCCGGGGGCGCGGCGGCCGTCCTGGTTCCCGAGGTGCCGTTCAACATCGACGAGATCGCTGCGCGCCTCATCGCCCGTCATGACCGTGATCGCAATGCGTCGATCGTGGTGGTGGCCGAAGGCGCCATTCCCGACGGCAGTGTCGAGACCCCCGACACAGGATCGGACGAGTGGGGCAATCGCGTCTTGGACGGCATGGGGCAGTTCGTCGGCGACCTGCTGGCTGAACGCACCGGGTTCGACACCCGCACAACCGTGCTGGGCTACATCCAGAGGGGCGGGCCGCCTACGCCGGCGGACCGGCTGCTGGGCAGCCGGCTCGGCGCGCGAGCCGTGGAGGTGCTCATGGAGGGGCAGTCAGGCTGCCTGGTGGGCGTCCACTCCACCGGCATCGCACACCCTCCGCTCGACGAGGTCGCCGGCCGCACCCGCTACCTGAGCGCAGATCAGCTCGAGCTGCTGGATTACATCTCGACGGCGCCGGTGCTGACCCGCCACAGTCCTTCACGCCGCTGGTTCTGAGCCCTGCGGACCATCCGGCTCGACTCCGGCGCGCACGGCCAGCCAATCGATGCCGCACGGTAAGGTGGCTGCGACAACACAAACCGGGGAGCCCGTGGGGCTGAGAGGGCGACAGCAGGGCTGTCGCCGACCCGAGAACCTGATCTGGGTAATGCCAGCGGAGGAAGCACATGATCACCCACCGAATGCGCAGACCGTTTCGTCTCATCGTGGCTGTCGCGGCCACGATGCTGCTGGTCGCAGCGTGCGGCGACGGCGACGTCCCCGAGACCGATTTTCCGGCCCCGCCGCCTGAGACAGAGTCTCCCTCGGCAGCGGATGCCCCAGCCGATGAGCCGCCCGAAGAGCCGCCGTCGATCGACGGCACGACAGTCACGCTGATCACTCATGACTCGTTCAATCTGTCGGCTGGCACGCTCGAAGAGTTCACGGCACAGACCGGTGTGACGGTGGAGCTGCTCGAGGTCGGAGACACCGGCACGCTCGTGGCCCAGGCGATCCTGACCAAAGACGCACCCCTGGGCGACGTGCTGTTCGGCATCGACAACACGTTCCTGCGGCGCGGCCTCGACGCCGGCATCTTCGAGCGGTATGAATCACCGGCGCTTGCCGGTGTACCCGAGGAATTTCAACTCGATCGGCGCAACCGGGTCACTCCCGTCGATTACGGCGACGTGTGCGTGAACTACTGGAAGGACGCGGTGCCGTGGGAGCCCGTGACGCTCGACGAGCTGGCCTTCCCCGAATTCGCCGACCAGCTGGTCGTGCAGCATCCCGAGACTTCCTCGCCGGGCTTGGCCTTCCTGCTCGCCACCATTGCCTTCTACGGTGACCGCTGGGAGCTGTACTGGGAGGACTTGCGAGCGAACGGCGTCGCGGTGACTGCCGGCTGGGAAGACGCCTACTACGGGGAGTTCGTTGCCGGCGGCGGCAACCGGTCGGTGGTCGTGTCCTATGCGTCGAGCCCCCCTGCCGAGGTGATCTACGCCGATCCGCCGACCGACACCGCGCCCACGGGGGTCATCACCGACTCGTGCTACCGCCAGATCGAGTTCGCCGGCATTCTCTCTGGGACCGACAACGAGGCGGGCGCGCAGGCGCTCATCGACTTCATGTTGAGCGAGACGTGGCAGAACGACGTGCCGCTCAACATGTTCGTGTATCCCGTCATCGAGAATGCGACACTCCCGCCCGAATTCGTCGAGCACACCGCAGTGCCCCCGCATCCGCTGATGCTCGACCCGGCCGAGATCGAGGCCAACCGCGACGCATGGACCGAGCGGTGGGTGGAGATCGTCTTGCGCTGAGCGCACGCTTCACTACGCGGATGTGACTATGGCCCGGCCCCTGCGGCGGCGCCACGCAGCGGCGTCGTTCGGGTGGGTCCTCGCCGCGGCCGCACCGCTGGCCTTCGTGGCGGTGTTCTTCGCCTACCCGGTGCTCACCGTCGTGGGCGACGGGCTGAGCGGCCTCGGCGATCTGCTGGGACGCCCCGCGATCGGGAGGGTGCTGTGGTTCACGGTCTGGCAGGCGGTGGCCTCCACGGCGCTCACCTTGGCCGTCGGCATTCCGGCTGCGGCGGCGCTGGCGCGCCTGGCCCCGAGAACGCGGCGGTTGGTCCGTGCGGTCATCACCGTCCCGTTTGTGTTGCCCACGGTGGTGGTGGCCGGTGCGTTCGAAGCGGTGTTCGACCGGTTCGGGCTCGACGAGGGTGCCCTGTCGTTGCACCACACCGTGTGGGCGATCCTGCTGGCACACGTCTTTTTCAATTATGCCGTCGTCGTGCGGACCGTGGGCTCGTGGTGGGCCGGCCTCGACGGGCGCAATGCCGATGCGGCTGCCTTGCTCGGGGCGACGCCGGTGCGCACGTTCCGGCACGTCACCTGGCCGCTCCTGCGCCCGGCTGTCGCGGCCGCTGCGGCGGTCACGTTCCTGTTCTCGTTCACTTCATTCGGGGTGATCCTGATTCTCGGCGGGCCTGCCCGGGCCACGGTCGAGACCGAGATCTACCGGTACGCCATTACCCGGCTCGACTTCGAGACGGCCTCCGCGCTCGCGCTCTGCCAGCTCGTTGCCGTGGCGGCGCTGGTGACGCTGGCGGGCGTGGCCGAGCGCCGCCGGTCGGTCGCTCGGCGGGCGCCGGGGCGCACAGCACCGCGGCGCCGACACGGTCTGATCGCCGTCAATGCCGCCGTGGCCTTCGGGCTGCTCGGCGTGCCGATTCTCACGCTGGTGGAGCGGGCGTTTGCGACCGGCGAGGGTTACGGCGTGGCCAACTTCGCCGCGCTGGCCGATCGCGTGCAGATGCTGCCTGCCTCTGCGCTTGCGGCACTGCAACATTCACTGGGATTTGCCGCGCTCGCGACCCTGATCGCCACGGCGGTCGGCTCGCTGGCGTCGGCGGCCGTGGTCGGCAGCCGGCCGAGCACCGCCGGGCGCCGCGTCGCCGTCGAGCGAGAGCCCGTGCCGTCGCACGGGGCCGTGCGTCCTCGGGTGCGCGACGGGCCATTCCGCCGGCACGGCACGGCATGGCTGCGGCGCCTTTTCGATATCGGATTGACGCTGCCGCTCGGTGTGTCCGCCGTGACTGTGGGGCTTGGCATGCTGCTGGCGCTGGACACGCCGCCGGTGAACTTCCGCACAGCGTGGTGGATCATTCCCGTGGCGCACGCCCTGGTCGGGATGCCCTTCGTCGTGCGGACGCTCGTGCCGACGCTGCGATCGATCGACAACCGGCTGCGGGAGGCGGCATCGGTGCTCGGCGCCTCACCGCTGCGCACCCGCCGCGAGGTCGACGTGCCGATTGCCTCACGAGCAGTGGCAGTAGGCGCCGCGTTCGCCTTCGCCGTGTCACTCGGCGAGTTCGGCGCGACCGCATTCCTGCCGCGGCGCCCCGACACGCTGACCGCCCCGCTCGCACTCTTCCGACTGCTCGGTACACCAGGGGCAACCCTGCGCGGCCAGGCGATGGCGCTGGCGGTCGTGCTCATGGCCGCAACGGCCCTGTCGGTACTCGTCATAGAAGGCCTGCGCCGAACCGACGAATCGCTCTTCTAGCCAAGTCTCCAACCCGTCACCGGCCGATCGCACCACAAGCAGCCCTCGATGCCCACGGCGTGGGTGGGTGCTATGGGGTCAGGGCGGGGTGGTTGGCGTAGTGGGCGAGTGCGTCGGGGTCGTCGATGGCTTCGAGGTTTGCCACCGGGCGACCTTCGACGACGTCTCGAATGGCCAGTTCCACGAGCTTTCCCGAACGGGTGCGGGGGATAGCGGGCACCTGGGCGACGACTGCGGGCACATGGCGCGGCGACGCTCCAGAACGGACCTGCGAGCGGATCTTGGCGGTGAGCTCGTCGTCGAGCGTCACGCCCTCGCGCAGCTTCACGAACAGCACGACCCGTGTGTCGGTGCTGGCGGGCGATCCGTCGCCCGCGTGCACGCGCTGGCCGATGACCACGCTCTCGAGCACCTCGTCGATCCGGTCGACCTGGCGGTAGATCTCCGCGGTGCCGATACGCACCCCGCCAGGATTCAGCGTGGCATCGGAGCGCCCGCTGATGATCATGCCGCCGCTGGGAGTCCATTCGGCGAAGTCGCCGTGATGCCACACGCCGTCGAAGCGCTCGAAGTAGGCAGACCGGTAGCGAGCGTTGTCGGCGTCGTCCCAGAAGCGCAGCGGCATAGACACGAATGCGTTGCGGCACACCAGCTCGCCCTGGGAACCCGTCCCGAGCGACGCACCGTCGGCGCCCGCCACGTCGACATCGAGGCCGAGCGCAGCCACCTGGATCTCGCCGCGGCGCACCGGACCCGTCGGGTCGCCGATCACGAAGCCGCCGCAGATGTCGGTGCCGCCCGAGAACGAAGCCAAGTGGACGTCGGCTTTCACCTGCTCATACACCCAGTCGAAGCCCTCCGGCGCCAAGGGAGAACCTGTCGAAGAGATCGTGCGCACGGTGTCGAGCGCATGGGTCTGCGCCGGTCGCAGGCCGGCCTTCATGGCGCCTTCGATGAACTTGGCGCTGACGCCGAACAGCGTGACGCCGCAGTGGTCGGCCACGTCGAACAGCCGCGCCGGACCGGGATGAAACGGCGACCCGTCGTAGAGCACCAGCGATGCGCCGCTGGCCAGCCCGGCGACGAGCCAGTTCCACATCATCCAGCCGGTGGTGGTGAAGTACATGACACGATCGCCCGGGCGGACATCGAAGTGCAGCCGCTGTTCGCTCCACAGCTTGAGCAGCGCGCCGCCGGCCCGGTGAACGATGCACTTCGGCTTCCCGGTGGTGCCCGATGAGTACAAGATGTACACGGGCTGGTCGAAGTCGAGCCGTTCGAAGGTGAGATCGTCGCCGGTTGCGGCGCGGTGAGGCGCCAGCCACTCAGCCCACGACGTCGACGATTCCGGCACATCGCCGGATGACTCGGCCGCGCTGGCGTCATCGCTGCGGTCGTAGGGAGCGATGACGAGCCGCCACAGCGATGCACCCGAACTCGCCAGGCTGGCGGCCACCTCGGCGGCCTTGCCGGCAGTGCGATGGCGGATGCCGTTGTAGTAGTACCCATCGACAGCAACCATGACGGTCGGGGAGATCTGGCCGAAGCGGTCGAGCACGCCGTCGATGCCGAAGTCGGGGCTGACCGAGGAATACACGGCGCCCAGCGACGCCGCGGCCAGGAACACGATGAGCGCCTCGGGGCCGTTGGTGAGCATGGTGGCGACCCGGTCGCCCACGCCGACCCCGTCCGCCGCCAGCGCACGCTGGCACGCCGCCACCTCGGCCCGCAGCTCGCCGTGCGTCATGGTCAGCTTGGTCTCGTCCTCTCCGATGAAGGTCAGGGCGGTGTGAGTGGGTGGCGGGCCGCCCGCAGATACAGGCCGCAGGTAGTGCTCGGCGATGTTCAGCTTCGAGCCGGCGAAGAACTCAAGACCAGGACCTGGAGGGCCATTTCTTCCCCCGCCCGACCCCTCGCCCAGGAATTCGGGGCCGAGCTCGCCGATGCCGTCGCAGAACTCCCACACGGCGCGCCAGAACGCCTCGGGATGGCGCACCGACCATGCGTGCAGGTTCGCGTAGGAGTGGCGGCTGAGCCCCATGCCGACCTGTTCGGCGAACTGCCAGAGTTGGGTCGAGGCGCATCGCGGGGCGTCGGGCCGCCACAGCACGCCTGCGTCGGCGACTGCGGATTTCTCGCTGTCTGGAGAGCTGCTCATCGAGCGCAAGTTAGCCAGCGGATGTCACACGTTCGATTCCAACGGCCAACACGGATTCCACAGAATCGCCTGCAGGGGCGCGGGTAGGGTCCGCACCCATGGACGAGATCTGCGACGACCTTCAGGCAGAAACCGACGCGCTCGGCGATGTGGTCAGCGACCTCAGCGAGGAGCAATGGCGCCTGCCCACGCCTGCGGAGGGCTGGGACAGCCGCGAGACGATGGTGCACCTGGGCATGACCGACTGGGTGGCGACGCTGGCTGTCGTCGATCCCGAGCGTTTCGGCGGGTTCACGGCCGCGGCCGAACGGGGCGAGATGGACCTGCACACCGCAGCGGGCTTCGACTTCGCCTCCATGTCGGGAGCGGAGATCTGGGACTGGATGTGCGCCGAGCGTTCCAAGATGCTCGATGCGGTGCGCCCGCTTGACCGCAAAGACCGGATTCCGTGGTTTGGCCCGTCGATGGGCGCCCTGTCGTTCGTGACTGCCCGGCTCATGGAGACGTGGTCGCACGGCCATGACGTGGCCGACACCCACGGTCGGGAATTGCCCCGCACCGATCGGCTGCGTCATGTCGCCCACATCGGTGTGGGCACTCGTGGCTGGAGCTACGCGAACCGGGGCCTCGAGGCGCCAGACGGTCCCGTGCGGGTGGAATTGGATGCCCCGAGCGGGGCTGTGTGGACGTGGGGGCCAGACGACGCCGCCGACAAGGTGAGCGGCGACGCCTATGAGTTCTGCCTGGCAGTGACCCAGCGGCGTTTCCACACCGAGACGGGCCTGTCGGTCACCGGGCCACTGGCGAAGGGGTGGATGGACATCGCCCAAGCCTTCGCCGGCCCGCCCACTGACGCCGAGGGCCGCCGCACAGAGTGATCGGGGTGCTGATCGTCGGACTGACGGGCGGCATCGGCGCCGGCAAGAGCACGGTCGCGCAGCTGCTCGCCTCCCATGGCGCAGCGGTCGTGGACGTCGACGCGCTCGGGCGCGAGATCATCGCCCCAGACGGCTCGGCCGTCGAAGCGGTGCTCGAACGATTCGGCCGCCATCTGGCGGGTCCCGATGGCGGCATCGACCGGGCTGCGCTCGCGGCGATCGTGTTCAACGACCCTGACGAGCTCGCTGCGCTCAACGCGATCAGCCATCCGGCGATCAACGAGCTCCTCGACGAACGCGTCGGCGCCATCGCAGACACCGGTGCCACCGATGTCGTGGTGCTGGACATGGCGGTCCTGGTGGAAAGCACGCTCGGCCGCGACACCGCGTTCCCCTATGAAGTGGTGGTGACGGTGGAGGCCCCGCCCGACGTACGAGTGGAGCGGCTGATCCAGCGGGGCTTGACGAGCGATGACGCCAAGGCCCGCCTGGGGTCGCAGGCCACCGACGAACAGCGCAGGGACGCGGCCAACTTCGTCATTCACAACGGCGGTGGCACCGACGAGCTTGCCGATGCGACGGCCCAGCTCTGGGATGCCCTGCGCCGGCTCGCTGACGAGCGCGCCGCATGAGCGCCGAACCGGCGCCTCCCGTTCGCTACCCGCCGCAGGATCACATCCTGCGGCATCTGCGCCTCAGCCATCAGATGACGGGCGACGGCACGCTGACAGCCACCATGCCCATCCTCGACGATCTAGCCGACAGGCCGCTGGCCGAGGGCGGCTGGCTGCGTCTCGGCGCCGTCGCCACGCTGGTGGATTCGGTGGCGGGGCATCACGCCGTCCTGCAGGTGACGCCCGACTGGTCGGCCACGCTGCACCTTTCGACGGTGCTGGCCGCACGGGCTGAGGGCTCGCTGGCGATCGCCCGTTGCTCGCCGCTGCGGGTCGGCCGGAACCAGGTTGTCACCGAGACGTCGGTGACCGACGAAGCCGGGACCGAGATCGCGCGCTCCACGTGTACCTATGCCCGGCTGCCCCGCCGGGACGACACCCCGGTGGTGGATTCGACGGCCCGGGAGAACACCGTCGACTACCGCGAGGACCACGAGCTGGATCCCCGACCGCCGCTGGACGACTACTTGCGGATCACCCCGGTGCCCGGCGAGGCCCGCATCGAGCTGCCGATGCACAACCGCATCCGCAATTCGTTCGGCTCGCTGCAGGGCGGGGCGTCGATCGTGGTGGCCGAGGTCATGAGCACGCACTTGGCGCAGATGAACGACAGCAGCGAGCGCCCGTCGCGCTGCGTGTTCGCCGACATGCACTACCTGGCGCCTGGCCGCGGTGGGCCATTCCGGGTCGAAGGCGAGGTGCTGGCAAGCACCGGCCACCTCGTGACAACCCGAACACGCATCTTCGAGACCACCGGCGAGACCGACCGGCTGCTGCAAACCGCAACCGCAACGGCCGAGTACCTGGACTGATCTCAGGGTCCGGTCCGAGCTCGAGGTACCGAATCCTCCGGGACCTCCGCGCACCGGGCCGAAAAGGCGAGTGACGTGTGTCACACCGGCCCTCTACCGTGCATGCCATGACCACCGCGCCACTTGGCACTTCGGCTCGGCCTCCAGCCGAATTGCCGCGGGTGGCGGCGTTCGACATCGACGGCACGCTCCTGACTCGTCACGGGACGATCACCGAGCGGACCGCCGCTGCGCTCGGGGCGCTTGCTGAAGCCGGCGTCATTACGGCGCTGGCCACCGGCCGGCCGTGGCCGCAGGCAGCTTGGGTACTGCGCAGGGCGGCGGGGCTGTCGTACGCGGTGTGCCTCAACGGTGCGGTGGTGATGGATGCTGGGGCCGGCGAGCAGATCGCAGACCGGTCCATGACGCACTTCGAGGCCATCGAAGCTGCCGAGATCGCCCGCAAGCTCCTTCCCGATGTGAGCCTCGGGCTCGACATGGCCGACGGCCGGCACTTGTGGGAGCACAGGTTCGCTCCCCAGATGCCAGCCGACCTGATCGCAGACCTCAGTGAGTCGCGAGTCGCCGACGCCATCGCAGGAGTCGACGGGCCGGTGCTGACCTGGCTCGTTCACGTGCCGGGCATGAGCACGCTCGACATCGTGGACGAGCTCTCGTCACATATGCCGCTGGGCACCGAAATCCGCCCTTCCGGTTTGGACATGGCAGAAATCGCAGCCGCGGGCGTCAGCAAGTCGGCCGGCCTCGAGATCGTCTGCCAGCGGTACGGCATTGCAGCATCCGATGTCGTGGCGTTCGGTGACGGCCTCAACGATGTCGACATGCTGCGGTGGGCGGGCCACGGCGTCGCGATGTCGAACGCTGCGCAGATGGTCCAGGACGCAGCCGACAGCATCGCACCGAGCAACGAAGACGACGGCGTGGCCGTCGTTGTCGAGGCGATGCTGGCCGGGGAGAGCTGGCCCCCAGTCCCGGGCGGCAGTACGTTCGCTGCGACATCGCCGGACGGGGGGCCCGATGGCTGAAGGGGACAGCGGCACGCCAGCGGGCGAACCACCTGCGCGGAGCGGCTCTGGCGACAGCAGGTCCAGGCGACCGTCGATATGGGAGCGGATGCGTCGCGGCATGGCCGACCACAACGCCACAGCACCCAGTGGGCCGATGGGTATTCCCGATGCCCCCACGTCCTCCCCCGATGATCCCGACGCCATCGGCGATGAGGCCGCCGGTGGAGACGACGGCCCGACCACCGAGTTGGTGCTCGAGCGCATCCATCACTACCGAGACACCATTCGCAGTTATCAAGTGCTCATCGAGGGTCAGCGCGTCGGACTGATCCGCGACAGCAATACCGAGAGCTTCGTGCTGCGGCCCGGCAGCTACACGCTGAGGCTGCAGCTTCTGTGGATCTTCAGCCCCAAGATCGTCGTGGAGCTGCCGGAGGGCGGGCAGACGCGCATGGTCTGCGGCCCCAACGGCGGGATCCTGCACGCATGGCGGCTGTTCTTCGCCCCGACCACGGCGATCTTCCTAAGGTTTGCAGATGAAGCGTGAACAGCCTTCGCTTTGCGGACGAAGCGTGACCCAGCCTGAGGTTTGCGGAGGAAGGGTGACCCAGGCTGAGGTTTGCGAACGAATCCTGAGCGAGGGTCGCCGGTAAGGTTCGGCGCCATGAGCGTGCGGCAGGCATCGGTCAGCGCGACCTCGGGTGATGAGCTCAGATCTGAGCTCGATGCGTGGCTCGCGGACAACTGGGATCCCGGCATCAGCGTGCGGGAATGGTGGGGCCGCCTCGCCGCAGCGCGACTGTCCAATCCGACGCTGGCAGAGCCGTTCGGTCGGGGCTGGGGGCGCAGCGAGACACGCGTGCTGGTCGAAGCCATCCGCGCTTCGGGTGCCATCGGCTCACCGGCGGGCTTGGGCATGCTTCTGGCGGCACCGACCATCCTGGAACACGGCACACCCGATCAGATCGAGCGTTTCGTGCCCGCCATTCTCAACGGCACCGACGCGTGGTGCCAGCTGTTCTCCGAGCCCGGCGCCGGCAGCGACCTCGCCGGCCTGCAGACCAAGGCCATCCGTGACGGCGATGAGTGGATCGTGACTGGTCAGAAGGTGTGGACCTCCGAGGGCGCGCATGCGGACCTCGGCATGCTCGTCGCCCGTACCGATCCCGAGTCGCCCAAGCACCGCGGCCTCACCTGGTTCGCCTTCGAGATGGATCAGGACGGCGTGGAGGTTCGGCCGTTGCGCGAGATGACTGGCCGGTCGCTGTTCAACGAAGTGTTCATCGACGGCGCTCGGGTGCCCCACGCGAACGTCATTGGCGAGCTGAACGACGGCTGGCGCGTCACCAACACGACCCTCATGGTCGAGCGGGCAGGCATCGGCGGCAGCCACGGCCTCGCGTTCGCAGCGGCGCATCCTGGCACGGTCGCCGGGCATCTCGACCGGCCGGCCGGCACCTTCCGCGGCAAGCGGCTCGCACTGGCGGCCGGGGGAGTGGGCCCGGGCACGTTCAACCAGCTCAGCGAAGAGGCCCGCACCCGCGGCCGTGACGGCGACCCGGTCGTCCGCCAGGAGCTCGCAGCGTTGCATACCGATCTCGAGGTGATGCGACTGTCGGCAATGCGCAGTCGACAGAAATCCCAGCGCACCGGCGGCGAGGGCAACCTGGCGAAGCTGCGCATGACCGCGGCGCTGCGCCGGGCCCGGTCGCTGGCCAGCACCATCCTGGGCGCCGACATGACCCTGTGGGGCGACAAAGCGGCCACCGACGGCGTGCTGCAGGAGATGACGGTCTTCTCACCGGCGCCGTCGATTTACGGCGGCACCGACGAGATCCAGCGGAACATCCTGGGCGAGCGGGTGCTGGGGCTCCCCAGGGAACCCGGTCCCGATCCGGCCACGCCTTTCCGGGAACTTCCCCAGAACGCCACATCTTGGTAGTGCGCTGCATCCCGGGTCGGCGCGAACCCCGAGCGCGGGTCCGAGATGCAGCACAGAATGTGAGCCGGTGAGCATCCCCGAACCGCCGCACGGCCGAGAATCTCCGCAGGGCCTTGAGATCCTGCCCGAGAGCGGTGCCGACTTCGCTGGTGTGCAGGAATCGGTGATCGAGCGACAACCGTCTTCGGCGCCGCCCCGCCTCGTGGTGCTGGTGGTGCTCATCGCAGCTCTGGCTCTGGCCGCGGTGGTCGTGGCGTGGGTGCGCAGCGGCGGCGACGAGCCCGACGCAGCGATTGCGGCAACCACCACGACAACCGAACCCCCGGCCACAACCACGACGGTCGGGCCCACTCCGACGCCACGCACGACGCTGCCACCGCCGACGGCGCTGGATGGGCCCATCGGCGACTTGCCGCCCGCACGCCCCGCCGCCGAGCTCATTGCCACACTCGCCGGTGACCCAACCGGCAACGTCCGCGGCTTCCTGTTCCAGCTCGACCTGGTGAGCGGGGCGGCGCAGTACGTGCCGCTGCCCCGCCTGCCGCACACCCTGTTCGAGCTCGACGGCGAGATCGTGGTCGGCATCGGGCGCGACGTGCTGCGCGTCGACACCGACAGCGGGGATCTCATCGTCATCGCCGAGGACGTGACCGAGATGCTGCCTGCGCACAGCCCGCCGGGAATCGTCGCGGTGGTGCGCGGCAGCGAGCATCTCTTCGCCCGTGTGGTCGGTCCCGACGGCGTGTTCCGCTCCGCAGTGCAGATGCCCAACGAGGCCGTCGTGCATGGTGCGCTCGGCGACCATGTTGTGGTGTCCATGGCAGGCAGCGTCATGGCGCTCGACGGGCGAAACCAGGCGCTGCAACTCGGTGCCGGCCGGGTGCTCGCCGTCGGCGACGGGCATGTCGTGCGATTGCAATGCGAGGAATACGGCTGCCAGATCACCGACACCTCATTCAGCGCCAGCGTGGGCGACGATCGCCGCGACGACTGGTGCGACGACATCTGCGCGGAAGCCTCTGGCCGCTTCGGCGAACGCGACGACCAGGCCGAGCTGGAGGAGAACTGCTCGACGCTGTGCGAGGACTACCCGATCGTGACCGGCGCGATCACCGAGCGGCGTGTGGAAGTGCCAGCGGAGCTGCTTGCGGCGTCGCCGGATCGCTGGAGCGCCCAAGGACTGATGTCGCCAGACGGCAACCGCATCGCGTTGCGGCTCCTGCACGGCAACGGAGCTCCGGCAGGCGTCGTAGTCGTGGACCTCGAAGAGGACTGGGGGCGTCACTCGCCCGAGATCGGCGTCGACCTCGGACACATGGCGTGGGCCCCCGACAGCCGGTACCTGCTGTACACGCTCGACAACGACGTCATGGTCTGGGATGTCGAGGCTGCCGAGGGAGAGCTGCCCTCGGGCCGGGCACACGTCGGCGAACCGCTGGAGCAACTCGTCCTGCGGTCGCCCTGACGGCGCGCTGCGATCACCCCGCACTCGAACAGGCCGAACGAGTCGCCGGCGGCGATGCTCGGTCAGGCGTCTGTGGCGAGTTGTTCGGCGGTGACGATCACGAACAGGCCGGCTGCCTCGATGAGCGGGGGAGCGTCGGGCGGCGCGCCCGCAGTGTGGACGGCGAGTTCGACGTGAGATTTGCGGCCGTCGCGGCGAGTCTCGCGAGCGTCATAGGTCACGGGTTCGTCGATCGGCACGCCGCCCCGGTAGTCGATCTCAAGGCGCGCCGTGTAGGCGGCGATTCCCAGGCAGACCATGAGGTAGCCGAGCACGTCGTCGACCACCGCGCACACTGCGCCTCCATGTACCCGGCCTGGGGCGCTCTCGAAGGCGGCACCGAAGGTCACTGCGGCACGGACGCCGTCGCCGTGGCGGCGCATGTCCACTTCCATGGCGGTCGGATTGGCTGGGCCGCTGAATGCTCGGTCGCTGAACGCCATGACCTCAGCGCCGTCGGGCGGTCTCGGATCGATGTAGCGGCGGGCGAAGTAGTCCGCAGGGCGCGGCACTGCTGCTGAGCCGGCTTCGAGCCGCTCGGCGGTGGCGTCGGCCCACGCGGCGATCTCCGCCAGCGTGTCGGCATCGGTGCGATGCCTCACGAAGGCATGCGCCAGCCGCCGCAACGCCCCTGCCGCTGCGCTGCGCTCGGCGAGTTGAGCATCGGGATAGATCAGATGCAGGTCGCTGCGTGCATCGACGCTGGTGTCGCCGTGCGGCAACGAGGCGTCCACGGGGCCTCAGCGGCCGAGCCGGCCGGGCTCGCCGTAGGGATAGTCGACCAATTCGCTGGAGGGGTGCTCGAGATCGAACGTCCAGTACTGGCGGATCTCGGCAATCAGCCGATCGCCCCCCTCGACGTGCGGGCCGAAGTCGTAATGCTCGCTGCCGCGCACCGCGAACGGCACGCCGCCGCTGTGCGCCTCCGGGTTGCCGGTGTCGCTGTGCGTCGTGGGGCTGCTGGTGCCGCTCCGAGGTGCAGGCATCGTGCCGGACATCCTCCACTCGATCGCCGCAGTGTCGCCGTCGGTCACCAGCCGCTCGCAGTGCCACGATGCGCCCTGCCACTTGGAGGCGATGCGCGACCAGAAGCGACCGATCGTCGCTGCCCCCCGCACGGGTGCGTGATTCGTGTCGTACACCACGGCGTCATCGGTGAAATGCCTCGCTACTGCCGCGGCATCGCCGGAGGTGCATGCGTCGAAATAGCCGGTGATCCGCGCTTCGATGCCCGCCGCTGCGCTCGCAGCTTCCCCGGTCGTGTTCATGTCAGCCTGCTCGCCCATGTCGCCAGTCTCGCAGGCCCCCGCACAGCGGGTTCGAAGCAGTCTGGATAAGGCGTTTGCGGTTCTCAGTTGACCGCCCAGGACAGCCAGCGGCCGTCACGCCGTTCCAGACGCAGCTTGTGCGAGAAGCACTCCGAGAGCGTCTCGGCGGTGAGTACGTCGCCCAGGGGACCGCATGCCAGCGGCACGCCGTCGCGCAGGAGCAGCCCGTGTGTGAAGGACGGGGGGATCTCATCGGTGTGATGGGTCACCAGCACGGTGGCCGGCGTCTGGGGGTCGGCGGCCAGTGATTCCAGGCTGGCCACGAGCTGTTCGCGGCCCGCCAAGTCCAGACCGGCCGTTGGCTCGTCGAGCAGCAAGAACTCGGGGCGACCCATGAGCGTGCGGGCGAGCTGCACCCGCTGCTGCTCGCCCGACGACAGGGTGGCGAATGCCCGCTCGGCGAGCTGGGATGCTCCGACGCGCTTCAAGCACGCCAGCGCGGCCGCCCGGTCTGCCTCGGTGTAGGTGTGCCACCAGGTCTCCAGCGCTGCGTAGCGCGCCGTCATCACGATGTCGAGGCCGCTGATATTCGGTCGGAACTGGTCTCGCAGCGACGAGCTGGCCAGCCCGATGCGTCGGCGGTGCTCGCGTACGTCGACGGTGCCCCACCGCTCGCCCAGCACATCGACGGTGCCCGTGGTGGGGAAGCGGTACAGCGACAGGATCTTGATGAGGCTCGTCTTGCCCGAGCCGTTGGGCCCCAGCACGATCCACCGCTCGTGCGGGGCGATGTCCCAGTCGAGCGGCCCCAGCACCGTCCTGCCGTCGTAGACGACCGACACATCCCGCAGGGAGGCCGTCGGCTGGACAGCTGGCTGATGCTGGGGGTCACTCACCAGTGCTCACGTCTCGTTGGGGCGGCCCTCGCCGGCATGCGACACCCACGTGGCGTACATCTCGGCGTACCGGCCGCCCAGTGCCACCAGCTCGTTGTGGGTGCCCAGCTCCATCACGCCGCCCTCGTCGATGACCGCGATCCGGTCTGCCCGCATGGCCGTTGCCAGACGGTGGGCGATCAGCACCGCCGTGCGCCCTTCGAGCAGCAGGTCGAGTGCGCCTTCGATCTCGGCCTCGGTGCTGAGGTCGACGCTGGAGGTTGCCTCGTCGAGCACGATCACTCGGGGCCGTGCCACGAAAGCCCGCGCCAACGCCAGCAGCTGGCGCTCGCCTGCCGACAGCGACACGCCCCGCTCGTGCACCGGCGTGTCGGCCCCCGCGGGCAGGCTCTCGATGAGCCGGCGCAGGCCGACCAGGTCGAGCGCGGCGTCGATGTCGGCGTCGAGCTGAGCGTCGTCGTCTCGGCCCCTGCGACGCAAGCCGAAGGCGATGTTGTCGCGGATGGTGCCGTGGAACAGGAACGGCTCCTGGGGCACCACGCCGAGCTGTTCGCGCAGCGACGACAGCGTCACGTCGCGCAGGTCCCAGTCGTCGATCGTGATCCGGCCCTGCGTCGGGTCGTAGAAGCGGATGATCAGCTTCGCGATCGTGCTCTTGCCCGCCCCCGTCGGCCCCACCAAGGCGAACGTCTCGCCCGGGCGGATGTCCAAACTGACGTCGCTCAACACTTCGGGCAGTTCGGGTTCGGCGGGCTCGCCGCTGTCGAGGTCTCGGCCGTCGCCGCCGTGCTCCGCTCCCGCGCCGTTGCCCAGCGCCGGCAAGCCCATCGGGTCGAATGACGCAGTGAACTGTCCAGCGGGCTGTTTCGCCGCGCCGTCGGCGCCCGCACCGTCGGGTCCCTCGCCGGCGGCCCCGTCGCCGTCGCTGTCGCCCGACGCAGCATCGTCGTCGTAAGCGAACGACACGTTCTCGAGCCGGATGTGACCGCTGACCGGCGGCAGGTCGGCTGCGTCGGGGTGCTGGCGCACGGTCGGCTGGGTGGCCAGCACCCCGCTGATCTTGCGCAGGCCTGACTGGCCCTGCTGGTAGGTGCTGTAGAGCTGCGCGAGCTGCTGGATCGGGGCGAAGAACGTCGTGACGTACAGCACGAATGCGCCCAATTCCCCGACCGTGAGGCTGCCCCGCAGCACCATTGCCCCGCCGATCGCCAGCACCAGCCCCTGGGCTGCAATGCCGATGGCCTCGGTGCTGGGCCCGTAGATCGCCTGGACCTTCGACATCGACAGGTTGGCGTCGCGGAAGCGAGCGGTCACCTTGCGGTGCCGCACGGCGTTCTCCAGGCGACGACCCGTGGCCGCAATCACCCGGATTCCCGCCAGGTTCTCCGACAGGTCGGCCAATACGTCGGCGATGCGGTCGCGTATCTCGCCGTAGCCGGTCTCGCTGCGGGTGCGGAACCACAATGTCAGCGCCACCAGCGGCGGGATGATCCCCACGAGCAGGATCATCGCCAGGAACGGGTTGTAGAGGAACAGCACCACGGTCACGACGCCCACCGTGAGCACCTGGATGAGCAGGTTCACGAAGCCTTCGTTGATGAGCAGCGCGACGTACTCCATGTCGGAGGTCATGCGGCTGAGCAGCACCCCGGATTTGGACGTCGTGTACCAGTCGAGCGAGAGCCGCTGGTAATGGCTGAACAGGCGCAACCGCAGGTCGAACATGACCTGTTCGGCGATGCGCCCGTTCAGGCGTTGACGCAGCCGGCTGAGCAGGATGCTGATGGCGACAACGCCCACAAAGACCAGCACGACCATGTTGAGAGCGAAACGATCGCCGGCCCTGATGCCGCGATCGATGCCCTGCTGAAAGAGCACCGGCACCGCCTGCATCGCTGCGGTCTCGGCACCAAGCAGCAGCAGTGCCAGCGCGACGCCCCAGCTATGGGGCACCAGCATGGCTCGAAGGTCGAAAGGGCGGCCTCGCGGGGGGCCGGCGCGCTCTGCCACATGGTCGAAATCGACATCGGGCTCGGGGTGTTCGGGCTCGTGCGCCAGCAGCTTGTTGGCGCCTTCTTGCATCTCGGTGGGGACACCGGCGAACGGCAGCCCCGCCGCGGCGCTGGCCTGCGTCGCAGTCGGCCCCATGTGCCCCGGGCCGCCGACCATCACCATGATCTGCCGTTCCGCAGCGTGCCGTCGCCTGCGACGGCGAGCGGCTCGGGGTCGTTGGTGTCGCCGCCCGCAGCCAGCACCTCGACGTAGCGGGGCTCGGTGGCCATGAGCTCTGCGTGAGTGCCGTCGGCCGCAACCCTCCCGCCGTCGAGCAGGATGACCCGGTCGGCGAGGCTGATCGTGGACAGCCGGTGAGCGATGACGATGGTCGTGCGCTCGGCGAGCAGTTCGCTGAGCGCGTCGTGGATGCGCGCCTCGTGTGCGACGTCGATGGAACTCGTGGCGTCGTCGAGGATCAGCACGGCGGGATCGGCGAGGATCGCCCGCGCGATGGCGATGCGCTGGCGCTGGCCGCCCGACAGGTCGTACCCGCGCTCGCCGACCACCGTGTCGTAGCCCTCGTCGAGCTCGCTGATGAAATCGTGGGCCTGCGCAGCGGTGGCGGCGGCAATCACCTCCGACCGGGCGGCATCGCTGCGTGCGTAGGCGATGTTGTCGTGAATGCTGGCCGAGAACAGGAACGGCTCGTCGGGAACGAGGCCGACGGCGCGGCGCAGACTGTCGCCGGTGATGTCGTTGACGTCGTGACCGCCGATGGAAATCGAGCCGTCGCCGAGTTTGTAGAAGCGCATCAGCAGCCGGGCGAGCGTCGACTTGCCGCAGCCGGTGCGCCCGACGATGGCAACCCGCTCACCGGCGCCGATGTGCAGGTCGAGTCCGTCGAAGACCTGCGGCGAGTTGTGTTCTCCACTAGCGGCTCCCGCGACGCCTCCCACCGTCTCGGTGCCGTAGGCGAAGCAGACCTGATCGAAGCGCACTGGAATGCCCGAAGGCCGTCCGGCGGAGCCTTGGCGCTGCGGCAGATCGACCGCGCCGGGCCGATCGGCAACGAGCACCGGCTCATCGAGCACTTCGAAGATGCGTTCTGCGGACGCCTTGGCCCGCTGGCCGAAGATGAACAGCATCCCGATGAAGCGGAACGGTGCCTGCAGCAGCAGGATGTACAGGTAGAAGGTGGCCAGATCGCCCACCGAGAGCGAGCCGCCGATGATCAGGTGCCCGCCCACCAGCAGCACCATCGCCATCGCCAAGCGTGGAAGGTTCTCGATGACCGGCGTGTAGTGCGCCCTGGTGTTGTGCTGCAGCAGATTCGCCCAGCGCAGCCGCTGTGTCGCCGCGGCCATTTCTTCCACCTGCCGTGCCTCGGCCGCGAAGGCCTTCACGACCCGCACGCCGTTGACGCTCTCGTGGGTGACGGTGGCGACCTCGGCGTTGCGCGACTGGATGATCCATGACAGCGGGAACATGATGTGCCGCAGCCGCTGGCCCAGCACGTACACGGCGGGCATGATCAGCATCGTGATGGCGGTCAGCGGCAGGCTGATCCATGCCATGACCGAGATCGCCACCACGAAGCTCAAGAGCTGCACCGACACGATCGGCGCGAAGGCCAGATACATCTGCACGGAGCGGATGTCGGAGTTGGAGCGCGAGATGATCTCACCGGTCTGCACCCGGTCGTAGAACGCGAACGACAGCCGGCTGAGGTGAGCGAACAGCAGCGTGCGCAGCTGGAACTCGACCCGGTGGCCCATGGCGAAGAGCCCGTAGCGGTAGATGTAGGTGAAGATGCCGCGGGCGACCCCGAGCACCACCAGTGCGATGACGAACGCCCACAGCGAGCCCGAGCCGGTGCCGTCGGTGCCGCTCACCGCCGCATCGACGGCGTAGCCGGCCACTCTCGGCGCGATGGCCCCCGCACCCGTCGCCAAGATGGCCGCGATCAGCGCGGCGACGACGCGCGTCCGCTGACGTCGCAGCAGCGGGCTCAGCCGCCGGATCCAGCTCAGCGAGCGGTCAGCGCGGATCCAGTCCCCGTCGAATTCGTCGTCGGGATTGGGTTGCGCGCCTGGCGCCGCGGGCGCAGTGCTGGGGGCTACCCGCATCCCGGCGAGGCTACCGGCGGCCCTGTTCGGCGAACCGGATCGACCCCGGTACCGTAGGAGCGTGCACGGTGGCGCTCGGGGGTGCTCGGCACCGGCATGACGCTGGGACTCATTGCAGGACTTGGGATTGTCGTCGCGCTCATCGTCTTGAACGGCGTGTACGTGGCGGGCGAGTTCTGCCTGCTCGCTGTCGACACCTCCCAAGTCGACGTTCGGGCCGCCCAAGGGCAGCGTCGGGCCCGCGGCGTGAGAGCCCTGCTGCGGCGGCTCAATTTCCATCTCGCCGGCGCCCAGCTCGGCATCACGCTGACGTCACTGGTGCTCGGCATCATCGCCGAGGACACCATCGGCAGGCTCATCGAGTGGTTGCTGGGGGGCTGGGGCGCCACGTTGGCATCGGCCGGGGTGGTCGCAGTAGTGGCGATCGCGCTGGCGGCGGTCATCCAGATGGTGTTCGGAGAGCTGCTCCCCAAGAACCTGGCCGTGTCCCGCCCGCTGGGCACCGCGCTGTCGCTGGCACCGGTGCTGCGGCTCTACGGCACGATCGCTGCGCCGGTCACGCTGATGTTCAACGGCATCGCCAACGCCACGGTGCGCGGGCTCGGACTCGAGCCCACCGAGGAACTCCGCATTGTACGAACACGCGACGAGCTGGAGTACGTGGTGCGCTCGTCTCGCCGCAGGACGCTCAGCGACGGCCAAGCCGATCTGCTGGTGCGAACGCTGCGCCTGGGCCGTAAGGACGCCGCCGACGCACTGACGCCGCGCACGGCGATGTCAGCAATCGGCGCTGCGGCGACGCTGCCCGAACTGGTCGAGCTGGCACGCTCCAGCGGGCACTCGCGCTTCCCGGTTCTGGGCGCCAGTTCCGACGACGTACTCGGCATTGCCGAGGTGCGCGACGTACTCGGCATCGATGCGACGCAGCGGGACATCACCCGAGTCGAGGCGATCATGCGTCCTGTCGTGGCGGTCGCCGAAAGCCGCAAGCTTGACGGCGTTCTCGCTGACATGGCCGCGTCGGACTGCCGTCTGTGCGTGGTGGTGGACGAGCACGGCGGCACCGCCGGGATTGTGACGCGAGAAGACATCGCTGAGGAACTCGTGGGTGACATCGCCGATGAGTTCGACGAGCCCGCCGTGCTCACCGCCCGGCGGCCGGGCCAGCCGGTGACGCTGGCGGGAACGGCCACGCTCGACGAAGTGGAGGAGGCCACCGGTCTCATTGCACCCGAAGGTCCGTACGAGACCTTGGCTGGATTCGTGCTGGAGCGACTTGGCGAGATCCCGTCCGCGGGCACGGTGATCTTCTGGAACGGCTGGCGATTGGCAGTCACCGAGCTTGACGGGCTGCGTATTGCCGAAGTCGAAGTCAGCACCGAAACGGCCGCCACGCACGCCGCAGATGCGAACGACACATCGAACGGCGGCAGACCGTGAACAGTGCGTGCGTGCGACGACTGCCCGCTGCGGCGATCGCGAGCGGGGCAGCGGATGGGGGCCGGCCATGACCACGCTGGCCATCGCGGTAGGTCTCGTGCTGATCGTGTTCAACGGCGCTTTCGTCGCGATCGAGTTCGGCCTCATCGGAGCGAAGCGCGCCGCAGTAGACGGCCACGCGGCGACCGGCAAACGCTCGGCCCTGGCAGCCCAGCGCATGCAGTCCGACGTGCTGACCACTCTCGGAGGTGCCCAGCTCGGCATCACCCTGTGCTCGCTCGCGGTCGGCCGCCTCACTGAGCCGGCCATCGCGAGGCTCATCGAGCGGGCAGTGGCCGGAATCGTCGAGATCCCCGATGCGGTGCTGCATGCCATCGGTTTCGGCATCGGGCTGGGAATCGTGACCGTGCTGCACATGGTGTTCGGCGAGATGGTGCCAAAGAACCTGGCGCTCATCGGGCCCGAGCGCACATTGCTCGTGCTGGCCCGGCCGATGGCTGCCTACCTGTACGTCGCCCGCCCGATCGCCGCAGCGCTGCAGTGGGTGGCCAACGGCATGACCCGGATCCTGCGCGTCGAGCCCACGTCGGAGCTGGCCGATGTGGCGACGCCAGCCGAGTTGGCGCTCATGGCGCGTGACTCGCTGGCCGAGGGGCATATCGCATCCGCCGACGTGGCTCTGCTGGAGCGGGCCATGCGCTTCGGGGCGACACAGGTGAGCGACGTCATGGCGCCAGCAGGCGAAGTCGCGGCGGTGCGGTTGGACGATTCGATTCCCGAGGTCGAGCAGGAGTTCGCCCGCACGGGCCACTCCCGCCTGATAGTGCTCGGAGCAGGTCCCGACGACGTGCGGGGCATGCTCCACAGCAGCGATTTGGCGGCATCGACGCAGCGCGACGCTGCGGACCTGGCCGAGGCCGACCGGCGCGTCGCTGCGGGCCAGCGTCACGGTCGCGGTCTCGTACGGCGGATGCTCCAACTCGGTCCTCAGGTAGCGCTCGACGAGGCACTGCGCCGCATGCAGCGCACGCGCATCCACCTTGCTGTCGTCGTCGACGCCGGGGGCCGAACTCTCGGCGTGGTCGCGCTCGACGACCTGCTGCGCAGTTTGATCGGCGATCCGGATGTCGGCGACGAGGAGAAAACTGCCGCGACAGGCGGGCCCGGGAGTGGCACACTCCGTTCTGAATAGGCCCGTCTGGTTAGGCTTCGACGCTCGTTGCGAGGCCCCGTGCGGCCAAAGGCCCCACATCATGACTTGGATCGACAAAGCGCTCGACGGCTGCCCGCAGAGGGTTGTGATCAACGACTCCAAGACGCCCAGCGGCCGTGCCCACGTCGGCTCGCTGCGGGGCGTGCTGATCCACGATGCGGTGGCCCGGGTGGCCCGCGAACGGGGCTTGGACGCCGCCTTCATGTACGGCTGCGACGACATGGACGCGGTCGACGAGATCCCCCACGGAACCGGCGAGCACTTCGTTTCCCACCTCGGCAAGCCGCTGTGGGCAGCGCCGGCACCCGAGGGTCTCGGTGGCGCTTCGATGGCCGAGGCGTACTTCACCGAATTCACCGCGACGTTCGACAAGCTCGGCGTCGAGGTCGAGTTCTACCGAATGAGCGACATCTACCGATCTGGCCAGCTCGACGGAATCATCGACACCTTCCTGCAAGCCGCCCCCAAGGTCCGCGAGATCTACCTCAAGCTCAGCGGCGCAGCACGTTCCGAAGACTGGCTGCCTTTCCAGCCAATCTGCGAAGCCTGCGGCCGAATCGGCACCACCTACGCCACCGACTACGACGGCAAGACCGTCGCGTACGAGTGCCGAACCGATCTGGTGACCTGGGCGCAGGGCTGCGGGCACAGCGGTCGGATCAGCCCATTCGCCGGCAACGGCAAGCTGCCCTGGAAGCTCGAGTGGGCAGCCAAGTGGAAGCTCTTCGGCGTCTCGATCGAAGGCGCCGGCAAAGACCACATGGCCGCCAGCGGATCCCACGAAGTCTCCTCCGCGCTAGCCCGCCAAGTCCTGCGATGCGCAGTGCCCATACCGGTGCCGTATGAGTTCTTCACGCTCGGCGGAGCCAAGATGAGCTCCTCGCGGGGCATCGGCATGACCGCATCAGAGCTCACCAACCTGCTCCCCCCCAACCTCCTGCGCTACCTAGTCCTGCGAACCCAACCGCGCCGATCCATCAACTTCGACCTAGACGTCCCCAGCCTCAACAAGGCATTCGTCGAATACGAACGCCTCTGGCGCTCCGCCGCCGGCGACGACCCCCGCCCCAACGAAAGCCAGCTCTACGCGATCTCGAGCGCAATCCCAGAGGCGAACGTGCCCCCGGCGCCCAACTTCAGCCCACCATTCGACTCAGTACTCAGCCTCATCCAGCAACCCCACGTCAAGATCACGAATCACGTCGCCAAGCTCGGGGTCGAGATGTCAGCACCAGACGCCGACTGGCTAGCCCTCAAGGAAGCCACTGCGCAGGCCCTAACGAGCAGCAATCCCGACCTCGCCAGCACCCTCAAGATGCTGGATGCACCCGAGGCAGCAAAGCAACGCAGCGCACTGGAAGACCGCCAACGCGACTTCCTCGAACAGCTTGCACAACGCGTGGACGATCTACCCACGTGGGAAGCCCGAGCCATCCAGGACGCCGTCTTCGAATCAGCCCGCGATGTAGGCATCGACCCAAAGACCAACGCACCACAAGTATTCGAAGCCCTATACAAGGTGCTCTTCGGCACCGAAACCGGTCCAAGAGCAGGCAGCTACCTCGCCTTCATAGGACGAGACGAGACTCTCCACCGCCTGCGCTAACCAACCGCCCAGCACACATGCCGCCACCGGTAAGGGCACAGATGCCAAAGCTGGGGAGGCGGCAGGAGACTCTGCGACGTTGCGACCTGCCGGATCGCGGGAGCAGAGGCTCATGCCGCCTCCCCAGCGGGCGCACCCCCCCCCCCAGCGGGCGCAAAAAGCTAAGCACCCATAGCGTGATACCCACCATCCACATGCACAATCTCACCAGTAGTCCCACAGAACCAGTCCGAAAGAAGTGCAAGCGTGCTGCGAGCCACCGCCTCGCTGTCGGTGATGTCCCACCCCAGCGGAGCACGCTCAGTCCAAGCATCTTCGAACTCGGCAAAGCCGGGAATCGACTTGGCGGCCATAGTGCGGATCGGTCCCGCTGAGATCAGATTCACCCGGACGCCTTGGGGCCCCAGCGACTTGGCCAGATAGCGAGCCGCCGATTCAAACGCAGCCTTGGCGACGCCCATCCAGTCGTAGACCGGCCACGCGACGCTCGCATCGAAGGTGAGCCCCACCACTGAGCCCTTGGCATCGGCCAGCAGCGGCGCCATCGGCGATGTCAGCGAAGCGAGGCTGTAGGCGGAGATGTTCAGCGCCGTGGCGACATCGTCCCAGGGGGCGTGCAGGAAGTTGCCGCCCAAGCAGCTCGCAGGCGCGAAGCCGATGGCGTGCAGCAAGCCGTCAAGGCGACCCCACCGTTGTTCCAGATCGGCGCGCACCGCCTCGATCTCGTCGGGCACGGTGACATCGCACGGCAGCACGTCGGGCGGGTCGGGCAGCCGCCGGGCGGCTCGCTCAGTGAGCCGGATGCCCCGTCCGGCGCCGGTCAGCACCACCTCGGCGCCCTGTTCCTGGGCGAGGCGGGCCACGTTGAAGGCCAGCGACGCATCGGTCAGCACGCCGGTGATGAGGAATTTCTTGCCTTCCACGATGCCGCTGCCCGCCACGCTCTTGCCTCCGGTCTCGTCATCGGCACGGCAGCCTGCGGTGCCGCCCACCGCCGGACGCTACCGCCGTGCCGTTCACGGGTTCAGCCTCTCGGGCATTCGCACCCATGACGGCCCGCCATTGCCGTACAGGGCGCCCGCCCGTACCGTGGCTGCCGTGCCAGCAGACGCGACCGCCAACGGAACCGCGGACGGGGTCGCAGCAGCCGAACCCGCCAGCAGCGGCGAACCCACCCGCATCGGCATCATCGGCGGCACCGGGCCGGCAGGCGCGGCACTCGCGACCCGACTGGCCGACATCGGCTGCGAGGTGACGCTGGGCTCGCGCTCGAAGTACCGCTCGATGGAGGTGGTCGACAACATATTGGACCGCTGGCCCGACCGCCACCTGCGCATCCATCCCGGCGCCAACAGCCTCGCCGCGCAAGAGCCCACGGTGGTGATGGCAACGCCTTGGGACGCGGCAGCCATCACCGCCAGGGGTGTGGCCGAGCACCTGCGCGGCAAGGTGGTGGCGACCATGTCCAACGCGCTGGCCCGCGTCGACGACGAGTTCGTGCCGCTCATCCCGCCGCGGGGCTCGGTGGCGGCGTCGGTCCAGGCCAGCCTGCCCGATTCCCTGGTGGCGGCTGCCCTGCAGCATGTGCCGGCGACCGAGCTCGGCAATCTCGACGAACCGGTGCACGGCGACATCCTCATTTGCAGCGACCACCGCGAGGCCACCTGGCACATCGCGGAGATCGTCGACCGCATGCCCGGCGCTCGTGCGCTCGACTGCGGCAACCTGTCCAACGCCACCGCCATCGAAGCGTTCACCGCTGTGCTGCTGCAGCTCAACACCCGCTACCGCACTCGTGTTGCGCTCCGCCTCGTCGGGCTGGATCACGTGCCGATCAGTGTGCTGGGCGGCGGGCCGAGCCGTCCTGAAGGCCAGGAGACGGCCGATGTGACCGCTCAGCGCGATGCCGAGACGGTCCCCGACTGAGCACCCGATGAGCCGAGCCCGCGGCGCTGGGCGATGAGGCTGTACGAGACCCGGCAACGGGCTGTCGTGCCGCTCGACGCGAGCCCCGCAAGCACGGTGCGCATGTACGTGTGCGGGATCACGCCCTACGACGCGACCCACGTCGGCCATGCCGCCACGTTCCTGGCCTACGACGTGCTCCAGCGCAGGCTGCGCGACCTGGGCTGTCGCACCCGCTGTGTGCGCAACATCACCGATGTGGACGACGACCTGCTGGCACGGGCGCGAGCGATGGGCGTGCACTACCTGGATCTGGCGGCAGGTTCGCTGGCTGCGTTCGATGCCGACATGGCAGCGCTCGGCCTGCTGCCTGCCGACGCCGAGCCGCGAGCCACCTCGGCGATATCCGACATCCGGCGACTGATCGGCAGGGTGCTCGACAGCGGGCACGCGTATCGCAGCGGTGACGACGTGTTCTTCGACATCTCGACGGCGCCCAGCTTCGGCGAGCTGTGCGGTCTCGACGCCGCGGAGATGGTGGTGCTGGCGCGCAGCCACGGCGGACGACCCGACGACCCGAACAAGCGCAACCCGCTCGATTTCGTGCTCTGGCAGCGTTCGGCACCGGGCGAGCCGGAATGGTCCTCTGCGTGGGGCCTGGGCCGACCGGGATGGCACGTGGAGTGCTCTGCGCTGGCACTGGCGCACCTCGGCGAGACGATCGACGTGCACGGCGGGGGCAGCGACCTGGTGTTCCCCCATCACGAGTGCTCGCAGGCGCAGTCGCAGGCCGTGACGCGGCGACCGTTCGTGCGCCACTGGATGCACACGTCGATGGTGTGCCTCGGCGGCGCCAAGATGTCGAAGTCGGCGGGCAACCTGGCGTTCGTGGCTGATCTGCGTGAGCGTTGGGATCCCATGGCGGTGCGGCTGGCGTTGCTGGGCGCGCACTACCGGACAGATTGGGAGTGGTCCGAGGGCCGGGTCGCCGACGCAGCCCGGCGTCTCGAACGCTGGCGGTCCGCGGGCCGCGGCGACGGTGCGCTGGCGCATGTGCGTGAGCGCATCGACGACGATCTCGACACTCCCGGCGCACTCGCAGCCATCGACGCAGCTGTCGCACAAGGCGCGCCGGTCAGCGACGCAGCAGCCCTGCTCGGCGTCGTGCTGTAGCTGGCGGTCGGCTGAGGGAGCGGCGGTAGCGTTGGCGCCGATGGCCGAGGCATCCGATCGCCCCGCCGGCGCCGATGCTGCAGGGGCGCCTGGCACCACGGCAGCCGAACTCGGCGATGTGCGTGACGTGCTTCCCGACGACTTGGATCGCGGCTTCGTCGGCGAGTACAAGTTCCCCGACAACTCGCGGCGCAGGATCACGGGCGCGCTCCTCTTTGCGGCAGGCGTCTGGGCGGCCACGGCGGCACTCGCCGCGGACAGCGAGGCGGTGCTGCTCAACACCGGAGTGGTCGCCGGCGGTGTGCTGTTCGCCCTTGCCGGCTTGTACCAGTTCGCCGCGGGACGCCGGTTTGGGGTCAATGAGAACGAGGCCCTGGTGGCCGCAGTCGCCGACGCCGGCTTCACTGCCGGGCACGCCAGCGCGCAGCTCGGCTGGCGCGGCTGGCTGAGCCGCCCGACCTGGCGGGTGCTCGTGTACTCCGCAGAAGATCCGCCTGAACGCAGGGGATTGGTGCTGGTGGACGCCCTGAACGGCGCCGTGCTGGAGAAATGGGTGGAAGACAACCCCGAGACCTGGATCGAGACGGCACCCGCACCCGACGCCGACGGGGGCTGACCATGCTCGACGGGGTATTCCGCAAGGGTGTCGACAGCGTCACCGCGCCCATCGGGCGTGGGCTCGCTGCGATCGGTGTGAGTGCGGACGTGCTCACTGGGTTGGGCTTGGTGATGGCGGCGGCAAGTGCTGTCGCCATCGGTGCCGGCCGGCTGGTGCTGGGCACGGTGCTGCTGGTGATCACCGCGTTTGCTGACCTGTTCGACGGACCGGTGGCTGCGGCTCGGGGGACGTCGTCGAGCCGGGGCGCCTTCTTCGACTCGACGGCCGATCGGGTCACCGACGGCTTGCTGCTGGGAGGCATCGCCTGGTACCTGGCCGGCGAGCACGGCGCCCAGTGGGCCGTGCTGCCGATGGCGGTGCTCGGCGTCAGCGCAGTGATCTCCTACGAGCGCGCCAAGGCTGAGCTGCTGGGCTTCGAAGCCAAGGGCGGTCTGATGGAGCGTGCCGAGCGGACGGTGGTGCTGGCAGTCGCCGTCGCCTTCGAAGTGCTGCTCATCCCCTTGCTCTGGGTGCTGCTCGGGCTCTCGACGATCACGGCAGTGATGCGCTTCATCAAGGTGTGGCGCCAGGCCAGCGCGCAATCAACGAAGTGAGTGTGCGGGACACGGCGCGCCGCATGCGAAGCCGCGACGAGGCACGCCGCCTGCGAGGGCGGGACAAGGCGACAGTGCTGGCGTACCAGGCAGGCGCGTCGGCTGCCCGGCTGGCTCCGCTGTGGCTCACCGAGCGTGTGGCCGGGCTCGCCGGGCCGGCACTGGCCCGCCTCATGCCTGCCAAGGCCGCGATGGCGCGGCGGCACCAGGCCCGGGCACAGCGCTGGGTCGCCGACGGAGCCACGCACCCTGATGCCGCCCCGGCAATTGCTCCCGCATCGGCCAAAGACTCCCCAGACGATCTGCAGCGGGCCACTGCGGCGGCGTTCAGCTCCTATGCCCGCTACTGGCTGGAGTCGTTCCGCCTGCCGGCGCTGAGCGAGCTGACGCTGGATCGCGGCATCGACGTCCCGGCGTACCACCACGTGGAGGAAGCCCTCGAACGCGGCAACGGCGTCATCTTGGCTCTCCCGCACCTGGGGGGCTGGGAGTGGGCCGGGTTCTGGATGGCCACGGTCAACCGGCTGCCGATCACCGTCGTGGTCGAGCCCCTGCAGCCGTTCGAGTTGTTCGAGTGGTTCGCCGACTTCCGTGAGCGACTGGGCATGCGAGTCGTGCCGCTCGGGCCCGACGCCGGCAGCGAGGTACTCGGCGCGCTGCGACGCAACGAGATCGTCTGCCTGCTGTGCGACCGCGACCTCACCGGCGACGGCATCGAGGTGACTTTCGGCGACGAGCGAACGACCCTGCCCGCGGGCCCGGCGATGCTGGCGCTGCGATCAGGCGCGGCCCTGCTGCCAACTGCGGTGTACTTCCGCCCCCGAGGCAGGCACCTGGGCACCGTCCGCCCGCCGATAGACGTCACACGCCACGGGCGCCTGCGCGACGACGTCACCGCAGTCACCCAAAGCCTCGCCGACGAGCTCGTAACCCTGATCGCCGCCGAACCCCACCAGTGGCACCTCCTCGGCCCCAACTGGCCATCAGATCAATCCGCCGACACCGCCGACACAGCCGAGGACTCCTGAGAGTTTGAGCCGTGGCGCGATCGCACTTGTTGGGGCATCTGCGCCGCGCCTAGCGTCAAGTCGGCAGTGAGGTTTCCCGCGCGGATGGCCGGCGACGTTCGCCCGTCCGTTGCGACCGTCCATTCGACAGTGAGGAACGACCGAGTGAGGATCGGGATCATCTCGCCGTACAGCCTGACCAGCGCCGGTGGCGTTCAGGTGCAGGTGCTGGGCTTGGCCCGCGCGTTGTCCGCGAAAGGCCACGACGCCCGGGTGCTCGCTCCGTGCGACGGCGCGCCGCCCCAGACCGGTGTCACGCCGCTCGGCGCGAGCATCCCCACCTTCGCGAACGGTTCGGTCGCGCCGATTGCTCCCGACTTCGCCTGCACGCTGCGCACGGTGCGCGCGCTGCGCGACGAAGCGTTCGACGTCGTGCATCTGCACGAGCCGCTGTGCCCCGGGCCGACGCAGACGGCGCTGTTCCTGCGCAGCGCACCCACCGTGGGCACCTGGCACGCCGCAGGGGGCAGCCTCGCCTACCTCGTGCCCGGAACGCGCTGGTTGGCGACGCGCATGGAAATACGGGCCGCAGTCTCAGCCGATGCCGCCGAGATGGCCCACGACGGCGTCGGCGGCGAGTACGAGCTGGTGTTCAACGGCGTCGAGCTCGACCTCTTCGACAGCGCGAGACCGAAGCGAAACGGTGCGCCCACCATCGCCTACATCGGTCGCCACGAGCCGCGCAAGGGCCTCACGGTTCTGCTTGACGCCATGTCACGGCTGCCCGAGGGCATCCGGCTGTGGGTGATGTCGCGCGGCCCGCAGACCGAAGAGCTGCAGCGCAGGTACCAGCGCGACACGCGCATCGAGTGGCTGGGACGGGTCAGCGAGACCGAGAAGCTGGAGCGCATCAAGGGCGCCGACGTGTTCTGCGTGCCGTCGCTGCACGGCGAGAGCTTCGGCGTGGTGCTGCTGGAGGCGATGGCGGCGCGCACGCCGGTCGTGGCCAGCGACCTGGGGGGCTATCGCAACGTGGTGCGCGTCGGCGACGAGGCCGTGCTGGTGCCACCCGGCGACCCCGCAGCGCTGGCGTCGGCGCTCATCGACGTGCTCACCCAGCCCGACCGAGCCGCCGACCTGGTCGCTGCGGGCCGCCAGCGAGCCGAGCAGTTCTCGATGTCCCGGCTGGCCGATACCTACGTCGACATGTACGAGCGCGCCATCGCCAAGCGCAACGCCGGCTAGGCCCAGTGCCCAGCCCGATGCGCCCGGCGGGCGCCCGATCGCGGCCCGTACTGTGTTACTGGTGAGCGGGTCCGGTTGAATGCAACGCGTGGACCCACTGTTCGCCATCTATCGCAGTCGAGCCGACAAGCTGCTGGTGGAGTTCTGGGCCGTGCACGTCGTCGCAGCCGCGCTCGCAGGCGTCGCGGCGGCGCTGTTCACGCCGCTGGGCTGGTGGGTGGTCCCGCTCGCGGTGGTGGCTGCATGCGGGTTGGCCGCGGGGGAGCTGGCGGTCGGGGAACGGCGCCTGCGCACGTTGCTCGTCGGAACCAGCTCCAGCGAGCTCGATCCCCCCGACGAACCTCGCTTGGCCAACGTCGTCGACGGGGTGTGCCTCCTCGTGGGCGTTCCCGTGCCGGAACTGGCGGTCGCGCCCAGCAGTGCGGTGAACGCCATTGCGTTCGGCCGGCGGCCTGGTCAATCCACCGTCGTGGTCACCAAGGGCTTGCTCGATTCGCTGAACCGCATCGAGCTCGAGGCGGTCGTCGCACGGCTGGCGACCCAGATTCGTGACGGGCGTGCTGCCTACCTCACCACCGCAGTCACCACGGTCGGGCTTCCGGCGCTGCTGTGGCCCGCCCTGTGGCCGCTGGTGCAGGCCCGCATCGAGCGCGAGGCCGGCACGGGCAGCGACTTCCACGACGACGCCGAGGCCGTGCGGCTGACGCGCTACCCGCCGGGCCTCGCCAATGCGCTCGAGACGATGTCGTCGACTGGCGTGCGCAGCGACGCGCCGCGGGTGACCTGGCCGCTGTGGCTGGCCGATCCCCGGTCTGCGGAGACGGCGGCCCCCGACGACCTGCCCGACTACCGGGCAGACATTGAGACCCGGGTCGCTGTCCTGCGCGAATTCTGAGCGCAGCGGGAATATCCCCGGGGCAGCACCGGGGCCGCTCCCTACACTGACCCCATGAATTCAGGCCCAACGAGCACAGGCCGCACTGCCCCGGCGTCCGCCGATGAAGCGTCTCACCTGGTGGGAACCGTGAGGGTCAAGCGCGGGCTTGCCGACATGCTCCGCGGCGGCGTCATCATGGACGTCGTCACGCCCGAGCAGGCCAAGATCGCAGAAGATGCCGGGGCGGTCGCCGTCATGGCGCTCGAACGGGTTCCCGCCGACATCCGCCGCGACGGCGGCGTGGCCCGCATGAGCGACCCCGCAATGATCGAGGGCATCCAGGCGGCAGTGACGATCCCGGTCATGGCCAAGGCTCGCATCGGCCACTTCGGCGAGGCCCAGGTGCTCGAGGCGCTCGACGTCGACTACATCGACGAGTCCGAGGTGCTCACGCCCGCAGACGAGACCCATCACATCGACAAGTGGGCGTTCACCGTCCCGTTCGTGTGCGGTGCGACGAACCTGGGCGAGGCGCTGCGACGCATCTCCGAGGGCGCCTGCTTGATTCGCTCCAAGGGCGAGGCAGGCACCGGCAACATCGTGGAAGCCGTCCGGCACCTGCGCTCGATCACTGGCGACATCGCAAAGGTCACCCAGGCCGATTCCGCCGAGCTGTTCGATTGGGCGAAGCAGCTGCAGTCGCCGCTCGGCCTGGTGCAGGAGATCGCCGAAACCGGCCGTTTGCCGGTGCCTCTGTTCTGTGCAGGCGGCATCGCGACGCCCGCCGACGCTTCGCTGGTGTGCCAGCTCGGCGCCGAAGCCGTCTTCGTCGGGTCGGGGATCTTCAAGAGCGAAGACCCTGGGCCGCGGGCCGAGGCGATTGTCGAGGCCACAACGCACTACCGCGATGCGTCAGTGGTGGCCAAGGTCAGCCGGGGCCTCGGCAGCGCCATGCCGGGTCTCGAGATGGAAGGCCTCGAAACCAAGCTTGCCGATCGCGGCTGGTAAGAGGCTGAGCCGTCCGGCGAAGCAGTGGCCGTAAGCAACAGCCAGTCGCTGATCGGCGTCGTCGCGCTGCAAGGAGCAGCGGCTGAGCATGTCGCCGCCTTCCGGCGCGTCGGAGCGCGGGCTGTCGAAGTGCGCGTGCCCGCAGAACTCGACGGCGTCGATGCTGTGGCGCTCCCAGGCGGCGAGTCGACCACGATGTCGCACCTGCTGCGCACCAGCGGCCTGTTCGATGCGCTGTCGGCCCGTCTGGCCGACGGCATGCCGGCGTTCGGCACCTGCGCAGGCATGATCCTGCTGGCGGCCGAAGTACTCGACGGTCGACCCGACCAGCGATGCTTCGGCGCGATCGACATCTCTGTGCGCCGCAACGCCTTCGGCCGCCAGGTTGCGAGCTTCGAGGCGAGTCTCGCCACTCAGGGCCTCGATGAGCCGTTTCACGCCGTGTTCATTCGAGCCCCATGGGTGGAGCGCGCCGGGGACGGCGTGGAGGTGCTCGCCGAGATCCGGCCCGCCGCAAACTCGACGGGCCGCGATGTTCACGCACCGGTCCCGGTGCTGTGCCGATCAGGCCCGATCCTGGTGTCGAGCTTTCATCCCGAGCTGACCGCGGACGACCGCATTCACCAGATCTTCCTGGACATGGTCGGCGCGTCGTCGACCTGCTGAAGTACAGCCTGCGCGTCGAGGACCTGCTGGGCAGTCGAGTCCGCCAGACTATCGCGGCTGCACAACATCTTTGGCACGTCTCGTTGGGGAGGGGTCTGTGTCCGGTCATTCCAAGTGGGCGACGATCAAGCACCGCAAGGGTGCCGCCGACAAGGCGCGCGGGAAGCTGTTCGCCAAGCTGATCCGCCAGGTGGAGGTTGCGGCGCGTGAGGGCGGCGGCGGCCTCGACTCCAACGCCACGCTGCGCACGATGTACCAGAAGGCCCGCGACAACTCGGTGCCGCTCGACACGATCGAGCGAGCCATCAAGCGGGGCACCGGCGAGCTCGAGGGCGTGTCGTATGAGCAGGTCACCTACGAGGGCTATGCGCCCGGCGGGGTTGCCATGTTCGTGGACGTGCTCACCGACAATCGCAATCGCACCGGCTCGGAGATTCGCAGCGTGTTCACACGTGCCGGCGGCTCGCTGGCCGAGCCCGGGGCTGTGGCGTGGCAATTCGAGCGCCAGGGCGTGGTGGTGGTGCCCGCGGTGGCATCGGAGCCTGACGCGGCCGATCCCGACGAGGACGAACTGATGCTGGCGGCGCTGGACGCAGGCGCCGAGGACATCGAGCGCGAGGGCGACACCTGGCGCGTCATCACCGAGCCGGCCGACACCATGGCAGTGCGCGAGGCAATCGAGGCGGCGGGCATTGCGGTGAGCTCGGCAGATCTGACCTACGCGCCGCAGAATCTGATCGAGCTGACCAGCGTGTCGTCGGCCAAGCAGGTCATGGCAGTGCTCGACGCGCTCGACGATCACGACGACGTGCAAGGCGTCTACGCCAACTTCGACATCAGCGATTCCCTGCTGGAGTCGATCGCCGACTGACGCAGGCGCCGGGTCCGGCAGTGCCGATCGCGCACGGGCCGCACGCCTGTCCCATACCCGGCTGGCGAGGCGGCAAAGGCTACGGTTCGTACTGATGTTCGTACTTGGGATCGACCCTGGATTGTCGCGCTGCGGATACGGCGTGGTGGAGCAGATTCCCGGCTCTGGCGCTCAGCGCACTCGCAATGAGGCAGTGGCGCTGGGCGTTGTGCGCACCGACCCCGCAGAGCCCCAAGCGGTGCGGCTGGCCACGCACATGGCAGAACTGCAGAACCTTCTTGGCGAGTTCCAGCCCTCGGTGGTGGCCGTGGAGCGTGTCTTCTTCCAGGTGAATGTTCGTACGGCGATCGGCGTGGCGCAGGTGGCCGGCTTGGCCATGGCGGTCGCGGCGGCCGCGGGGATCGAGGTGGTCGAGTACACGCCGACCCAGGTCAAGCAGGCCATCGCGGGCTGGGGCGGGGCCGACAAAGAACAGATGAAGCGCATGGTCGGCGAGCTGCTGGCGCTGCCGGGGCCGCCCGAGCCGGCCGATGCCGCCGATGCTGCTGCGGTCGCGCTGTGCCACCTGTCCCAAGCGGCATGGCGCAGCGCAGCACCTCCCGCGCGGGCGCGGGTGCTGCTGCCCACATCGGGCGGGGCCGAGCCCCCGGCCGCGACGTGACACCGGTCCGCGGCTCGCTGAGATGCGCGACTCGCCATGATCGACCCGCAATGATCGGATCCCGATGATCGGTTCGGTGCGCGGGCGTTTGCTCGACAAGGATCCTGGCGGCGAACTGCTGATCGAGGCCGGCGGGGTGGGGTCCCGCGTCACTGTTGCGCCCGCCGCGCTGGCCGGTGCGGGACCGGTGGGCGATGAGTGCTTCGTGTACGTCCACCATCACGTGCGCGAAGACAGCTCAGACCTGTACGGGTTCGCCGAGCTCGATGAGCGGCGCTGTTTCGAGGCGCTGCTGAGCGCGCATGGCGTGGGGCCCGCGCTGGCGCTTGCGGTGCTCTCCCACCTGCCGCCCGACGAGCTGCGGCGGGCAGTTGCCGCCGATGATGCCGCCGCGCTCGAGCTGGTGCCCGGCATCGGCGCCAAGACGTCCAAGCGCATGGTGCTCGACCTGAAGTCGCGGCTCGGTGCGCCCGAGATTGCCGACGGCGTTGCGGCGGTTGGGCCCGGCGGCGACGGCGCGAGCAGCGCCGTGGCCGAGGTTCGTGCGGCGCTGAGCCAGATGGGATTCGGCCCCGCCGAAATTCGCGAGGCCATGGCCGCCGTTGCGGTTGAAGCCGCACGAGACGGGGCTGCCGACACGGGTGCCCTGCTGCGGGTTGCGTTGCAGGAGCTGGGTCCGCGATGAGCGGCATCTCCAGGGGTTGCCCATCCGTGTTGGTGCACGCACGCCGACGTATGGACTCGGTGCTGCGATGAGCGCTGCGAGCGGGCGCAGCGAGGGCTACCGGCGTGCGGAATCGGCGGCGCCGGTGGACTCAGGCCGGAGCGAGGTCACCGATCCGGCACGCTCGGTGGCCGACGACGGCGACGCCGAGGCGACGCTGCGGCCCCGCTCTCTGGACGAGTTCGTGGGCCAGCCCGAGGTGCGAGAGCACGTCGCCATCACGCTGCGGGCTGCGGTGGCCCGCGGCCAATCGCCCGACCACCTGCTGTTCGCCGGCCCGCCGGGGCTCGGCAAGACGACGCTGGCGGCGATCATCGCCCAGGAGCTGAACGCAGCGCTGCATCAGACGTCGGGCCCGGCTGTGGAGCGGGCAGGCGACCTCGCAGCGATCCTGACCAATCTGGCCGACGGCGATGTGCTGTTCATCGACGAGATCCATCGGCTGCCCAAGATCGTCGAAGAAGTGCTCTACCCCGCCATGGAGGACTTCGCGATCGACATCGTGCTGGGCAAGGGCCCTGCGGCGCGTTCCATCCGCTTCGACCTGCCCCGGTTCACCTTGGTGGGCGCCACGACCCGTACTGGGCTGATCTCGGGACCGCTGCGCGATCGCTTCGGCCTTGTCGAGCGTCTCGACTACTACTCCACCGACGATCTGACGGCGATCGTGACCCGTGCCGGGGGGATTCTGGGCGTGCAGATCGACGGCGACGGCGCAGCGGAGATCGCCTCGCGCAGCCGGGGCACGCCACGCATCGCCAACCGGCTGCTGCGCCGTGTGCGTGACTTTGCCGAGGTGCGCGCCGGCGGTGCGGTCGACGTCGCGGTGGCCCGTGAGGGGCTTGCCGCGTTCGGCGTCGACGAACTCGGGCTCGACAAGGTCGACCGCGCCATCCTGGATGCGCTTGCGGTGACCCACGCCGGTCAGCCGCTGGGCCTGTCGACGCTGGCCATCACCGTGGGCGAGCAGACCGAGACGGTGGAAGACGTGTACGAGCCGTTCCTGATCCAGCGCGGGCTGCTGCAGCGCACGCCCCGCGGCCGCATCGCCACCGCCGCGGCCTATGCACACATCGGCGTTGACGTGCCGCCCACCGTGGCGTACGCGGGCAGCTCGGCGGGGGCCGATGCCGCGAACACGTTGTTCGAAGCGCCGGACTCTGTCGCCGCATTCGAGGATGCGGCGCCTGCTGAGGCCGAGTCTGAGGTTGAGGTTGAGGCTTCGAGAAGGGACTCGCCGGCTGCACCCGTCGACGTTGAGCCTGCGGATGCGCCGGTGCAGGTCGACGATGCGCCCTGGTGAGACTCCCGCAAGCGATGCGCTGTTGCGACCTCGGCAGGCTTGCAGCGCATCGTCGGGCAGCGTTCCGATTCGCCGTCAGCCGTAGCCTCGGCTGGCGATGAGCGGGCCGCGGCTGCGGATGGACGAGTTCGGCTACGAGCTGCCAGCGTCGGCGATCGCGCATGTGCCCACCGAGCCGCGTGACGCTGCGCGGCTGCTGGTGGACCGCGGGCCGCGCAAGGCCCCTGAGCACCGACGCATCAGCGACCTCGGGGCGCTGCTGGAGGCCGGGGACCTGCTGGTGGTCAACGAGACGCGGGTGATGCCCGCTCGCCTGCCGCTTCGCAAGCTGACCGGCGGAGCGGCCGAAGTGCTGCTGCTCGAGCCCCTGGCCGCGGGTGCCACCGCAGGCTCACAAACTGCCGCTGCGAGGCGTGCAGCAGGCGAGATTGTGCCGGATCGGGCGGGAGACGAATCGCTGCGGGCTGCGGGTGCCCCCGGTGACGGCGAGGCGTTGTGGGCTGCGCTGGTGCGGCCCTCGCGGCGGATCGCCGACGGCACCGTGCTGGTGTCCGAGCGCGACCCAAACGTCGAGGTGGTCGTTGGCACGCGACTGGATCGCCAGCGTCGGGCGGTGAGGGTTCTCGTCGGCGGTGCGCCCCTGGTCGATGCATCGCAGGCTCGGCTGCTCGAGCGCGCCGGGGAGGCGCCGCTGCCGCCGTACATCGATGCCGACACCGTGCGATCAGCGGTCGCGCAGCGCATCGGAGCGGACGCTCCCGAGGGCGACGCGACCCGGGCAGCTCTCGCCGACCGCTACCAGACCGTCTATGCGCGCGCTGATGGATCGGCGGCGGCACCTACCGCAGGGCTGCATCTGACGCAGCGCGTCCTGGATGCGCTGCGATCGAAAGGCGTGGGTGTCGCCACTGTCGACCTGACCGTGGGGTTGGCGACGTTCGCGCCGGTTACTGCCGAGCATGCAGACGAGCACGAGATGCACACCGAGCACTACCGGGTGCCTGTGGCGACGCTCGCCGCCTGCGCCGGCGCCGAGCGGGTGGTGGCCGTGGGCACCACCACCGTGCGAGCACTCGAGGCTGCGGCCCGCCAGCAGCGGCTCGCGTGCCGTCACGACGCTGACAACCGGGGCGCAGGCGACCGGGGTGCTGGCGATCGGGGTGCTGACGACCAGCGTGCTGGCGACCAACGTGCGGCTGAGGTGTGCGGCTCGACCGATCTGTTCCTGCAGCGGGGCGAGGAGTTCTTGGTGGTGGACGCGATGCTCACCAACTTTCACCTGCCTCGATCGTCGCTGCTGTTGCTCATCGATGCGTTCATCGGGCCGCGCTGGCGGGATTTGTACGAGGCGGCGCTCGCGGAGGGCTACCGCTTCCTGTCGTTCGGCGATGCCATGCTGCTGCGTCGCGGCGGTGGGCGATGAGCCGCCCGAGCGGCGCCGCTGACGGCACGCCCGGCGCGGCATCTGCCGTCGCAGCGTCGTCCGGCGCAGCTGCGGCCAGCAGGGCTGCGTTCGAGTTGCTGGCATCGGACGGCTCGGCCCGGCGGGGGCAGATCACGACTGCCCGCGGAACCATCCAGACGCCGGTGTTCATGCCCGTGGGGACCCGTGGTGCGATCATCCATCTCGACGCCACCGACTACGAACAGCTGGGCCTCGCCGTGGTGCTTGCCAACACCTATCACTTGCTGGCGCGCCCGGGTGTGGAAGTGGTGGAGTCGCTCGGCGGGCTGCACGGATTCACCGGCTGGGACGGACACTTCCTCACCGACTCCGGCGGCTTCCAGATCATGTCCCTCGGCCGCCGTCCCGGCGGCGGGGACCAGCACGTTCGCCGTCCCGGCGGCGGGGACCTGCACAGCCGCCGTCCCGATACTTCCCTGCAGGATGCGAAGTCCAAGGTGGACGACGAGGGCGTGACCTTCCGTTCGACCTATGACGGCACCCAGATGCGGCTGACGCCCGAGGGCGCCGTGGATGCGCAGCGCCGCTTGGGATCCGACATCCAGATGGCACTCGATGTCTGCCCAGAGCTGCCTGCGCCGCCCGCGGATATCCGCCTGGCGACCGAACGCACCCACCTGTGGGCAGCCAGGGCAGCGGCGGCCATGGATGATGCCCGCCGGCGCGGCACCGCCGGGGGGCAGGCATTGTTCGGCATCTGCCAGGGCGGGATCGATCCGGGGCTGCGGCGCAGCAGCGCAGAGACGCTGGCCTCGATCGGCTTCGACGGCTACGGCATCGGCGGGCTCTCGGTGGGGG
>JAPOPC010000032.1 GCA_026713105.1 Acidimicrobiaceae bacterium
CGCCGCCCCCACGGCGGCCATGCTTGATGGCGCCGCCCCCATGGCGGCTGTGCCCAGCGGCACCTCGAGCGAGGTGTCCGAGCCTCGGTACCGGACGGCGAGACGTCCGGTCACCTCGATCCGTTCGGGGGGCACACCTGCAGCGGCCACCGCTTCGGCGGCGCTCGGACGTGCAGCGGCAAGTCGACGGTGCAGATCGTCGATGAGCGCCTCGTCGAGGGGGGCTTCGACAGGCTCGGCGCGCAAGTCGGTCACATCGGCCAGCCCGATGCCCAGCGCGGAGAGCACCCCGGCGTGCGGGTGGATGAGGATCGTGGTGATGCCGAGCCGATCGGCCACCCGGCACGCATGCTGCCCGCCTGCTCCGCCGAAGCACACGAGCGTGTAGGCGGTGATGTCGTGACCGCGTTCGGTGCTGATCTTGCGGATCGCGTTGGCCATGTTCTCGGCTGCGATCTCGCCGTAGCCGAACGCCACCTCGGCGGTGCTGCGCCGCACACCGCTGGACTCCGCAATCTGCTCGGCCAGTTCGGCGATACCGGCGGCGGCGGCGTCGACATCGAGCGGTTCGGTGCCGCTGGCGCCGAACACCGCAGGGAAGTATTCGGGCCGGATCACGCCGAGCACCGCGTTGGCATCGGTGACGGCCAACGGGCCGCCGTTGCCGTAGCAGGCCGGTCCGGGGTCGGCTCCAGCCGAGTCGGGACCTACCCGCAGGCGGCTGCCGTCGAAGGCCAGCACCGAACCGCCGCCGGCTGCCACCGTGTGCATATCGATGATCGGGGTACGCACGCGGATGCCCGCGACTTCGGTCTCGTTTGCCCGCTCGAACTCACCGGCGAAGTGCGAGACATCGGTCGATGTGCCGCCCATGTCGAATCCGATCAGCCGCTCGAAGCCGGCTGCCTGGGCGGTACGAGCCATACCCACGACACCGCCGGCTGGGCCTGACAGCAGTGCGTCACGCCCGGTGAAGCGCCGGGCGTCGGCCAGGCCGCCATTGGACTGCATGAACTGCAGCTGCGGATCGTCGCACTGCGCAGCGTTGCCACTGCCGGTCCTCGACGCCACGGCGTCGGCTGTACCGATTCTCGACGCCACGGCGTCGGCTGTACCGATTCTCGACGCCACGGCGTCGACGTAGCTCCGCAGGATCGGTGACAGGTAGGCGTCGGCGACGGTGGTGTCGCCGCGAGGAACAATCTTGACCAAAGGGTCCACCTCGTGGCTTACCGAGACCTGCTCGAAGCCGATCTCGCGTGCTGCGGAGGCCAGTGCCGCCTCGTGGTCGGTGTGCCGATAACCGTGCACCAGCACGATGGCCACCGCCTCCATGCCGCGCTCACGAGCCGCCTCCATACCCGCCGTGGCGGCCGGCAGATCCAGCGGGCACAGCACCGTGCCGTCGGCGGCGACACGCTCGTCGACCTCGAGCACTTCGGCGTAGAGCATCTCGGGCAGGACGATGTCCAGCTTGAACAGGTGCGGGCGAGTCTGGTACCCGATGCGCAGCACATCGCCGAACCCTGCGGTGGTGACGAACAGGGTCGGCACTCCACGGCGCTGCAGCAGCGCGTTGGTGGCCACGGTGGTGCCCATCTTCACCGAGCGGATGCGCTCTGGCGGCAGCGGCTCATCCCGTGGCACATCCAGCAGGTCCGCGATGGCGGTTGTAGCGGCATCGTTGTACCGGCGCGGATCCTCGCTCAGCAGCTTGTGCGTGACGAGGCTGCCGTCTGGCCGGCGCGCCACAACATCGGTAAACGTGCCCCCGCGGTCAACCCAGAAGTCCCAAGCGCCTGATGACTGGCTCATTTCACGACCCTAGGTGTCGTGCTCACGGCGGTCCGCGGCATGGCAGGTGTCTCGGTCAGTCGGGAACGACCGCGGTGGCGATGATCTCGACCATGGCGTCGGGTTCCACCAGTCCTGTCGTCCTCAGCAGCGCCATCGCGGGGAAATGCCGGTTGAGATGTTTGCGATGGGCAGCTCCCACGCCGCGAAGGTCATGGCGGTACGCCTGAACATCGGTGGCATAGACGACCAGCGACACGATGTGGTCAGGGTCGCCGCCTGCGTGCGACAGCGCCTCGACAACGTTTCCCAGCGCCGCCTCGGCCTCGGCCAGGTTCTTGCCGGTCCGCTGGGCGATATTGGCGATGGTGGCAACGGTCATCTCAGTCCGGACGAAAGTCCGAGTGTGACTGTTGATGTCGCCGGGCCTCCAGCCAGGGGGTTACGGTGCCGATGGTACTCATGGCATCTCCCAGCATCCGCGCTCACATCACGGCACGCGCTGCGAAGACGGGCACCCGCGCAGGACCAGGCGGCTCCATCTCGTTCCGTCATGAGGGATAACTGAGCGGGACATATGCGTACGGCAATTCCTCGCACTCTGGGTGGGGCGTTGTGATCCACTTCAAGTGGCGCCGCGCAAAGGGCCGAGTGGAGACCAGCATGATCTCACCGGAAACAACGTCACCTACCGAGGCAAGCTCCTCAACCAGCGGGTCATGACCCTGTTCGTCTATCCAGAAGCCATCGGCGTCGCGGAGAACCACCATGCCCCCTGGCACGACGTAGCGTGCCTCCAGTGAACTCCGTGGCTCGACACCGGTCTGTGAAGCCGAGTCGGCGCGTTCAGTCCCCATCTGCCGCCAACGGGCTGTGTCGGGCTTGAACACCTGCGTGATACGCCGTTCACCATCAGATGCAACGAGGTCTCGCCCGCCCTCAAAGAGCAGTAGAGATCTTGTGCCGTCACGAGCGTGGCCGACGATGCACCTTGATCCAATATCGACGCGAACTTGCCGTGGATGGTACAGCGCCGTATCTACATCCGGCGACTTGTCTTCCACGACCACAAAGAGATTCTGTGGCCCCTTGGACAGACTTCGCAGTACAGCTGTGCATGAGGCACCAATTGCTAATGCGCAGGCCACAGATATCACTGAGTATGCAAGTATCCGCCAACCAGAGCGCGGGCGCTTAAGACGACACACTTGCCGTAGACGGCTCATCACCGAGTAAGGACCGAGACTCCGAGGCCGTCCTCGGCCAACGTAACCGGCGTGAAGCTTTGATCCTGCCGAGTGCTCCTGTCCCCACACCCGGAGCCAAAGCAGCCAGTGTGAATTCCGACCGCAGTCGAACTGACATACCATGGGCCGCCGCTGTCACCTTTGCGGCCGTATACATTGCGAACACGCACTTGATTGCATACATCAATGTCCCCACCTCGGTGACATGTGCTCGTGTATTTGACTGTGCCACAACTGTCCCGATTGGTGCGTCTTCCGTAGAAGCAGTACGTATCGCCGATATTGATCTGGCTACGAGGTTTCACGCCCGTGACGAAACGGCGACCGGAAGACGACGAACTCGCATAGAACTGTGCAACAACCGACTCCGAGGTCGAATACCAAGCATAATCACCGTAGTAGCCCTCGTATTCCGCTTCAAGGGTCAGTGACGATTCGGAGCCATCTACGGGATCCACGTAATCGATACTATTGGCGCAATGTCCAGCGGAGAGAATCCCCTTGGTGCTGCCCCGCTGAACTGTAAAGGCCAATGTGCATGCGAGCTTCGATGTATTTGGAAACTGTGCCTCCGTTCCGCCGTATGCGGTATTCGCTTTAAGCAGATCTTCTGAAGCCCACTGGACGCTGGTACCGATCGTAGGAGCTTCCAGTTTACGGATCGCATCGGCGATCTCAGTTGCGATGGGCGCATCTTCGTCGACTGCTAAGGCCACGACTACCTGTCCACGCAGGATGTCAGGAGAAGTCGAGAATTCACTGATATCAGATTTGCCGACGGCGGTAAAGATCTGCTCAGCCTTGGCAATCAGACCAGACTCTGATACCTCGGCGGACGTGTCAAACCCGATGGCAACAGCTCGCGCGGTTACCTGTGCACGAACTTCGACTGGTACCTGCCCAACCCATCGCACGGTAGTACGAGCAGAAAAATCTGCCGCGTGGTACGCACCGCCGAAAGACTGTGGGTAGGACTCGCGCCAACCGGCGATGAGCGGTGCGACGGATTCCTGATGCTTGAGTCTCGCCAATGCGGTCCCGACATCAACGCCGTACTCGACCGCAACCTGAGCTGCCATCCTCTGCAGCGCTCCATCAGATCCATCGGCATCGTCACCACCAGTCGCGCCGACAGGTCCGGTAGGGGACTGACCCGTTGGTTCATCGGGACCTCTGGGTTCTGCAGCGGCCATCGAGGCCGGCAGCGTCGCCGCTATGAGTGTGGTCGCCAAAAGCAAAAGGCGAACTCGCTTGCGAGTTCGCAGTCTATTCGTTGACCTCCAGTTTCCTAGGGGATCACCCCTGCTTCTCAGCCTCAAGTTCAACATTGTCCGCTCCTTCTGTGAACTCAACTTGTGCTACGAAACTCACGACTTGAGTGCAACATAGCTGGCGGCGTAATCGCCTTGCAAGAGGCAGTATTCTGCGATTGCTTTGATTCAAATCGGAATTCGCTTAAGGAAAAAACTCACGATACACGGCATGATTTTCCTCGGATTGTGCTGAACAGCCTGCCCATCGAAATATCGAATGTGGGGCGGGCAGAACGTGTCAGAGCGTGTGCTTGGCTGAGGCGGGTGCTGACACGCGCTTGCTCAAGCGGTCGGCTACGCCTTGGCCTTGCGGAATCGGGAGCCGTGCAGGATGCTGCCGTAGTAGTTGAAGACCTGACGGGCAGCGGGCTCATCGAAGGGGTAGTCCGCGCCGATCTGAGTGGCGGCGGCGAGCCCGGTCACGAAGCAGGTCTCCTGGCTGTTGATCAGCGTGTGCGCCCCGCAGTGCCAACTGCGGCGCTTGCCCTGGATGAAGCGGAACAGCGGCACCAGCAGCGCCACATGGCGGACGTCATGCACGATGTGCTGGAACCACCAGCGCTTCACCACCTTGGCGTCGTCGATCTGGCTGATCGGGTTGTAGGTCACCAAGCAGGGTCGCTCGGACGTGTGAGCCCACGGCTGCTGGTTGTGCATGATGTAGGTGATCTCGTAGTTGTCCGGTCGCGCTCCGTACTGCTCAATGTGATTGCTGCGGGTGGACAGGCACTGCACCTCGTTGTCGGGCAGCACCGAATCATCGGAGTGCACGATGGCGTGGTTGTGCAGCTCACTCTCGTAGCGGATCGACGAGAGCAGGAAGCGCTCGAGCATCGTGGGCTTGTCCATCATCATCAGGGTCTGGTTGGCGTTGCAGGCGAAGATCACGTCGTCGAAGGTCTCGCTGTTGCCGTCGGCATCGGTGACCACCACGTGATCGTCATGCCGGCGGACCTTGCTCACAGGCCGGTTCAGGCAGATCTTGTCGGCGAATCCGGCTGACAGGTTCTCATAGATGCGCCGGGTCCCCTGGTCCCACGTCTGCATCGGCGTCGCGGTCTCGATGTTGAAGAACTCCAGGTAGCGGGCGAACAGCGCGGCGGGCATGTCGAACACGTTCGTCGTCATCAGGAAGTTGACGAACATGGGCTTGAGCACCTTGTACCTGAAGTCTGCCGAGTAGCCGCCCAGGTTCAGCACGGTGCGCATGCTGATGTAGTTGAACGGGTTGAGCGCGTTGAGGAGCTTCGAGCGGGCGCGGGTGAGACGGCCGAATGAGTGCAGGCGAAGGAGCATGCGCTGGAACTTGGCGATCTCGTGCTGCAGCTCATCGCGGATATCGGAGTCGAAGTCGTGGGCGTAAATGCCGCCCTGATACTTCACGCTGTAGTTGAACTTGGTGTCGACCAGATCGATGCCGAATCGCTCCAGCAGCAGCAGCACGTGGTCGTACACCGACGGGATCAACGCCGTGACCGAGATGTCGAACGGAATGGTGCTGCCGTCGGCTTGGGGCATGTCGGCAGTCACGGCGTTGCCGCCGACCTGCTCGTTGGCCTCGAACAGCCGGAAGTCGAACCGGTCGGGGTGATGGTTCAGCGCCCACGCGGCACCCAGCCCGGACATGCCGCCGCCGACGATCGCAATTCTGCGCTGGGTCATGGTGCTCCCGCCGCTCAGCGCGCTTGGAGGGACTCGAACCCCCAACCTTCTGATCCGTAGTCAGATGCTCTATCCAATTGAGCTACAAGCGCCGGTGCTCCTGCCGCGGCCTGCGGCCCGATGGCGCCCGAACAGTGTAGAAGGAGGCGCTTGGCGGGCGTAAAGCCATTTCGGTTCCTGACGCCGGTTCACCGCTGATCGGGCTGCTCAGCGGCGGACAGCAGGCCAGCGTCTCGGGCCACTTCGGCCGGCGTGCGGCCGAGTGCTTCGGCGGCCGCCGCTACATCGGACCATTCCGGCTTGCTGCGGTAGGGGCCGTGCTTGACCGAGACGGCCTGTCCGTGGACATCCACCGTCGACGTGTGGCGCACGAGCGCGGTGCGCACCACCGAGCGGGCCCGCATCCCCAACGTGCCAGTCAGCCGGGCGGTGAGGTCAGCCAGCTGGGTTACCGATTCGGGGCGGCAGAGGATCGTCAGCGTGTGTGCCGGACGTCCCTTCTTCATCACGATCGGGACAGCCCACGCGTCGAGCGCTCCCGCCTCCAGCAGCTCTTCCAGCGCGTGGCCCAGCACCTCGCCCGAGACGTCATCGAGATTGGCGGCCAGCTCGACGAGCTCTTCGGTCGTGTCGGCGCCTGCCACGGCGGCCATCGCTGCGGCCACCTGCGGAGAGCCCTGAGCGTTCGAGGTGCGCTGGTCCGTGCCGACTAGCACGCCAGTGACGTTGGGGCGCCCGGGCAGGTCCCGGGTGCCGGCTCCGAAACCTGTGCTGCGGATGGTCATCGCCGGTGCGGGCCCGAAGTGTTCAGCGAGGGCAGCGACGATGGCGGCGCCGGTGGGCGTTGTGAGTTCCATGTCGATGTCGACGCCGACGATGGGCCGGCCTGCCAGCAGGTTCACGACTGCGGGAGGCGGGTTCGGCAGCACTCCGTGGGCTGCGTTCACCGTGCCCTTGCCGACGGCGACAGGGCCGCAGCACACGACGTCCACATCGAGCGATTCGAGCGCGGCGCACACACCGACGATGTCGACGATGGCGTCCAACGCCCCGACTTCGTGAAAATGCACTTCGTCGGCCGCCATGCCGTGCACCTGACCTTCGGCCTCGGCCAGCGCCTCGAACACTGCGAGTGCCCGCTGGCGGACCCGGTCGGTCAGTGGCGTTGCTTCGAGCAACTCCCGGATATTGCGCCAACGCCGGTGATGGTGCCCCTCGGGCGCGTCAACGATCGCTCGGGTAGCTGCCAGCTCGTTGCGCCGAACGCGTTCGCTGCCCAGACGCCAGCCATCGAGGGAGAGCAATTCCAGCTGAGCCGTCACGAAGTCCAGATCGGCGCCGGCGTCCAGCAACGCCCCCAGCGCCATGTCGCCGGCGATGCCCGAGACCGGGTCGAACCAGGCCACCGTGCCGTTGGCCCCAGTCAGCCCACCAGCGCCGTCGGGACCGGCGTCAGCAAGCGTCGGCTCGCTCGCAGATGCGATCGGGGCGCCTGCCGTCGGGGAGTCGTGCATCACTCCGCGCCGGCGTTGGAGCCCGCAGCCAGATCCAGGATTCTCATGGCCGCCATCGCTGCGCCGAAACCATTGTCAATGCCCACCACCGTGATGCCCGCCGCACACGAGGCGTGCATGGCGAGCAGCGCGGTCACGCCGTCGAGCGCCGCTCCGTAGCCGACACTGGTCGGCACTGCGATGACCGGGGCGGGCACCACGCCAGCCACGGCAGTGGCGAGCGCCCCCTCCATGCCTGCCACCACGATGACCACATCGGCCGACGCCAGCGTGTCGATCTCGGCCAGGAACCGATGCAATCCGGCGAGGCCGATATCGGTCACTGGCTCGGCGCTCACACCGAAAGCGCTCAGTACCGCTGCGGCTTCGGCGGCCACCGGACCGTCCGCCGTGCCCGCCGAGGCCACCACCACCCATTCCGGTCGTGCGCCAGCAGCACGCCAGACCACGGTCGCCAGATCAACCGGGTTCACCGTTTCGTCCGCGACCTCGGGGTCCCGGTCCGCAGGCCGGTGCACCGCACCGCCTGGGCAGGCCGCCAGCGATGCCTCGGTTTGAGCGGGATTCGCCCGCGTCAGCAGCACCGGACCCGAACTGCCGCTCAGCATCTCGGCCACGATCCGGGCGCACTGGCTCGGCGACTTGCCTGGCCCGTACACCGCTTCGGGATGACCGGTCCGCAGTGACCGGTGGTGATCGATGCGGGCCCCGGCGACCTCGGCGTATGGCAACCGCCGCAGACGAGCCAGCGCTTCGTCTGCGGGCACCGTCCCGGCACGCACTTCGGCCAGCAGATCGGCGAGCTGTTGTGCGTCCATCGCCTGCCGTTCTACCGGCCGCGGCCCCGGGTCCGTTGCTCTCGGCGCACTGCGTATCCTGCCCCGATGGCTACAGCCGGCTCTTCATCGGGCATTCCGAGCATGCCGCCCTCGACGCGGATCGGCTACATGGGTCCGCACGGCACGTTCACCGAAGCCGCGCTCGCCACCCAGCCCGACCTCTGGCAGTGCGATCTCACCCCGCTCATCTCGGTCCCCGAGGTGCTCTCGGCGCTCGACGACGGGGCCGTCGACTACGGCTTCGTGCCGGTCGAGAACGCCATCGAAGGTGCCGTCAACGTCACCCAGGACGCACTCGCTTTCGACTTCGACTTCCTGATCCAGCGCGAGGTCGTGGTGAACGTCCAACTCGACCTGATGGCGCTGGCAGGCACAGCCACCGACGACGACCTCTCGGCGATCCACACGGTGCTGTCGTTCCCCGTCGCCATCGCCCAGTGCCGCGCGTTCCTGCACGATCAGCTGCCCGACGCTGCGATCGAAGCGGCCACCTCCACGGCCCTCGCAGCCCGGCGCATCGGCGAAGAGCAGTTGGCTGGCGTGGCCGCTATCGCCAGTCCCGCGGCCGCGGAGATCTACGGCCTCGAAACCGTCACAGAATCGATCGAGGACCACCGCGACAATCAGACCCGCTTCCTGCTGCTCGCAAATGGTCAGGTGCCACCTGCCAGCGGCAACGACAAGACCAGCATCGTGGTGTTCCAGCAGCAGAACGAGCCGGGCAGCCTGCTCGGGATCCTCATGGAGTTCGAGGCGCGCCGGCTGGACCTGTCCCGGCTGGAATCGCGCCCGACCCGGCGCGGCCTCGGCGAGTACTGCTTTCTGCTCGATTTCGAGGGTCACATCTCCGACGAAGTGGTGGCGGACTGCCTGCGCGCGCTCAAGATGAAGCAGCGCGACGTCAAGTTTCTCGGCTCATTCCCCGCTGCGAACGGCAACTCCTCGGGCCGCGAGCGCGTCAGCGAAGAAGCCTGGACCTCATCAGACGACTGGCTGAAGTCACTCCGCCGCCTCATCACGTGAACACCGCCGGCTGTGACTGAAGGGCGAGGGGATCTCTTCCGGCCAGCTGAGTTCCCGCGGTCGGCGAACTACGACGCGGACTGGGTGCTGGACAACATGATGGGGCCGAACGCGCTGTGGCTGACCGAGTCTTTGACCGGGTGCATGGAACTCGATGCGGAGACGCGCGTCCTGGACCTCGGTTGCGGCAAAGCTCTCAGCTCCATCTTCCTGGCGAAGGAGTACGGGGCGCAGGTGTGGGCGGCAGACCTGTGGATTGACGCCAGCGACAACCTCGGCCGCATTTGCGCCGCCGGACTTGAAGACAGGGTGTTCCCGCTTCGAGCCGACGCACATGGGTTGCCGTTTGCCGACGGCTTCTTCGACGCGATGGTGAGCATCGACGCCTACCACTACTTCGGCACCGACGACCTCTACCTCGAAAGTCACCTGGCCCGGCTGATCAAGACCGGCGGTCAATTCGGAATCGTCGTGCCCGGTCTGGTCTCCGAACTGACCTCCACCGAGCCGCCCGAACACCTCCGGCCCTATTGGGAGCCGGCATTCTTCAGCCTTCACAGCCCCGTTTGGTGGAAGCGTCACTGGGAGCGAAGCGGACTGGTGACCGTCGAGCACGCCGACCTGATTCCAGACGGATGGCGACGCTGGATGGAATCAGACCTGTTGTGGTCCGAACACCTCGAGGGGCCCAGCGACGAAGCCGACATGCTTGCCCTCGATCAAGGGCAGACCTTGGGATTGACCCGGATCGTGGCACGTCGAAACGAACGGCCTGCCGCTCGCCTGGACGACGAGCGCTGAAAGTTCGCGCCGAACTCGCGAGGTTGGGGTGGGCTACACCCAGGGGCAGTTGGAATTGCGGTCGCCGAAGGTGCCGCCAGTGCGGTAGCGGTCGAGCGTGAATGGCTTGAGCTCGTCCGGCTTGTCGCCGTGCACCATCATCTCGGCGGTCAGCTTGCCCACGCCGATCATCTTGAACCCGTGGTTGGAATCCGCGATCACCCACGCGTTGTCGGCCACGTAGTCGAACACCGGCACGTTGTCGGGGGTGAAGGCCCCGATGCCGCCATTGCGACGCTCCTTGAAGTACGGCCGCAGGTCCTCCAAGCGCTTGAAGAGCATGCCCAGCGTTGCGCAGTAGTAGTCGGCGAACCATTCCTCGGCCTGGTACTCGTCGTTCAGGTGGCCGTAAGGCTCCACTGCGGCCCGCGGCCCGATCTTGATCGGGATCGTCCCTCCCTGCAGGCCGGGGGCGCCCACCCGCTCCGCGGCGTAACGCGTGTAGGTGTAGAAGTGGTCCTTGAGGAACCGTCCGTCCGGCGAGTACACGGGCGTGTTCATCAGCTCTACGTGCAGCACCGGGGAGTCCTTGTGCTGCGCGGTGCGAAAGTCGACGCCGGGGGGCAGCAAGACCTCGCCCTCCAGCAGTCGCCAGTAGGTCCACATGTCCATCTGGGATTCGACGTGGCCGTCGGGATACACGACGTCGAGGTGGCTCGGGCCACCCAGCCACTCCCAGTGGGTCGGCGTCCACGCCCCTGCACCCACGACGACCTGCTCGCAGGCGATCGAACCCTGGGTGGTCTCGACCGCGGTGACCGAGCCTGAATTGTCGAACTCGTAGCCGGTCACGGTGGCGCCGTAGACGCGCTGCACGCCCCACTGCCGGCATTTCTGGTCGAGGCCCCACACCGCCATGTGTGTGCCTGCGTACCCAGAGCGATGCTCGTGCAGCACCACGTCGCAATTCTCGGTCTTGAAGTCGGGCCACAGATTGGTGAGAAAGGCACGGGCCTCCGCACCGGTGAAGACGTCGGAGGGGTAGCCGCTCGCAGCCTGGGACGCCTGCAGCTTCAGGTAGTCGTCGATCTGGTTTGCCTCACCGACCGAGACGTAGCCGACCTGCTGAAAGCCGAGATTCACCGGGTCGGATTCCCACACCTCCACGCTGGCTCGCAAGATCGCGTGCAGCGGACCGGTCATGTACATGTTGCGGACGCAACCGCAGGCGAGCCCGGTGGCACCAGCGCCGGGGCCCTGCTTGTCGATCAGCACCACGTCGCTGCCCGAGCCCTTGCCGGTGCGCTCGAGGTACATGGCCAGGTGGTAGGCGCTCGACAGCCCGTGCACGCCGGCGCCGACCACCACGAACCGAGCGCGGGGCGGCAGGGGCACGGCATCGAACACCGGGACGACGGCCGGATTGGCGGCCTGCCCGTCGACCTCAGGCGGCAAGGGCCGGTTTGCGAATGGGTACCACTGGTTGTGCGCTGTCGGATTGGGGATTTCGTTGTTCATGGTTCTTCCTTCTTCTTCAAGATCAATTCGGGTCTGGGGCGGACGGCAGCCGGTAATCGGCTCCCAACGTCTGCCAGATCAAGGGAACGCCAGGTCGGTACGCAAGGTGGTGACGGCTCGGCGCGTCGAGGATGGTCACGTGAGCCGGACTGCCGTTGGTGAGCCGCCCAACGTCGGTCCGGCCCAGCGCGACTGCTCCGCCGACCGTCACTGCGGCGACGGCTTCGTCGATCGTCATGCCCATGTCGCGCACTGCCATGGCAATGCAGAACGAGATGGACGTGGTGTAGCTCGAGCCCGGGTTGCAGTTCGAGGCCATTGCCACCTTGACCCCGGCGTCGATGGCGCGGCGGGCGTCCGGGTACGGCTGGCGCGTGGAGAAGTCGGTGGCCGGCAAAAACGTGGCCACGGTGTCGCTGCCGGCCAGCGCTTCGATGTCGTCGTCGGACAGGTAGGTGCAATGGTCCACCGAAGAGCAGCCCATTTCCACGGCGAGCTGCACGCCCGGACCGTGGCCGAGCTGGTTGCCGTGCACGCGCAGGCCGAGACCGGCGGCCCGACCCGCCTCGAGCACTGCACGGGACTGTTCGGTGTTGAACGCCCCGGTCTCGCAGAACACGTCAATCCAGCGGACCCGGTCTCGAACCGCGTCCAGCATCGGCCCGCACACCAGATCGATGTACTCGTCGGCCCGCCCCTCGTACTCGCTGGGCAGCAGGTGGGCGCCCAGGAACGTGGCTTCGGGAGTCGCTTCGGCGGCCAGCGAGGCCAGCTCGATCTCGGAGTCCATCGACAGCCCGTAACCCGTCTTGATCTCGACGGTGGTGGTGCCGGCCCGGTGTGCTTCGGTCAGCCGCTGCTGGAGCGAGTCCCACAGCGTGTCCCGCCCGGCGCCGCGCGTGGCCTCGGTGGTGACCCGGATTCCGCCGCCGTCATAGGGCTCGCCGGCCATCCGCCGGGTGAATTCCTCGGACCGATCACCCGCGAACACCATGTGGGTGTGCGAGTCGACAAATCCGGGCAGCACGCACCGGCCGTCGGCGTCGAGACGCTCGTCAGCGACGGCGCCGGATGGGCCGACCGCCAGCACCGTGTCGCCGTCGATGACCAACGACGCATCGATTACCACACCGAGCGGGCCCTCCCCCAGTTCGGGGTCGTTGGTGATCAGCTCGGAGATGTTGTCGATCACCAAGGTCATGGCGCAGTCACCTCCGAGATGGCCGAAGCCAGTTCGGCCGCGACGTCGACGGTCGTGTGCTTCCCGTCGCGCACGACGGTGCGGCCGCCCACCACCAGGTGGTGCACATCGACACTGGTGGCCGCGAAGATCGCCGAGGCCAGCGCGTTTGCGGCGCCGGTACCGGCCATCCGTACCCCACCGAGTCCCACCGTCGCGAAGTCGGCCAGCGCACCCGCTTCCAGCCGGCCCCCCTCCCGCCAGCCAAGGGACCGGTATCCGCCGGAGGTGGCCATCGAGGTCAGGGTTTCCACGTCGAACACGCCCCGGTCGTTCGTGGCCGCACGCTGATCGAGCTCGACGGTGCGGGCCTCGGCGAGGATGTCGACGGTGGCGTGGGAGTCCGAGCCGAGGCACAGGCCGACCCCGTGGCGGACCAAGCTGACGCTCGGCCCGGTGCCGTCGGCCAGATCCCGCTCCGTCGAAGGGCACAGACAGCAGTACGCGCCGGCTTCGCCCATCAACGCCTGATCTCGATCGTCGGCATGGGCTGCATGCACCAGAGTCGTGGCGGGACCCAGGCCCCCGGCTTTGGTGATTACGTCAACGGGGGTCGTGCCGTGAACGGCAAGGCATTGCTGGTTCTCCGCCGGCTGCTCGGAGGCGTGGAAGTGCAGCGGGGCGCCGCGCTCGTGGGCCCAATCCGCAGCCGACTTGATGGACGGCGGATCCACCGCTCGTACCGAGTGCACCGCCGCACCGACTCTCGTCATGGGGCCCGATGCCCCAGTGGCAAGGGTCTCGACTCGATCGGTCCACCTGTCGGCGCTGCCGTCGCTGAACCGGGCTTGCTCGGGCCGCAGCGGTTCGTAGCCGCCGTCCACGGCGGGGTCGAGCCCGCCATGCAGGTACAGGGTGTCGAGCAGGGTCAAGCGGATGCCGGCGTCGCGGGCTGCCGCCACCATCGCTTCGCCCATGGCGTTGGGATCGTCGTAGACACCGCCGTCAGGGCGGTGATGGACATAGTGGAACTCGCCGACGACGCCGATGCCGGCGAGAGTCATCTCTGCGAACGCAGCACGCGCCAATCGGTAGTAGGAGTCGGGGTCGAGCCGCGCCGCCACCCGGTACATCAGGTCACGCCACGTCCAGAAATTGCCACGGCCGTCGTGGGTTCGGCCCCGCAGGGCCCTGTGGAAGGCATGGCTGTGGGCGTTCGCCAGTGCCGGCAGGGTCAGGCCCGCCAGCGGCACGGCGCCTTCGGGTCGAACCGGAACACCGGCACAGACTGCGGCGATGCGGTCGCCGTCGACTGCGATCACCACGCCCTGCGCAGCGCGAGGGCCACCCAGCCACGCCAGCTCGCACCAGTAGTGAGCCGTCATAAGCCGACGCGCTGGTTGAACTGGGTGATGCGCTCGATGAATGCGTCGCGGTGGTGCCGCTCGAACTCGTCCCAGGTGCACAGGGTGGACGGGTCGGCCCGGTCGGTGATCAAGACGCCGTCGAGGTGGTCGCACTCGTGCTGCCAGGTTCCCGCTGTCAAGCCCCGTGCGTAGGTGCAGTGCTCGATGCCCTTGCGGTCGAAGTAGCGAACCCGCAGATTGACCGAGCGGACCACATCGCCACGCAGCGGCACCGAGAGGCAGCCCTCGTTGATGACCACGGTCTCGTCGTCGAGCACCTGCAGCTCGGGGTTGACGGCGACGGTCAGCTCGATGGGGGGCTTGTAGGGATAGCGGGGGTTGTCGTTCACTTCGATGACGACAATTCGAGCCGTCTCGCCGATCTGGTTGGCTGCCAGGCCCGCTCCGTTGGCGTGGCGCATCGTGTCGATGAGGTCGTCGACGATGCCCTGGGTTCGCTCGCTGGCAATCTCGCAGTGCGGCACCTCGAGGGCCGGCGCCCGCAGTGCCGGATGCCCGATGGAAAGGACGTCCCGAACGGTCATGTAGGCCGCCTGGGGCTCATGGCGCGGCCGGTCGGTCGGCCGGGATCTGCACGCCGCGCTCGGCTGCCACTTCCCACGCCCTGTCGTAACCGGCGTCGGCGTGACGCATCACGCCGGTGCCGGGGTCATTGAGCAGCACCCGCTCCAGTTTCTGAGCGGCGAGGTCACTCCCGTCGGCCACGCTGACCTGGCCGGCATGGATCGACCTGCCGATGCCCACCCCGCCGCCGTGGTGGATGCTCACCCATGACGCTCCCGACGATGTGTTGACCATCGCGTTGAGCAGGGGCCAGTCGGCGATGGCATCGCTGCCGTCTGCCATGTCCTCGGTCTCGCGGTAGGGCGAGGCAACCGAGCCCGAATCGAGGTGGTCGCGCCCGATGACGATGGGCGCCTTGATCTCGCCGGAGCGGACCAGCTCGTTGAACCGCAGGCCCAACCGGTGGCGCTCTCCGTAGCCGAGCCAGCAGATCCGCGCCGGCAGGCCCTGAAACGCGACCCGCTCGCCGGCGAGGGTGATCCATCGCTTGAGCGGCTCGTCGTCGGGGAACTCTTCGAGCACGGCCCGGTCGGTGGCGGCAATGTCAGCCGGGTCGCCCGACAGCGCAACCCAGCGGAACGGTCCCTTGCCCTCGCAGAACAGGGGCCGGATGTAGGCGGGAAGGAAGCCGGGGTAGTCGAAGGCCCGCTCGTAGCCGCCGAGCTGGGCTTCGGCCCGCAGGCTGTTGCCGTAGTCGAACACCTCGGAGCCGGCGTCGAGAAAACCCACCATGGCCTCCACGTGGGTGGCCATGGCCGACCGGGCGCGGCGTATGAGCTCGTCGGGCTGGTTACGCCGCATCTCTTCTGAGGCCTCAGGCGACAGGTCGTTGGGGACGTACGTCAGCGGGTCGTGGGCGGAGGTCTGATCGGTGACGATGTCGGCTGCGACACCGTCGGCGAGCAGGCGCGGCATCAGGTCGGCCGCATTGCCGACGAGTCCGACGGACAGTGGCCGGCGGGCCCGCACGGCTTCTTCGCAGCGCCGGAGTGCATCGGCGTAGTCGTCGGCGACCACGTCGAGATAGCGGGTCTCCACCCGGCGAGCGGCCCGCTCGGGGTCGACCTCGATGCACAGGGCGACGCCCTCGTTCATGGTGATGGCCAGGGGCTGCGCACCGCCCATCCCGCCCAGCCCGGCAGTGACGGTGAGGGTTCCTGCCAGCGATCCCCCGAAACGCTTGCGCGCGATGGCCCCGAAGCACTCGTAGGTGCCCTGCAGGATCCCCTGGGTGCCGATGTAGATCCACGACCCGGCAGTCATCTGACCGAACATGGTCAGGCCGAGATGCTCCAGCCGGCGGAACTCGTCCCACGTGCCCCAATCGGGCACCAGGTTGGAGTTGGCGATGAGCACTCTGGGCGCCCATTCGTGAGTCCGGAGCACACCGACCGGCTTGCCGGATTGCACCAACATGGTTTCGTCGTCAGCGAGGTCGGTCAGCGCCGCCGTCATGGCGTGAAATGCCGGCCACGACCGCGCTGCCCGGCCGGTTCCCCCGTATACGACGAGCTCGTCGGGGCGCTCGGCCACATCGGGATCGAGATTGTTCTGCAGCATCCGGAACGCGGCCTCTTGGGGCCAGCTGCGGCAGGTCAACGTGGTGCCGGTGGGAGCCCTCACCCCGCCCGCAGGGGCGCTGGCGCTGTGCTGTGTGCTGCCTGCCATTGGAGACCTCAGACGCCGGGTGGATGGTGTGCAACACGTTACCGAAGTCGGGCCTATGCTGTCAATATGCAGCAAGAGATTTCAGATACTGAAATGCCGGCTGCAGAGACGCTGCACCGGTCGCGCTCGGCGGAGCGGGTTCTGGCGCTGCTCGACGCCGTGGTGACCAGTGGCGAGCTCAGCCTGAGCGCGGCAGCCGCCCGCACGGACATACCAGCGAGCACTGCTCTGCGACACCTGCGGGTTCTGACTGATCGCGGCTATCTCATCAAGGACGGGTCCGGGTCCTATTCGGTGGGCCCCTCGTTCGTGCGCACCGCCTTGGCGTCGTTGCAGTCTGGCCCCTACGCCCGGCTCAGGTCCGCGGCCCTGCCCGAGCTCGAGCGGTTGGTGGAGGCCACCGAGGAATCGGCGTACCTGGCCGTGCGCGACGGCAACACCGCTGTCTATATCGCCACGGTCGAAGGACGCCGGGCCATCCGCCACGTCGGCTGGGTGGGCCGATCGGTCCCGGTCGAAGGCACTGCAGTGGGCGCGGCACTGCTCGCGGCCCCGATGGCACCTGGTTCCCGCCCCGAGCCCACCTTTAACACCGGTGCCATCGAACCCGACGTCTCCGCGGTCTGCGCGCCAATTCACGGCGTGGGAGGTCCGGTTGCGGCCCTGTCGGTGCTGGGTCCGGCCGACCGACTCGCCGGCACTCGCCTGCAGACGGCCGCCAACGCCGTGATCGAAGCGGCCTTTGCCACCGCGGGTGCGCTCTCCTCGGTCGAGGCATTCTCAGCGTGACGGTGGAACTCGACGGCCCTGGCGTCACCGTCTCCGACGTCGTCGCGGTCGCCCGAAGCGAGGCAGAGGTTCGCCTCAGCGATGGCGCCTGGAAGCGCATGACTGCGGCTCGCGGCATCGTCGAGGCCCTGGCCGAGGGCGAACCGGCCTACGGGGTCACCACCGGCTTCGGCGCCCTAGCCAACACCACCATTCCCGCAGACCGTCGTGCCGCACTGCAGCAGTCCTTGATCCGCTCCCATGCCGCCGGAATGGGTCCGCCGGTCGAGGTCGAGGTGGTCAGGGCCATGATGTTCATGCGAGCCCGCACGCTCGCTTTCGGGTTGTCCGGCTCGCGGCCGCAGGTCGCGGAATCGCTGGTGAGCGTGATCAACGCGGGCATCGTGCCCTCGGTGCCCGAACACGGCTCGCTGGGCGCCAGCGGCGACCTCGCGCCGCTCGCCCACGCGGCGCTGGTGCTGATCGGTGAAGGCGAAGTCCTCGCCGACAACGGGGGCACGACGAGTGGAGCAGAGGCTCTCTCGGCGGCGGGGATCGAACCCCTAGTCCTCGCGGAGAAAGAGGGCCTCGCCCTCACCAACGGCACCGACGGGATCCTGGGAATGCTCTGCCTTGCCGTCCACGATCTTGCCGGCCTGCTGAAGACCGCCGACATCACGGCTGCTTGCAGCGTCGAGGCGCTCTTGGCCACTGATCGGGCCTTCGCTGCCGACCTGCTGGGGTTGCGGCCCCACCCCGGCCAGCAAGCCAGCGCAGCCAACCTCCGCGCGGTGCTGGAGGGTTCACCCATCGTTGCCAGCCACCGCTTCGACGACGACCGTGTGCAAGACGCCTACTCCATCAGGTGTACGCCCCAGGTGCACGGCGCCGCCCGCGACACGCTCGACTTCGTCACAGGCGTGACCGAGGCGGAACTGGCTTCGGCAATCGACAATCCGATGGTGCTTCCCGACGGCCGCGTCGAGTCGTGCGGCAACTTTCACGGCGCCCCCATCGCGCTGGCCGCCGACTATCTCGCCATCGCCGCGGCCGAGGTCGGTGCCATTGCCGAGCGCCGCATCGACCGGCTGCTCGACCCCAAACGCTCCCACGGTTTGTCCCCCTTCCTGGCCGACGATCCCGGCGTGGACAGCGGGCTGATGATCGGCCAGTACACGGCTGCGGCACTGTGTGCCGAGAACCGACGCCTGGCCGCGCCGGCTTCGGTCGACTCGCTGCCCACCTCCGCCATGCAGGAAGATCACGTGTCGATGGGCTGGGGCGCGGCACGCAAGCTGCGGCGGGCGGTCGCCAACCTGCGCCGCATCCTGGCCATCGAATGGGTCACGGCCGCCCGCGGCATCGAGCTACGAGCACCCCTGCAGCCCGCGGCAGCCACAGCCGCAGCACTCACCTTGCTGCGCAGCAAGGTGCCTGGCCCAGGACCCGACCGCTGGCTCTCACCCGAACTCGCCGCAGCCGATCACCTGCTCACCGCCGAAGCGTTGATCCCCGCAGTGGAAACAGCCACGGGCCCTCTGGCCTGATGCAGCTCAGCCTGTTGCGGAGGGAGGGGGATTCGAACCCCCGGAGGCTTGCGCCTCAACGGTTTTCAAGACCGTCGCAATCGTCCACTCTGCCACCCCTCCGCCGGCCAACCTAGCGGCGCGCATCTGCGGGATCGACAGGCAAAGGGATCGCAGAAGTCCGCTGCGTGGGGCTATCTTGAGTCGGCGCGACTGCCCTCGATCGGCAGTTCGGGCATGGAGAGGTGGCCGAGTCCGGTTGAAGGCGCTTCCCTGCTAAGGAAGTAACTGCCGCAAGGTGGTTCGTGGGTTCGAATCCCACCCTCTCCGCACCCGAGGCTCACTCGAGAACCCCGACTTCGACAGGGCCATCAGCAGGCCGGGCGTCGGCTCGCTAAGCGGCCTGCACCACGGGCAGCACTTCGCTCTCCACGAGCTGGCGTGCAGCGACGCCCTCGGGTGTGTCGTAGGTGTTCTCGTTGAACTGGGCGGCAAGCAGGACCTTGTCGATGCCCAGCGAACGCAGCTCCTCCAGCTTTTCGATGCACCGATCAGGTGTGCCGACCACGCCAAACCGGTCCATGAACTTGTCCGTGAGCGTCGCTGCCTGCGGCGACTGGTTCCGCGAATGCGTGCCCATGTCATAGGCCTCGTGCAGCTTGCGCAGCGTCTCGGCCGTCTCGTCCGATGTCGGCCCGATCGGCGTGCCGCCCTGCATCAGCTGGAAGCGGGCGAACACCGACATCGGGCCCCTGATCAGATCGCGTGCAGCGTCGAGGTCGCGGGCGCATCCCATGTTCACGTACGCACCGAACTTGACGCCATCGGGATCGAGTCCGGCATCGCGCCGGGCCGCCTTCGCGACCTCGATGCCCCACGCGAGACGCTCGGGGTCGGCACCGACTGCGAACATCACCCGGTCGGCATGGACTGCGGAGATGCCGATCACCCGCGGCCCGGTGGCGGCTACCTCGACAGGCACCTTGCGGGGGCCGATGGCGGCGTCATCAGAAGACAGCGTGCCCCACGCGATGCGGCTGGTCCCCGGGCCCTCCGCCAGCTCCAGTGCATCGGCCGGAGGAGCGACCTCGAGCGGGATGTCGATCTCGTCGAACGGCACCTCGCCACCGCTGAGATACGCCTGCAATTGCTTGAGATGACGTTCGAAGTGCTTCAGACGCCCCGGTGCCCGACCGAGATGCACCAAGCACGAGTCACCCCGTCCGATGCCGAACACCATGCGCCCGCCCGAAGCCTGATCCACGCTCAGCACAGCGCAAGCGTTCACGGCCGCGACGCGTGTTACGGAGTTCCCGACGGCGATGCCGAGCTCGATTCGTTCGGTCACCGTTGCGGCAAGGGCGAGCGCAACGTACGCATCGCCGGTGAGGTTCTGGGAGTCGACCACCGCCAATCCGTGCCAGCCCGCCTCTTCAGCCTCGGCAGCCACGTCCCGAATCTGCAGCGGAGTCGGAAAGGCGTGTTTCCAGAGTTCCATGATCGTCCCCCGTCGCGGTCGTGCGCAGGCCAATGAACGCTAGTAAATGGCGCTGAAATGCGCCGAGGCTCGACACGCTGCCCGCACCGCGCCTCACGAGGCGTACCGTTGATGCGAACATTTGGTGAAGAGGACCTAGACCCGCATGAGAAACCGGCTGCTTCGCTTCGCGACGTATATCGCCGTGGGCGTCGCCACCGGATTCATCGTCGCGATGGTGGCGCTGCTCGCCGAGAAGGTGCTGCTGGCACAGGTGCTGCACCTGCCTCCCTGGCAGCGGGTGATCGCGCCGGCTCTCGGACTGTGGGGAGCGGTCATCATGCTGCGCTGGGCCGACGCGGGTCGCCGGCTCTCACCGTCCACTTCCGAGGAGTACATCCGGGCGTTTCACGACCGCACACATCCCATGCGCTTCCGCGACCTGCCGTTCCGGCTCGCCGCAGGCATCGTCACGGTCGGATCCGGTGGTGCGGTCGGCCTCGAGGGCCCCTCTATCTACGCCGGTGCCACCGCCGGGAATGCCATACAGCGTGTCACGCGGCGGCTGTTCCGCAACCGGGAGGGGTATGCGCTGCTCGTGGCCGGCGCCGCCGCGGGCGTGAGCGCCATCTTCCAGGCACCGGCCACCGGGGTGCTGTTCGCGCTCGAAGCCCCCTATAAGAGCGACCTGGGCCGCCGCGCATTGCTGCCCGCCTTGCTCTCGAGCGCTTCGAGCTACGTCGTGTACGTGTTGGTCACCGACTTCCATGACCGGCCGTTCGAGATCGGCACCGAAATGGTCCGAGTCGGATTCGGCCGCCGTGAACTGCTGGGCGCAGCAGTCGTGGGAGCGCTGTGCGGGCTCGCAGCATCAGTGTTCTGCCGGATCCTGGGACTTGCCAAGCGCATTCACGAGTCCGAGCGGCCCTGGTGGCTGGTGGCACTCTGTGGCGGCGGGATCTTGGTGGGCTTGGCCGTGCTGAGCGAGTTCCTCTTCGAAAAGCCCTTGTCACTGGGGCCGACCGCCGAGGGTCAACTGGTGGACTGGTCGATCGATCCCGAGCAGTCGCTGGTGCTGCTGGGAGCGCTGCTGGCAATCCGCGTCGTGGCCACGTCAACCGTGCTTGCGAGCGGCGGCGTAGGCGGTGTGTTCATCCCGCTCGCCGTCTTCGGGCTGATCGTGGGTCGCCTGGTGGGCGGCTGGATCGAGCTCGGTCCCGAGTCGCTGGCGTTCTTCCCGTTCATCGGGGTGGCAGCGTTCCTGGCAGCGGGTTACCGCACCCCGCTGGCGGCGGTGATGTTCGTGGCCGAATCCACCGGTGCGCCCGCGTTTGTGGTGCCGGCCTTGGTGGCCGTGGCCGTGTCGCAGGTGCTCATCGGCGGTTCGTCGGTGTCGCAGTACCAGCGCGACAGTCGCACGGGGCACCTCGAGCGGCGCCTGGAGATGCCAGTCAACTCCGCGATGTCCACCGATGTGCCCACGGTGAACGCCGACGCGCCCCTAGCCGATTTCGTGTGGGGCATCGCGCTGCCCCGCAAGCAACTCGAAGCCGTCGTCGTGGGGCCAGAGCGCGATTTTCTGGGGGTGATCCGGCTCAGCGACACCCGCGACGTGGATCGCAACGACTGGATGTCGGTGACCTGCGGCGAGGTGATGGCGACCGACATCACCCCCGCACGCCCGTCGTGGACGCTGCGCGAGGTCACCGAAGCAATGGCGGACGCAGACATCGAGCTGTATCCCGTGATCGACAGCGGCGGTCGGATCGCGGGCGTCGTCACCGAGAATGCGATCGTCAAGCTGGTCGACTTCCTCAACGAGACGCAGGGCAATGAAACAGAGGGCGGCCGGTGAGCTCGCCAGAACAGAGCAGGGCCGATGATGAGCGCAGCTGAGGCGGGAACTGGGGCTGGCGGCGAGACGGCCGCTGAGCCCAGCAGCGGGGCGATCGGGTTGCTGGAAGGACTGGCGACCACCCGCGCCATACGCCGCTACCTGCCTGACCCGATTCCCGACGAGGACTTGGCGACGATCATGTGGCATGCCGGGCGGGCCCCAAGCGGTTCGAACCGGCAGATGTTCCGCTTTGTCGTGCTGCGCGACGGGCCCGTCGCCAGGCAAGCCAAGGCGCTGCTGGGCCAGTGCTTCCGCGACGGCTGGAACGCCAAGCGTTCCAGCGACGGCTACACCGAAGGCTCCGGAGCGACCGACGACTCGCCGAAGGCTCGCATGGCCCGGACCATGCAGCACTTCGTTGATCACTTCGAGGACACGCCCGTGGTGATCCTGGCGTGCCTGGTGCGCTACCGCAAGCCCACCTTCACCGAGGGCGCATCGGTGTTCCCGGCGGTGCAGAACCTGTTGCTGGCAGCCCGGGCGCTGGGATACGGCGGCGTCATTACCGGCTGGCACCGCGATGTCGAAGACGAGCTGCGCGAGCTGCTCGGCATTCCCGACGGCGTTGCTATCCACGCAACGATCCCGCTCGGGCGGCCGGCAGGGCGCCACGGACCGGTACGGCGCCGGCCGTTGCGCGAGGTCGTCTACGAGGATCGTTGGGAGCAGGATGCGCCTTGGGCGGTCGACCCGCCCGACACTCGTTTTACGTCGGCTGGGCCGCCATCTGGCTCACCGACTTAGGCGCGCCCGCTGTGGAGGCGGCATGAGCCTCTGCTCCCGCGATCCGGCAGCGAGAGATCTGCACCGCACCGCATCTCTTGGCCGGCGTCATCAACGCATCGCCTTGCACCCGATAGGGAACCGGTCGCAACGTCGCAGAGTCTCCTGCCGCCTCCACAGCTATGGCATCTGTGCTTCACCGTTTGTGCTCTTAGGCGGTCTCGGCGGGGCGATCGGTGTGGCTCCACTGGGACCATGAGCCGATGTACACGCGAGGGCGGCCCAAGCCGGCGCGCTCCATGGCGAGCGCGTCCATGCAGGCGCTGACGCCTGAGCCGCAGTACACGACGGCGTTGTTCGCCTCGCCAGCTCCCCCCACGCCCTCGGCTTCATAGCGGGCTCGCAGCGCCTGCGGGTTCGCGAATCGGCCGTCGGGGCCGAGATTGTCGGTCATTGGCACATTGACTGCGCCGGGGATGTGGCCGGGGCGGGGATCGACCGGTTCGGTCTCGCCGCGAAACCGATCGGCTCCGCGGGCATCGATGAGCACGGTTTCCGGATCGGCACCTGCTGCGGCCGCTTGGTCGATATCGACGAAAGCCCCGTCAGGCCAGGCCTGCACCGGGTAATCGCAAGGCGTCCGCACATTTGGCGCTGTCTCGACAGCGCCGGTCCACGATCCCAATCCCCCGTCGAGCAACGCCGCATCGTGACCCAGCACCCGCAGCATCCACACCATCCGGCCGGCGGCGGTGCCGTTCAGGTCGTCGTAAGCCACCACCGGGTCATCGGGGCCGATGCCGAGGCTTCCTAGGGATGCCGCGAAGCTCTGCGCGGTGGGCAGCGGGTGCCGGCCCGATCCGGGAGCGCCGTGAGCAGACAGATGCTTGTCGAGGTTCACCCAGATCGCTGCGGCGATGTGACCGGCCAGATAAGCGTCGTGGCCGGACCGTCCGTCGAGGTACCAGCGCACGTCGCACAGCACGATGTCGTCGCGATCGGCAATCTCGGTTGCGCCCACGACAGGCGGCAGCGGAGTAGTCACTTGAACCACCGGGTCAGCCCTGGCCGAACATCATCAGCCACTGCTGCTCGCTGGTCGGCTTGAAGACGTAGTTCATCTGGCGGGTTTGGCCCATCGTGGCGCTGGGCTCGAATGAGTACCGGTGTCCGGGGAACAGCACGGTGGAGTCGGGGACCTTGGCGAGCGTGTCATGCAGCGAGCGGTACATCGCAGCCGAATCGCTGCCGGGCAGGTCCATCCGGCCGCAGCCGTCGAGGAACAGCGTGTCGCCCGCCACCAGCGCCCCGCCCACCAAGAAGCACTGGCTGCCGGGCGTATGGCCGGGCGTGTGCAGCAGCTCGATGTCGACGGCGCCGACTGACACGACATCGCCGGGAGCGTGCAACTCCAGGTCGCTCATCGAGATGCCGGTGGTCTTTTGCACCAGCTCGGCCTCAGGCGCCTGCAGGTGGATCTTGGTGCCCTGGCGTTCGAGCAGCTGGGCTACGCCCTCGATGCTGTAGCCCATCATGTTCCCGCCGATGTGATCGGCGTGGAAGTGCGTGGCCAGCACGCCGGTGAGCTGCATCTCGTCTTCGGCGAGGATGTCCAGGAGGTCGTCGACGTCGTAGGCCGGGTCCACCACGACTGCCTCGCGGGTCTCCCGGTCGCCGATGAGGTACGCGAAGTTCACCATCTGGCGGGCAATCGGGTCGCTGGTCGCGAAGTCTTGACCTGACAGCAGCTGGCGGAAATACAGCCTGCTCTCGTCGGGCGGCTTCGTCGCCTGGGGGTCATCAGCCATGGCAGCGCACAGTAACTAATGGAGCGCCTCCGCCGCTATGGCTTCTGTGCGTTCCCCCCACGCTCTTGGGTGGCGGGTTGGCCCGATGGCCTCCAGCGCGGCAGTATGCGCCCATGAGCCAAACGCCTGCCCCGCTGTCGGACTTCTACGAGATGGACGAGTTCCTTTCTGATGAAGAGGTCATGATCCGCGACACTGTCGCCACGTTCGTGGCCAAGGAGTGGGACCCGATCGTGGGCGACCACTTCGAGGCAGGCACGTTTCCGATGGAGTTGGTGCCCACGATTGCCGACATGGGCCTGCTCGGCATGCACCTCGACGGTTTCGGCTGCGCGGGTGCCTCGGCGATGGCCTACGGCGTCGCCTGCCGGGAACTCGAAGCCGGCGACAGCGGTCTGCGCAGCTTCGTATCGGTGCAGGGCTCGCTGTGCATGTTCCCCATCTGGCGCTACGGCTCAACTGAGCAGAAGGAGACGTGGCTGCCGCGCATGGCTGCGGGGGAGATCATCGGCTGCTTCGGGCTGACCGAGCCCGACCACGGCTCCGATCCGGTCTCGATGACCACTCGGGCGGTCCGGCGGGGCGACATGTGGGTCCTTAACGGCGCCAAGCGCTGGATCACCAACGCGGGGCTGGCCGACCTGGCCATCGTGTGGGCGAACACCGACGACGGCTTCCGGGGCTTCCTGGTGCCGACCGACTCCCCCGGATTCGAGGCTCGCAAGATCCAGAACAAGCTCTCACTGCGGGCCTCAGTGACCGGCGAGTTCTACATGGACGACGTCGAGGTGCCCGAGTCGATGCGGCTGCCCGACGCGCTCAGCATCGGGGCACCGCTGAGCTGCCTGTCCGAAGCCCGCTTCGGCATTGCGTTCGGGGCGGTGGGCGTGGCCCGGTGCTGCTACGAGGCAGCGCTCGACTACCAGCTCGAACGCCCACAGTTCGGCAAGCCGCTGGCCAGCTTCCAGATCAGCCAGATCAAGTTCGCCGACATGCTCACCGACATCACCAACGCCAACCTGCAGGCCATGCGGCTCGGCCAGCTCAAGGAGCAGCACCGGCTGCGACCACACCACATCTCGATGGCCAAGCGGCACAACTGCCGGGTCGCCATCGACACCGCCCGGACGGCCCGGGCGATGATGGGCGCCAACGGGGTCTCGACCGAATATGCGCCGATGCGCCATGCGGCCAACATGGAATCGGTCATGACCTACGAGGGCACCGAGGAGATCCACGGGCTGATCCTCGGCCAGCAGATCACCAACATCCCCGCCTTTCGCTGACCGCTCCCATGGCAGGATGACAATGCAGGCACATCATGGTCTCCTGACCGACACGCAACTGCAATGGCGCTGCGGGGAACGTTGACGGGACGATGGACGTCATTCGGGTGTTGCGCAATGCTCGGCCAACCCAGGGAGGGAACGCCATGACCGTTCCAGGCAACCGCGAGATCCACAGCTCCGCAGGCGGATGGGCACGATGGCTGGCCGTTACCGCTGCCGTGCTGGCGGTGATGGCACTGGCAACAGCCTGCGGCGCCGTCGGCACCGACGACGCAGACGCATCCTCCGCCCAAGACGCGCCTGCGGTAACAACTGCTCAGTCTGAAGAGTCGATGTTCGACGAAGACATGGCCGAAGAGATGGCTATGGAGGAAGAGACGAGGGCGGTCCGACTGACTTCGGGCAGCGACGACGACGAGATGATGGCAGCCGAAGGGGCGGTCTCCGAAGCGATGTCGGACGACTCCGGCTCGAGCACCTTGGCGGCCGGTGCGCCAGCAGTGCCCGCCGACTTCGACCGGGACATCATCTACACCGCATGGATCGCGGTGGAGACCGCCGACGTGGCCACAGCCGCGGCCCAGGCCAACTCGATCATCGAGGGGCTGGGCGGGTTCGCGTTCTCCCAGGACACCCGCACCCAGGGTCGAGCCCACACCACGCTGACGTTCAAGGTCCGACCCGAGCAGTTCTTCGACGCGCTGGACCAACTGTCCAACGTGGGCGAACTGGTCGAGCAGTCGGTGAACGCCGAGGATGTCACCGACATCGTCGTGGATCTGAACAGCCGCATCTCGACGGCGGAGATCAGCGTCAACCGGCTGCGCGAGTTCCTGTCGCAGGCAACCGAAGTGGAAGGCGTGGCCGAGCTGGAGCGCGAGCTCGCCAACCGCGAGACAAACCTCGAACGCCTGCGAGGGCAGCTGCGCTCGCTGCGCGACCGGGTGGACCTGTCCACGATCACGCTGTCGATCACGGAGTCTGTGGAGGCGGTGCCGCACGCCTCGGTCGTCTTGCAGGCGTGGCTGGCAGTCGGCGACGAGGATCCTTGCCTCGGATCCGAAAGTGCGGATGCGCCGCCCGACGGCGAAGTCGGCTTCTGCTTCGAGCTGGAGAACGACGGCGAGACCGCGCTGACCGAAGTCACACTCAGCTCGAGAGCGCTGCGCTTCGCCAACGACGATCTGACCGTTTCAGATGGCGCGGGCTTGGATCGGATCGAGCCCGGTGAGCGTGTCGTGGTCACGTTGGCAGAGACGGTCGACGACGGCCGCATTGCCGGACGGGTCGCCACCCGGGGCCTCGAGATCGACGTCCGCCTCAGCGCCGTGCCGGTCACCGACACCGGCACCGAACTGGCACGGCTGGCCCGCAGCTCAGGCCTGTTTCTCTATGTCGAGGAAGAGGACACGCCCCCCGGCTTCGGCGACGCGCTGAGCGGTGGGTGGAACGCTCTGGTCGCGGTCGGCAACGGCGTGCTGCTCGTCATCGGCGCCCTGCTGCCGTTCCTGCCGGTCATCGTGATCGCATTGGCAGTGGCGTTGTGGTGGCTGCGCCGCCGCCGAGCCCGGCGATCCGCCACAGCGGGTGTCTCCAACGAGAGCTGATCTGCCAAGGCACCCTCGCGTCGGTGCGCATCACCAGGACTCCTGGTGAAAAAGTGCCGGCAGCCGTACCGGACAAATACGGACAGACTGTGGCATGTCCGTTTATGTCCGATAACCCCCTGCCAGACTCACCTCATACAGGTATCGGCGGTGCGCACGACGGGCATCTACTGCCGGGCGGACTGCTCGGCGCAACCGTTGCCTCACAACGTGACGCACTATTCCAACCCGGTGGCCGCCGAGGTGAACGGCTTCCGCCCCTGCCTGCGCTGCCACCCGGAACGCCGCGCCGGCTCGCTGGCCGATCTGGACGTTCCTGCACCGGTCCAAGCGGCCTTGCTGCGGATCAATGACGGCTTCCTGGACGATCACGACGAGGAGGCACTCGCGACGCAGGTGGGCTACAGCGCCCGCCAGCTCCGGCGACTGTTCGAGCTCCACGTCGGCGCGACACCCACCACCATCGCCCGGTCACGCCGAGCGCACTTTGCGCGCTGCCTGATCGACGACACCGATCTGACGTTTTCCGAGGTTGCCCGCGCTTCGGGGTTCGGCGGGCCTCGCCAGCTGCACCGGGCCATCACGTCGGTTTTCTGCTTCACGCCGACAGATCTGCGTTCGAAGCGGCGGCGGGGCGAAGGTCCAAGCCTTGACGGCGGCCTTGTGCTGGGCATCCCGTTTCTCGCGCCGTATGACTTCGAGGCGTTCACTTCCCACCAGGCCGCCCGTGTCATTCCCGGTGTCGAAGCTGTGACCCTCGACCTCACTGCGTCTGACCTCACTGGCTTCGATTCCACTGGGCCCAGGTACGTCCGCAGCTTTGCCGCATGCGGGCACCCGGGCATTGCAGAAGTGATGCTGCCCGCAGACGCCCCCGTCGGAGCGCACGCGCCCGCGAACGCAGTCTCTGGGACGGGCTCGCCCTACGAGGCGACAGGACGATTGCAGTTGCGGCTGCACCTGCCGACGTACGACTCGATCATCGATGTGGTCAGCCGCTGCCGCGCACTGCTCGGCACCGACGCCGACCCTGCACCAGCAACAGCGGCGCTCGCTGACGACACGCTCATCGGACCGCTCATCGGTGAGGCACCGGGCCTGCGAGTGCCACGATCGTGGGACCGCTTCGAGACTGCTATCCGCATCGTCGTCAACCAACAGATCTCGCTCGCGGCGGCATCCACGATGGCAGGCCGTATCGCACAGCGCCTTGGCACACCCATCGATGCGCTCTCGGAGTGCTGCGAAGGCGACCCTGTCCCGCTGTCGCGATTGTTCCCCGACGCAGCCACGCTCGCTGGCGCTGGACCCTCCGGGCTCGCCGGGCTGGGGTTCACCCAACGGCGCATCAACACCGTCGTGGGCGTCGCCCGGGCAGTGGCCAGCGGCGATGTGGACCTGTGCGCAGCCGACAACCTCGAAACCGTGGTGGCCCAACTGTGCGAACTGCCTGGTATCGGCCCGTGGACCGCGCACCTGATCGCGATGCGGGTCTACGGCCACGACGATGCGTTCCCGGCGTCAGACCTCGGCCTGCGCCGCGCCGTCGAGCAGCTCGTCGGGCACCCTGTCAGTGCCAGCGAACTCGAGGCGCTGGCCGAGCCGTGGCGTCCCTACCGAGCATGGGCTGCACAACACCTGTGGCACGCGGCGGCACGCCAAGCCTCGACCACTCGCTGACTTCGGTCCCGATACAGAAAGCACCTCATGAGCCCACCGCACCCCCCCACCGACGCCGACCCCACGAGCGCGGACAGGCACTGGCACACGACCATCGACAGTCCCATCGGGCCATTGGGCCTGGTCGCAACTGACGAGGGACTGCGAGCGGTGTCGTGGCGCGGCGACGAGACGTCCGTCAAGCTGCCCGAGGACATGACTGAAGATCCGGGCCATCCGATACTGCGCCAGGCAGCGAGGCAGCTCGCCGAGTACTTCGACGGCGACCGCACCAACTTTGACGTACCGCTCGACCTGCGCGGCACCCCGTTTCAGGTGGCGGCCTGGCGGGCACTCGGTGACATCCCCTACGGCAGCACCCGCAGCTACGGCGAGCAAGCGGCGCTGATCGGACGGCCCAAAGCGGTCCGTGCCGTCGGGCAGGCCAACGGCCGCAATCCGGTGCCGGTCGTGCTGCCGTGCCACCGGGTCATCGGCGCCGACGGCTCGCTCACCGGCTTCGGCGGCGGGCTCGATCTCAAGACTCAGCTGTTGGAGCACGAGGGCGCGCTGTAACCCGACGCGGCACGCACGACTGCACAACAGAGGTGAGCAGGCAGTTCTGACCATGGCAAACACTCAGCTCGTCTCGGACATCCGCCGCGCGCTCGCCGACGATGCCAACCCGGACAAGGCCGAAGGAATGCGCGCCTACATGAAGTCGGAGATGCCGTATCGAGGCGTTCAGAAACCGGCGCGCCGCAAGCTGGTGAACGCAGTCCTGCGCATCGACCCCTTCGGCGACAAAGCGGCCTGGCAGAGCACCGTCCTCGAGCTCTGGCGCCACGCCGAGTTCCGCGAGGAACGCTACGTCGCCCTCGACATTGCCGGTGCGCCGAAGTACCGGGCGTTCCGCACACTGGACACGCTGCCGATGTTGGAAGAGTTCGTGGTGACCGGTGCCTGGTGGGACTACGTCGACGACGTCGCTACGCATCGCCTGCGCGAACTCCTCGAGGGCTATCCCACCGACATGTCCGGCCACATGCGCTCGTGGAGTCGTGACAGCCACATGTGGAAACGCAGGTCGTCCATCATCTGCCAGATCAACAGGAAAGACGAGACCGACCTCGATCTTCTCTTCGACTGCATCGAACCGAACCTGTCACACACCGACTTCTTCATTCGCAAGGGCATCGGGTGGGCCTTGCGCTCCCTCGCGTGGACCGACCTGCCAACCGTCGAGGACTACGTCGCCCGCAACCGCGACCGCCTCAGCGCGCTTTCCGCCCGAGAGGCCCTGAAGAACTCCGCCAAGATCCGGCGCGACGCCTAGGCCCCAGCCGGCGCCACCGCTCTCGCAGTGCGCGAGGAGGGACTTGAACCCTCACACCCTTGCGGGCACAGGCACCTGAAGCCTGCGCGTCTGCCAATTCCGCCACTCGCGCGTGGGGCGAACAGACTAGCCCGCGAAGCTGCGCTCCTACACTGGAAAAATGCGCGGACTGGTGAACCTTCCCGCTGCGGCGCCGATTGTCTCCCGCTCTTGTTCGCTGCGCTCACGGGCCGCTCGGGCCACGGCTTCGCCCTGTGCTTCCCGCTCTAGCTCGCTGCGCTCGCGGGCCGCTCGGGCCCGGGGCTCAGCCTCTTAGCCGTCGTGGGTGGCGCCAGCTTGGTCGGCAGCGACGGACAGTGCCACAGACTGGGATCGTCGACGGTCATCGGGCGGCGCGACGACTGCGAGATCGTGCTCGACGGGCCGAAGGTCTCACGACGGCACGCGCAGATCAGCTCCAACCCAGACGGCCTGCTGCTGGTGGACCTCGCCAGCGTCAACGGCACGCTGCTGAATGGGATCGAGGTCACGAGCGAGCGCCTGTCACACGGTGATGTCGTGACCATCGGCACGCACGATCTGCGGCTGGAGATGGACTGATGTCCGAGCAGCTCGTCCGGCTGCTCGCAGTGTGCGTGCTCGTCCTGCTGTACCTGTTCTTCTTCAGGGTGATGCGCGCCGTGTGGGCCGGTGTCACCACGCCGCGCAATCACTTGAACTGGAGATCGTTGCGTGCCCTGCGAGGCGACGGGTCACCCAACGGCAACACGTCCCCGCAGCCGCTCGCTCTCGTCGTCCGATCGCCTTTGAGCGCCCAGGGAGAACGCCATCTGCTCGCCGAAGCGCTGACGATCGGCCGCGGCCCCGAATGCGACGTGATCATCGACGACAGCTACTCCTCACAAGCCCATGCCCGCCTGCACCGCAACGGCAGCCAGCACTTGCTCGAGGATCTGGGCTCCACGAACGGGACGTATCTGAATCGCCAGAAGGTCGCCAACGCAACCGTTGTGCGCGTCGGCGACTTCGTGCAGGTCGGCTCTACCGTCTTCGAGGTCAGCACATGAGCGCGCCGCGCGGCGTGGGCCCGTTGTGCGGCCTCGCGCCCCGAAGCGCTGCTGCACATGGTGTCGCTGCACCGCGAAGCCGCGAGACTGGGCCGCTATGAGCGCCCCCGCCCGCCAGATGCGCATTCGCTGGGGCGGAGCGTCAGACCGGGGTCTGCGCCGCCCCGAGAACCAAGACGCCATGTACGCGGACATCGGTCTGTTCGTGGTGGCCGACGGCATGGGCGGGCACCTCGGCGGCAGCGTTGCGTCGAGCCTCGCGGTGAAGACCGTCGCGGCGAACTCCCCCTCGACGCCGGCCGAACTGCTGGCGGCTGTTCGCCACGCCAACCAAGTCGTGCACCACCGCTCGACCGCCCATGCAGATCTCACCGGCATGGGCACCACGCTGTGCGCGATCGCCGTGGTGCAGCAGGACGACAACCGAGTGTGGTGCCTGGTCAACGTCGGCGACTCGCGGGTCTATCGCTACCAGGGGGGCGAGCTCACCCAGCTCACGATCGACCACAACTTCGTGGCCGAGATGATCCGAGCCGGCGACCTCACGGTGGAACAGGCCGCCGACCATCCCCGCCGCAACACGTTGACACGAGCCATCGGCGTGGAACCCGAAGTGGCGGTCGACGACTGGATCCTCGAGCTCACCGGCAACGACCGTTTCCTGCTGTGCACCGACGGCGTCACCAACGAATTGGACTCCTCAGACATCTCTGAGCTGCTCAATATCGATGAGCATCCCTCCGATGTGGCACGCGCCCTAGTGCGGCAGGCCAATGACCGCGGCGGGCGCGACAACTCCACGGCACTGGTGGTCGACGTCGACATCGAGGGAATCTCGATCGAGACCACCGAGGCGGAAGCCGACGCCCCACCGCCCGACGGCAGCACCCAGCGCCCGCCGAGGCGACGCGGCTGGCGGCGTTCCCGCTCCCGCTGAGGCTGCCGCTGCGCGCTCGACGCCGCACCGAGATAGCGCTCGCAGCAATGGCGAGCGTTGTGGTCTGCGCTGCGTTCGCGGTCGCCGGCATCGGGGTGACGCGCAATGACTACGCAGAGCCGATTTGGAGCGAGGCCGGCTGGCTTGCAGTCGTCCTTGTCGCCGGTGCGGGAGCTTGGGTCGCGATCGGGCGATGGGCACCGGGCAGCAACGAGATCCTCTTCGGCATCGTCGCGCTGCTGATCGGCATCGGCTGGGTCTTCGTGACCCGGACAGACCGTTGGCTGGCGTCCGAGCAGGCGGTGGCAGTCGTGCTCGGATTCGCAGCTTTCGCAGGAACTTTGGCCGCGATGCGTCGGGGAGACGAATTCTTGCGAAGACCCGGCACGTTCGGGCTCTGCGCAGTGGTGTTCGCAGCGCTGGGCAGCTTCGGGGCTGGGACGAATGTCGCCGCAGGCGCGTACGAGATGCCGCGTCAGTGGCTGAACCTGGGTCCGCTCAGTGTCCAGCCGTATGAATTCGCCAAGATCGCGGTGATCTTGGCTGCCTGCGGGCTCACCACGACCGCGCCCCGCTGGCTGAGCCCCCGGATCGTGCCACACCGTCATGCAGCAGGTGCGAGTGCGGCAGCGATCTTCGCTTGGATACTGCTGATCGTCCAGCGAGACCTCGCGAGCTCCGTCGTGATCTTCGGGGCAGCCTGGTTGCCGCTGTGGCTCGACGACAGCGACTCAAACGGTCGCGTGCTGCTGACCGCGCCTCGCCCAACTCGTACGCGCGCGCTGGGCGGAGTGCTCGCCACGTACTCGGTCGGGGTCGTCGTGCTCGCAACCGTGTACGACCCGCTGTCCGCTCAGGTGCGCTACTGGCTGAACCCCTGGATCGGAGTGCGAGGCACCGCCGTCGTCGATGCCTCGTTCGGGATCAGCGCGGGCGGCATCAGCGGCGTCGGACCGGGACTCGGGGCCCCGCAACTGCTGCATGAACCGCACAGCGACTTCATCTATGCCGTCGTTGCCGAAGAACTCGGGATCCTGGGCGGCGCGGCACTGATCGCGGCCTACCTGCTCTTCGTAGGCATAGGTGCAGGCATCGCGCAGCGGGCACGCGGTACACACCGGTTGTTAGCCGGGAGCGCAGCGTTCATCGTCGGACTGCAGGCACTCGTGGCTATCGCGGGGGTGTTGCGCATCCTGCCGCACACCGTGGGCGCGTTGCCCTTCGTGGCCCACGGACCGGTCGCGTTGATCGGCAACTGCATCGCGGTCGCGCTGATACTCGCTGTCTCAGACGCCAGCGGAGGGCCGACGGGGGGCCGAGCGCCGCGCCTGTCGGGGAGCAGACGCAGCTGCGCATGACTCGACCGGGTACGCGCGACGCCCCCACCGGGGAGCTCGGGGTGTCATCACCGAGACCGGGGCGGCGCCGGCGGCGGTCCGCCGGCACCTCCGAGCAGGGCGAACCCCAACAACTCCCGCTTGGTGAGCCATGAGCCGGCGCATCACACGATTGACGATCGGGCTTGTCATCGCCTTCGCGGTGCTCCTGGTCCAACTCACCAACTTGGGATATCTCTCGGCCGACGAGCTGCGCCGTCACGAGTTCAACCAGCGCGCGGTGACCGCGCTCAGTGCTCCACGCGGGGCGATTATGAGCGCTGACGGCGAGGCGATCGCGCTCGCCCTCAACCCCACCGAGGCCGAACCCCGGCCGATGCGGACGTACCCGCACGGGCCGCTCTATGCACACACGGCGGGTTATTTCGCGCTGAACCTGGGCGTGGGCGGCGTCGAGCGTCACTACAACGCCGAGCTGTCAGGCAGCGCGACCGACATCGCCATCGACGAGATGGCGGACCTGTTCCGTGACGCGCAGCGCGTCGGAGATCTGAACCTCACGCTGCATCACGGCGTCCAGCTCACCGCACGCGCCGCCCTGGGAGACCGCGACGGTGCCGTTGTCGTGGTTGCTCCCACGACGGGCGAGATCGTGGCCCTGTGGTCTCGCCCCAGCTTCGATCCCAACAAGGTGGACGCTCGCGCGCCCGAGCCGCCCGCATTGACCAGCGGTCTGCCCTCAGCACGTGCGTACCAACGCCACTACGGCTTGACCGCTGGGCAGCCAGCCGACACGGCGAGTGCGGACTTGCTGGCTGGCGCGAGCCGAGCACTGGGGCCTACCGGCATAGACCTTCCCGGAGAACCCGACGCCATAGCCGCAGTCTCGGGCGCGCCGCTGACGCCGCTGCAGCTGGCATTGGCAGCCGCCTCGCTCGCGAACGGAGGGGTTCGCATGCGCCCCTACGTGGTGCACAGCGTGACCGGGCGGACGCCGACGGACGCCGACGGCGGTCAGCCAACGGGCTCCGGCGCGTCACGTGTCACGACGCCGCAGACCGCAGGTCGTCTCTTTGAGACCGCCGATGCGGCCACGCTGCTGGCTCGCATGGCTGCGCAGGCGCGGCAGGCTTCGATCAGCCTCACTCCAGCCGATGGCGTCGAGCTCACCGCGGCGATCGCTTGGGGCCTGTTGACCGATCCAACCAGCAGCAGCACGCGCACCGGGAGCTGGGCGGTGCTGTTGGCCCCAGCGGATGCACCCACGGTCGTCGTGGCGGCTGTGATCGAACCCGACGCCGCCCTTGACGTCGCCGAGCCACGAGGCGGCGGTACCTTGGCAACGATGATCGCTGCGACCGCAGCGGAAGCCACCCTTGCGCTGCGGGCAGTCTCGGACCCCGACCGCCCCTAGCCCGACAACTTCGCAGTCATCCCACAGGCCCGACGGCCCGATCACCCAGCAAGCGCCCCGTGCTCATGGCAGACACCGACAACCCAATATTCGGCGGTCGCTACGAGCTGTTCAGCCGTATCGCGCGCGGCGGAATGTCCGAGGTATTCCTGGGCCGCGATCGCCTCCTCGACCGGCCCGTCGCCGTCAAGGTGCTGTTCCCCGAATTCGCGACCGACTCGTCATTTGTCGAGCGGTTCCGCCGAGAGGCTCAAGCCGCTGCGAACTTGAGCCAGCCGAACGTGGTCGGCGTGTACGACTGGGGCAACCACGAAGGCACCTACTACATCGTGATGGAGTACGTCGAAGGTCGAAGCCTGGCGGAGGTCATCCGCAGCGACGGCCCGCTGCATCCCGATCGCGCCGCAGACATCGCCATCGACATTGCGGCTGCGCTTGCGTTCGCTCACAGCAACGGCGTGGTACACCGCGATATCAAGCCGGGCAACGTCATGATCACCCAGTCCGGCCAGGTCAAGGTGGCCGACTTCGGCATCGCCCGGGCGCTCGGCGGCGGCACCGACGATCTGACACGCACCGGATCGGTGATGGGCACGGCCACGTATCTGTCGCCTGAGCAGGCTCAAGGGCACGATGCCGACCCGCGCAGCGACGTGTACTCGCTGTCCGTCGTGCTCTACGAGGTGCTCGCGGCGGGTCCGCCGTTCACCGGCGACAGTCCCGTCGCCATCGCCTACAAGCACGTCCAGGAGGCGCCGATCCCCCCGTCGCGCTACAACGCCGACGTTCCCCACGAGCTCGAAGCCATCTGCCTGCGGGGACTCGCCAAGGATCCCGCTGCGCGCTACGGCTCAGCCGCCGAGCTGCGCAACGATCTCTTGCGCTTCCGGGCGGGCCAGCCGACGCATGCTGCGGCGAGCGACGTCACGGCGTACTTCCCGGCAGTGGGCGCCGGACCGCCTGCGGGCACACCGGCAGCACCTGCCACACCGCCGGCTGCGGTCTCGCCGCCCGCCTATTCCCAACCGCCTGTTGCCCCGCCCACACCCCCCTATGGCCGCGGAGGCGGCGCAGGGGAATACGGCGGCCCGCAGTACCCCCCGCAATACCCGCAGGCGCCGCCGCCTAGCTCAGTCGAGCCGCCGGACCGCACGCCGATGTGGATCACGCTGCTCGTCATCTTGCTGCTGGTCATCGCGGGGCTGGTGTTCCTGCTGGTCAACGACCGGGGCGAGCCGAGCGTCGTGGCCCAGCCCGATCCCACCTCTGACGTGCGGCTGCGAGTGCCCAACGTGGTGGGCTTGCACTTCTCCGAAGCCGAGCGCGAACTCGGCGATGTCGGATTCGATCACGTCAGCATCGAATTCTCCGAACGCGACGACGTCGACGAGAACGTCGTGTTCCAGCAGAATCCCCGCGCTGGGCTGCTGCTCGCCGAGCCCAATAACCCCGACAACCCGATCACCTTGTTCGCGGCCGCACCGCGCACCCTGGTGCTGCTGCCCAACGTGGTCGGGCGAAGCTACGAAGAGGCCGAGACGATGCTGGTCACCGCCGGCTTCAGCGTCGAGCGCATCGACGTGCGTAACGACAACCTCGCGATCGGGCTCGTGACCGAGCAGAGCATCCCCAGCACCGAACAGCGCCCCGCAGGCACAGTCGTGACGCTGACCGTCTCTGCAGGCCGCGGCGAGGTTGAGGTGCCTCGCCTGGTTGGGCAGACGGTGGACGACGCCCGGGTGACGCTGGCCCGCCTCGGACTCGTCGACCGGGTCGAGCGAGAGTTCTCCACCGAATTCAGCGAAGGAACGGTGATACGCAGCAGCCCCGAGGCTGCCCAGCCGGCGGAACGGGGCAGCGTCATCACGCTGGTCGTCTCAGACGGTCCCGAGGAACTCGTCGTGCCGGCCTTGGCAGACTTCGGCACGACGCTCGCCGACCGGATCGAAGCCGAGCTGGTGGCCCTCGGGTTCACCGTCAAGCGCACAGCTCGCGAGGTGTCCAATCTCGACGTCAACACGAACGTCGTGCGTGGCATCAGTCCTGAGCCCGGAACAGTGCTCATCGCCGGCTCCGAGGTCGTCCTGCAGATGTTCAAGCCGCCCGAAGTGGCGACGGTTCCCAGCCTGCAGGCACTGGAGACGTTCGATCCCGACGGGGTAGCCGAAGCCTTGACCGAGCTGGGCTTCGAGGTCACACGGCGCACGCAGTCGGTTGCCGAGGGCGACCCCGCAGACGGGCAGGTCATCTCTCTCGACCCGGCGCCAGGCACCGACATCCGGCTCAACTACGACAAGATCACCCTGGTCATCGGCGAAGCCGAACCGAGCGAGGACGGCGACGAGGCCGACCCCAACAGTTAGGTTGACACACCCGTTAGCTTGGCCAGTCATGGCCCGGCCCCGCAAGACCAGCCGCATCACGCCCAAGGGCACCCGACCGCAGAACGCGCCGGCCCCCCAGCAGAGCGCAGGCGGCCAGGGCGAACAGAGCGCCTCGTGGTTCGGCTGGCTGATCGCGGCACTGCTCGGTGTCGGCACCGCAGTGATCGTGTCGAACTACATGAGCTGGTTGCCGGGCAGTCCGGCCAGCGTATGGATTGCCGTCGGCTTGGGCATTGTGCTGGTCGGCATCCTGCTCGCCACGCGCTGGCGATGAATGACATTGATGTGATTTTCCCCAAGTTGTGGAAAAGCTGTGGCAACAGCCCAGCTACTCGTCTGCGTTAGCCACGAGGTCCATGTCCTCGCTGCAGCAGCGGGGCGGCTCGGGGTTCTGCACCGGCGAGCGTGTCATGCGCATCTCGGTGCCGCAGAGGCTGCACCGGTAGGTGAGGCGCACCCGTCGCAGTTCTCCTGGCGGGGGCGGCGGGGGGATCGGCCTCGAGAATGTGGCCATCATGCGCAGGCCGAGCCGGTACACGATGTAGATGAACACCAGCGAGAGCGGCACGGCCAGCCACAGGCTCACGCCTTCAACCTACTGGCGCTTGTGACATTGTTTGGTTGTGCGGCCTACTGGGACTGAGCCGGGGGACTTTGTCGAGTACGACATGGACCTGTATGAGGCGCAACGGCGCAGTGCCATGCGGGCTGCGCTGGAAGCCAGCCGGGCGGAGCTGTCGGCGGAACTTGGCGTCGAGCTGCGGGTTGGCAGCGAGGGCAATGAGCTGGTGCTGGTGGACGCCCAAGGGGTGCGCTACCGGGCGAGCCTGAACCCTCGTGGACGGCTGGTGCTCACCGCCGTTCGGGGAGCCAGCCTGCTCTAGCGCGACGGCGCTGCGCGGAAGGCCCGTTCGAGCAGCGACGACGGCGCCGGCTCGGGGTCGGGGTCGGGTTCGGGCATTTCGGTTGGCTCGGGACGGGACCGGGGCTTGAACAGCGGTTCAACGCCCTCTGGGGCTTCGGCACTCGGCTCCGGCGGGGTCATCGCCGGTTCTGGCTCAGGAGCCCGGCGGTCGTCAAGCTCCCACCCGACCGGCACCTTGATCCGATCGGCGTGGGCTCGGCACAACGGCATGATCATGTCTCGCTGGCGGGAGGTGCCAGCGATCGTGGCGGCATCGAGGTCATAGAGCCACGCCCTCGTCTGGGGCACGTCATAGCCCAGCTCCGCCGTGGCCATCTCGGTGCACATCCCTCGAACACACTGCAACATGGCAGTCGAAGGTACCGGCGCGCTCGGGATCGGTCGGGGATAGGCCGCCGGCCCGGTGCCGAACGGGCGATCTCGGTAGGGTTCTCTGCGCCAGACGCAGACCTGCATTTGGCAAGCACACGAGGAGAGCAGTTGTGGTTGGCGGAGCATTGAAGTCCGCGAGCATGGACGATTTCGATCTGCGGATGTCTGCCGCGGTCGAGCCGCTGTACGAAGCGGTCAAGGCGTTCATCCGCGACGAAGTCGACCCCATCACCGAGGAATTCCATCGGATGGGCGAGAACCGCGAAGACCGCTGGAGCTGGGCACCCGGCCAGCTCGAGCTGCTGGAGGGCGCCAAGAACAAGGCGCGCGAGCAGGGATTGTGGAACTTCTTCCTGCCTGACGCGGACACCGGCGAGGGCCTGAGCAACCTCGACTACGCCTACATCGCCAACGAGCTGGGCAAGAACCGGCTGGCCTCGGAGTGCCTGAACTGTTCCGCGCCCGACACCGGCAACATGGAAGTGCTCGAGCGCGTCGGCACGCCCGAGCAGAAGCAGCAAGGGCTCGAGCCGCTGCTCGAGGGCAAGATCCGCTCTGCCTACGCCATGACCGAGCCGGCAGTGATGAGTTCGGACGCCAAGCAGGTGCAGACCAACGCCGAGCTCGACGGCGATGAGTGGCTGATCAACGGCGAGAAGTTCTACATCTCCGGTGCCGGTGACCCCCGCTGCAAGATCATGATCACCATGGTCCGCACCAACCCCGATGCGGACACCTACAAGCAGCAGTCGCAGATCCTGGTGCCGATCGACGCGCCCGGCGTGAACATCTTGGGCCCGATGCATGTCTTCGGCGCCGACGACGCCCCGCACGGCCATATGCACATCACCTTTGAGGATGTGCGCGTGCCCCGCGACAACATCCTGCTGGGCGAAGGCCGCGGCTTCGAGATCTCTCAGCTGCGGCTGGGCCCTGGCCGCATCCACCACTGCATGCGCTCCATCGGCGCCGCCGAGAAGGCCATCGAGATGATGGTCGACCGGGGACTGAGCCGGGAGGGCTTCGGCAAGAAGCTCATCAACCTGGGCAAGAACATGGAGGTCGTGTCGCGGTCACGCATCGAGGTCGAGGCCATGCGACTGATGGTGCTGCGGGCGGCCCAAGCCATGGACACGCTCGGCAACGCCGAGGCGCGTGTCTGGGTGAGCGCTGTCAAGGCAATGGTGCCCGAGAAGTGCTGCGACATCATCAACGAGGCGATCCAGATGCATGGGGCTGCCGGGGTTTCGCAGTGGTTCCCGCTGGCAGACATGTGGCATGCACAGCGGACACTCCGGCTGGCTGATGGGCCTGATGAGGTGCATCACCATGTGGTGGCTCGCGCTGAGGTCAAGACTCGTGAGAGTGAGCGGTCCATGGGGCTTGCTGTCGACCACACGCTCGATGGGCCGGTTGCTCCGGCCATGGCTTTCTCTGGCCCTTAGTCGCTGAACCCGGGGCGGGCAGAGGCATGGCCTCCGTGCTTCAAACAGATGAAGCGCTTCGTGCGCAATCTGGGTGTGCGAAGGGCGCTTCATAACTGCGCGCGGAGGCCATGCCTCTGCCCGCCCCTTGTTTCGTCGGGTCTTAGGCGTGGTGGGGATCGCCTAGATCTCGCAGCGCCCAGTCTCTGAGTTCCACCTTGCGGATCTTGCCTGAGGGTGTGGTTGGCATTTCCTTGACGAAGATCACCTTGCGGGGGATCTTGAAGCTGGCTATGCGGCCTTGGCAGCGCTCGATGAGCGAGTCTTCCGTGATGTCTGGTGGGGCTGACTCGGTGAGCTGGACGAAGGCGACCGGGACTTCTACGAGACGGGGGTCGGGGTAGCCGACTACTGCTATCTGCTCGACGCCGTCGGCTTCGAGCAGGTAGCCCTCTACTTCGGCCGGAGAGACGTTCTCGCCGCCTACTTTCAGCATGTCTTTGTGGCGGCCGATGAAGACTGCGTGGCCGTCGGGGCGCATCCTTGCTATGTCGCCGGTGTCGAGCCAGCCGTCATCGCCGAGCACTTCGGCGGTGGCCTCGGGGCGACGCCAGTAGCCCTCCATCACGGTGTAGCCGCGCACGAACAGCGCTCCTGGGATGTCGGGCGGGCACTCGGCGCCGGTTTCGAGGTCTCGGATCTGGTACTCGATGCCGTCCATGGGGTAGCCGGAGGCTTCGGTGCGCTGCTCTTCGGAATGGGTGGGGTGGCTGCAGCTCACAAACGCCCACGACTCGCTCATGCCCCAGCCCGAGATGGTGGGGCAGAACACCTCCTGCGCCCGTCTCGCGATGGGGGTGGACGACTCCATGCCGGCCGCCAACGTGCCGATTCGCAGGCTGGACACGTCGCGGGGGTGCTCGTCTTGGGCGCGCAACAGGTCGCCCCAGTGGGAGTCGAAACCGTGCAGAACCGTGCCGCCGTGGGACTCCACTTCTGCCAGCACTGCTGCGGGGTCGAAGACGTCGAACAGCACCTGGCAGCCACCGGTGAGCACCGCCTGTATCGACACCTCGCCGAAGCCGAACAGGTGGAACAGCGGCAGGTAGCTCATGTGGATGTCGTTTGCGGTGTGCCCCAACAACATTGCGCGTTCACGACTGTTGCGCAGCGGGCGGTGGGTGTGCACGACGCCCTTGGGGTGACCGGTCGTGCCCGACGTGTACGCCAACATCATGCGGTCGTCGACCGTCACGCTGGCAGCTCGTTCGGCCAGTTCAGTGTCGGTGACACGCTCGCCTGCCGCCAGCAGATCCTCCCAGCTCATCGCACCGGCGAGCGCGTCGTCACGGTCCGCACCGGTGAACACGACCCGCTCGAGGTGCCCCGCAGCGACGATGTCGGGATGGGCCTCGCAGAGCATCGCTCGGAAGTCGATCGGCCCGGACTGGTCGATCGAGATCATGAACCGGCTCTCGGACTGCGCCACGGTGTAGGCCACGTCGTCGGTGCGGTACCGGGTGTTGAGCGGAACGATGCAGCCGCCCACCTTCGGGATGGCGTATTGCAACCACAGCCACTCGGGCAGGTTCGTCATCCACACGGCCACGTGGTCGCCTCGCTGCGCACCCAGCGCCATCAGCCCCTTGGCGACGCGGTCCACCTCGTGAGCGAAGTCGTCGTAGCTCCAGCGCTGGTCGCCGAAGACCACCGCCGGACGGTCGCCCCACATGCGGGCCGCGCGGTCGACGGTATCGCCCAGCAACAGCCAGTCATAGCTCGCACCCTTGGACATGGTCGCAGCGTAGAACGGCGGCCCATCGGTCCGCGGGGCTACGTTGAGCGGGTTCGTGCTCACAGGAGGCACATCGTGGAATTCGATCTGATGACCGGCTCGTCGACCTGGAGCGATGCTGCCGACCTGGCCCGCAAGGTCGAGGGCGCCGGCTTCTCGGGGATGCTCTACACCGAGACCGGTCAGGTGCCGTGGATGCAGCTCGCCGCAGCCGCCATGGCGGCCCCCAGCCTCACGTTCACGACAGGCATCGCGGTGGCCTTCCCTCGCAGCCCGATGGTGTCGGCCCAGATCGCCTGGGAACTCGCCGGCGAGACCAATGGCCGTTTCCGGCTGGGCCTCGGCAGCCAGGTGAAGGGTCACATCGTGCGGCGCTATGGGGTCGAATTCGATCGCCCGGCGGCGCGCATGCGCGACTACGTCGGGGCGGTGCAGGCGTGTCTGCGGGCCTTCCGGCGAGAAGAGAAGCTCAGCTACGACGGCGAGTTCTTCAACCTGAGCCTGCTGCCGGCACAATGGGCGCCGCGCGCGCACGACCACGGCGACGTGAAGGTCGATATCTCATCTGTCGGTCCCATCATGAACGGGGTGGCCGGCGAGGTTGCCGACGGCGTGCACGTCCACCCGATGCACACGATGCACTACATCCGCGAACGGCTGCTGCCTGAGGTGGCCCGGGGTGCTGAGCGAGCCGGTCGTGACGTCGCCGACATCGACCTGATCGTGCCGGTATTCGCCGCACCCGGCGACACACCCGACGAGCTGGCGCCGTTGATCTGGCGGGCCAAGACGCAGATCGCGTTCTATGGCACCACACCGAATTATGCGTTCCAATTCACAGATCTGGGCTACGAGGGCGTCACCGAGAAGCTGCGCCAACTCATGAGCACCGGCGACATCGCTGGCATGGCCGACACCATCACCGACGACATGCTCGAGCACTTTGCTGTCGTCGGGCCATGGGACGAGATGGCAGACCGGCTGAAAGACCGTTACACGGGCACCGCCGACCGAGTGGTCATGTACCTGGCCGAGGAGCAGATCCGCAAGGACCCCGACATGGTCCACAAATGGGGCGACGTGGCCCAAGCCACCCGCGCCTGAGCGGACTCGCACCGGGGCACTGGGCAGCAGCGCCTCGCAGCTTGCAATCGCAGCAATCGACGAATGGAGACGACGTGAGCGATGACGGCAACGCAGACCGGGTGGCCTTGGTGACCGGCGGCGGCCGGGGCATCGGCCGCGAGATCTGCCTGGGGCTCGCTCGCGACGGCCGCCGGGTCGCGGTAGCCGACTTGCGAGTGCCCGAGGCCACCGACACGGCCGCCGCCATCAACGCCGCTGGTGGCACCGCGATCGCCGTCGAGATGGATGTGTCCGACGCCGATGCCGTTGCCGCCGGTCTCCTGACGGTGGTCGACGAACTGGGGCCGGTCGAAGTGCTCGTCAACTGCGCGGGTTGGGACGAGCTGCGGCCCTTCGTCACCACCGACGAAGACTTCTGGGACCGCGTCATCGAGATCAACTACAAGGGCCCTCTGCGGACGACGCAGGGTTGCCTGGGGGCCATGGCTGAGGCCGGCTTCGGGCGCATCGTGAACATCGGCTCCGACGCCGGCCGGGTCGGTTCCTCGGGCGAAGCCGTGTACGCCGGCGCCAAGGGCGGCGTCATTGCCTTCACCAAGACCATCGCCCGTGAGGTGGCTCGGCGGGGCATCACTGCGAACGTGGTGTGTCCTGGACCGACCGACACTCCGCTGCTGGAAGAGATCGCTGCGGCGACCGACACGAGCGACAAGATCATCGGGGCGATGGCTCGGGCTGTGCCGATGAAGCGCATTGGGCAGCCGCACGAGGTGGCGGCGGCTGTTGTGTTCTTGTGCAGCGAGGAGGCTGGCTATATCACTGGGCAGACGTTGTCTGTCAGTGGTGGGTTGACGATGGCTTAGCCCGGTGGGGTGTTGGCGATGGTGTTGGTGTTGTAGAGGTTGGCGATTTCGGTGGGGGTGTAGCCGAGTTCGGTCAGGATTGGGTCATTGTGCTGACCGAGCTTTGGGGGTGGGCTGACGGCGGAGGGCGTTGTTTCGAATCGGAAGGGCAGGCCGGGGAACAGCTGGGGTTGCTCGTCGGGGCGGGCGTGGTCGACCATGAGGCCTCGAACGGCGCTGTGATCGTCGTTGACGATATCGGCGATGGTCATCACAGCTGAAGCGCTGATCCCGGCCGCCTGCAACTCGGCCGCGGCAGCGTGCTTGTCCCTCGTCAGCGTCCAGCGCTCGATCATGGCGTCGATGGTGTCGTGATCGCCTCGGCGGGCTGCCGCGGTTGCCCAGTGGGACTTGCATGTTGGCTCGTCGAGCGCTCCGGCGAGTGCCTTCCATGCCTCGTCGTCGGTGACGGTGAGCGCCAGCCATTCGTCTTCGCCGCGGCACCGGTAGATGCCCGCCGGCGCTGCGTCTGGCGAGCGCGCTCCTCGGCGTGGCGGTGGTGGGGTGCCGGGGTGGCGCATGGATGCTTCGGCGAATTGGTCGCCTGCTACGGCGATCGCTGTTTCGAGCTGCGAGAGGTCGACCGAAACCGGATTGCTGGTGCGCCAGTGCTGCCACAGGGCTGCCAGGGCGATAACCGTTCCGTGCAGGCCGCCGACGACGTCGGGGAAGGCGATGCCTTGCTTGTAGGGGCCCGAGTCGGGGTAGCCGGTGGTGGAGGCAAGACCCGAGGCGGCGTCGAGCACCGGGCCCCAGCTGATGCGCTCGGCGTCGGGACCGGTGGCGCCGAAACCGGACATGTCGAGCGTCACGATGCCGGGGTTCATCTCGCGCAGCTCGGCGGGCGTGATACCGGCGGAGCGAACGCCGCGGGGGCTGTAGTTGTTCACGACGATGTCGGCGGTTGCGACCAGCCGGCTCAGCACCTCGCGGCCGCCGGGAGCCTTCAGGTCCAAGCAGAGGCCCCGCTTCGAGCGGTTCATCTTGTTCCAGTGGCCGAGCCGGTTGAACCAGTCGTCCCCAGGATCGTTGTTCAGGAAAGTGCCGTTGCGCGACAGAGGGCCGGGCAGCTGTCCCCATTCCCAGCCGCCTCGCTCGGCCAGGATCATCTCAGCAGGAGGCATGGCGAGGCCGCGTGCGGTGGGGTGCTCGATCTTGATGACATCGGCGCCGAGATCGCCGAGCATCCGGCACACCAGCGGGCCTGCCCACGCGATTGTGAACTCGACGACCCGCACGCCCGCAAGCGGCTTGACGCCGTCGGGCCAGATCGGTTCTCTCCCTGCGGTGGCCGCGGCGTCCGCCACCAGGGCGTCGGTACCGAGCGCGGGTGCGCGGCGGAACCGCGGTGTCGCGCCGTCAATACGAGCCGGCGGGCCCGGCACCCGCGGTCGTGCTGTGACGACGGTCATCTCGTCGCTCAACGGAGAGCCATCCGACACCGGTGCCCCAGCCGCTGAGTCACCCGGTGCAGCGTCGTCCGGCGGGGCATCCAGGTTCACCCAGTAGCCGCGTGCGGCGAGCTGCGGGCTGGCCAGCATGTCGTCGAGGCTGGCCACCGGTCCGGAGGGGACCTGATTGTCCTGAAGCGCAGTGACCGCCTCATCGACGGTCTTGGTGGCAGCCCAGGCAGCGATGATCTCGTCCAGCTCGTCGGCGTGGTCGAAACGCACGGCGGGCACATAGAAGTCGTCACGCGCCAACAGCTCCACCTGGTCCATTGCGATGCAGAAGCCTTCCCACTGGTGGATCGAAACGGCTGCGATGCAGACCCAGCCGTCGATGCACTCATAGAGCGCCAGCGGATGGTGTTGCTCGCCGAAGCGGTTCCCCCACCGGCGCTTGGTGACGCCGTTGTGGGTGTACAGGCTGAAGCTCCATTGGTGAGCGTTGGCGAGCGCCTCCAGCGCGGACACCTCCACGAGGTCGCCGCGGCAAGTCGTCGCGGCGTTGACCAGCGCAGCCCCGATGCCGATGGCCGCAGTCGCCCCGACCAGGTGTGTGAGCCATGGGCCGCCGCCCGGCAGCGGGTGCCGGTCTGGCTCGCCGTTGAGGCTCATGTGCCCGCCCAGCGCCCAGTGCTCGAGCGGGCCAGCCCGCCACGCCGACTTCGGCCCCGTCAACCCGTACGGCGTGATGGCGGCTGCCACGAGCTGGGGGTGCGCCTCGCGCGCACCGGTGACCTCCGCTTGCGTCGAAGCCAGATCGCCCTGGCAATCCAGCACCAAGACATCGAAGCCCGCAGCC
>JAPOPC010000048.1 GCA_026713105.1 Acidimicrobiaceae bacterium
CACGCTCAAAGCGCCGCTGAACTACGAGACCAGCAACCGGTCCTCCACCACCGAGCCCACCGCCTACACGCTCACCGTCGACGCCCGCGACAGCAAAGACGCCGACGGCAACACCGACACCGCCATCGACGACACCATCACCGTGACGGTCAACGTGGTCGATATCGACGAGCCCGGCACAGTCACGCTCAGCACCGCCGCCCCCGCCCAAGGCGCCGAGCTGACCGCCACGGTGTTCGATCCCGACTACGGGCCGAACCAGCTCACCACGATCCACAACGTCGTCTACAAATGGGAGCGCCTCGACACAGCCGCCGCCACCAGCGGAACCGTCATCGCTGGTGCCACCGGTCCCGGCTACACCCCCACCGCCGCCGACGCCGGCAAATGGCTGCGCGTCACCGTGTCCTACAACGACAAGCACAGCCCCGACCCCGACACCAAGACCAGCGCCACCGCAACCACCCCCGAAGCCGTCGCCGGCCCATAAGCAAGACCAGCGCCACCGCAACCACCCCGAAAGCCGTCGCGGGCCGTGTGGGTCGTTGAGTTATCGGATGTGATGGGCGGATCGTTGTGTGTCATCGGTTTGCTATGGCGGGTGTGGGGATGGTTCTGCAATACTTGGGCAATATCACTGGCTCAGCATGGGCCGGCGGTCACGGCCCTGGATGTTTGACATCCGGGGCATCGCGAGCGAAAACGAACGATCATGTCGAAGAACGAACGCCGCTGGCTGGGTGTCGGCCGATTCCGAAAAGTCCCCAGGTTGGTGCTGGCGGCGATGGCCGCCGCGGTTGCCGCTGCGGTTGTGGCGGTGAGTCTGCCGGGTGTGGCCGGGGCGGCGCCGGAGGCTGAGGTGCTGATGTTTGGGAACACGCCGGTCGGGTGGGAGGTGACGGTGGGCACGCCGGACTCCCGGGTCGGCAAGATCGTGGCCACCGGCGTCAAGAAGAAGCAGATCAGGTATCGGGTGAGCGGCGCGGACGGTTTCGCGATCAGCCGCAGGGGCGTGGTGTCCTATGACGGGGCTGCGCTTCCCAGCGAGGGCGTGGTGCTCGAGGTGACCGCGTTCAAGCGCAAGCATCGCAGCAGCGTGTCCGCGACGATCTCGATTGGGGTCGGCGTGCGGTTCGAGCGGGCGCCCCAGCAGCAGCAGCAGCCCGAGCCCGAGCCTGAGCCTGAGGCCCAAGAGCCCGAGGGCCAGCAGCAGCAGGGCCAGCAGCAGCAGAGCAGCGGTGTCAATGTGAGCGACACCTGGGAGGCCAACTCCGAGGCGAAGTACCGGCGTGACTCGCTGACCGACGAGCAGAAAGAGGCCGAGGACGAGGAGTACGAGAAGTTCAACACGCCCAGCAAGTGCACGTACTACTACACCGGGAAGAACCTCAGCGATCCGAATCGCGATCCGAACGCCATACGCGGGGGCAAGAACCCGGGTGTGTGGAGGGACGTGTACGACCATTACGGCAGGGGCATGTGGAGCCCGGTGTGCCAGCCTCCCAACCAGCGCGTGCTCAAGTACAAGGGCGACAAGAAGGACGACACTGCACCGCCGTCGGGCAACGACTGGGTGATCGTCGCAGCAGAAGGCGTCTACGGCGTGACCAGATTCCAGTGCCTCAGAAACAGCAGCGACCACGACGGCTCCCAGCGAATTCCCCCAGGCTCCGACATCGTCTACTGCAACTCCAAGTGGCGGTAGTGAGCCGGTAAAGCCGGTCCGCGGCCCGCAACAACCAGCGAGCCGCACAGCCGACCTGAGCCGCTGGGCGGCATTGCTGCCCAGTCGGTAGCGGCCGACAGCGAACGAAGGCGCCCCGGGGCATCCGCCCCGGGGCGCCTCGCCGCCACCCCACCGGTGGATCCGGGCGAAGGCTTCCCTCCGGCTGCGTTGAATGCGGCGCCAAGTGGCGGTCCCCGTCACGGTTGTCAAGCTGCGCGGCGCCTGTTTGATGGCTTGGGCGCGGCCCCAGTCGTTCATGCCTGCCCGCGTCTGCGTCTGCTATCCGCGCTTGCAAGCGTGGACCAGCCGGGCTGAGCGCGACCGTGGCCGTCATGGCGACCACCATCGCAGTTGTCCGGAACCGACGCACAATTGGCCATCGAGACGATTGATCACACCGCCGAACAAGCGCGTTCCTGCGGCTCAGCGCGGCGAGATGGTCCTCGCCGACTGAGTCGTGGCCACCGGTTCGCTGTCCGCTTCAGTCGTGGCTGGCGCGGCCATGGACATGGGACTGTGGTGCCCACCCCAAAGCCCGCCGGAATCAGCGAGTGGGGCGCCGAGTGCCGGGGTCAGTTCTGCCGCGGCCTTCGAGAGTGGGATTCGACGAGTCGTGACGGATCAGCCAAATCGTTCTCGATCCGCGCGACCAGATCGGGGTTGCGCAAGAGAGCTTCCTCGTGCGCAGTCATCACGACTGCAGGTGTGAACAGCAAAGAGCCGTCTGGTTCTTCTTCTACGAGATATCGCGTGTGATCCGGGTTGCCGATGCGTCCGAGAGCGGCGCGTCGGCGCGAATCGAGTTCTACGAGCTCAGCCATGTTGTGCGGTTCGACAAGGTGGTTGCCTGAGAGGTCCCTGCCGGTACCACAATGTACCACCAGATGCCCATTCGGGGCATCGCCCTAAAGCCTCATTAGGCTCTCAGCGATGTCCCTGCTCTTCTCGCCGGAGGCTGAGCGCCAGCTCGCAGCGCTGCGCACCGATCACAGTTGCGGGGTGCTGTACGAGCGGGTCAACGAAATGCTTGACCTCATCGAGAGCGACCCGACGGACCGGAGAGTGCGTCGCCGTCGGTATCGCCAGCCCCCAGTGTGGGGCGTGCCGGTGAGCGGTTCTGGGCATGACTGGCTCATCTTGTGGGGGGAAACGGCGGATGGCAACGCGGTCTTGTACCTGGGCACGGACGTCGCTTAGCCCGCTGTCTGGGCCCTCTGGCCCGCACATGAAGAACCTGTTGCGCGAAGTCAGATTCTGAGCTGAGCGATCGGCCGGGGAGTGTGGTCTTTTGGCTGGGGGGCGGTGTTTTAGAGGCCGCCGACTGGTTCGTCGTCGCTGATCGTCACGCCCGCGGGTTTGGCGGTTGGCTTTGCGGGGCCGGTGACGGTGCCCGACACAGTGACGTCGACGTCTGTCTCCCAGGTGCAGCAGTTGCTCCCGCGCCGGTCGTTGTCGACGGCCGTGATCGTCACGACCCCGGTGCTTTTCGTCTCGCCGGCTGCGACGGTCAAGGTGCGGTTGTCGCTCAGCGTGAAGAGGCGGGGCTGGGCTTCGCCCGAGCGGATCTCGACAGCCGAGACAGTGACGGTGACCGGCTCGGAAACCGGATCCACGAGCCATGCCGTCACCGTGCTCACACCGCCGTTCTCGGAAATGAAGAGGGGGTCGGGCCGCAGCCTCACCCGCTGCTTGTTCGCGGCCGGTTCCTCTGTGGGTTCCGGAGCCGTCGTGGTCGTTGGCGTCGCGGCGGGCGCTTGCCTGCGGACCGCCGGCGGGGATGTCGCCACTGTGAAGATCGGCGACATCGCGTAGAGGTGGTGCTGGTCGGTCTTGGTGCGGGTGAAGCCGCTGTTTATCTCCTTGGACGCGCCGCCGTCGGCTCCCGCCGGCTTGCCCGCCATGGGATGCTCCGAAGAAAGGTACTTGTAGGCCGTTTTGGTGCCGTCGCAGTTCGAGCCTGTCCACACCCAGCGGTCCTCGAGGCGATTGACCACTCTTCCTTGTTCGTTGCGGGCCGCCTGGGAGTCCCAGCCGCCGCCGCAATAGAAGTCGGCGTAGTCGTCGGCCACCTTCTGGCCTCCCAGCCAGTAGATGGGCACGCCGGGCCCGTGCCGGGCGGTGTTGGTGCGGGTGAGGTCGCGCGCGTCGTGATACTGAGTGGAGACCAAGGCGCTGAAATCGTTCCGGTAGGGCGCCAAAGCAGAGTTCTCCGCCGCCCTGTCCTTGACGTGGTTGATGTAGGTGACCTGGTTGGGACCCCCCGCCCCGATCGTCTCGGAGGTCATGAATATCAGCCGGAACTTGTCACCCACGCCAGCGCCTTCGGGGACGTATTCCCAGTCGCCCGCCACGGGGATGGTGTCCTCGATGGTTATGACCGGCGAGAGCGCGTAGAAGTGGTTGGGATGCTGGAGCTGGCGGTAGTAGCTGCCGCTGGCGAAAACGTTGCCGGCGCTCAACTTCCCGACCGTGACGGGGAGCACTCCCAAGGCGGGGACGTAGGTTTTCCCGCCTTCGACGACACTCGATGTGCGGCCATCGTTCGCCGTGCCTGTGTAGACGACGTCTACTGCACTGGTCGGTCTTCCCAGTTCGTCCTTCGAGGTGTAGGAGTCCCACGTCCCATCGTAGAAGTCGCCGTAGTCGTCGGCGACCTTGTCGCCGTTCACCCAATAGATGGGCACGCCCTCGCCTGTGGTGTAGCTGCTCCCGGCGGGCGCGGTGCCGGTGTTGTCCCGGGCGCTGACGGCGACGGTGGAACCCAGGACGCGGAACCGGGACGCGAAGGGCTTGAAGTTGTCGTTGGCATTCGCCGCCGCCTGGACATTGCGGTTGTAGTGGCCGATGTCCGTCGAACGCGCCTCTCTTTCCGTCGAGTCGATGAACAGCAGGCGGAAGCTGTCGCCGCCTTGGAGCCCTGGGGGCGTGTGGGCCCAGTCGCGGGGGACCGTGGCGGCCGCTTCCGCGCTATCACTCTGGGCCCCCGCGGAGGAAACGTGCAGGAGGCTCAGGATCACGAGCGCCGCCACGGCAGGGGCGCCGACCCGCATCAATTTCGCCTTGGCCCTCGTCTTCATGACTGCTCGCATCGGAACCTCCTCGTGCGCACCGCACAGGCCTGTGCTCGAGCGGCCCGCAGTTCTGCCACGAGCAGCCCTGCCGGGCGCCTCCCGATATGCCACCGCTTGTTATTGGCTATCTGCCCTGTGCAATCCATCTGTTGTCCTATAGTCCGCCGATCTGGTCGTCGTCTTTGATAGTCACCCACGCATCGGTCACGGGCCGTGCCGTGCCGGTGACGGTCCCGGACACAATCACGACGACATCATCCTCCCACCAGCAGCAGAGCCTCCCCTTCCGCGTGTTGTCGACGGCCGAGACGGTCACCGTTCCGGTGCTGTGCGTGGCGCCAGCGGCGATGGACAGGGTGCGGTTGGCGCTCAGCGTGTAGAGGTCCGCCTTGACCTCGCCCGAGACGCTCTCGACGGCCGAGATGGTGATGGTGATCGCTTCGGAAGCCGGCTGGTCGAGGGACGCCCGTATCGTGCTCACGCCGCCGTCCTCGGAAATGCTGTAGGGCCTCGCCCGCAACGTCACCGCCGGCAGCGGACCCGAAGGCGTCGTCGTCGTGGGCACCGCGGTCGTCGTCGGAGTCGGAGCCGCGGTCGTGGCCGTCGGCGCCGAGACCGTGAACAGGGGAGAGAGCCCGTAGTAATGCACCGGCGAATGCCACGCGACAATGTTGTTGGTCGACCGCAAGACATTGCCTTCGGACAGATTCCCGTAAGTGGTCCACTCGCCTTGTCCCAAGAACCGGTGCGTCCTCGTACCGTTGTTGTTCGACCCCGTGGCGATCACGCCGGGAGTGTTGTCCTCCCCCTGCTGGTTCTTCGCGGCAAGGGAGTCCCAGGTCCCGTCATAGAAGTCGCCGTAGTCGTCGGCCACCTTCTCGCCGCCGACCCAGTAGATCGGCACGCCGCCGTCGCCGGTGGTGCCGGTGTTGACCCGCGCGCCCACATCCTCGGTCGACCCCACGACGCGGAATTCATACGGCGCCAGGGCCGGGTTCTGGTTCGCAGCCCCCTCGACGAACTGGTTGTATTCGTCAATGTCTGTGGGCTCGGAGTTCCTGGTCGAGGACGTCACGAACAACAGGCGGAAGCCGTCCCCGGCTCGGAGACCTTCGGGTACGAGGGGCGAGTTGGCAGCGACCTGGTGGCCGGCGACCGTGAACACAGGCGACATCCCGTAGAGATGCTGCATTGAGCTGGTGGCGCTGTTGCTCCTGTCTATTTCCTTGCCCGTGCCGCCGTTCTCCCCCGCCAGTTTGCCGATCGCGGCGTGTCCCGCGCCCAGGAAGTGGTTGGCCTTCTTTGTCCCGTTGCTGGCGGAGCCAGTCCAGATATGCCTGGTTCCGAGGCTGGTCATCAGCGCCCCTGATTCGTCCCGCGCCGCGTGGGAGTCCCAGCTTGCGTCGTAGAAGTCGCCGTAGTCGTCGGCCACTTTCTCGCCGCCGACCCAGTAGATCGGGACGCCGGCGCCAGTGGTGCCGGTGAGGTCGCGCGCGTCGTGATACTGCGTGGAAACCAGGGCGCTGAAATCGTCCTTGTAGGGCTTCAGGACGGCGTTGGCGTCCGCCCGGCCCTTGATGACGCCGATGTAGTCCTGTTCGCTCACCGACATCGCCGAGTGCGTCGTGGACGACACGAACAGCAGGCGGAAGCTGTCCCCGGCCCGGAGCCCCGCGGGTGTGAGGGGCCAGTCGGCGGAGACCAGTCTGGATGACTGCCCCACGTTCGAAGCTGCCCCGGTCCCGGTGGGCGAAAGGGTCAGGAGACTCAGGAGTACGAGCGCCGCCACGGCAGGGGCGCCGACCCGCATCAATTTTCGTCTTGGCCTTGTCTTCATGATTACTCGCATCAGAACCTCCTTGCGCGCACCGCACAGGCCTGCGTTCGGACGGCCCGCAGTTCTGCCACGAGCAGCCCTGCCGGGCACCTCCCGATATGGCACTGTATGTTATTGGCAACGTACCCTGTGTAATCCGGTCGCTATAGCATTACAAGAGAAAATGTCCATATAGTGACGGAATGTCATGAGGGGGAAGCGGGGCGAGCATGACTGACAGGGCCTGCCCCACGCGGGGCAGCGGTGCCTTGCACTGGCAGTGGGTGGGGCTATTGCTCATACTCTCAGCGCTGCTTGCCGCCTGCGCAGACAGCGAAGCGGGGCTCACCAGCGCCGAGGTCGAGGAGATGGTCGCGGCGCAGACGGCCGACGCGCTGACCGAGGCCGACGTGGAGGATGTCGTTCGCAGGGCGTTGGCGGAGATGGCCCAGCCGGCGCCGGGCCTGACCCGCAGCGAGGTGGAGGAGATAGTGGAGGCGGCCGTCGCCGGCGTGCCTTCTGAGTCGGCGCCCGCCGAGTACACCCAGCACCTCGTCGCAGAGGCCATCAGCCGCTATGAGGCCGAGGGCCTCGACGCCACCCTGGCCCATTACAACCGGGCCGAGAGCGTCGACGGCCAGTGGTACGTCTTCATCATCGACGAGGACGACATGGTGATAGGACACCCCGACCCCGAGCGCCGGGGCCTCGACCTGAAGGGCTGGGTGGGCACCGATGTCAACGGCTACGTGTTCGGCTCTGAGATGCTCGCCGCCGACGAAGAGGGCCGCTGGGTGCCCTATGTGTATCTGAACCCCGCTTCGGGCAGCCTGGGCGACAGGGACGCGTTGGAGCTGAAGAACGCGTGGGTGATCCGCCATGACGGGCTGCTGTTCGGGTCGGGCTGGTACGTGAACTCCGAGGAGCTCCTGCCCGAGCTGATGCTCGAGGCGGCTGGGCACTTCCGCGAAGGCGGCCTGGAAGCGATACTGGAGTTCTACACCGACCCGCAGGGATTGTCGGCGGGGCTGATCCCGACTGTGGAGTACTACAACAGCACTGACACGCTCAAGGGCTACTTCTCGGGGTTCATCGTCTCTGGCGACGGCAAGATCCTTGCCCATTTCGACCCCGCGCTCATCGGTTCTGACATCGAGGATCTGCTGGGGCCCGCAGTGTGGGCCGCGACCGCTGAGGGGGCGTGGATCACCGCTGCGGACAGCCCCGACGGACAAGGTCCCGAGACAATGCGTGTTTTCGTGATCAACGCCGACGGCACCCTCATCGGCGGAGGCTGGTACCGCAATTAGTGCCGTGTCAGGCAACCTTCGAGGTGCCTGGAAAAGCGGATGCCCAAACACCACGCGGTGCAGCGGCACCTCCGACCACGCACGCGTTTGCTGACGCGGCACGAGCTGGTTGGTTCCAAGGGTTGGGGCCCACCGCTGGTGGGGTGAGGGTGTCCAAGCTCCGGGGTGTTTGGAACTAACCATGCGTGGCATGTTCTGGGGGTGGCAGCGCCGGCGGGGATGGCTCCAACTGACGTGCCCCGCTGCGGTTGTGAGCGGTCGTCGGTCCGAGCGAGCAGCCCTTGGCTGCGATTGCCGGCGTGTCATCGAATGTGATCGACTATTTGTCCTGTGTGATCAATAATCTATGGAAATCCGCGGTGAAATGCTGCTAAACCAACGACATGTCACCACTAACCCGTTATCGGGCCAATCAACGAGCCATTGGCATGAGAGCAGCCAGGAGCGCGGTCGTGTTGACCGTGGCGCTGGCCATGCTGGCCGCGGTTCAGGCCCCGGCTGCGGCAGCCTCGAAGTCGGCAAGGCCGGGCTTCTGCGAGCCCGGCACTGTCAACGAGGTGCTGTGGGAGGAATGCCGGCTGCTGCTGCGGGCCAAGAAGAGCCTCGATCCCGACGGCGTCCTCAACTGGAGCCGCGAGAGGAAGGTGAAGCGCTGGGCCGGCGTCGAACTGAGCGACGACGGCGTGCACATCGTCGGGCTCGACCTGAGCCACCGTGCCCTCACCGGCCGCTTGTCGCCGCTGCTGGGCCGGCTCGTCTTCCTCGAGGAGATCGACATGGGCCACAACGAGCTGACCGGCAGCATCCCGCCCGAGCTGGGCAACCTGGCGGCCCTGCGGAGGCTGAACCTGAACCACAACCGGCTCGGCGGCAAGATCCCGCCCGAGCTGGGGAGGCTGAACAATCTGGAGAAACTCGAGCTGGCCGGCAACAACCTGCGCGGCAAGATCCCCAACGCCTTGGAGAACCTGAAGAACCTGCAACGCTTCATCCTGCGCGACAACCAGCTCACCGGCAATATCCCCAACTGGTTGAGCGACTTCCCCGAGCTCAGGTTCGTGTGGCTCACCAACAACCAGTTCACCGGCAAACTGCCCCCGGACCTCGGATCGCTGCCCAGCCTGCAATACCTGCGGGTGCAGAACAACCAGCTCACGGGCAAGATCCCCGACTCCTACGCCCACCGCGAGTGGCGCTGCCTCCTGCTCGCCGGCAACAACCTCGACGACACCTGCCTTCCCCGCACCCTCAAGGGCAAAGTAAAGACCCAAGACATGCGAGCCTGTCCCAAGCCCAAGAAGGGGGCTGCATCACACGGCCGCACCTGACGCGGGAAGCTTCCGGCGCAGCACACACGCACCGGAAGCTTCCCAAGCACGGACCTTGGCGCTCCGCATCGAACCGCTGTAGCCATGAGCGACGAAGCCGACAGGCTGGCGCATTTCACGCGACAGTCAAGCCGTCTGGTCACTCGCCGATGTCATCCCCCGAAGAGCGCCGACCCGACAGGCAGAAGAGCTGATCCCGCCCGACACCGGGGCCCGGCCCAGAGACAGAGCCACCGCCGCGACGAGTCGTGCGCGACTCGCAGTGTTTATGCGCGACTCGCAGTGTTCATGCGCGACTCATAAGAATCGTGCGGGTAGCGTTTTGGGATGGAGCGCCGATCGGCACTAGGGGTCCCGAGCACGAGTCCGTTCTCGCCGCATTTCGGGCGGACACCGCGGTCGCTGGTGGGCAGGGACGGCCTGCTGGCCGACCTCGGGGGCGGTTTGGCGACGGGGCCGCACGATGCCCGTTACACGAGCGTGCTGATGGGGGTGCGGGGATCGGGCAAGACAGTGCTGTTGAGCGAGATCGAGGACAGGGCCGCCGCCGACGGATGGGTGGTCCTGTCCTTGGATGCGGGGACCCCCGGCCTGCTCGACCGCATTGTGCGGATGATCCGCAACGCCGACCAGGCCTATGAGGCTCTCGGGCTCGCAGACTCGGCAACGAGCGGCTCGGTGGAGAAGAGCGTCGGAATCAGGCTGGGGCTGTTGGAGGGGAAGATCTCCACCACCGAGCACCGGGACCGGATGGCCCACATGGGGTTGAGGGAGCACCTCGCGTTCCTGGCCCAGGCCGCGCTGCGGAGCGGAACGTCGGTGCTGCTGACCGTCGACGAGATGCACGGCATCGACCGCACCGAGGGCAGGAGGCTGTCCAACGACCTCCAGCACATCACCAAGCGGGGCGACATGCCGCTGGCGTTCGTGGGGGCCGGGCTGCTGGAGATGAAGACCACCCTGCTGCAAGACCGCAAGATGACCTTCTTCCACCGGTGCGAGCACTACGAGCTGCCGCCGCTGGACGTGAACGACGCCGTGGTCGGCCTGGTGCGCCCCATCAGGGAGGCGGGGGGCGAGATCACCCGGGAGGCGTTGAGGCTGGCCTCCGAGTCCGTCGGAAGCTCCCCCTACCGGTTGCAGGTCATCGGCGACATTGCCTGGAAGACCGCCGGTGCGCCGGGGGAGTCCATCGATGTTCATGCTGTCGAAACGGCGGTCTGGGCCGCCGACGAGGAAGTGAAAAAGAAGGTCTCCCTTCCTGCATGGCACGACCTTTCGAGGACCGACCAGGCCGTCCTCGCTGCGGTCGCGCAAGCCGGGGCGGCGTCGCCCGCGCAGGTCGCCGCAAGCGCGGGCATCGGCGCCGGACATGCCCAAGAGGCCCTCGGCAGGTTGCGCGACACCGGCTATGTCCACCGGCCCCGCAATGCAACGTACCAACTCACCGACCTGGTGCCCCCAGCAGTGGTGCTGAGCCAGGAGACGATGCACGCGGCGCCGGAGCCTGCCGCCCCGCCGCCTGAGTGCCGGGAATGGATGCCGCGCGCAAGAGCCCACTGCATCCTCAACGCAGGCCATCCCGGCGGGCACAGATCGAAATAGCTTCGAGCCGGAGGGCACGAAGGTGACCTCCGGCGACGGCAAGGCCACCCTGACGTGGAACAACCCGCAGGACCCGAGCATCACGAAGCCGTCGCGGGCCGTGTGGGTCGTTGAGTTACCGAATGTCATCGGCTGGTTGCTGTGTGTCATCGGTTTGCTATGGCGGGTGTGGGGATGGTTCTGCGGTACTTGGGGGATGTCGTTGGCTCAGTGTCGGGTCGGCGGTCACGGCCTTGGGTGCTTGACATTCAGGGCATCGCGAGCGAAAAGGAACGATCATGAAGATGAGCGAGCGTCGGCGGCTGGGTGTCGGCCGGCTGCGAGGAGTCCCCAGGTTGGTGTTGGCGGCGATGGCCGCCGCAGTTGCCGCTGCGGTCGTGGCGGTGAGCCTGCCGGGCGTGGCAGGGGCTGCGCCGGAGGCCGAGGTGCTGACGTTTGGGAACACGCCGATCGGGTGGGAGGTGACGGTGGGCACGCCGGACTCCCGTGTCGGCAAGATTTCGGCCACCGGCGTCAAGAAGAAGCAGATCAGGTACCGCGTGAGCGGCGCGGACGGGTTCGCGATCAACCGCCGGGGCGTGGTCTCCTATGACGGGGCTGCGCTTCCCAGCGAGGGCGTGGTGCTCGAGGTGACCGCGTTCAAGCGCAAGCACCGCAGCAGCGTCTCCGCGACGATCTCGATAGGCGTCAGCGTGCGCTTCGAGCGGGCGCCCCAGCAGCAGCAGCCCGAGCCCGAGCCTGAGCCCGAGGCCCAAGAGCCCGAGGGCCAGCAGCAGCAGGGCCAGCAGCAGCAGCAGAACAGCGGCCTCAAGGTGAGCGACACCTGGGAGGCCAACTCCTACGCGGAGTACCGGCGTGACTCGCTGACCGACGAGCAGAAAGAGGCCGAGGACGAGGAGTACGAGAAGTTCAACACGCCCGACAAGTGCACGTACTACTACACCGGGAAGAACCTCAGCGATCCGAACGCCGATCCCAACAGGATACGCGGGGGCAAGAACCCGGGTGTGTGGAGGGACGTGTATGACCATTACGGCAGGGGCATGTGGAGCCCGGTGTGCCAGCCTCCCAACCAGCGCGTGCTCAGGTACAAGGGCGACACGGGATCGCCGTCGGGCAACAATTGGGTGATCGTCGCATCAGAGGGCGTCTACGGCGTGGAGAGATTCCAGTGCCTCAGAAACAGCAGTGGCCACGACGGCTCCGAGCGAATTCCTCCAGGTTCCGACATCGTCTACTGCAACTCCAAATGGCGGTAGTGAGCCGGTAAAGCCGGTCCGCGGCCCGCAACAACCAGCGAGCCGCACAGCCGACCTGAGCCGCTGGGCGGCATTGCTGCCCAGTCGGTAGAGGCCGACAGCGAACGAAGGCGCCCCGGGGCATCCGCCCCGGGGCGCCTCGCCGCCACCCCACCGGTGGATCCGGGCGAACGAGCGGCGGCGCGACCTGAACTGGAACGAGGCGACACTGCTTGAGGCAGCGCTGCTTGGCGCCGAACACGCGGGGCGGCGGCCTATGCCAGAACTATCGCGACACCTGCCCGATCACCTCGCACAGCCGGGCGAAGAGAAAGCCTCCCACTGCCTGCATCGACCGGGGGTCCGCAGCACTGACCACGCTCATGGAGGTCTCCTCAGAGTTGCTCGCTGATTTTCCTCATCTGTGAGGGTCCGCCAATTGGGGTGGAGCCCCCTCTCACGCTGGCGGTTGGAAGACCGTGCCGGCGACAAGAAGGGGCTCCGCCGCGATGCTGACACCAGAGGAAGACGTGGAGATCACATCTTTGAGGAAGAGGGGATGGTCGATCTCGGCCATTGCCCGGCACACCGGCCGGGACCGCAAGACTGTGCGGGCCTATCTGTATGGAGAACGAGAGTCCGGCGTGCGGGCCCGCAGCGAGCCGGACAGTTTCGACCGGTTCGAGCCCTGCGTGCGTCAGCGGTTGGTCGATGATCCCCATGTGCGGGCCACGGTGCTGTTCGACGAGGTCGTGGCTCTTGGGTTTGAGCGGAGCTATCAGACCTTTACTCGCCAGGTCCGCGACCGGCAGCTGCGGCCCCATTGTGAGCCGTGCGCTTCGAGTGCGGGGCGGGCGCACGTCGATATCGAGCATCCGCCCGGGGAGGAGATCCAGTGGGACTGGCTCGAGCTTGATGACACCCCGTGGGGCGAAAAGGCTTATGTGCTGGTCGGGGCTCTGTCGTGTTCGGGGAAGTTCCGGTGCTGGTTCTCCGGCTCGGATGGTCAGGCCCATCTCGTCGTGGGGATCGACGAGGTCCTGCGCCGCCTCGGGGGCACTGCGAGGCGTTGGCGGGTCGACCGGATGGCCACGGTGATCAACCCCCGGACCGGGGAGACCCAGCGGAGCTTCGCTCCGGTCGCCAAGCACTACGGGGTCGGCGTGGACCCGTGCCCGCCCCGGCACCCCAACCGCAAGGGCGTGGTGGAGAAGGCCATCGACTACCTGACCCAGCGCTGGTGGCGAACTGCTCGGGTGAACTCGCCCGCTGAGGCCCAAGCCGGTGTCGACCATTGGTGCGCGGCCACCGCGGATGCACGCGGCCGCGGCCGATCGACCGTTGGCGAGCTGGCCGCCGCGGAGCCGCTGTTGACGCTGCCGGCGGTCGCGTATCCCGCCGAGGTCGTCGAAGTGCGCACCGTGGCAGCGAACGCGCTCGTTTCGTTGTGGGGGAACCGCTACTCGGTGCCGCCGGGCCTGGTCGGCGGCCGCGTCGAGATCCGCTGGCGCCTCGGCGAACCCGCCATGACCGTGCACGCCCAGGGCCGCCAGATCTGTGTGCATCGGCTCGCTGCGCGCGGCGCGCACCAGACCGTCCGGCTGGCTGAGCACACCGCCGCCTTGGCCAATGTGGTGCTCGCCGAGTTCAGCAGCGACAAGCCCTGCAAGCCCAAGGTCAACCGGCCGGCTTCGAATGCCGCCTTGGCGTTGGCTGCGGAACTGGTCGGCGACCGCGCCGCGGACCCGGTCATCGATCTGGACATCTACCGGCGGCTCACCGAAGGAAACCTGCGATGACCAACCCCGGCACCCTCTATCAGCAGGTCCGCAGCCATCTCGCCTTCCTCAAACTCCCCGCAATGGCTGAGGCACTGCCCGGCGAGCTCGACACCGCAGCCAACGAGAAGCTGTCCCACACCGAGTTCTTGGCCCGGCTCCTCGACGTCGAAGCCCAAGCGACCCAAGCCCGACAGCACGCCGGCCGGCTGCGATTCGCGAACTTCCCCGCCCCGTGGCGGGTCTGCGACTTCGACTTCGACGCCCAACCCTGCGTCGACGCCGCGCTGATCCGGGACCTGGCGACCTGCCGCTACGCCGATGACGCAACCAACGTGCTGTTCATCGGACCGCCCGGCGTCGCCAAGACCATGCTCGCCATCGCCCTCGGCCACGCCGCGGTCGACGCCGGGCTGCGCACCTACTACTGCACCGCCGCAGACCTAGCAGCCCGCTGCCGCAAAGCCGCGGTCGAGGGACGATGGGCGAACACGATGCGGTTCTTCAAAGGCCCCAGCGTGCTGATCGTCGACGAGCTCGGCTACCTCCCCATGCCCGCCGAGGACGCCAACGCCCTGTCCCAAGTCATCTCCCAGCGCTACCTCAACGCAAGCATCATCCTCACCACCAACCGGGGCGCGGCCTCCTGGGGAGACATCTTCGACGACACCACCATCGCCGCCGCCATGCTCGACCGGCTACTGCACCGCAGCGTCGTGTTCAACATCACCGGCGACAGCTACCGCATGCGAGCCCACCAAGCCCGCAGCCGCAAACTCACCCAAGGAGGCAACACCTAAAATCACACCCCCACCAGGGTGGGGAATTTCAATGAACAACCCTGGGGAATCTCAGCGAGCGGCGTCAGCATCGGCCGCTCATCAGAATGTCACCGATTGTTATCTACATACTTCCATTGTCACGAGTTCGCCACCAATAGTGCTGCTAGTCTGCGAATTGTCATGATCGTGGTCGTCCTGTCATCCTGCGGGAATCAGACCCGCAGCCCCTGCGGCACGGCGCCAGCGGCGATCGAAGAACGGGAATGCTGAACAGGCGATCAGCGGCCCTCGCGGCTCGCCAGGGGCGACCCGCTGGTGCTCATCGACGAGTGGCAGCGATTGCCGGCGTCAAGGCGGGGAACACGAATATGAACGGTATGCATCCTCGCCTGCGTTCTGCCTCACGTCGACGGCGGTCGCTGGGAACAGTGGTGGCAATGGCATCGTCGCTGGCCCTGCTGGCGACCGCCTGCTTCGACGTGGAGATGGATTTTCTCATCCACGATGACGGCTCAGGATCAGTGACCATGACGATGCGCGTCGACGAGGCAGTGCTCGAGTTCGCAGCTCTCGAAGAGGGCGGTGCTGCCGAAGATCTCTGCGAAGAGATGCTCGAAGACACCGATGTTGACGACGAGTTCGATCTCGGCCTCAGCAACCTCGATTCGACTGCCGCGACCTTCGTCGAGGACGGAAGCTGCGTCACCACTACGAGCGTCATGTGGAACGCAGATCAATCCGAGGAGGTTCTGGCCGCCTTCGCTGAAGACGACGGCTTGGCCATCCGCCGCCTCGACCACGGCGGCTGGCGCTTCGAGATGGAGACGGGCTCATTCGAGGACGAGGAGTTCGCTCCCGACGATCTGGAGATGGTGACGGCGCTGGGCTTCGACCTTCCCACGCTGACGATCTCGGTGACGCTGCCGGGCGACGCCGTTGAGCACAATGCCGATTCGGTGAGCCAATCGACGTACTCGTGGGAGATCGACCTCACCGCTGCGGACGACCTCCCTGACACGATCTACGTCGAGACCGCACCCAGCGGCGGTGGACTCGGTCCAGCGGCAATCGGAGCGATCGTCGCTGGGATCGTGCTGGCCCTCGCGGCGCTCGTCACGCTGAGCAGGCGCCGACAAGCCAAAGCCGCCGATTCGCAAGATGCCGAGTCTGATCCCGAACCGGCCGACGACGAGAACTCCGAGACCGCAGACAAGGTCTCCGATCCGGACGAAGGCAGTGACGACGCATCCGATGATGCCCGGACCGACACACCCGACCAGCCGTTGCAATAACAGACAGGACTGCTACATGAATACCGATGACATGAATACCGATGACATGAATACCGACGACACAAGTCAATTGCCCAGTTCCCCTGCCAAGAAAAAGGAATCAAATGGTTTGGGCGTTGCGGGATTTGTTGTCGCCCTCGTTGGGGCAGTGCTGTGTTGGGTGCCAATACTCGGCATTGTCCTTTCTTTGATTGGCGTCATATTTTCTACGGTCGGACTCAGAGCAGCCACAAGATTTGATGCACCGCGCAAGGGCCTGAGTATCGCCGGCCTAGCTGTTGGCATAGCTGCGCTAGTAGCATCAATCTTTGTTACCGTTCTTGTTCTTGTTGTCGTTGATGCAGTCGTCAGCTGCCTAGACCACTACAACGACTATCTTCAGGCGCCTATTGGCTCAGAAGCCGAAACAGAAGCGTACGATCGCTGGATTGAGTGCGGCAATTGAGGGCAGTGATCTTGGCGTGACCCCTTGTGGTGGCCGGCCGGGGCCTGGGTGGTCCCCCATTGCTGGGCCTATGTTGTAGTTAGGCAGCGGTGAGGCGTTTGCTTCCTACTCCGCCATCGGGCTGGAACAAATCAGGCCGCTAGGCGATGTGATTGAGGAGGGTGATGTCCCCTCACATGCAGTGGCGGAAGTGAGATGAATAAGCCCGGTGTACCGGCCGCGGCCGCGCTCTTGATCTTGGCCGTGCTGGCAGCAGGTTGCACAGAGTTTAGCACCTCGTCTGACGATGCAGGGACCTGTCTGGGCGATACGGATACTCAGACCATTGACGAGATGTACCGTCAAGTTGACTATCTCTGGCATCGCGAATTGGGCGGCGACATGCTGACAAATCCGATCGCATCGGGTGGCCAACTGTACGTTGCGACCAGTGGAATAGACATCCTCGGAAACGGGCACGTATTCGCACTGGATGCTGCAACTGGGGAGGAGTTGTGGCGGTATCAGACGCTCAACGATTACGGCTTTGCTGAAGATGCTGCCGCCGCGGTGCTCATCGAAGGCGACCTCTATGTGGTCCCCCAATCGGACGGTTACCTGTATAGGTTGGACAGCACAACCGGTGAACTGCTCTGGCGAACTCCCCATGTGGGGCGAGGGAGTCAGCCGGCGATGTCGGGGGGCTTCGTGTACACGAAGCCCAGCAGCGGAGGTCCGGTGCATGCGCTACATACCGACACGGGCGAAGTGGCTTGGACCTACAGCCAAACGAACTTCTTCGGATACCAGCGCTTGGCGGTGTCCGAGGACGCGGTGTACGGAACCACTTGGTTAGACATCAGGGCGCTGGACAAAGACAGCGGGCAGTTGCGGTGGGTGTTCGACGGCAATGCACGAGAGCGTGGTCTTCGCGTTGCAGATGGGATCGTCATTGCAAGTGGGACGCTCTATGAACTCGACGAAAACCCCGGCGGCAGCCTGTACGCGATAGATGCGGCAACCGGCGATCTGATGTGGCGACGCGGCCTGAGTGCTCAGAGCATCGTGCTGCGCAACGACACCGTCTATGCGGGCACTGGCGAGTCACCATTGCTTGCGAATGACCATCCCGGACCCGTGCGAGCGTTGGATATCGCCACGGGAGAGGACCGATGGCGCAGCGAGACATGCGGCCGCCCGTTTGCCGGGCCTGACGGCGTCCTGTACGTGGTCAACGGCTGGCGGTTCTCGGCATTGAACGAGCACACCGGAGAGCGCCTGTGGAGCTACGACCTGAGTCCTGCGCCGACCCCGATGCAGCCGGGCGATGAAGCCCAAGCCACGCCCTCAGAGTGGGAACTGTTGGTCGCTGGCTCCCATTCGTCGGCATGGCTGACGGCTCCGGTGTGGAAAAGCGATGAAGTCCACCTGGGGTCAGCAGATGGTCGGGTCTTTGCCTTGGACGCATTGACCGGAGAGTTGCGATGGCAATCAGATGTCCAAACACCGATTGCAACCGAGTATTTTCGTATGATGTTGGCGGCGTACATTCACCCTGCGCCGGCAGTAGGGGACGAGGTTGTCTACGTCACGAACGGAGGACTCGTCGCTTTCAGCGCACATAGTCGATAACTGGGTACGCTCACGATTCATTGAGCCTTCGTCTTTTTGGGGATTCGGGCTGCTGGGCTCGGCGGGGGTCAGGTTAGTAGTAGGCCGCGGGCTTCGAAGTTGGCGTAGTTGGTGAAGCCGTGGGCATTGCGGCGCAGGACTTGGAGCAGGTTGTTTGTTCTTTCGATGCGGCCGTTGCTGGGCCGCCCTGTTCGGTGCCAGTCGAGGATCTGGGCGTGCCATGCGAGGAACGTGTCGACGGTGTCGCTGAACTCGGGGATGTCGCCAGCGCCGTAGATGTCCGCGAACCGGTCCAAGGCCGCCAGGGCGCCTTACCTGGAGGAGCTGCGTTCAATCGCTCAAGGTTATCGCGAATTGATCGACGATTGTGAGCGGTTCTTTCCGGCAGATGCACTTCGTGAATTGCGCGAGGCACTCTCCACAATCGAAGATGCGGTAGACATCATGGAAAAGACCGTGGTCATTCTCGAGAGTCTCGAAAACGCTGGGCAGTAAGCCAGTCACAGCGACATGAAGCGCTGGCAGAAGATCCTCATCATCAGCGTGGGGGTCGGTGCGCTCATCGTCACGGTCTGCTTGGTTATCGCCGTCGTCAGCTGGTTCTCGTTGATGAATGAGGTGTTCTGACGACGGCAGCGAGTTCCCCTGTGTCCTCACATGCTCCAGATGCGGTCTGCCGGGATCACGCAGATCCGATCCTCGAGGCGGTACGACATCTCGCCGGTGCTGATCACGAAGCCTGCGAGAAAGCCGTCGCTGAGTGTCTCGCGCAGTGCGCGCAGGCCGCGGGCGTCGCGGCGGTCGACACGGGAGGCGGCCTTCACCTCGAATGCGATGATGGCGCCGTCGGTGCGTTCGATGACGAGGTCGGCCTCGTGGCCGTCGTGAGTGCGCCAATGGCCGACCGATGCGATGTCGTCGGTCCACGACACCTGCTTGAGCAACTCGCCCACCACAAACGTCTCGAACAGGTGGCCGAACTCCGCCAGCGCGGCGGGGTCGTGGCGGGCCAAACGCTCCGGCGTCACGCCCATGAGCCGGGCCGCCACGCCGCTGTCGAGCACATGCACCTTCGGCGTTGCGGCAGCGCGCGCCCTGAGCGTGCGGCCCCACGCAGCCAGTCGGCGGATGAGGAACAGGTCCTCGAGCAGCTTCGTGTACGTTTCCGCGGTCCCGGCCTTCAGCCCGACCGCGCTGCCGGCTTGTGCGATGTTCAAGACCTGTGCCGTCTGGCCGGCGAGGCGCCGCAGCAGCGCCGGCAACAGCGCTCCCTGGCGGACCTTCGCCAGGTCCCGTATGTCGCGCTCCAACGACACCCGCACATAGTCGTCGAACCAGCGGCGGCGGCCCTGGGGGGTGCGGGCCACCGCGAGCGGCATGCCTCCGGCGCAGATCCTGCCGATGTAGTCGGCGCGTGAGGTGGCTGATCTGTCTGCCGAGACCAGCGAGCCGGGCTCACTCAATGCGGTGCCCAAGAAATGCTCATCGTGCGCTGCGATCTCGCCCTGCGAGAAGGGCAGCACATCGATGATGTGAATCCGGCCGGTCAGCGCCTGCGCAGCCGTCGGCAGGGCGTCGAACCGCGTCGAGCCGGTGATGACGAACCGCCCCGGCGCGAGGTTGCGATTCAGCTCGGCCTTGATGGCATCGAGAATCACCGGCGCCTTCTGGAACTCATCGATGCACACAGGGGCAGGCCCGGTGACGAAGGTCGCAGGATCGGCCGAGACAGCATCTTGAATCGCCGGCTGGTCCAGATCGATCACCCCGACACCGTGGCGGCGAGCGACCTCGGCGAGCAGCGTCGACTTGCCCACCGTGCGCGGCCCTTGCAGCGCCACCACCGGCTCGGCACCCAGCCGGTCCTGCACGATTGCGGCCAATCGCCTATCGATGGGCTGCAGCATACGGCCATCATAACTCGAATCGAGGATTCAGAGGACACCCTCCTGAGGATTTGGAGCGGGTTATCCTGAGGATCTGGAGAATATTTCCCTGAGGATTTGGAGACCAACGGACAGCGAAGCGCACACCATGAGCTGGTGGTTCTCGTCGTCCGATCGGAGCGCTGCCTTCTGCACATCGGACGCCGCCACCGCACCGCCACAGAACTCCACCGCACGACCCGCCCCGCACGACTCCCTGCACCGGCCGCTGATCAGATTGTCATCGATTGTTATTCGTGTGCCTCTGTTGTCATTAATCCGCCACCAATAATGCTGCTAGTCTGCGAATTGTCATTGACATCGCCACCCTTTCAACCTGCGGGAATCAGACCCGCAGCCCCCTGCGGCACGGTGCCCGCGGCGAAGTCAGACGCAACACAGACGCAGTCAACGAGCGCTGTGCGAGAACGGAGAATGGAAATGCTGAACAAGGCGATAGCGGCTCTGCTGATCACGGCGATCGTCCTCGGGCCGGCCGCGCCGGCATCGGCGCATGATCCGGTGCCTCCGAAGCCCCAAGCCGGCTGGGGCGACTGCTCAAGCGGCGACGGAGCGGTCATCGTCAACAAGTCGTCTGCAGCCGACGTGATCGCTGCCTACCTGGTCAAGGGCGTGCTCGGCGACGCCTGCATCTACGGCGTCGGCGAGACCCTGCACGCTTCCCCCGTCCCGGTCATCGTCATCGGCGGCACCCGTGCTGTGCCCGACGACGGCATTCCCGAGGCAGCGCAGCGCATCGGCGGCAAGGACCGGTACGAAACCGCCGAGCTGGTGGGCAAGTGGGCGACAACATACGAGCCCGCAGCCGCCCCCGTCAAGACATGGTCAAGTGCCAAGTGCAATGCGGCCCTAACGCAGCTGAACACCCAGCTTGGTGATATTGAACTCGAGCCAAAGGCGACCGCTAGCCAAGCCCGTCGTTACCTGGAGGAGCTGCGTTCAGTCGCCCAAGGTTATCGAGAATTGATCGACGGTTGCGAGCGGTTCTTTCCGGCAGATGCACTTCGTGAATTGCGCGAGGCACTCTCCACAATCGAAGATGCGGTAGACATCATGGAAAAGACCGTGGCCATTCTCGAGAGTCTCGAAAACGCTGGGCAGTAAGCCAGTCACAGCGACATGAAGCGCTGGCAGAAGATCCTCATCATCGCGATCGACACGAGAGGCGGCCTTCACCTCACAAGCGATGATGGCGCCGTCGGCACGTTCGATGACGAGGTCGGCCTCCTCGCCGTTGTGAGTGCGCCAATTCCTGCCGATGTAGTCGGCGCGTGAGGTGGCTGATCTGTCTGCCGAGACCAGCGAGCCGGGCTCACTCAATCATAATTCGAATCGAGGATTCAGAGGACATTGCCCCGAGGATTTGGAGACCAACGGACGGCGAAGCGCGCACCATGTGCTGATGGTTCTCGTCGTCCGATCGGCGCGCTGCCTTCTGCGCACGGGACGCCGCCGCCGCACCGCCCGATCGGGCATGCGTCGTGACAGTGCATTTGAAACCGTCGTATTAGTACATTAGAAGCCGTCGATTTAGTACGATAACATCGTCCGGAATGGAACCGGGGACCCGCACCGCATATCTGCCGCGGATCGTCGACGACGAATTGAACGTGCTGTGCGCCGAACTGCCCGCCGTCGCGTTGGAAGGCCCGCGCGCAGTAGGCAAGACCGAGACTGCACTGCGTCGGGCAACGACAGTGCACCGCTTGGACGACGTTGCCGAGCTCGACGTCGCACGCGCTGATCCGTCGCGGCTTGCCAAGGGCGATCCACTAGTGCTCATCGACGAGTGGCAGCGATTGCCGGCATCGTGGGACGTCGTGCGCCGTGCGGTGGACGCAAACCCGCACACGCCGCAGTTCCTGCTGACTGGCTCTGCGGCCCCGGCGCAGGTGCCGACCCACTCGGGCGCAGGCAGGATCGTCACGGTACGCATGCGCCCCCTGTCACTCGCCGAACGCGGCCTAGGCACGCCCACCGTGAGTCTCGGACACCTGCTCGGAATCGACCGGGCGGTGGTGGAGGGAGCGAGCCCGCTGAGGCTGGAGGATTATGCGGCCCAGATCACCGGCTCCGGCTTTCCAGCGCTCGTCGGACGTTCCCAGCGGGCAACGAGGGCATTTCTGGACGGCTATGTAGACCGCATCGCCGAACGTCATGTCCACGAGCAGGGCCGTACGGTGCGAAACCGAGCGGCTCTGCGACGCTGGATGGCCGCCTACGCCGCCGCCACATCGACAACAGCGATGTTCGAGAAGATCCGCGACGCCGCATCGCCGGGCGAGGCCGACAAGCCGACCAAAGCTACCACCATCGTCTACCGAGCGGCGCTGGAGGGGCTCTGGGTGATCGAGGAGCTGCCCGCGTGGCTGCCCGCGTGGCTGCCCGCTCGCAACCACCTCCGCCGGCTGGCCTCAGCCCCAGTGCATCAACTCGCCGACCCCGCGCTCGCAGCCCGCCTGCTCGAAGTGGACGCCGACACCCTGCTCGAAGGGCGCGCCAGCGGCCACAGCATTCCCCGCGACGCCAGCCTGCTCGGCGCATTGTTCCAATCGCTGGTCACCTTGTCTGTGCGGGTCTACGCACAGGCAAACGAAGCCAAGGTCTTCCACCTGCGCACCCAAGGCGGGGAACACGAAGTCGACCTGATCGTCCAGGGCCCCGGCGGTCGCATCGTGGCCTTGGAGGTCAAGCTCCGCCAGACCGCCTCCGACAGCGACACCCGCCACCTGCGATGGCTCGCCGAACGCATCGGGCCCGCCCTCGCCGATGCCGCCGTCATCACGACCGGACCCGAGGCATACCGGCGCCCCGACGGCATCGCCGTCATCCCCGCCGCACTGCTCACCGCATAAGGGCAGCACTCGATTCTGGGGACCACAGATTCTCAACGAGCACGCACTGCACATCTGGGCATCAGGGACGCGCGCCCTGTCACTAGCCTGCGCGCCGTGACCGACCATCGACACAGCTGGCGCTACGGCATCACGGTTCCCTTCGACGATCCCCTCCACGCCCAAGCCGACCTCTATCGCGAATTCGCCGACCTTGGCTACACGGAGTTCTGGAGCTCGGAGGCGGACGGCACAGACGGGTTCACCCCGCTCGTGCTGGCCAGTCAATGGGTGCCTGACGTGCGATTGGGCATCGCCATCATCCCGGTGTTCACCCGTGGCCCTGCGCTGTTGGCCCAGCAGACGGCGGCCATCTGTGAGGCCGCGCCTGGCCGTTTCGCCATGGGCATCGGCGCGTCCTCCAACGTCATCGTCGAACGCTGGAACGGAATCCCCTTCGACGAGCCGTTCAAACGAACGCGTGACACGGCGCGGTTCTTGCGCCAGGCCCTGACCGGCGAGCGGATCAGCGAGACCTACGACACCTTCGAAGTGCAGGGCTTCCGTCTCGGCCGACCGCCCGAGGTCCAGCCGCCGATCCTGCTGGCCGCGCTGCGCCCCGGGATGCTGCGGCTGGCGGGCAGCGAGGCTGACGGCGCGATCATCAACTGGCTCTCTGCCGACGACGTTGCCACGGTCCGCCCCTACGTCGACGAGGGCGGCGAGGGCAAGGAAGTGGTGGCCCGCATCTTCGTGTGCCCCAATCCCGACGCCGACACGGTCCGGACCGGCTTCAAACGGGCGATGGCTGCGTACCTGAACGTGCCGGTCTATGCCGAATTCCATCGCTGGCTCGGCCGAGGCGAACTGCTCGCCGCGATGTGGGACCGCTGGTCCGAGGGCGACCGTCGCGGCGCGCTCGAAGTCATCGACGACGACCTCGTCGACGAACTGCTGGTGCACGGGCCGCCCGAAGCGTGCCGTGAGCACGTCGACCGCTATCACGCCAACGGCGTCGACGTCTCGGCCATCTCGATCATGCCCTTCGGCGGCATCGACCCGGTCCAGGCTGCCCGAGACCTTTCGCCTGCCGCCCGTAGCTAGCTCGCACGAACGCCCGCCAATCGGGGCGCGTAACCTCCCGATGAGCCCCCAGACGGACGCACCACAGGAGCAGTCATGGATTTGGAGACGATCACCTACGACGTTCGCGACGGCGTTGCCCATGTGCGGTTCAACCGCCCGGAAGGCGCCAACGCAGTGAATCCGCAGTTCTCGCGCGAGCTGCGGGCTGTCATGCTTGAGATCGAGTTCGACGACGCGGTCAAGGCAGCGTCGGTCACGGCGGAAGGACGGGTGTTCTCCGCAGGCGGCGACCTCAAAGAGTTCCACGCGGCAGGCGACGGCCTGCCCCAGCTCGCATCGGACATGGTCATCGACCTCCACGCAGCGATCAACAAGATGAACCGCACGCCGAAGCCGTTCATTGCAGGTGTGGGCGGCAGCGTCGGCGGAGCCGGCATGTCGCTGGCCGCCTCATTCGATCTGGTGGTCGCAGGCGAATCTGCGAAATTCACCATGGCCTACACCCGGGCCGGGGTGACGCCCGACGGCACGTCGTCGTACTTCCTGGCGCGCCACATCGGGCTGCGCCGGATGCTCGATCTGACCCTGACCAACCGGGTGCTCTCCGCGCAGGAGGCCGAGCAGTGGGGCCTGGTCAACCGGGTCGTTCCTGACGACGAGGTCGATTCGGCTGCAGCCGAGCTGGCCCAGGCGCTGGCCGATGGCCCGGCATGGGCGCTGGGCCACGCCAAGCGGGTGGTGTACGCAGGCATCGACTCGCCGCTCGAACAGGCGGGGGAGTTCGAGGGCAAGATGATCACCGATGCCATGCAGACCCACGACGGTCGCGAGGGCATAGCCGCCTTCGTGGAGCGCCGCGCGCCAAATTTCACCGGCAACTGAGGCGACGCCGGCCGGTGCGCCGGTGCGTGACCCGATTGCCTTCCGACTCGGTGGCCGCGCGCCAAATGTCGCCGGCAATTCGGCCTACGCCCCGCACCAGGGGCCCATCGCTCAGCCGCGACGCAGAACTTTGCCGGCTCGCGCAACAGCCGCCGCAACCGTCCTAGCGTCGAACGCTTGCGCCCACTAGACAAGGCGTGAGCGACGTCAGACGTGCCGCCGTTTGTGCACGAGGAGCACGAACCATGCCTCCCCAGCAGATCACGCCGGAATCCTTCCCGTGGCTGGACACCAGCCGGTATTCCTTCTCCCCGGGGATCGACGCTTCGGGTGCCGCGTGGCTGGCGGGGCAGACTGCGGGCGCGTATGACGCCGAATCGGGCCGGGTCACGGTGCGCGGCGACGGCGCCGAGCAGGCCGACGTGTGCTGGGCCAAGGTGGAGGCCGTGCTCGACGCAGCGGGCCGCGACATCAGCGACTGCTCGGAGGTCACCGAGTACATCACGGTCGCCGGGGCGCCCGAGCGTGATGCGATAACAGCACAGCGGCCCCACAGCCTCGGCTCGGCGGTGGGCGGGGTGCGCCCCTCGACGTTCATCGTGGACTCGCTGGTGCGCCCCGACGCGCTGGTCGAGGTGGAGGTGGTGGCCGGGCAGGTCGACGGCCTGGTCCGTGTGCCGCAGGTGATCCCGGTCGACGACGACGGCAACGTCGTGCTGCCCGGCGACTTCGTCGGCCAGTGTGCATGGGCGCTCGAAGAGGCCGCACGGCGCCTCGGGCCCCACGGCATGGACCTGTCCAACGTGGTGCGCATCGTGCAGCAGACCACCCCGGCCACCCGGCGCCAGTACAACGAGACGGCCCCCGCACGGCGGCGGCTGCTCAGCCCGCAGTTCCCGTCCTCGACGGGGTTGCTGATGAGCGAGCTGCCCCATCCCGATGCGCTCGTCGCGCTCGATGTGTGGGCGTCTGCGCATGCGAAAACAGTCGTCCCGTATCTGGAAGAGGCCTACTCGTCGCTGACGTTCAGCCCGGCTGTCGAGGCCGGCGGGCTGCTGTTCATCTCCGGCACCACGGCGTTCAACTTGTCGACGGGCGAGACCGTGGCCGAGGGTGATATCGGCGGACAGGCCGAGTTCGTGTACGGCGAGATCGCCGCGATCTGCGAGATGGCCGGAACTTCCATCGACAACCTCGTCAAGACCGTCGAGTACGTGACGCCCGACGGCATCGAGGGGTACCGAGCGGTCGGCGATGTACGCCAGCGGGTGCTCGGCCGGCCGTTCCCCGCTTCGACCGGAGTGGTGGTCGGCGGCTTGCTGAGCCGCCGTTGGCTGATCGAGGTGGAAGCCATCGTCTCGATGCCCTGAGACCTGGCCCGAGCAGTCTCATGAGCAAGCTGCTGACCGACGAAGTGCGTGCTGCGCTCGGTTCGACGGTGACGTATGCGGCACCTGAACCGCTGGGCCGAGCCTCGATCCGCTACTTCGCGCTGGCTATCGGCGCCGATCCGCAGCGTTGGCGCGATGAGGCGCCGCCGACGTTGATCTGCGAGACAGCACAGCTGACAGGTCGTGCTGTTCCCGACCCGAACTCATATCTCGGGCACGTGTGGGAGCTGCCGCTGCCGGTGCCATGCGCCATGTTCCGCGGCGGCAACGACTACCAGTTCCATCGGCCAGCCCGGTTCGATGACGTCATCGAGACAACGTGGACCTTGACCGATGCGACCGAGCGCCAAGATCGCGCTGGCGGGTCGTTGCTGTTCGTCACCGCCGAGGCCGCCTACACAGCGAACGGCGGTCTCCTCGCGACGAACACCGAAACAATGATCTTCCGCCCGCTCGGTGCCGCTCGACCCGAGAGCGATGCTCCCGACGATGCAGCGGAGGCGGAAGCCGCCCACGACCCCGCAGCGAACGCTGTGCCTGCGACGCCGCAGCTCGACGACGGCGTCCCCGACGCTGCCGCCCCTGATGCTCGAGAAGCCGTGCCCAGAGCCGCTGTGAGGCCAGGCCGGGCGCTTCGGCCGCTGCGCAGGCGCATCGCGCTGGCGGACATGGTCGCCTACGGCGCCGCCACCTGGGACTGGCACCGCCTCCATTACGACGAGGCTCACGCCCGCCGGCTGGGAGCGCCGGCACCGGTTGTCGACGGTCAGATGCTCGGCGCACTGCTGGCCGAGTGCGTCCTGCGAGATGCGGGTGCTGGCGGCCGGCTCGTCCGGCTCGCGTACCGCAATCGTGCACCGGTGTACGCCGGGGAGACGGTGGTCTGCTCCGGCACGATTGCGACATCAGACGATGCGGGTTTCAGCGTCGACCTGTCGGTCTCGGTCGGCGACCGGGTTGTCGTGGCTCCGGCCTTCGCCCAGTTGGCCTGGACCTCGGGCTGACACGGCCCGTACGACGCCAGCCTCCTAGCATCAGGCGCCGACACCGGGCCGAAGCAAGGGGGCACAACGTGGACTTCTCCATGAGCGACGAGCAGGCGCTGATCGTCGAGACGGTGCAGCGCTTTGTGGAGAGCGAGATCATCCCGCTGGAAGCTGACCTCGATCCAGACGCCGGCGAGCTGGCGCCCGACGATGCCGCCCGCCTGACGCAGATGACCCGAGACATGGGCTTCTACGGGCTCGACATTCCCGCCGAGTACGGCGGACCTGGCCTCGACACGACGACGCGAGCACTCATGGCCATCGAGATGTCCAAGCATCGGGCTGGGCTGTACAACCCCTGCTACGGAGTCTTCGGCGGCGCCGGGCTGGCGCAGTTGTACGAGGCCACCGATGAGCAGAAGGAACGGTGGCTGTACCCCACGCTGCGCGGCGAGAAGATGGGCTGCTTCGCCCTGACCGAGCCGTCGGGCGGCTCCGACCCCGGTCGGGCCATTCGCACCCGGGGCTTCAAGGACGGCGACGAATGGGTGCTGAACGGCTCGAAGCTGTTCATCTCCGGTGCCGACAAGGCCGACTATGCGCTGCTGTTCGCTCGCACATCCGACGATCCGGGGCGCAACGGCGTCACGGCGTTCATCGTCGACACCGACACGCCCGGATTCAACGTGCGCCGCGTGGTGCACACGCTGCGGGCGACGCGCTATGCCACCGAGCTGGAGTTCGTCGACATGCGGGTGCCTGAGAGCCACGTGCTCGGCGAGGTGAACGGGGGATTCGGCATTGCCAACGATCGGCTGAGCCGCCAGCGCATCCCGTACGCCGCGGGCTGCCTTGGGCCGGCGATCATGGCGCAGGAGATGGCGATCGAATGGGCCCGCAGCCGTGAGACCTTCGGCTCGGTGCTTGCCGAGAAGCAGGCAGTCCAGTGGATGATCGTCGACAACGAGATCGACATCCGCCACGGGCGCTGGTGCGTGCTGGAGGCTGCCCAGAAAGCCGACCAAGGCGAGCGGTTCCGCACCGAGGCGGCAATGGCCAAGCTCGTTGCCTCCGAGGCCGCTGGTCGGGTGGTCGACCGGTGCATCCAGATTCACGGCGGCATCGGCGTCACCAAGGACCTGCCGCTCGAGCGCTGGTACCGGGAGTTGCGGATCCGCCGCATCGGCGAAGGCCCCAGCGAGGTGCAGCGTTTGATCATGGCCCGCGACATCCTCGGCGGCAGCTTCAAATGAGCGAATCGGACACCGAGATCGGCCCGCCGGCCCGTCCGCTGCCGCTCGACGGCGTGGTCGTGCTGGACCTCGGACAGATCTACCAAGGTCCCTACGCCGGGCTGCTGCTGGCATATTCGGGAGCACGGGTCATCAAGGTGGAGCATCCCCGGGGCGAGGCGCTGCGCGCCCACAGCCACCAGCTCCCCTACGCCATGCTCAACTCGTCGAAAGAGACCGTGTCGCTGGATCTCAAGTCGCCGCGCGGCCGGGAGCTGTTCATTCAGCTAGCCGGCGGTGCCGATGCGGTGCTGTGCAACTTTGCACCCGGGGTGCCCGAACGGCTCGGGATAGACGCCGAAACACTCTGGCAGACGAACCCCAAGCTGGTATACGCCCAGGCCAGCGGCTATGGCCTCGACGGCCCCGACGCTCAGCGAACTGCCATGGACGTCACCGTTCAGGCGCACATGGGTGTCATGAGCATCAACGGTTTCCCGGACCGTCCGCCAGTGAAGTCAGGGGCGCCGTTCATCGACTTTCTCGGCGGCACCCACCTGTACGGCGCCGTGGTGACAGCGCTGTTCGAAGCGCAGCGGACGGGCCGCGGTCGACTGGTCTCGACATCGATGGCGGAGGCTGCGTATTACACGCTCACCACCTCACTGCAGGCATGGCAGATGCATGGCGCGACCGGACGCATGGGCAACCGCAACGCCGCCATGAGCGTCTCGCCGTCGAATGTGTACCGGTGCAGCGATGGGCACATTGCGCTGATCGCTGCGATGAACTCGCACTGGCGTGCGGTGCTGGAGGTGATTGGCCGTGCCGACCTGCTCGGCGACGAACGCCTGCGCAACAACGCCGGGCGCTGCGAGCACATGGACGAGGTGGACGAGCTCGTGACGGCGTGGACGACGGGGCGCACCCGAGCCGAGGCGGCCGCGGCGCTGTCGGCGGCGGGCGTGCCGGTGGCGGAGGTCCGCGAGGTCACCGATGTCGTGCACGACGGTCACATGATCGACCGCGGGTTCCTTCAGTGGACCGAGTTGGACGGCTTGGGCGAGATCCCGCTGGCGCACAGCCCGCTGCGCTGGCACGGCTCGGACATGCGCGAGCTGGAGCCGTACCGGCCCGTCGGCGCCGACAACGCGGCCGTTTACAGCGAGTTCTGCGGGCTGGCAGCCGACGACCTGGCCACGCTGGCAGCCGAGCGCATCATCTGAGCCGCCGAGGTCACCGCACGTCAGTGTGCGGCAATCAGGCGGGGGAGAGGCGACCGACTCGCTGGGATTGGTCGCGCTGCGGCTCGGGAAGCTCGCCGTGGTCGGCGAGGTGCAGCATCAGCAACTCGTCCCAGCGGCTGCGGTAGTTCGAGGTGAGCTCGCAGCGGAACTGCGCGGCCGCGGGGCCGAGCTGTTCGATTTCCCGCCGCAGCGCAGACTGCATGCCGAATGGTTCACGGGCGCCGGCGTAGCCGACCGACAGCACGGTGCCATCCGAATCGGCCACGTGGTACACGCCAAGCTGGGACGGCAGCGCTTCGATTGCCGCGTCGTCGAGCAGTTGCCAGGGCTTGTCGAGCCGGATTCCCATGCCTGAGCCTTGCGTGGTGTGCCGATTGTCCGGTCGCTAGGCCGCGGCCGCGGGGACGTACGCCGCCGTGCCCATCAGGTCTTCGAAATTCAGCCGGAAGAACCGCTCCTGCACGTCGGCGGGCAGGTGCTCCACCTCGCGGTCGAAGCGCCTCAGCGGGTTGCGGCCGCCCTCCACGTGGGGATAGTCGGAGCTGAACATGCAGATCTCCGGTGCGGTGTTCTCGATGATCCAGCCAGTCGGCTCGGTGGGATAGGGGGTGACTCGGACCTGGCGGTGCACGTACTGCGAGGGGCGCAGGCTGAGATTGCCGAGCCGCTGCTCGTGGCGCTCGAACGCATCGAACGCGGCTTCGAGCTGGCGCATGAATCCCGGCAGCCACACCGCTCCCAGTTCGATCACGCCGATTTTCAGCTCGGGAAATCGCTCGAGCACGCCGTCGAAGATCAGCATCGAGAGCGCCTGCAGCGGTGCGGCGGAGATGGCCATGTACGACACGGAGCGGAAGTTCTCGCCGCCGCCGTGAAAGTCGGGCTCGGGCGGCAGGCCGTTGTTGCGATGCTGAGGCGGCATCACCAGATCGGGCGTGGCCATGTGCATCACGACGGGAATGCCGGCCTCCTGGGCGGCTGCCCAGACGGGGTCGAAGCCGACGTGACTGTGGGCGTGGAGCTTCGGCATGCGGTTGGGGATGAGCAGCGCCGCTGCGCCGTCGTCGATGGCTTGGCGGGCGTGCGGGCCGGCGTGTTCGATCGACTGGAGCGGTACCGAGCACACCGGCAGCAGCCGCGGATCGACTGAGCAGAATGCGATCTGGGCTCGGTTCGCCGCCGTTGCCGTCGCGTAGGTGAGATCGGGTTCGGCGGTGTGCTCCATCTCCTCGATCAGCGTGTTGGGCATGGAGGGGAAGATGAGCTGGCTGGAGAAGCCCAGGTCGTCGAGGGCTTGGGAGCGGTCAGCGGGATCCCAGGCGCCAGGCGCGATGTAGTTCTTGCGAAGCATCACCTCTGCGGCGGCGCCGGCACGGAACTCCGGGTCGGCCTGGCGAGCCCTGGCCTGCTCAATGTCGGCGAACACCTTGTCGTTGTCTCCGATGGAGAAGTGGTCGAGCGCGTACCGCGCCACCTCAGCGGAAGCGAACGGCTCCAACCACTCCGGCGGCTCCATGGTGTGCGCGTCCGCATCGTGGATGATCCTGTCCTCGACGTAGGCCATGCCGATCCCCTTGATGTCCTTGCGGCGCATTCAACGATACCGCTCCCGCCCCATACGCTTCCCGGCCGAGACCGGCAGGGCTGACGCGCACCCAGCATCACGGTGGTCGAGCATGACGACTGGCAAAAGGCCGCCCGTTGGTGCAGCGTTGCACTCGGGGATTGCACAGAATGCACTGTGAGAGTCGAAAACGGCTCGTGAGGTTTCGGAGCGCTTGCATAGGCTCGCGGCGCGTGGTGGAGGTGCCTTCGCGAGCATGATCGAATTCGTTGTTCTTGGAACGCCGAGGAGACACCAGGCACGTTCGAGACCACGGTGGCAGTCGACTGTGAAGGACGCCGTTCCCGCACATGTCGGTGTTCTCGCCGGAGCCTTGCGGCTGCGCATCGATTTCTTCTTCGCGGATACAACCGAGTTGGACGCCGACAACATCCTCAAGCCAATCCAAGACGCACTTGAAGGCGTCGTCTATGACGACGACGAGCATGTCGTGGATGTCTGTTCCCGAAAGATCGACCGACAGCATCTGCCGCCGATGATCAACCCGTCGACGACGTTGAGCCATGCGCTCGCGACACTGCCAGGAGACTTCGTGTACATCCGTGTCGCCGCGGCCCAACGGGAAGTGACATTCTCATGACCATGACAGGCGAGGCCCACGCGGCGCTGCTCGACGCCAAGAAAAAGTACGAGGCCGAGGGCTACGTAGTCAGCCTGTCCGAGAGGCTGCCGAAACCATTCGACGCGTTCACAGCGGATGCCATCGCTCGACGAGGCGACGACATCGTGGTGGTGGAGGTCAAGTCGGCGAACATGAGCGACTGGTCACGCGAGCGGTTCGAGGAACTCACAGAGATTCTGAGGGCCGAATGCGGATGGCGTCTCGACATCATCACCTATGAACGCGAGCCATCCCCGCCGACGCCGGATCTGAAGCTCGTGGACCGACGAGCGCGTGATGCGCGGCAGCTTGCCGAGGCTTCACCCGAAGCCGCCTGCCTGTTGCTCTGGTCAGCAATCGAGGTTGCCTTGCTCTGGGAAGCCGGGAGGCGAGACGTCTCGCCAACGCGATTGCTGCCGCCTCGCACCTTCATCAAGCAACTCACCATCGACGGCGTGCTCAGCGACAACCAATCGTTAGAACTCAGGGACTTCGCGATTCGTCGCGATGCCATTGCGCACGGACTGCCCGCCGACCCGCCTGGTCCCAATCAGCTTGATTGGCTGTGTCGTTTCGTCATCGCTGCTGCGGATGGCCGACACGCCGACCTGCACGACATGGTGGAGTGGTTTCGCGCCAACTATTCCTCGCCGGAAGACGCTGGGGTGCCCTACGTCAGCGATCTCGATGGCTATCTGTGGGACGACAACGGTCCTTACGACGCCGAGGATGTCCTTCGGGACCAATTCGAAGATGCGCTCGATGCTGACATTCGCGAGGCAGTGCAGTCCATTGAACGCGACGGGATCGAATGGGCGCGACGAGACCCGCCGTGAGGCCGCTACACCGCGTCGAAGCGATCCCGGGCCGAGATCGGCCGTGACCAGCCGATCGCAGACGGCCTGAACTGTGCGCCGTCGATCAGGTCGATGCGGGCAGCAGGAAGGCCGACATGAGATCGATACGGGGACGCACTCCGCCGCCGTCGACCTCGACCAGGCCCGCGTTCTCGAGGCGGTTCAGGTCACGGGCCAACGTGCGCGGACCCGTGCGTGCATACATCTGTGCAAGTCGGGGTGTGAGTCCCGCCAGGTCCGACTTCGCGACCGATGTGTCCGGCCGCAGTGCCATGACGAGTGCGTGCTGGCGTTCCGAAGCGGGGCTCGTCGGGAACTTCGACATGGTCTCGGCGACGAAGCTCTGCCACGCGAGGCGGAGATGCTGCGTCCGCACAGCCGCAGAGTGATCAACGAGACCGTCGACGAGGCCCTCTATTCCGTAGGTCAAGAAGCCGAGGACATCTCGTTCGCGACTGGCCGCAGCAAGGCGTGCGTAATACCGGTCGCGGGTGAGGTTGAAATGGTTCGCCATCAGGTTCGCCGCCGCCAGCGGGACCATGCCCGACCGGGCCAGGATGAGGTACTCGAGCAACCTGGCCGTGCGTCCGTTTCCGTCAGCGAACGGGTGGATCCATGCGATGTACAGGTGTGCGAGCAAGGCGCTCATGACGCTGAGTGCGAAGGCATCGCGCTGTTCGTCCACATGTCCGGGCTGAGGTCGAAAGTTCTCCCCGTCGAGCCACTCGGCCAACTGTTCGAGCAAGTACTCGCAGTCGCGTGCGGGAGGGCCGACATACGGCCCGACGACCACTGAATGGGTGCGAATGGCACCCGGCGAAGATTCTGCATCGGGGTCGACGCCTTCGAGCACCCACCGGTTCATCTCGCAGATCAACCCGGCACTGAGTCGGAGACCGCCGTCTTCCATCACGAGTTCGTCGAGCCGGCCGAACGCTTCGAGGACGTTGCGGACCTCGCGCTCCTGATAGGCGCGGGATTGGGGTGCCGAGAATGTGCCGACGCGAATGCTCTCGACTTGTTCAACCGTCAGCGTGTTGCCTTCGATGGCAACGGTTGCGTGGGCTCCGCGTACGAGTGCATGTTGGTGAAGCGCATCTGCGACGGCTGGCGTGAGCGGTGTTCCTGACAACTCGGCGCAGAGCGCGTAGGCCTCACCGACTTTCATCCACGATCGGGCGCCGAGGCGGCCCGCAACTCCCGCGTCGAAGTCGATCCACGGATGCGTGCTGAGGTATTCGCGGTCTGTGTGTGCGCTCATTGTCACAGCTAATGCCAAAGTCGTGTCGGTTCGATGGCTGTCATAACCGCAGTGTAATCAGGTATTAGGCACTATTGACCCTGTAAATTGACATGTATGGTGTCGGCTTGGATGTCGGCTGTTGCGACCATTCTTGGCGTGTGCGTTTGAGAGCGGTGGCGCTAGGAGCGAGCCGCAGTCAGTTCTTGTGGAGCTCGGGGTTGATGCCTTCCCAGCGGCTCGGGTCGGCAACTCGCATCTCGATGGCGCCGGTGGTGCTGTTGCGGATGAGCAGCATCCCTGAGCGCCCAGAGAGGTCACGCCCCTTGACGACCGAGCCGTCGGGCAGCGTCACAAGGCTTCCAGCAGTGACGTACAGGCCGGCCTCCACCGTGCAGTTGTCGCCGAGGGCGATGCCGATGCCCGAGTTGGCGCCGAGCAGGCAGTGCTCGCCGATTGACACCCGCTCTTTGCCGCCGCCCGACAGCGTCCCCATGGTGGAGGCGCTGCCGCCGACGTCGGAGTGTGCTCCGACGACCACGCCGGCGGAGATCCGGCCTTCAACCATGGCGGGTCCGAGCGTTCCGGCGTTGAAGTTGATGAAGCCCTCGTGCATCACCGTGGTGCCGTCGGCGACATGGGCGCCGAGGCGCACCCGGTCGGCGTCGCCGATGCGCACGCCCGAGGGGATCACGTAATCGACCATGCGAGGGATCTTGTCGACGGCGGTGACCGTCACCGCCTGGCCGCTCGCAGCCGCCGCAGTCCGCAGATCATCTACTCGTTCAGGCAGAACCGGTCCCGCGCTGGTCCACGCGCAGTTGGTGAGCAAGCCGAAGATGCCATCGAGATTGGCGTCGTGCGGCTTGATCTCCCGCCGGCTCAACAGATGCAGCCGCAGGTACGCATCGGCCAAGTCGGCAGGCGGAGCGCCAAGATCATCGATGGTGACGGTGACGGTCTCGCCCGTGTTCACGCCCATTTCAACGGCCAAGCACGACCGAGCCGGCGGCTTCTCGGCCGTAGCGCCTGCCGGGAACCATGCGTCGAGCGGTGTCCCCGTCGCTGCGTCCATATAGCTGTGCCCAACTGCGGTGATGCTCCTCGAGATGCTCATGGGCGCATCCTGCCACCGCAACCCACCAGCCCCTCGCTGAATTCGGCTTCGGGTGAAGTCGGGACTTGGCGTACAGTCCACCGGTGACGGGGGACGGCGTGCATATGTACGAGGTCATCATCTACTGGAGCAACTCCGACGAGGCGTTTATCGCCGAGGTCCCCGAGCTTGCGGGCTGCGTTGCGCACGGCGACACAAGGATTGATGCCTTGAACAATGCCGAGTCGGCAATAGGCCTGTGGATGGACACGGCCCGGGAGTTCGGAGACCCAGTGCCCGAGCCCAAGGGCGAGCGGCTGATGCTCGCCTTGAGTCGCCGCCCTCCAGGGCCGCATCCGCTGGGCTAACGGCCTCGGTCTGAAGAAATGGCAAGAGAATGCGCGAACAGGGTCTGCGGTCGATTCAGAGATGCGCTCCCGACCCGTGGGACCCCGACATTGCTGATGAGGCTCGGCGGCAGTCCACGGCGGTCGTAGCGAGCGAGCACGAGGCTGAGGATCAGGCGTTTATCGATTCACTGTCCGCTGAAGATGAATGAGACGCGGTGACATCTGGACCGCTGCGGGGAGCAGTGAGGTGGCTGTTCGTGTCGCTCGGCGTCATGGTCACGGCATGGGCATTGACGGGTTGTGGCGGCGATGAGAGCGGCGTGGTCGCAGCTGAGGGGAGCGACGGGGCCGAGCAGGTTGTTGACGTCGAGGCGCAGGAAGGCACTTCCCAGCGGATCGAAACGGTCGATACCGATGCCGCGTCCTCGCAGCCAGCAGTGCAGTCCGATCAGGCGGACGCAGCCGGAAGTCTCGACGACGGCGCAGTGGCCGCGGATCCCTCGCCCGAGGACGTGTCCACTGGTCCGATCCTGCAGTGGACCGAGATCGAGCTCGATATTCCCTATGGCATCGCCCTTCATGCGACAAGCGACGGCAGAATCGTGGCGGCGGGAGGGCGGCTCCGGGGCGAATCCTTCCCTGGTGCATCGCATCTGCTCGTGACGCAGGATGGTGCCGCTTGGACTCGCGTGCCCTTGCCGCATGAGCTCTACCCGTTCAGCCTCGACATGTCCGATCAGCGCGTCGCCGTGAGCGGAGTGCCCCTCACAGCACCCCCTGCCGGAGGCGATGAGGCCGAAATGGGCGTTCCGGTCTTTGTCTCCGGCGACGAGGGAGCGACGTGGACACAGGTGCAACTCGACATTCAAGCCGCCCGCAGAGATCTGCACGACGACGCGACGGTGGAGTTGAGTCTGACTTCGGTGTACGTGTCCGGCGATTACGTCCTGGCTGCCGCACAAGGTCATGTCCGGCCGGATATCGAACGCGACGAGCCACTTCACGGCTCGCGGGTGTTCTTGTTCGGCGGCAGCGGGCCAGAACTTGCTGCTGTCGCGTCGTTCGACGGCTTTCTGCATGCGGGCAACGCATCCGAAGACGGCTTCCACCTGATCCTGTCCACCGGTGAAAGCGAGAGTCTCGTGACATCACCTGACGGCGAGTCGTGGAGCGTCCATCCGCTCGGTAACGCCGGGACTGCCGATTCTCCGCTGTCGCATACGTTCGCAGGGGACGGCACTGTGTGGACCGTCCGCTTCTCGACTGCCCTCGATGGCGGCGGCAGTTCGATACACCGTTGGCGTATCGGCGAGCAATCCGCCCAGACAGCGAACTTTCAGAGCATCGACGCCTTGGCGGGCATGGCGGTCGGACCTCCAGGACTTGTCGTGGCGGGTCTGAGGACATCGGAGCAGGCAGTTGGGGGCGGCGAGGACTTCTGGTCTGACGGGCGCGTGACGAAGGCGGGATACGAGCTGCGCGTTGGCGAACCCGAAGGCGGGTTGACCTTGTGGGACCTGTCGACTGACGAAGCGGTGTACGTCTTCGGTCCCGAGGTCGTCAGGGGCAGCAAGGCGCCGCCGGGCGTGCGAATCGAGGGGACCGGCGACCTCGGCACCATGACCTTCGAGGATCCCGAGACCGGCGAGGACCTCATCACGTTCACCATGGAAGAACTGCTCCCGATGCTGGACCTCCCAACGGCGATGGAATCGGATGTGCCCGACGTGTGGGTGGGCTGGTCGGCAGACGGTGTTCGGTGGGGATGGGAATCGGCTCAGGACGCTTTCGATCTCGGCGACCAAGCAGGCGCGCCCAGATTCGCCGTTGGAAGCGACGTTGTAGTCGCGATGGTGACGATCATCCCGCCTCTTGAGTTTGACGAGGGAATCGACTTCGGCAGCTCACTTCCCCCACCGCGCTGGTTCATCGCCCAGGTGCGCTGAATCTATGTGGAGAAAAGCTGACGTTACATGTAACGCATCATGTCTAGGATGGAGATGTGGCGAATCAGCAGGACTCCTCAGGGGTAGCCGCCCGGGTCAGCAGGCATCGCAAGAAGATGCGCGAGCAGGGTCTGCGGCCGATCCAGATGTGGGTCGTCGACACGCGCCAACCCGGATTCGCCGAGGAGGCCCGCAGACAGGGTGCGGCGGTTGCGCAGAGCGCTCACGAGGCTGACGACCAAGCCTTTATTGATGCTGTTTCCGATCTTGACGTATGAAGCGCGGCGACATCTGGACCGCGGCCGGTGGCAGCGAGTATGCGGGCAAACCCAGGCCCGTCGTCATTATCCAAGAGGACAGGTTTGACACCACGGCGTCGGTGACGATCTGTGCATTCACGACTGCGCCGGCCGAGGTGCCGCTTATCCGGCTACCCGTCGAGCCTGACGAGGCCAACGGCCTCGACCAGCGATCGAGTCTGATGGTCGACAAGGTCACAACGGTTCCCAGGACGCGGCTTGGCAAGCACGTCGGTCGCCTCGCCGACGAGGACATGGTCAAGCTCGGGCGGGCCCTGGTGGTCTTCATGGGACTGGCCTGATCCTCACCGTCTTGATGCGTTGCCCGCATTCCCGGTCGGACCTGGCGTCCGACGGTGCGCGAGTTCTCGCTTGGGAAGATCGGTGCGGACCTATATTCGGCTCAGTGGTCTGTCGTCGAGGCGCTGAGGCAGTGAAGCGCCTGTTCCTATCGTTCGGCGTCGGTGCCGCATTGTGGGCATCGGCAGCGTGTGGCGGTACTGAGAGCGGTGTGGTCGCCGCCGAGAGGAGTGACAGCAGGGCCGAGCAGGCTGTCGAAGTCGAGGCGCAGCAAGGCGCCGTCGAGCGGATCGAGACTGTGGACACTGAAGTCGTGCCGTCACAGGCGGACTCGCCGTCCGATGACGCAGATGGGGCATCGAGCACGAGCGATGCTGCTGCGGGAGCTCTGTCGCCCGAGGACATGTCCGCCGGGCCGGTCCTGCAGTGGACCGAATTCGATCCGGCCATCGGCGGTCACGGCATGTTGTTGTCGATCGGCGACGGTCGGGTCGCGATCCGCGGAGAGACGTCGCCGGGGAATTCGCAGCTCTTGAGCACCGCAGACGGCTCCGATTGGTTGGCGGTGCCGCTGCCAGCGGCCTTGTCGCCCGACGCCTTCGACCTGACCGGTGCTCGCTGGGCAGTAGCTGGATGGTCGTACGACGATCCGAGTGACGCCGATTTCAGCGGCCGGATCTACATCTCCGACAATCGAGGCGCCAGCTGGACCGAAGCGACGCTTCAGGTCGACCCGCCCGACCTGCCCGAGTACGCCATCGCCTACGTGAGCGTGAACGCAGTCGCCTCGTCCGGCGCGCAGGTTGTTGCGCTCACCAGCACCCATCTCGACCTGGATATAGAAGCGCTCCTCGCCGATCGGGGACTGATTCCCGCAGGCGCACAGGTACACGGAATGTCGGTCGGCGGCGGCCAGATCGATGTCTGGTTGTTCGAGGAGTCCTCGGAGGCCGACTCGCATGGCCAGGGCCCGCAGTGGTCAAGCGAGACCGAACTGAGGTTCACGGTTGACGAACTTGACTTGTCGGCGGAACAGCTCGCGATCATGGAGAGTCCGATTTCCGGTGAGTCCATCCGCGTCTACACGGGTGCCGGCACAGAGCTCGCCGAAGTAGCGACGCTCGAGGGGTGGCGCGCCAGCGCTGTCGGAAACGACGACGGCTTCGTGCTGCTCACCCAGAACAGCGGGGACGAGGTCAGAAGGCTCACGTCGCCCGACGGCGAAGAGTGGACTACTCAGCTGCTCGATCCGTCCCTGGTACCCGGCTGGGTCAGATCCACGGCCCTCGGGACTGACGGCACCGTATGGATTGTCAGCTCCGATGGATCTGAGGGCCACCTCACGAAATGGGGCCCGGGTGGCGCAGACCTCACGACCACCTGGCTCGGGAGACTCAGCAGTTCGGGCGAGTTCAGCGTTGGGCCCGCGGGCCTCGCGACGTTGGCGTTCCCGTCGCCGCCTGATCCCCCGGCGGGTACCGCTGGCGATTCCGGCCTGCCAACTGGTCGGGTCGCCAAGGACGGCTACGAGCTGCGATACGGAGAGCCAGAGGGCGGGCTTTCGCTCTGGGACATCGTGGCCGACGAGCCCGTGTACGAGTTCGGCCCTGAGATCTTCGGACGCGACGAGGTTCCTGAGGGTGTGCGAGAAGTCGAGGAAGGCGATGTCTTCGAATTGACCTTCGAAGATCCCGACACCGGCGATGCCCTGGTGACGTTCACGAGGGAGGATCTCGAAGCCGTCTTTGGTTCCCTGTCCGATTCGTCTTCGTCAGCTTGGTCCGCCATGGACCTGTGGGTGGGATGGTCGAGCGATGGCACTGGTTGGGGCTGGCAGAACGTTCAGGAAGCCTTCGGCCTTGGGGATGTCGAGGCGCACGTCGAAGTTGCCGTCGGCTCGGACTTCGTGATCGCGTCGGTGTGGGCCTTCGCCCCGGTTCAGGCCAGCGGCTCCGAGTCACGCAGTGGCGCACTCAGTGCCGACGGAAGGGACACCATCTTCGAGACGGAGCAGTCCATCGAGCGAAGCGCAGCGTCCGTGGGCCAGCGCTGGTTCGTCGCCCGAGTTCGATGAACCGCGCAGGGGGCTGCGCTGAATCTCCTCCCGGGCTCAGCGTCCTGCCAGACGCGGCGGTCATTCCGGCGGCGCTGCGGCGGGTGGCCGTGCGCCGGTAGTTTCGGGGCATGAAGACACCTGTGTGCGAGATGCTCGGCTGCGACGTTCCGATCGTTGCATTCACCCATTGCCGGGACGTGGTGGCGGCAGTGACCAAGGCGGGCGGCTTCGGCGTGCTCGGCGCAGCCGGTCACACGCCCGAACAGCTCGACATCGACATGGGCTGGATCCAGGACGAGGTGGGCGGCCGGCCCTTCGGCGTGGACATCATCGTGCCCGCCAAGTACGAGGGCAAGACCGAGGGTGAGCTCTCGGTCAAGGACCTCAAGGCCATGATCCCGCCCCAGCACCGCGAGTTCCTCGACGACATGATGGAGCGCTACGACGTGCCGCCGCTGCCGGCGGAGGACAAGCCCGGCGCGATCGCCGGCGACTCCGAGCCGCCGATGACATACGCGCAGGCGGTGCCGCTCATGGACGTGGCGTTCTCGTACCCGATCCGGCTGGCCGTGAACGCGCTCGGCCCGCCGCCGCCCGACATGATCGAACGGGCGCACGACAACGACGTGCTGGTGGGTGCGCTGGCGGGCAAGAAGGTGCACGCGGAGCGCCACGTTGCCGCCGGCGTCGACATCGTGATCGCTCAGGGTCATGAGGCGGGCGGCCATACCGGCGACATCGCCTCGATGGTGCTGGTGCCCGAAGTGGTGGATGCCATCGCGCCGGTGCCTGTGCTCGCCGCGGGCGGCATCGGCAACGGCCGTCAGGTTGCCGCTGCGCTGGCACTGGGCGCGCAGGGCGTGTGGTGCGGTTCGGTGTGGCTCACGACCCAGGAAGCCGAGACGCATCCGGTCGTGAAGGAAAAATTCCTCGCTGCGGGTTCGTCGGACACCCTGCGGTCACGGTCTCGTACCGGCAAGCCTGCCCGCCAGCTCCGCTCGGCATGGACCGACGAGTGGGAGGGCGAGAACTCGCCGGGCACGCTGCCGATGCCGCTGCAGCCGATGCTGATCGGCGCGGCCAGCCGCCGCATCGACCGGGCCGCCATGAACCCGTCCAATACGGGTGCGGTCGAGCTGGCCAACTATTTCGTGGGCCAGGTGGTCGGGCAGCTCAACGAGTCGATCTCGGCCACGCGGGTCGTCGAGGAGATGATCAGCGAGTATCTCGACGTCATGGAGCGCTTCGAGCAGCTCAACGCTTGACGCCGGGTTCAGCAGACATTGCAAGAGGCTGAGCCAAATGGCGAAGCCGTGGCCCGAGCGGCCCGTGAGCGCAGCGAACACGAGCGGGAAATAATGGCAACTCGACGAGCAGGTGCGCCATTGCGCGCACGCCCAAGAGGGGGACAGACATGGAGACCATGACGGGACGCGTCGCGGTGGTGACCGGGGCGGCTTCGGGAATCGGCAAAGCCCTGGCACTGGGGTTTGCCGGCGAGGGCGCCAATGTGGTGCTGGCCGATATCGAGGAAGCGCCGTTGCGTGCCGCCGAGGCCGAGGTTGCCGACCGGGGCGTCGAAGCGCTGGGCGTCATCACCGACGTGACCGATGCCGACTCGGTGGGCGCATTGGCGCAGGCGACCATCGATCGCTTCGGGGCAGTGCACATGGTGTGCAACAACGCCGGCGTCGGCGGGGGAGGGCTGATCCGCAACCAGCAGCTCGTCGACTGGCAGTGGGTCGTGGATGTCTGCCTGTGGGGCGTGATCCACGGCGTCCACCATTTCCTGTCCCATCTCATCGAGGCGGAGGAATCGCACATCATGAGCACTGCTTCGGTAGCGGGGCTCATGTCGGTGCCGGGCCTTGGCCCCTACAACGCCGCCAAGTACGGCGTGGTGGCGATCATGGAGACGCTGCACCTCGAAATGCAGCGCGACCGCAACGCCGATGTGGGCGTGTCGGTGCTGTGCCCCGGTGTGGTGCGTACGAACATCGCGACGGCCCAGCGGAATCGGCCCGAAGAGTTGCGTCGCCAACGTCGGCAGCGCCCCGAGGGCGAGGCACCGTCGGAGACAGCCGACGCCCGCCGCCGCAACGCCAACATCGCTGCCGCGCTGGAGCGCGGCATGGATCCATCGCAGGTCGCCGCGAAGGTGATCGAGGCGATGTACGAGCGGCGCTTCTGGGTGCTGTCTCATCCCGAATTGCTGGCCGAGGTCAACCATCGCAACCAGCAGCTCGCCGACCTCGAGAACCCGACGATCTTCACGAGCTTCACCGACGGCGAGGACTAGCGCCCGCCTGGCTCACCCTTCAGTGCGAGTGGTGGGGCGCAGGCTCGTCCGCCGCAGCGTCTTGCTGATCGGGCGGAGGACGACGCAATGCCCTGACCACTCCGGTCACTGCCAGCGTCACCAACAGCATGATCACTGTCGCAAGTGCCATCGTGGCGCCGGCGGCCGTGTCGTGGTGGTAGCTGACGAGCAGCCCAACCAGAGCGGCGATCGCACCGAGCACGACTGCGGTCATCATGATGCGCGGCACTCTGCGCACCAGCAGGCTTGCCGTGGCCGCTGGGGCCACGAGGAAGGCGAACACGAGCAGGCTGCCCACAGCTTCGAACGACGACACGATGGCGATGGCCAGCAGTGCCAGCAGTGCCGCGTGGGCCAGTTTCGGCCGCATCCCCGCGAGCTGCGCCTGGGCCTCGTCGAACGTTGCGACAAACAGGGCCCGGTGCAAGAGGACGGTGCAACCCACCGAAATGGCGGCGGCGATGGCCTGACGCCGGAGGTCGCCGCCGTCGATGCCGGTGATCGAGCCGAACAGAAAGCGGGTGAGGTCGCCCGAGTAGGCCCCTGCGCCGCTCGACATGATCACGACCGCCAGCGCGAGGAACCCCACAAAGAGCACGCCGATCGAGGTTTCCTCCGACAGCGGCGAGAAGTTGCGTATCAGATGGACGCCGGCCACCATCAGCAGAGCTGCGGCCAGCGCCCCGAGCGTCGTGCTGAAGCCGATGATGTACGCGAACGCGATGCCCGGCAGCACGCCGTGGGCGAAGGCGTCGCCGAGGAACGTGAGCCCTCGCAGCACTACCCACGTCCCGACCACCGAGGTCGTGAGCACTGCGAGCAGCGCCGCCCACAGCGCCCGGCGCATGAAGACGTTGTCAACAAACGGCTCGACCCACCACCCGGACGGATCGGTCAGGAATTCCACATCGCTCCTCGAAACCGCGCCTCGTGGCGCGGTGCGCACCCGCCCGGAACCGTATTCGCTCGTGGGCCACCCAGACGCTGAGATGCCGGGTGTGTGTCAACGATCGTGAAGTGTTCAGCTGTCCGATTGAAGGGCTGCGACGATCGCTGCGGCATTGCTGGTCAGCAACCCGATGTAGGCGTCACTGGGGCTGCCGGCCGGCCCGAGGCTTCCGGTATCCAGGCTGACAACCTGGACATCGCCGATCTCGGCGGCCAACTGCTCTGCGGTCTCGGTGGAGTGGGTTGTCTCGCTGAAGATCGCGGCGACGCCCTCGTGCTCGATGATCTCGGCGAGCGCTTCGAGATGAGCGATGCTGGCTTCCGCAGCCGTCGTCGCGGCCGGGATCACGGAGCCGACGACGCGGAAGCCGTAGCGGTCTGCGAAGTAGCCGAGCGCATCGTGGTTGGTGACGAGCACCCGGTGGCTGGGCTCGAGATCGGCCACGATGTCCTGTGTCTCGTGGTGTGCGTCGTCGAGCGCCTCACGGTATTTGGAGGCGCAGGCTTCGATTTCCGACTCGCTGAGACCGGTCGTCTCGGCGATCTCATGGGCAAGTTCATCGAGGGTGCCTGAGATTCGAACCGGGTCGAACCAGATGTGCGGATCGGCACCGCCGGCGTGATCGTGGCCGCCCTCGTCGCTGTGCCCGTTTTCGTCGTGGCCGTCGTCGTGATCGTCTTCGTCGTGGCCGTTTTCGTCGTGGTCTGACTCGTCATGATCGTCTTCGTCGTGCCCGTTTTCGTCGTGGCCGTCGTCGTGATCGTCGTCGTCGTCGTGGCCGTTTTCGTCGTGGTCTGACTCGTCGTGCTCATCTTCGTCGTGTCCGTCGCCCGAGCCGGCTTCGCCGATAGTGATCGGGTCGAGATGGTCGCCGATGAAGAACACCGGTGTCCCGTCCGCTGCCACAGCATCGAGGGTGTCCTCGAGCGACTCCTCAAGACCCAGGCCATTGGCGACGACGAGACTTGCGTTCGCCATGTCAGCTCGGTCGCGCAGCGAGGGCTCGAACGTGTGCGGATCGGCTCCCGGCGGCATGAGGGGCTCGACATGCACCAAGCCGTTGCAGGTGACGTTCTCGACGACGTCGGCCCAGATGTTCGTCGTTGCGACGATGGTGGGAGCGTCCGAATCTGCGGTCGCATCTGATGAGTCGTCGCCACCCGTACACGCAGCTGCGATCAACGCACATGCGGCCGCTGCCGCCAGGATTCGGCCGGATCGTCGGGTTGCGAGCCGACGGCGGCGACGGAGGTCGAGGGGGGGCACACTGATGGAGTCGTGTTCGGGTACGCGCACGGCGAGAACTATAGTGAGACTCATTCCCATTATCAATCCAAGGGCCACCTGAGCCGAGAAAGACGACGCTGACGTGTTCACACTCGATGACGTCAAGGTGTCCTTCGGCAATCGACGAGCCCTCACCGTCGAGAAGATGAGACTCGACTCGGGCGCCGCGGTGGCGCTCATGGGCTCGAACGGATCGGGCAAGACGACGCTGCTCCGAGTGCTTGCCGGATTGCTCACGCCGACGACGGGGAGTGTTCGCAAGGACTACGAGATCACCGTCGGCTACGTCAGCCAGCACCACCACCCGCACGCATTCATGCCGATGACGGTGAGCGAAGTGCTGATGATCGGGCGCTTCAGAGAGCGCGGCCTGCTGGGTCGCATGCGGAAGGCCGACCGGGACGCGATGGACGTCGCAGCCGAAAGGCTGCAGGTGGCAGACCTGCGGCGGCGATCGTTCGGCCACCTGTCTGGCGGGCAGCGCCAACGGGTCCTCATCGCTTCTGCACTCTCCTCACAGGCCGACTGCTTGCTGCTCGATGAGCCCATCACGGGCCTCGACATCCCGAGCCAGGACATCGTGCTCGAAGTGGTCGATGCCGAGCGGATGCGCAACAAGCTGGTCGTGCTGTCGACGCACCATCTCAGCGAAGCGCGCCTGTGCGAGCGGATCGTGCTGCTGAAGGGCGCTGTTCTGGCGGACGGCACGCCGGCGGAAGTGCTCAACGAAGAGAACATGGCCGCAGCGTTCGGGGCCAACGCGCTCACGCGCCTGGAAGTCGGCGAGGGCGACAAGACGTCATCGCTCTTGGTCCTGGAAGAGCCAGGGCACACGCACGATGCCGAATTCGGCCGCTCCAGTCACATCGCCGGAGAGTCGGTGTGGACGCTCGGGCCGAGAGCACGGCCATGACGGGCGTGGCGGCGCGTGCGACGCCCGGCGCTGGCGGCGAAGCGAACGTCAGCAGCACCCCGCGCACCTGGTCGAGGAACTTGGGCGAGCTGCACGAAGCCGTCGCAGGCCGCCTGAGCGAGGCCGAGCAGCGCTACACGAGCGGCCGCCGCCGACTCGTCGAGGCGCTCGCCCGTGCGGCCAGGCCGGTCAGGCTGCCGGACATCGAGTCAATGGCCCCCGATCTCGCCCGCAGCACGGCCTATCGGAATCTGGAGGCGCTGGAGCGATGCGGGGTGGTGCAACGCCTCGAGACAGGAGGCGAGCGCGCCTACTTCGAGTTGGCTGAATCGCTGCTTGGCCATCACCATCACCTGATCTGTGTGGCCTGCGGTGCGATCAGCGACGTCGAACTCGACAGCGAGACTGAGGCGCGCATCGACGCCTCGCTCGCTGCTGCTGCGAGCGAGGCAGGATTCGTGCCGCTGCACCACAACCTGGACCTTTTCGGTCGCTGCGCCGACTGCGAAGCTGCTCGCTGAGGCCGGCGGGCTGACTCGGGGCGTGCCAAGAGTTTCAGAGTGCCTGTCATAGGCTGAATCGCATCGCACACCAGCATCACCACGACTTGCGGGAAGTGTCCCGTCGACGGCTCAAGGCTGCGCTTGTGCTGACCGTCGTCATCGTTGGGGCCGAGGTGGTCGGCGCCGTCTTCTCCGGAAGCCTGGCCCTGCTGGCCGACGCCGGTCACGCATTCACCGACTCGGCTGCCATCGGTCTGGCCCTGCTGGCCACGTGGGCTGCGCAGCGCCCCGCCTCCATGAAGCGCACGTTCGGCCTTGAGAGAACCGAGGTGCTCGCAGCGGCCGCTAATGCCCTCATGTTGTGGGTGATTGCAGCTTGGATCGGCTGGGCCGCAATCGGACGCTTCATCGACGGTTTCGGCGGCGATCCGGTTGAGGTTGCCGGCGGTTGGGTGCTGGCGGTCGGCGGCATTGGCCTGGCGGTGAACATCGCAGCGGCGTACCTGCTGCACGGTTCCTCACCCGGCAACCTGAATGTGGAGGCGGCGTTCCGGCACGTCCTCGCCGACCTGATGGTGTCGGTGGCCGTGATGATCTCTGCCGCGGCGATCCTCATCTTCGGCTGGTGGTGGGTCGACCCTGGGCTGAGCCTGCTGATCGCAGCGCTCGTCGTGCTGAGTTCGTGGAAGTTGGTGACGTCGGTCTTCGAAGTGCTGATCGACGGTGTGCCCTCCGACGTGGATCTCGACGAGTTGTGCGCCGACATGGAAGATGTGCCCGGCGTCACGGTGATGCATGACATCCACGTGTGGGCCGTCACCTCGGGCTACGTCTCCATGAGCGCTCACGTGCTCACCGACCCCGACCACGGTGCCGAACACGGAGCCGTCCTCGCCGAGTTGCGACAGATCGCGAAGGATCGGCACGGCATCTCCCATGTGACGCTGCAGCTGGAGACCTCAGAGGCCGACTGCACCGAGGATCATCACCTCAACCGCGCCGGCCTCCACGAGCGCCTGTAGCAATTGAAGGTCCCCGCCCGCAGGCGTCGGGCTCAGGCGCGGGCCTGCTCGTCGCTGACGATCGGCGGCTCGGTGGACCAGGGGAAGTTGATCCACAGGTCAGTGCGCTGCCACACCCAGTCGCAGTGGACGGTTGACCACGGCTTCTCGTACAGCACCGCCACGCCGCAGCGCCGCCGGTCCATGACCTCACATTCTTCGGCGCCCGTTGCCTCGCTCACGCGTCCTCCCAGGCTGTCCCGCTCCGCTCGCCTCCGAAACTAGGCGCGCGCCGAGCGCTCGCACTATTCCCGTTCCTTTAGGGGGTACCTACAAGTGTTCGTATCCAGCCTCTGGCCTGCGGTTTTGCGTCACGAGCCGGGTCATTGCGTTCTATTCGCGTTCTATTCCGGGGGGCGGGGGGTCAGGGGGTGTCGAGCAGCCAGAACGAACCGCGACCGTGGCCTTCGACGCGAATGAGGCCCATTTCTCGCAGTTCGACTAACGCCTCACGCACATCAGCGGCTTCTGCCATGAGCGCATCAGCGAGTTCGCCCCGTGAAGCAGGGCCGACGACCAGCGCTGACAGCACCGCAGCTTCCAGCTTGGAGACGTCCACGCTCGTCCCATCCGGCCGCAGCCAGTGACCCCAGCGCGGGATGCTGCATGTGACCGAAGCGCCGCCGGCCAAGAATGCTGGGCGGCCGAGGCCTGCCTCTGCGCACATACGAATCATGCGAAGCGTTCCTGAGCCCAACTGTTCGACGATGCCTCGCCGATACAGGCAGCCGAGCATCACTGGATTCCATGGGTGCGATCCATGCGGCTCGTACAGGTCGGCGGGGGTGAGGCCAAAATGCAGCTGGCCGGGCGACGCCACCTCGAGGCGGTCGGCATACAGACGCACCTGCACCAGTCCGGCTGCTGCGTAGTCACGATGGCCGAACGCGTTGGCCAGCGCCTCGCGCACGACGGCCCGCGGGATCTCCGAATCGGTCTCGGCTTGCAAGCCGTCACCGATCTGTGTCCGCCAGCTCAAATGATCATCGCAGAAGGCCATCGCCGTGCGCAGCGAGGCGTACACGTTGTCCGCGATGAGCGCATCATCGTGGAGTTCTTCCGCGAGCTCGGCGCCGTCCACTGCCACCAGCCGACAGCCGAGATTCGGGAAGTGGCCACCGAGTTCTCGGACACGTCCGAAGAGCGCGATGGCACCACGGTTCGGCAGGCCTTCACTGTCCAGGAGACCGAGCGCCAGCAACACATCGGCCGATGACGCCTCCGCATCGAAGGCGGCGCGCCTGGCGGCGATTGCGTCGTCTCGGAACTGTTGCACTTCGTGGTCGTCGATGGCATCAAAGTCGAATCCCGACGCCTCGAGCTCCCACCTCGCCGTACCGTGCACTCGCTCCAGCACCAGCGACAACTGCATTTCGTCGGGCATGTCGACGGTCGCCGCACCTGATCGCATGTAGTGATGGTCCCGGTAGGTGTAGGGCTTGCTGCCGCCCGATGGAACAGTGGCCACCACCAGTTCCCGCCCATCGCAGTCGGGCAGCGAGACCCGCTCGATAGACGGCGGGTGGCGGGGGTGGATGTTCAGGCATGCGTTGGTGATGTCGGTGAGCGTCTCGCCGCCCACCTGTTGTCCTGTGATGTTGCCCTTGGGTCCGATGCCGAAGATCACCCTTCCGCCCCGGCCGTTGAGCATGGCCGAGAGCGTCTTGGCTGCAGCTTCGCGTTGGCCGGTCGTTGCCTTGAATTCGACGGTCTCAGATTCGCCTTGCTGGGCTAAGCCGACGATTTCCTCCAGCGAATTCACGGTGCCAGTATCGCCGCGTTCGAGGTGCCGCAGTGCCGGAATTTCACAGCCAGGCGTTGGGCCCGCCCGAGGACTCGGGTACGCCGACAGGTTCTGTGCCGCGTGCGCTTGTTCTATTCGCGTTCTATTAGGGGGTACCTACAAATGTTCGTATCGAGCCTCTGACCTGTGGTTTTGGATCCTGAGTCAGGTCATTGTGTTCTATTCGCGTTCTATTGGCAGGGTGCCGAGACAGTCGGTGATTGGTGCTCGCGTTGGTCGGGTGGGGACTCGGCCCTGGCGGCGAGCTTGTGCGGGCAGTCCCGTCGAAGGGTGACCTCAGGAGCGGGCCTGCTCGTCGCTGACGATTGGCGGCTCGGTCGACCAGGGGAAGTTGATCCACAGGTCAGTGCGCTGCCACACCCAGTCGCAGTTGACGGTTGACCACGGCTTCTCGTACAGCACGGCGGTGCGCACGCTGCGCACCCGCGGCAGGCAGAAGTCGTAGACCAGCTTGAGCGTGTGGCCGGTGTCGGCCACGTCGTCGGCGATGAGGATGTCCGAGTCGCGGTGGTCGACCAGGTCGGGCGTGGGCGGCAGCATGATCGGCACCTCGAGCCGCTCGTCGACGCCGGTGTAGTACTCGCAGTTCATGACGTAGATGTTCTTGACCGACAGGGCATAGCCCAGCGAGCCGGCGCAGAACAGCCCGCCCCGGGCGATCGCCAGGATCATCTGGGGCCGGTAGCCGTCATCGGCGATCATCTGCGCCAGCTCGCGCACGGCCACGCCGTAGCGCTGCCAGTCCATGACTTCTCGCTCTTCCGCGTCTGTTGCCTCGCTCACGCGTCCTCCCAGGCTGTCCCGTTCCGCTCGCCTCCGAAACTAGGCGCGCGCCACTCTGCGCTCGCACTATTCGGGATCTTGACCAGTCTCGTATCGGCTGCTTCGGCGGAGCATTCCCAGGTGAGCACGAAGCGTTAGGGTCCGAGGTAGCCGTTACTACATTCGGAAGCTGACATGCGCAGGCGCGTCACACGAGCTGTCGCGGTTCTCGGACTGCTGGTCGCTGTGGCTGTCGCGGTGCGGATTGTCGCCTCGGCGGTGAACGACGATCTCGCCGCTGCCGATGAGGTGGTCATCTCGTCGCGTCCTGGTGATCTTGTCGAGGGTGACGCCGATGAGGACGACGGCCTCGGGGACGACGACGACGAGCCGCTGCCGAAGGACGGCAGCGAGACGCCCGAACAGGCGACGCTGGTCACTCGAACGGTGGTGTCCAAGGGCGACGACGAAGACGACGGGGACGACGGCGACGGCGATACGCCGACGCCGACGGACAATGACGGCACTGATTCGGATGGGATCGATACGCCGACGCCAACCGACAATGACGGCACGGACTCGGACGGCATTGACACGCCGACCCCCTCGACGCTGACACCGGTCACCGACGGCATCGACACACCCACGCCGTCGCCGCTGACACCGGTCTCCGACGGCATCGACACACCCACGCCGTCGCCGCTGACACCGGTCTCCGACGGCATTGACACGCCGACCCCTGAAACGCCGGCGACGCCGGTCAGCGATCTCGGTGACCTCAGCGACGTCAGCACGGTCAGCAACAACGACGACGGAAACGCCGATGGCGTCGCGACGCACCAGTTGGCTCGCACCGCCAACTCGTCAGCCCGTACGAAGCGCCGGCGGCGCTCATCGCCGGTGAAGCCTCCGCTGCTGGAGGCGGTCGATTTCCCCGCCGATCCTGCGCTTCCGCAGTTGGAGCGGCTGTTCGATCCCGAGTGGGTGTGGGACGCCTCGGTTTGTCGCTTTCCCGAAGCGTCCGATGATCCGTGTCGGCTGCGAATCCGGCAGTTCAGCCATCTGCCGGGGCGGTTTGCGACGGTCAACTACGAAGCGCAATGGCCCGAGGAGGCTTTTCTGGCGCCGGAGTTCTTCACCGTGACGCTGCGTCGCGACAACACCGCAGCGGTGTCGAGATTCCCTCACGATGACGCCCTGCCGGGGCTGGCTCCCGCTGTGAGCCCCGACTCGGCGTTGCGCTTGGTGGACCAGCACGTGTTCGCGGTGCCGCGTCGGCTGATGGCAGTCGAGACGGTCCGCTATCGGCCCGCCAATCGAGCTGTGCTGCGCCACCAGACAGGCAAGTTCAGCTTCTTTGCCCGCGTTGTGCGCCCCGCAGCGTTGCCGAGCTTGCTCGCAGCCGCGGAACTCATCGACGCCTCACGTTTCGTGAGCGCACCGGTGGTGGGCTGCTGGGCCGATGGTGGTGTGGTGTGGGTTCCCGAGGTGCCCGGCGTGAACCTGCGTGACAGCCTGGCAAGCGGGCACGCACCCGACCCGGCGCTGCTGCTCGACGGCCTCCACAGCCTGTGGGCGCTGCCCCCCTCGCGAACCTCTGCGCCAGCGTTCGATCTCGCCGGCGGGTACCACCGAGCCGAGCGCACCTTCGCTCACGTCCTGCGCGACGACACCGACGGGCGACGTCTGCTGCGCGAGGTCACCGAGGCCCTCGCCGGGTTCGTGGACGACTGGGAGCCGACGACGATCGCTCACAACGACTTCTACGACGACCAGATGATCTGCATGCCCGACGGCAGAATCGCCCTGGTCGACTTCGAAGAGGCAGGCCCGGGCGATCCCATGCTCGACGTGGGCAACCTGCTCGCCCACCTCACATGGGCACTTCACGGCACCAGCCACGACTCGGCCGATGCCCGAGCGGTCTTCTACGACCAGACCAAGCATGCCGCCTTGGAACGCTTCGGCTGGGACGCACACGAGCTGGCGTTGCGAGAAGCCGTGTGCATCTTCCGCATCTGCACCAACACCGTCCGACGCATCAAACCCGACTGGCAACGACGAACCCGCAACGGCCTCGCACTCGCCGCCAACACCCTCGCCTGAACGACAAGCGAGCCGCGTTTCCTCACGCACGACCTCGACGCGGTCCGACCGAGCCTGATGTAGCTGCCTCTCGGCAGGGGATCACCGCGGACATCCCCCGATTCGCTGCGGAGATCCGCAGCTGTCTCGAGGGCTGACGGTGCTGCACTCGGGCCGCGGCGAGTAATTCGTGGGGTCCCCGGTCGTCGGAGGTGCTTGCCTTACGCTCGCCGCAAGGCCGATGCCACCAGCTCCCCGGGGTCTTGAGTGAACGAGATCTATCTCGACTACAACGCCTCCGCGCCTTGCGATCCGCGGGTGGCGGACGCTGTCACGAAGGCCATGACCGACGGATTCGGCAATGCGTCGTCAGCCCATCGATTTGGCCGGCGACAGGCCGCAGCGGTCAGTGAGGCCCGCGAACAGGTGGCCGCTCTCGTGGGCGGAGCGCCGGGAGGGGTCGTCTTCACCGCCGGGGCGACGGAGGCCAACAATCTCGCCCTTGGCGGCTTCGCTCCGGCGAGTCACGGATCTCAGCCAGATACGACTCCGATGCTGGTGGTCTCCGCGGTGGAGCACGCATCCGTCAGCCGAGCGGCAGAGGCTTTCGCCGCGACCGGTCGTTGCAAGTACCGCACTGCCGCCGTCACGCCAGGCGGGTTTGTTGACGTCGACGCGCTGGCTGGCTTGCTGACAGAGACCGGATACCCCGTGATGGTGTCGGTGATGGCTGCCAATAGCGAGACGGGCGTCCTCAATCCCATTGAGGAGGTTGCTCAACTCGTTCATCAGGCAGGGGCGCTGTTCCACTGCGATGCCACTCAGATGGTTGGTCGGCTGCCATTCGATATGTCGGCGCTTGGCTGTGATCTGGTCTCGCTCAGCGGCCACAAGATCTGCGGCCCGACGGGCGTGGGCGCCCTGGTCGGGACTCGTGAGGCCCTCGCTGCTCTGCACCCGACGCTGTGGGGCGGTGGTCATGAGCGCGGCCTTCGCTCGGGCTCGCTGAATGTCGCGGGCATCGTCGGCCTGGGAGTCGCTGCGGAGCTTGCAGCCGATGAGCAGGAAACGGAATCCGAGCGAGTCGGCGCGTTGCGAGATCGATTCGTTGATTCGCTGATCGACGCATTGCCTGCGGTTGATCAGAACGGCGACATCGAACGTCGGCTCCCCAATACCGCCAATCTCCACTTCGCCGGAACGGATTCGGATGCCGTGCTCGTGAACATGGACCCCGTCGCAGCATCCGCGGGGAGCGCCTGCAGCACCGGTGCGATCGAACCCTCGCCGGTCCTGACGTCGATGGGACTGTCGCGTGAAGCGGCGTTCGAATCGGTGCGGTTCAGCCTCGGACGATTCACTACATCGAGCGAAATTGCCGTCGCCGCCGAGAAGGTTGTCACAGCCGTTCGTTACGTTCGGCTCATGACCACAGAGGCGGCATGACGTGCACCTGAGCGAGGCCGCAGAGCCGGTATTTGCACGCCATGAGACGTTCCATCCTCGCTACGGCTGGTTCCGTAAGGCGTATGTAGCGGCTACCGCTGACCCGCGCGTCTTTGCGAGCGAGGACGCTCCGGTGCGCCTGGGCGTGGGCAAGAACATGGTTCGCGCCATTCGTTTCTGGGGACTCGCGGCCAAAGTGGTCGTCGAAGTTCCTGATCCCGACGCTCGGTCGGGTCGCAAGCCGACAATTGTGAAGCCGACTCGATTCGGCGAAGCGCTGTTTGGTGAAGACGGCTGGGATCCGTGGATGGAGGACCCGGCATCGCTTTGGCTGCTGCACTGGCGCCTGCTGGCTCGCCCGTGCCGATTGCCAGTGTGGTGGTTGGCGCTCTGCGACTTCAATGCGGTGGAGTTCGAGGTAGAAGATCTCGGCAGGTCCGTGATGACGCAGCTGCGTTCGGTGCCGGACTGGAAAGAGCCGAGCGAATCCGCGGTCGAGAAGGACCTCAGTGCTTTCATGCGCACGTACGGACCGACGTCTCGTACTGGCCGAGAGACTGTCGACGATGCAGCAGACTGCCCGCTGCGGGAACTGCGCCTGGTCGGTCGGTCTGAGGCGACCGGCGCCCACCGCTACAAGCTGGGTTTGAAGCCGACGCTGGCTCCAGCGGTTGCGGCACACGCCGTGCTGGACTGGATTGCACGCACCGGTTTGACCGGCCAGACGATCACACTCGAACGGATCGTCGCGGAGAGCGGCTCGCCAGCGAGCGTGTTCAAGTTGAATGCAGCCGATTTGTTCACAGCCCTGACCCCCGCAGTCGAAGTCACGGACTCGTTGGACTTCACGACACCGACAGGGGTGCCCCAGCTCTCATGGAAGGGCGACGTGGCTACAGCTGCGGCCGAGCTGCTGTCCGAGCACTACGGCGTCGTGCCCCTTGATCCAATTGCCGGGCCTCTGAGCGACGAACCGACAGGTCGCAGTGACGAGTCCGAAGAAGACAACGAAGCGGAAGATGTCCTGACTCGCTTGCATGTTCGACAGGCGCGACGCGACGGGAGACGAGGGCGGTGACGAAGCTGGCCGATGTGCTGTCGGTGCGGAGCCAATTCGCACGGTCGGCGAACTTCGAGCGCGACGCGGACAGTGCCGAACCGCTCGACGGCTACGTCGTGACTGCGCGGGCGCTCGATGTCGTTGAACGCATTGCGTCGTCGGCGCTCGGGCCCGCTGGCGGTGCATGGTCGGTCACAGGTCCGTACGGCTCTGGCAAGTCGTCGCTGGGGTTACTGCTCGATGCGGCGTTCGGACCTCCCGGTAGCGCACGAGATAGCGCACTCGACAAGATCGCAGAAGCATCACCAACAGCCAAGAACCAGCTGAATCAGGCGCTCTCCAGGCACCGGAGCCGTTCGCGAGGCTTCTACCGAGCACTGGTCACGGCCGATCGTGAACCAGTCGCGCGAACGGTGCTTCGCGGTCTTCATCGAGCGGTGACGCGGCGCTACGGCAAGGTTCCAGGCTCGGCCCAGTTCCCGGCGTCGTCATTGCTCAAGCTTGCACAGCGGCGTGTCAGCCGAGCCGAAGACCCGGTTGACCCATCGGTGAGCGAACTCGTTGAGATTGCTCGCTGTATGGCCTCGCAAGACCCACTGCTCATCGTCATCGATGAGTTCGGAAAGAACCTCGAGGCCGCAGGGGACAACGAGTCCAGCGACATCTATCTCCTCCAACGGCTCGCCGAGGCCGGACAGGGCGCCGGGCTGCCGATCTTCGTGGTCACCTTGCAGCACTTGTCGTTCGAGGAGTACCTCGCCGACGTCGACGATCGTCGGCGTCGCGACTGGGCCAAGGTGCAAGGCCGCTTTGTCGACGTCGCATTCACCGAATCGGCCCCTCAGACGCGAGCGCTGATAGCTCAAGCGTTCCGAGTCAGCGACGAACAGCTGCACCAGCGCATCGACAAGTGGGCCAGGCACCACGCCAAGTCGCTCGCGTCGGCAGGCATCACGGATCTCAGCGACCCCGGCACGATCGCATCTTGTTGGCCGCTTCACCCCGTCTCGACGCTTGTTCTGCCCGAGCTGTGCAACCGATTCGGGCAGCACGAGCGAACGCTGTTCTCGTTCTTGGCTGGCAGCGAGTCAGGGACAGTGGCTTCGCTCGCAGCAGAAATCGAGATTGATCGCGCCGACTACGTGCCCTCGATCGGCCCCGAAGCTGTCTATGACTACTTCATGGCCACAGGTGGCGCCGGCGTCAGTGCCGTCGGCCGCTCAGGCCGGTGGACTGAGATCGCGAGCCGGCTGCGAGATGCCAATGGGCTGTCGTCTGCGGAGCAGCGCATCGCCAAGACAGTGGCGCTGCTGAACCTCGTCTCAGCTTCTGGTGCAGTGCGAGCCAGCGCTCCTGTTCTCAACCTCGTCGACTCTGCGTCGAAGGAGGTGCTCACTGGCCTCGAACAGCGCGGTCTGGTGACGTACCGATCATTCGCCGATGAATACCGAATCTGGCAAGGATCCGATGTCAATATCTCCGAGTTGCTGGAGGGGGCACACAACCGAGTCGCTGATCGGCCGCTGCACCAGGTGCTGGGCGCTGTCTATGAGCTTGAGCCAGTAGTCGCTGCTCGACACAGTGCTCAGAACGACGTGGTGCGACTGTTCAGTCGTCGCTTCGCCCACGGCGACGAGGCCGTCGTGCCGCCAGCTCCGCTCGATCCGATCGACGGCGAGCTGCTGCTGGTGGCGAATCCCGACGATGGACTACCGACGCTCTCTGAGGAAGCGCTTCGTAGTTCTGGCCGTGCACCGGACGATTCGGGCCGGGTGCGTCGGCTGCAGTCAAAACCGGTGGTCGCGGCTCTGCCCGAGAATGTTGTAGCGCTAGATAGCGCCGCGCGCGCAGTGGCTGCGTTGAGCGACGTTCTCTCGGCGCCTCAGGTGGAAACTGACTGGGTCGCCCGACGCGAAGTAGGCGAGCGGCTCGCCTTGGCGCGCGTACAGCTAGAAGCGGCGGTGACGTCAGCGTTCGGCACCAGCAATTGCCAATGGGTGCTGCTCGATGACCAGGCCGGCATTGTGCTGCGACCAGGACGGGGAAGTGCGCCGCTCTCGGAAGCGGCGGATCTCGCCTATCCAGCTGCGCCGCGTATACCGAACGAAATGCTGAACCGCTCCGATCTGACTTCGCAAGGGGCCAAGGCCCGCCGGATCTTGCTGGAAGCCATGATCGAGCACAGCACCGAGTATCGGCTCGGCCTCAAGGGCTACGGGCCCGAGGTCGCCATGTATGAGGCGGCGCTGAAACACGCCGGACTGCATCGCCCCAAGAAGGCCGGCGGTGATCCCATCTTCGGCAAGCCACGCGTGCGCCGTGACAGCAAGCCATCGGAGAGCAGCCGACAAATCGAGCAATTGCGCCTCATCCCTGCATGGGAGGCGATCGAAGAAGCATTCGAGTCGGCGAAGGCCACGCGCCTCAATGTTCGGGACCTGTACACGACCCTGGCGTCGCCCCCGTACGGCGTCAAAGCCGGTGTCATCCCCGTGGTCGTCACAGCCGCGTTGCTCGCACGAGCCGACCGCATGGCGATCTACGAGCACGGCACGTTCCAGCTCGGCCTGTCGGCTGACCTGTCGGAACGCATGGTGCGCAACCCGGAGCACTTCGAGGTCAAGCACTTTGCGAACGTCACCGGCCGTCGCCGCGATGCGCTGAACGCACTCGCCGAGTGCTTCGGAGTCGACGCGAGTCTCGGCGATCGTCGAGTCGGCAACGTGCTCGCCGTCACGCTGTATCTGGCGAGCCGAATGCGCCGTCTGGAGCAGTGGACGCGTCGGACGTCACACCTGTCGGCGGAAGCACTGGCGGTTCGTGACGCCTTGAACGAGGCGACGGAGCCGGACGTATTGCTGTTCGAGCTATTGCCAGTCGCCCTCGGCTACGAACCCATCGCACCCGGTCGCAAGCGGGCGGATATGCCCACCGCCGGATCAGCTGGCCTGTATTCGTCATTCGCCAGCGACCTCGCCCGCTGCATCGACGAGTTGACGTTTCGTTGTCGCAACATGATCGAGGAACTGCGGGATGACTTGCTTGCCGCTGCAGGCGAACGCACGCGGCTGGCCGTCAGTGGCCCGGCTGTTGGACTCGTGGACGAAGTGCTCGATCGAGATATGCGAGCGTTCGTCTTGGCGTTGTCCAACGACGTGTACGACGACGATCGGGATTGGATGGCATCGATCGCGACCGTGGTCGCGAAGAAGGCGCCGACCGAGTGGAGCGACGACGATCTTGCCAAGGTCCGAGCGGAGTTCCCGCATCGGCTCAACGCATTCAATCGATTGAGGGCGCTTCATGCCGAGCGTCGAGCGGCTGACGGGGCACCGTTCGAAGCGATTCGGATCGCCGTGACGCACCCAACAGGGGCCGAGGCCGTACGCCTCGCGGAGGTTGCTGAGGGCGAGACCGGCCAGGTGGAGGAAGCCCTTGACGAGCTGATCGCACAGGTCGCAGATTGGCTGGGCTCTCCCCAACGAGCGCACAACGCGATCTGGGCAACGCTCGGCAAGCGGCTTCTTGAGCATGAGCGTCCGCTCGACATCGGCCCAGTTCAGGAAGACAAATTGCCCAGGAGTGTCGGTCATGGTTGAGCAAACGCGGCATATCTGCGGCATCTCGGGCGGCAAGGATTCAAGCGCTCTAGCGCTCTACCTACGAGACCGAGTGCCGCAAATGGAGTACTTCTTCTGCGATACGGGCGCTGAGTTGCCCGAGACGTACGAGTTCCTCACCCGTCTCGAGGTCATCCTGGGCAAGCCGATCGCTCGCCTGAACTCCGAACGCGGTTTCGACCACTGGTTTGAGGTCTTTCGTGGAGCGCTGCCGTCGCCGCAGATGCGCTGGTGCACCAAGGTGATGAAGATCAAGCCCATCGAAGCGTGGATAGGCGACGAGCCTGCGGTGTCGTACGTAGCCATCCGGGCAGACGAGGCGAACCGCAAGGGCTATGTGTCGACCAAGCCGAACATCGAGAGCCGCTTCCCGTTCGTCGAAGACGGCATCGACCACGACGGCGTCATGCAGATCCTCGACGACGCGGGCATCGGCCTCCCCGATTATTACGAGTGGCGCACACGCTCAGGCTGCTACTTCTGCTTCTACCAACGCAAGGCCGAGTGGGTGGGCCTCGCGGAACGCCACCCAGAGCTCTACGAGCGCGCGATTGCGATTGAACAAAAGGTCCTGCTCGACGCCGGAGTCGACGGAGATGCCGACTTCAGCGAGCGTGCCATGGCCGGACGCCAGTACACGTGGAGCGGCGGTGAGACGCTCGTGCAACTACGCTCCCGCAGCCAAGAAATCCTCGACAAACACGAAGCTGCCATAGACCGTATCCGTCAGGTCCGCACAGCGATACCCGTCCTCGAAGCTCTTTCGGATGCGCTTGACGCCGACGATGACACGGATCCCTGCACAATTTGCGCTGTCTAAGCCCGTTGAATGTGTGCAATATAGAGGGCTGAGAGCAACGCTAGAGCTTAGAGAACACCCACATGCATACAAACCACGAGCAACTTCGGGACAACCTATTTCATGCACGACATTTCTGACATCCTCAAAGCCTCCTCAAAGAGCGCGATCGAATTCATGTCTGAACGCGGGCAAGGATTCTTCATTCCACCATATCAACGCGAATACTCTTGGGACGAGGAACATATATTCCGTTTGTTCGACGATATCAATCACGGAATCGGGCAACTGTTACTGCGTGAAGACGCGGCCACGTTCATCGGTACATTCATTGGCATTCTGGCGAACGAACACAATATCATCGAGCCGATGGGGGCAGGAGCACCTGGCCGAATTATGATTGTGATTGATGGCCAACAGCGATTGACAACATTGACGCTCGTGAGTGTGGCCCTACATCAGAGACTAACGCAGAGCGCACAGATTTACGAAGAGTCTTCAGATTCTGTAGGTACTTGGTTACGAGGGCAATGCGCAGAGACGCTCCCTGAACTTCTATCGACGATTGTAGAGGACAGGCGCCATGGCGATAATGAATTCAGATGGTGTCCTCGAATTATCCGGGCGTATTCCGACAAGTGGTCCCGTAAGAGAACGGAAGCGCAGTATCAGTCACCGATAGCGCGCCTGTTGCATTCCTATGGACAACACGCTGTCAAAGAAGAAGCCAATCCCTTCCGGCCGTCAAGTCGGTCCGTCATCACGGATACTCTGGCGTACGTCGATAAGACGCTGGGCGCGGCGGTAGAAGGATCATCTGAGGATATTAGGCTGCCCGATGTAAGCCACCTCGCTACAAGCGAGAATGTCAGCCGCGCACTATTTGGAGGCGATTGTCCCGGCGAAGTAGCGAAGCAGCTTTCGGACGAAGCGCTTGCGCAAGAACGTCAGATATTTCGACTGTTAGTTGTTGCCCGATTTATGTTGTATCGAGTTGCCGCAACCATTGTTACAGCAACTACCGAAGATTATGCATTCGACATGTTCGAGTCGTTGAATACGACAGGCGAGCCGCTAACCGCTTTTGAGACATTTCGGCCGAAAGTTATCCAAACAGTTGGTCAAGACGGATTTCGTAGATCGCGATCGGAGACATTCTTAGCTCACGCAGAAGACTATCTTCACAAGTTCAAGACCGCACAAGAACGCCAACGAGCCACAAATGACCTTCTCATTCCCTTCGCCTTGGCAGAGTCGGGACGCCGTTTATCTCGCCGACCGAGTGAACAAAGATCCTACCTTCGCCTCAGGTACGACGGTTTGACATCCCTGGAACGTGAATCGTTCTTGGAGCATATGGGGCACATTGCGCAGTTACTGCAGCACGCTTGGGACTCAGAGACTGTCGGTGACATGGGGCCGGCATTGAAGGGGCTCGGAAGGCTTACAACTGATGAGCAAATGTGCTTTGATATTCTCCAATCGACCAATCACACGATTTCAATTGCGGCACTTACAAGGTTTTACTCGGCCCGGCTTTCCGGGGACTCAGTCTCATGTGGAGGAGCTCTTCGGGCGGTAACGGCGTTCCTTGCACTCTGGCGCGGAGCGAAGGGCGGCACCGCGGGAATTGACAACATTCACCGAGTTCTGTTGCGCGAAGGCAATCAAGAGCAAGGTATTGCACCGTTAGCTCGCGTGCCCCAGGATGTTTCTCGTGCATCGAGGCCCCAAAACGAGATGCTTGAGAAGTACTTTCGTCTGCAGCTAGACGCCGCCGGGATTGGCACACGTAAAGCCTGGGTTGAACGAGCATCGTCAATTCCAATTTATGCGCACAATCAACAGTTGACACGATTCCTCTTGCTGGCTGCGAATCATGACACCGTCGTAGAGGTTGCGACACCCGCATTGATTGCAGTTGGTAAGGCGGGCGTGTTGCCACTCTTGACATATGAACAATGGAATGACCGTAAGAATATATCAGTGGAACACGTCGCGCCTCGCAAGCGGGACGGTGAGAATGACTGGTCGCCAAGTCTCTATGAGGATCTGGAGACGATTGATTGTCTAGGCAACCTCATTCTCTTACCTGCAGAGGCCAATTCCAGTATCTCGAATCGGTCTTGGCCCGAGAAGCACGCCTGTTATAGAATATTGGCCGCCCAAACACCGGCTGAGCAAGAGCATGAAGTACATGTTGCTCAAGAACTGGGAATTGACCTGCCTCAGGTGGTGATTGACACAATTGACTATCTCCCGATTGCAGCTACCGTAGCCAACTTGGAGAACGATTGGGACGTCGATGTCGTCGCCGAGCGGTCGAAGATGCTTTGCGCATTGGCGTGGGATCGAATTGCGCCATGGCTCGGCTATGAGGTTTAGCCGTTGACCTCGACCATGATGCAGCGACACCGAGTCTGTGGTCAGTTGGCAATGGGCGTGATCGTGGCCGAGGTGGGTACTGTGGCGCCGTTGTCGGCGACTGCCGCCGGCGGGCCGGTAAACGGCGCACCCAAAGCGAGCGAGGAAACCATGGAACTTGGCGAGGCAGCACTGACGTCGATGACGACGAGGTACTTCACGAAGGACCCTGTCTCTGACGAGACACTGGAGCAGGCGTTCGACTACGCGCGTCACGCACCCCAGGGCGGCAACCGCCAGCCAGTGCGCTTCATCGTCGTGCGTGACGACGAGAAGAAGCGGCAGCTACAGGAGTGGTACCTGGAGCCGTGAAAGGCCTACCTCGGCATGGCCCGCAGCGGCGACATCGAGATCGTCGGCGAGAAGGCGAAGCGCCTGCTCGACAGCGCTGACTACGGGTGCGCCGCAGGTTAACTCGCGTGGTGTAGTGTCAGGTGTGTGGAGTTGTCGGCTGCTGCTGCGGGGGTGTTCTTCGACACGGTGATGCCGCATCTGGGCGAGCGTCAGCGGCGTGTGTTGTCGGGCGCGCTGGCCGAGGCGCTGGGCCGCGGCGGGCAGGCGTTCGTGGTGGAGGCGTCGGGGATCTCGACTTCGACGATGTCGAGGGCTGCGCGGGAGGTGCGCGAGGGGGTGGAGCCGTCGGACCGTCAGCGGGCGGAGGGCGGCGGGGACCGCCCGGCGGTCGACAAGCAGCCCGGCCTGGCCGAGGCGCTCGACGAGCTGGTGCATCCGAGCACGCGCGGCAGCCCGACCTCGCCGCTGCGCTGGACGTTGAAGTCGACCTATCAGCTCGCACGCGAGCTGGCCGCGCAGGGCTTCAAGGCGTCCGCGGAGCTGGTGCGGCGGCTGCTGCACCAGATGGGCTACTCGCTGCAGGCGCCGGCCAAGCAGAACGAGGGCGCCGCCCATCGCGACCGGGACGCCCAGTTCGCGTATCTCAACTCGCTCGCGCAGGAGTTCCTCGACGCCGGCGAGCCGGCGGTCAGCGTGGACACCAAGAAAAAGGAGCTCATCGGGAACTACGCCAACAAGGGCGCCGAATGGGAGCCCGCCGGCGAGCCGCAGCGGGTCAACGTGCACGACTTCGCGGACCGCTCGTTGGGAGAGTTCGCCACCGCCATCGGCTACGGCGTCTACGACCTCGCCAACAACGACGGCTGGGTCAGCGTCGGCGACAGCGCCGACACCGCCGAGTTCGCCGTCAACTCCATCCGCCGCTGGTGGGACACCCTCGGACGGCAGCGGTTCCCGAACGCGACCCGTCTGCTCATCACCGCCGACGCCGGCGGATCCAACGGATACCGGCCCCGCGCCTGGAAATGGTTCCTCGCCCGCCTCGCCGCCGACACCGGCCTCGAGATCACCGTCGTGCACTACCCGCCCGGCACCAGCAAATGGAACAAGATCGAGCACCGCCTCTTCAGCTTCATCACCATGAACTGGCGAGGCCGACCCCTCACCGACATCGCCACCATCGTCGAGCTCATCGCCTCCACCACCACCCAAACCGGACTCACCGTCCAAGCAGCCCACGACCCCGCCTGGTACCAACGCGGCATCAAAATCACCGACCACCAGATGAAACAACTCCCACTGCGGCCCCACCACTGGCACGGCGAATGGAACTACACCATCACACCCAACCACGCGACCTAACCCGCGGCGGACCCTAAGCAATCAGTACGTGCTACTGCCGACCGAGCCAGCGGATGACGCGTCGTGTAGATCGAAGCCCTGTTCGAGCCGTGGCAGAGCGATGACGCCGCTCTTGTTTTTGATCTCGCAGATCTTGTTTTGGAGCTCGTTCAGATTCATATTCTGCCGACATTCGGTCGATTTCATCGATCATGCCTGAAAAATGGACGATTGCGTCCTCTATCTCGTCAATCTGTCCTACAAACTCAAGACATGCACGAGTCCGCCGGAGAAGGACTTGGCTTGCCTCAAGCGCCGCTGCATACGCGTCCCTTGCGCGTCGCCCGTTAGATAGTGTGGGCCGCTCATCGAAAGCGCGAACCATTCTGTCTACGTGTTTGGCCGCCGACCCGCGAAGCTCGGCGAGTTCAATGCACTCTTGAGTACAGCGGACGTCGTTTGGCGCATTTTCTGCGCAGATGCATGGCAGTGCCGTTCTTGGGTCTTGGTTCATGTCAGCGCTACTTGGTCCGTGAGAGTGGATGTCGAGTTGTGATAGCGGCAGTATTGCATGCACGCGCTCGCCGGACAAATCAGGCTATTGTACACCCCCCAACCATGCGCTCAACTCGGCTTCTTCCGCTTCTGTGAGGTTGAGGTGCACTGCCTGCGCCCGCGCTATCGTCGAATTCAATACAGCCGTCCTGATTTGTTGCTCAGTTGGAGCCGGGACCGAGTTCAGCGGCTGCCCACCATATAGAGCGGACCGCACTACATGACCAATCTGTGTTCGTCCTATTCCGATTCCGTGTTCTCGAAGTTCGTCTCGACACCAGGCGGTGCAATTTGTCAGGTTGAACTCATTTCCATGCGGGTATCGTGCCATTACTGCAAAGAGTGCATTCCATTTGCTGCTGTCGAGTCGCGGAAGTTCAGTCTCATTGCATATCCTTTGTATGGTGTCCGGAAGCACTACGCTCTGGTCCGTCGGCATTCCATGTCTTGTTGTATCCCAAACGTGGTGGCCCTCAACGACATAGCTGCTGTCGATAGATTGAAGAAATCTACCGAAAGACTGGTAGCCGAACCAGTCTTCTAACCCTTCTGAATGCTCCAACGATGCACGAAGTTCTTGAGCAAATGTCGCGAGAAGCACGGGCTCGTCGCTGTTCTCGATGTGAGATTTGACCGCGCCGATTGCCGCAGTCTCCTGCCTACTTCGTTTGTCACCCTCAATTGCACAATCCTGCGCAGCCAACGGCACTCGCTCAAGTTCATCTTTCGCCGTTCCGTTGAGGTGTTCGGACTCAAGTAGTTCGCCGATGTCCAAGACTGCATCTGCAACCTGCCGATACGCGGTTGAAGTCTGTCCAGATGCAATGACGATTGCTCGACGATCGTCGGCTCGAAGGTGATGTGAGGTTGTCCCGGGAGTTGTTGAAGTAGAGGGGTGGTGGTCCCTCTCCGGGCGGTGCCGTTGGGGCATCGTCTGGAGAGCTTCGTAACAACTCCAAGAGAGGGACCACCTGATGAAGAACGTAGATGGATCGGCTGTGCG
>JAPOPC010000096.1 GCA_026713105.1 Acidimicrobiaceae bacterium
ACGACGTGCGGACCCATGCCGCCAACATCCTCGGGCTCGACATCAACGGCCACATCGTGCAGCGACTGTGGATCGAGAAGGCGTCGGACATCTCCGAGGAGTACTACGCCAGCTTCACGCTGGATCGCTCAGCCAAGAAGCATCTCGGGATGCTGTCGGCCGAGGGCGGTGTGGAGATCGAGACCGTTGCCGCCGAGAATCCCCAGGCCATTTCCAAGGTGCTGGTGGACCCCGCCGAAGGACTCACCGCCGAAGCCGCTCGAGCCTGGGTGGAGGGCGCCAACCTCAACCCCGTCGCCACCGATCAGGCCGTCGAGATCCTCCAGCAGCTCTACACCGCCTACACCGAAGGCGACGCCGACCTCGTCGAGATCAACCCGCTGATCCTCACGCCCGACAATCGAGTGCACGTGCTCGACGCCAAGGTCACGCTGGATTCGAACGCGGTGTTCCGTCATAACGACTACGAGCAGTACGACGAAACCCAGCCGCGTGACGAGCGCGAGGAGGCCGCCCACGCCAAGGGGCTGCAGTACGTGGGCTTGGCGGGAAGCGTCGGCGTCATTGCCAACGGCGCCGGACTCGCGATGAGCACCGTCGACGTGGTGAACCAGGTGGGCGGCAAGCCCGCCAACTTCCTCGACATCGGCGGCGGCGCGAATGCCCAGGTAATGGCCAATGCGCTCGAGGTCATCAACAACGATCCCGACGTGCGGGCCATCTTCATCAACATCTTCGGCGGTATCACCCGCGGCGAGGAAGTGGCCAACGGCATCATCGGGGCGCTCGAAGCGGTCGACATCGAAGCGCCGATCGTGCTGCGCCTCGACGGCACCAACGCTGCAGAGGGTCGCGAGATCCTCGCCCCTCACCTCAACGAGAAGCTCGTGATGGAACCGACCATGCTCGACGCTGCCCGTCGAGCCGTCGCGATGGCCTCGGCAGCGAGCTGAACGGGAGCTTCAGATGAGCATTCCCCGAAGGGCAATTCGTTCAATCCAACGTGATGCGGCCGTGACGGTCGCGGCAAGGGCATGACGTGAGCATCTTCGTCAACAAGGACACCAAGGTCGTCTACCAGGGCCTCACCGGCTCGCAGGGCCGGTACTACGGCATGCTGAACCGCGACTACGGCACCAACGTGGTGGCCGGCACCAATCCCCGCAAGGCGGGCACCGACGTGGAAGGCGTGCCGGTATTTGCCAACTGCACCGAGGCAGTAGCAGCGACCGGCGCCAATGCCTCGTGCATCTTCATCCCGGCACCGGGCGTGTTCTCCGCCGTGATGGACGCCGCTGAGGCGGGCATCGAGTTCGTGGCGTGCATCACCGAGGGCGTGCCGGCGCACGATGAGGCCCGCTTTTTCAACATGCTGAAGCGCGACTTCCCCGGGGTCCGGCTGCTGGGGCCGAACTGCCCGGGCATCATCACGCCGGGCGAGTGCAACATCGGCATCACGGCGGGCCACATCGCCAAGTCCGGCGGTCCCGTCGGAATCGTGAGCCGGTCGGGCACGCTGACCTACCAGGCGCTGTACGAGCTGCAGCAAAAGGACATCGGCGTCACGACCTGCGTGGGCATCGGCGGCGACCCCGTGCCGGGCACATCGTTCATCGACTGCCTCGAAGCGTTCGAAGCCGATCCCGGCACCAAGGCCGTGATGATGATCGGCGAGATCGGCGGCTCGGCCGAGGAAGAGGCCGCCGAGTACATCAAGCACAACATGTCAAAGCCGGTGTCGAGCTACATCGCCGGGGTCACCGCGCCCCCGGGCAAGAAGATGGGCCACGCCGGCGCCATCGTGTCAGGCGGCAAAGGAACGGCTGCGGCCAAGATGGACGCGCTGCGCGACGCCGGTGTGCGCGTCGGGCTGAACCCGACCGAGGCCGGCGAGCTCATGGCGGAGATCGTCGCCGAGCTCTAGCCCCCGCCGAGCTCGGCGTAGATCTCGAGCAGCGCGGCAGCGTGGGCTTGCGGACCGAAGGGTGCGAGCGCCGCTGGGCTTGAGGAGGCGCCCGCGCCAAGATCTGATTGCAGGGCTGTGGTGAGCGCTTCGGCCAGTGCGCTGGCGTCGTCGGGCCGGACCAGGTAGCCGTTCGTGCCATCGGTGATGAATTGCGGCGCAGCGCCGACCCTGGTCGCGACGACCGCACGGCCTGCTGCGAGGGCCTCGGCGACCACCATGCCGAAGCCTTCACGCCGGCTTGGCACGCACACCAGGCGGGCTCGTCGGTACCACTCGCCGATCTCTGCCGGGGCGACTGCGCCAGCGAACTGAACGGTCACCCCGCGGCGCATGGCCAGTGCCGCGAGCAACGTCCGGTCGGGGCCGTCGCCGACGATGACCACGTCGGGCCGTTCTGGCAGGGGGAGGTGGGCCAGGGCCTCGATCAGCACGTCGAAGCCTTTCTCGGACATCAGTCGCCCGACGGCGACGACGGGTCCGTCGGGGGGCGCGGGTGCCGGCGTTCCGAGCCGTTCGGCACCGACCGGCATCGACACGATCCGCAGCAGCGGACCGGAACGCCGACCTTCGGGCTCAGCACTCGGCGGCGGGCTCAGGCCGCCACGACGTGGCAAGAGTGACGCAGCCCAGTCGCGCAAGTCCTCTGACACGGTCACCACGGCACCGGCCCGGCGAAGCACCCGGCGGGCAAGCCAGCGGTGCACTGCGTTGGTGGTGACAGCGGCATCGGAACCGTGGACCTGCACGACGCTGCCGACGGGCCGCCCGGCCGCCATGGCGGCAGCAACAGCCACGAGCCCGCACGGGAACCACCAGTGGCCATGTATGACGGCGGCATCCTCAGCGACTCGGTTGCGCGCCTGGCGGGCCGCGGCCAGCGTGAGCCTGGCGATCATCGGGATGACCCACAGCGCCGCCAGGCCCGAGAACACCCGGTAGCTCTCGCCCAGCGCCACCCGGGCTTCGATGCGCGCAGGAGCGAACCGAACCCGACGCACCTCAATGCCGTCGACGTCACGGCGGCGTGGCGCGTCGGGATGAGCGGGACACACCACCGTCACATCCGCGCCCGTTGCGGCAAGCGCTCGTGCGTGGTCGGCCAGGAACGGCTTATGGTGATCGTCCAGCGAGGTCGGGAACCCCGGCGTCACCAGCACCACTCGCACAGCCCCAGTCTCGCAGCAGCCCTGCGCTCGAACCGCCCGAATATGCACCGGTACGCTCGGCGGGATGCTGGCGGGGCGGCCGATGAGCGGCGGCGAATCGGCGCTGTCGTGACGGGCTCGGACGGCGGCACCGGCGAGCGAGGGCGATCCGGCACTGCGGTGCGGTGGGCGGTCGGGCTGGCAACTGCGGCGGTGATCGTCTGGCTCGCCGTCCGCTACTGGGATGACCTGCGCCAGATCGATCTTCAGGTCGACGCCGTTGGGCTCGCGGCGGCCGTGGTGGTGTCGATGACCGCGACATGGTGCCTGGCACTCGGATGGCGGGAACTCATCGGCGGCTACGGCACACCGCTGGCGCAACGCCCGGCGCTGCGCATCTGGATGCTGTCCCAGGCAACGCGCTACCTGCCGACCGGGCTGGTGCCCCTCGTCGTCCGAGCCGGCCTGGCTGCCCCGCTGGGCGTGAAGCGAGCCGCCGCCGGGGCGTCGGTGGTCGTCGAGACTGCCACGCTGGTCGGCTGGTCGGCAGTGTTCGCGGCACTGTGGGCGCCAGCCGATTGGCTGGGAACCGCCGGGGGCTGGTTCGCCCGCATCGTGATCGGCGTCGCCGCTGCGGCCGGCCTGGTGACCCTGCCGTGGACGCTGGCGGGCGCTGGGGCGTGGTGGCGCCGCATCGACAGTCTGATGCGGCGAGTGGGCCTCCTGCGGCGGATCTCCGGGCTGGTTCACCCCGACGCGCTCAGCGCAGAGCGGGCGGCTGTGTGGCGGGCAACATTCGTCTACGGATTGGCCGTGGCGCAACGTCTCATGGCAGCGGTGCTGCTCGCAGGGTCGCTGCTTGCCGCCGGTGCCGACGACATCTGGCTGATTGCGGGGGCGACCGCCGCAGGAATCGTCGTCGGGATGGTCGGCATCACGCCGGCGGGGCTCGGCGTGCGCGAGGTCGTGGTGGCAGCCCTGCTGGCCGAGCGCTTCGGAGTGGGTGACGCGGCCGCGTTCGCCATCGCCGTGCGGCTGCTGGAGTTTGCGCACGAACTCGTGATGCTCCCGCTTGCAGCGGTGGGCAGGAGCATGGTGAGAGGATCGGGGCATGGCCGGAATGCCCACTGAGGAAGCCCAGCCGGTTCGCACTGGACCTCGCGGACCCGACGACAAACCCGACATCGACCTGGGAGACTTCGGACTCTTCGACCCTTCGGTTCAGCAGTGCCCGCACGCTTACTACGCCAAGATGCGTGAGGAAGCCCCGGTCTTCGAGGCGGCTTTGCCGGGCGCGCCGTTGTACTTGATCACTCGTTACGACGATGTGGTCGAAGTGGTGCGCGACCCCGACACGTTCTCGTCCGAATTCGACACCAGCGGGCATGTGAACTCTGAGCTGGCGCAGCGCCTCATTGACCTGTACCGAAGCGAAGGCGGCTACCCGCAGGTGAGAACCCTGCTGACCGCCGATCCTCCGGCACATACCCGTTTCCGCCGCCTGATCAGCAAGGCATTCACACCCAAGGTGATTGCAGATCTCGAGCCGACGATCCGCGAAGTCGCCGTCGGCCTGATCGACGAGATGCTGGCAAGAACTGTCGGCGGCGCCCCGCTCGACTTCGTCCAATCATTTGCTGTGCCGTTGCCAGTGACCGTCATCGCGAGAGCACTGAATGTCCCCGATGACCGCCTGGCCGACTTCAAGCGTTGGAGCGACGCCTCCATTGCGGGCATCGGCACCGACATCAGCATCGAGCAGCGCGTTGAGGCCGAACGCGAGGTGATCGAGTACCAGAAGTACTTCGCAAGCCAACTTGAGGCGCGCCGTTTGGCACCGCAGGACGACCTGTTGACGAACCTGCTCAACGCCCGGATCGACCGCGAATCCGACGGAATTGGGGACGACGACGTCTCCGACGCTCCGCTGACGATGGCTGAGATGCTCAGCATCATTCAGCAACTGCTAGTGGCGGGCAACGAGACGACGACGAAAATGCTCACCGAGATGATGCGCCTGCTGGGCGAGAACCCTGCCGAGTGGCAGGCGCTGCGCGGCGATACGGAGCGGGCCCGTTCGATCGTCGAGGAATCCCTGCGGTTGTCGACGCCGACGCAAGGCATGTTCCGGGTAGCTCGTCGAGACGTGACCATCGCAGGGGCCGACATCCCGGCCGGCTCGAGAGTGGTGGTGATGTATGCCGCCGCCAACCGCGACCCGGCGGTCTTTGACGATCCCGAATCGTTCTGCCCCGAGCGTGACGGGGCCACCAATCACTTGGCGTTCGGCCGGGGCATCCACTTCTGTGTCGGTGCCGCGCTGTCACGACTCGAAGGCAAGGTGGTACTCGAGGAGTTAGCTCGCCGCCTGTCCTCGTTCGAATTGGCGGCCAGCAACATCTTCGAGTACCACCCCAGCTTCATGCTGCGCGGACTCGAGCGGCTCGATGTGTGCCTGACGGCTGCCTGAGGGCAGCACCCGAACCGCAGGGATCCAGTGCGGATCAGCCCATGCCGTTGGCAAGCACGGCGCGGCCGTTGGTGGTCGCCGCCAAGCGAATGCCCACGACGGCTTGGTAGTCGTCGGATTCGTACGCAGCTTGTGCGGCTTCCATGGTGGGGTACTCGATGACCACCGTCTGCGCGCCGGCGCCGCCCTCCTTGAGGACCGATGCCGGGTCGAGTACCAAGAGCTTGCCGCCGCCCGCCATGATGGGCGCCGCGTTGCGCTGGTAGTCCTTGTACTTGTCGGGATCGACGACGTCGTAGTTCGCAATGAGGTAAGCAGGCATCGGCCCGGTCTAGCAGGCCATCTGTAGCGCTGCGAGGCGTGGCTACGGTGAGACCCATGAACGAAGCACCTCGCCGCGAGGCCGCGGAGGCCAGCGAGGGGCCGGCCGCTGACGCGGCTGCCGAGCGGAGTCACGCGATGCCGGAGCAGTCATCGGAGCAATCGCCGCAAGTCCATCCCGAGGAGAACTACGAAGACGTCACGGTGTACGACCTCGACGCCAACGTGGAGGAGCAGCTCCTGCTGGCGCACAACGAGTGCACCTTCATCTGGGCGAACCGTGAGGGCTGGCCGGTCGGCGTCATCATGTCGTACGTCTGGCGGGACGGTCGCTTCTGGTTGACAGCGTCGAGCCAGCGGGCGCGGATCAGCGCCGTGCGACGTGATCCACGGGTGTGCATCGTCGTCACCAGCACCGGCTCACCGATGCCGCGCAACAAGGCGATCACCTGGAAGGGCACGTGCACGGTGCGTGACGACGCCGAGACCAAGGCTTGGTTCTATCCCGCTCTGGCTGCGGCCCTCAGCCCCGGCGACGAAGCAGGACAAGCCGCACTCGTGTCGTTCCTGGACTCGCCCCGCCGGGTGATCCTCGAGGTGGAGCCGACGCAGCGCATCGGCTACGACGGCTCGAAGATGGCCAAGGCCACAGCCAGCTGGCTGGCCGCCCAGAACAGCTGAGCCCGTCGCTGACTGCTCAGTCGGGGCTGCCGTTCCCTCGTGTGCCCACGCCCACGGCGGTCTCTGAAGGCCCGGCAACCGTACCCGTCGAGCGGTCAAGTCTCGGCTCCAGCGATGCGAAGTAGTGCTCGTAGAAGTGCCGGATCTTGGTTTCCTGGTAGGAGGCGAAGATCACCTCTTGCTGCTCTTGGGCTCGCAGCCCCTGCTGCACCAGCGGCAGGTTGAGCGAGTCCTGCTGGAAGATCTTCGCAAGCGGCCCCAGCTCGGGTGCCCGGGTCCAGTCGTCGTCGAAACCGAGGTGGCGCACCTTTGCCGGCGCCGGACGATAGTCAGGATCGGGCGGGGCCAGGGGGAACAGCATCACTTCGAAGATGCACTCCTGGGGGTTGTCGCCATTCGGCCGGAACCGGTACATGATCGGGCTGAAGCAGCCCCAGGGCGACCAATTCGGAAACACCGAAAAGAAAATCGAGTCGATCAGCTCGGCGTCGCTGACAGCTTCGACGTCGATGGCGTCCCCCATCTGCCGTCGCACCTGGGCCCGTTTGCGGTCCGCCAGCCACCCGCGCACATTCGTCACCTCCGGCGGAGGATGGGGCGTCATCAGCGGCATCTCTTCGAGGCCCGGCGGCAGCGGGCCGCCGATCCACTTGCACAAGTGCGGGTCGGCCTGCTTCTGCGCACCGGCGATGTGGTTGCCGTCGCCGTCGAATGTGCTGACGTTGCCGTCGAGGTCGGTGACCGCTACGCGCCCATCGCTGTCGCGCTCGTAGATGTGGCCGCTCATGGGGTGCCGCCAGCGGCCGTACTCCTTGCCGTCGTCGACGCGCTCGAAGCGGGGCTGCCTCTCGAGATGCGGGCTGGGTACGCCTGTCGCGGTCAGCGCTCGGCTGTAGTTGCCGAAGACGTCGTAGCGGCTGTTCGCGTCCCCGAGCGATTCCATCAGCGTCGGGTGCGTCGCCACCACGTGGTAGCTCTCCATAAACGCTTCTTGGCAGGTCTTCCAGTTCATCGGCATGAGCTTGGAAACGTGCGCCGCCTTGTACCGGCGCTCGAAGGGCACGAAGGAGAAGTGGTCGGCGAGGTCGCCCAAGTAGTCGGTCAGCGGCGTTGCGCTGCGGTCCGGGTTGATGAAGACGAACCCGTGCCAGGTGCTGACCAGGGCTTCGGGCAACCCGTAGTCGGCCATGTCCACTTCGGGGAAGTCCCACTGGCAGGGGATCTCTCGCATCGAGCCATTCAATTCCCAGCACCAGCCGTGGAACGGGCAGCGCAGGCTGGAAGCGCCGCGCCCGTGGTGCTCGCGCAGCTTTCGGCCCCGGTGCAGGCAGGCGTTGCGATAGGCCTTGATCTCGTCGGGGGCGGTGCGAACGACGAGAAAAGACAGGTGCGCGATGTCATAGACGTGGTAGTCGCCGACGTCGGGAATCTCCTCCTCCAGGCAGGCGAGTTGCCACACGCGGCCCCAGAGCTGCTCGACTTCGACGTCGTGCACATCCTGCGCGTAGTACACGCGGGCAGGCACCCGTGTGTTGCCCGGCGAGTAGGGCCCGACCCGACGCAGGACCTCCGACACGGGATGGGTGTCATCGTCGAACAGCTCGTCGTAGCTGATGCCGGCGGAGCGGTCGGTGCCCGTCAGCGTCTCGGTCATGGCTGCAAGTTAGGTGCCGTTCCGAGAGCCTGTCGAGATGCGGGTCGCACATCCGCCCCAGCGGTCTGAGCGATCCGGCGTCAGGATCGGCAGGCTGTAGCGGTGCCGCACCGGGACATGATCGTGATCGGGGCCGGTCCCGCCGGCGCGGCGGCGGCCATGCGAGCCGCGGGTGCGGGCATCAAGGTGACGGCGTTCGAGAAGGCCCCCGCCGGACGCGACAAGGTCTGCGGCGACGGCCTGACGCCCCGCGCGGTCGCAGCGCTCGACGAGCTCGGCGTCTCGCTCGACGAGGCGCACCGCATTGCCGGGCTGCGGATGATCGCCGGACGGCAGGTTCGCGAGCTCGAGTGGCCGGCGAACGGGCAGTTCGGGCCCTACGGGGCGGTGTGGCCCCGGCGCCGGCTGGACAGCGCGCTGTGCGACGGTGCTGCTTCTGCGGGAGCCGAGCTCTGCTTCGGCACCGAGGCGATGCCGATCCTCGAAGACGGCGCAGCGGTGGGGGTCATCGCCGGCGGCGAGCGCTGGACTGCCGATCTCGTGGTGCTGGCCGCCGGTGCCCAGGGCCAGGCCGCCCGCATGCTCGGCGCGCTGCGGGATCCCCAAGAGCCGTTCGGCCTCGCCATCCGCACCTATGCCGAGACGCCTCGCCACGCCGAGGAGTACCTCGAAGCCTGCTTGACGTTGAGTGACTCCGAGGGCACCGCGGTGCCCGGCTACGGCTGGCTGTTCCCCGCCGGCGACGGCACAGTCAATATCGGCGTCGGGGCCCTCAACACCATGAAGGGCTTCGCGAATCTGAACCTGAACCGGCTCTGCGACAGCTACCGGGACCTGGTGGCCGAGAGCTGGCAGCTCGGCCCCTACCTCGAACGCCCGCGTGCGTGGCGTCTGCCGATGAGCGCCACCAAACGCCACGGCCCCGGATGGGTGGCCATCGGCGACGCAGCAGGGCTGATCAACCCGATGAACGGCGAGGGCATCGACTACGGCCTCGAGACCGGCATCCTCGTCGCCGACCTGTTCGCGGAGGATCCGTCCGCGGTTGCGGACACCTATGACCGCATCGTCGCCGAGAAGTTCGACGCATTCCTGCGTACCGGCCGGCGGTTCTCGTTTCTCATTGGCCATCCCCGCATCCTGCGAGCAGGCTTGCGGCTGGCGGTCGGCACCGACGCAGTCGCTCGCCTCACCTTGCAGGTGATGGGCAACCTCATCGACAACGAGACACCCGGCACGGCGGGGCGGGTCCTCGCTGCCGCCGACCGCACCCTCGCCGCAGCGTCACCTGCCCTACGACGCCTCCATAAGCGCCGCGCTGCTCGTACTTCTGCCTCCCGCAGGGCTGCTGCGGCTGAGTCAACCTCGACCGACGACGCTTGAGGGCGAGAGTCCCAGCGCAGCGCCACTACGGTGGCCTCCCGTGACTGCGGTGCTATTGGACGGCCAGGCGCTGGCCGAACAGATCAAGGACGACCTTCGAATCCGGATTGCCCAGGAAGGCCTGGCGCCGGGGCTCGGCACGATCCTCGTCGGTGACGATCCGGCGTCGCACAGCTATGTGGGCGCCAAGATCCGTGACTGCAGCGAGGTGGGCATTTCCTCGATTCACGAAGAGCTTCCCGCCGACATCACCCAGGCTGAGCTGGATGCGGTCATCGAACGCTTCAACGCCGATCCGACCGTGCACGCCTACATCGTCCAGCTGCCGCTGCCGCGCCAGCTCAACGAGGAAGCGGCACTGCTGGCCATCGACCCCGACAAGGACGCCGACGGACTGCATCCGGTGAATCTGGGCCGGCTCGTGATGGGCGTGGACGGTCCGCTGCCCTGTACGCCCCGTGGCATCCAGGTCATGCTCGAGCACTACGGCGTGCCGGTGGAGGGTCGTCACGTGGTCGTCGTGGGCCGCGGCCTCACGATCGGCCGCCCAATGGCGCTGCTGATGGCGCTGAAGCGACCGGTCGCGAACGCGGCGGTCACCGTCGTGCACACCGGCGTGGCCGATCTGGGCGCTTACACCCGCCAGGCCGACATCGTCATCGCCGCAGCCGGCGTGCCCGGCTTGGTCACGCCCGACATGGTGAAACCCGGCGCAGCGGTAGTCGGCGGCGGCATCACCCGCGAGGGGCGCAAGATTCTGTCCGACGTGGACGAGTCGGTCGGCGAGGTCGCGGGCTGGGTGACCCCCCGCCTCGGCGGCGTGGGCCCGATGACACGCGCCATGCTGCTGGCCAACACCGTCGACGCCGCCGCTGCATCCGGCTGACGCGCGGCCGCATTCAGCCGTTCGAAGTTGCTCGATCGACGCGGCGGCAACGCGAGTGCAGTTGCCGCATTGCCGCGCTAGAAACGCCCGCAGCCGGGGCACCTGCCCGGCGCGTCGAACCAGGAGAGAACAGTGAACGATCCCGTACGAGTTGCTGTCACCGGGGCCGCGGGCCAGATCGGCTACAGCCTGCTGTTCCGGATCGCTTCGGGAGCCATGCTCGGCCCAGACGAGCCAGTCGAACTGCGGATGCTGGAGATTCCCCCGGCTATGGGCGCGCTCGAGGGCGTGATGATGGAGCTCGACGACTGTGCGTTCCCGCTGTTGGCGTCCCGCACCGGCACCTCGGACCCGAATGAGGCCTTCGAAGGTGCCGACTACGCGCTGTTGGTGGGCTCGATGCCGCGCAAGGCGGGCATGGAGCGCAGCGACCTGCTGGAGGCCAACGGCGGCATCTTCACTGTGCAGGGCAAGGCGCTCAGCGATTCGGCCAACCCCAGCGTGCGGGTACTGGTGGTGGGCAACCCGGCCAACACCAACTGCCTGATCGCCATGCGCAACGCGGCCAACATCGCCGACGGGCAGTTCACGGCCATGACCCGGCTGGACCACAACCGGGCCATCGCGCAGCTCGCTGGCAAGGCGGGCATGTCAGTGAACGACGTGACCCGCATGACGATCTGGGGCACCCCCTCCGCCACCCAGTATCCGGACATCTTCCACGCCGAAGTCGGCGGCCACAACGCTGCGGCGCTGGTGGACGACCAGGCATGGCTGGAAGACGACTTCATCCCCACGGTGCAGCAGCGCGGTGCAGCCATCATCAACGCACGGGGAGCGTCCTCGGCTGCCTCGGCAGCGTCGGCCGCGGTGGATCACATGCGCGACTGGTCCTCGGACACGCCCGGCGGCGACTGGGTGTCGATGGGCATCCCCTCCACCGGCGACTACGGCGCCCCCGAGGGCATCATCACCTCGTACCCCGTCACGGTCTCAGGCGGCCAGTACCACGTCGTGACCGGTCTCGAGCTCGACGACTTCAGCCGCTCCCGCATCGAGGCCTCCTGGGCCGAGCTCGTCGAAGAGCGCGACACCGTCGCAGGCTTAGGCCTCCTCGGCTGACCGAGAGGCATGCTTGATGCCAAGCTCAGCACGTTGGCTCGGTACTTCGCTGGCCTCGGGTATCAAATTGAAATCACCCTCACCCCCCTCGAGGCATCTCAATCCCAGGGTGACATCCCGGAGTGACGTCTGAATCCATAGAAGGCACGGCGTCGCGGGGGTCTCGCGGTCATGTGAGATCAGGCTCGCTGGCGACTATTCGGCGCGCAAGCGGCCCATAGCCGTCGGCTTCGGCAATGGCCTGGCTGAGCATTGACCGCAGTCCCTCTCGGCCAGTTGGCACTACGACCACCGCATCGCCGAGATCGGCGATCTCGACTGTTCCCCCAGCGGCGATCCCCCATCGTCGGCGTGTCTCAACAGGCAGCGTGAGGCAACCGCTCTTCGAGACTCGGTACTGCGCAACTGCCATCGCGTTACTCCTACAAGAGACACGTGTGCTCTTGCAAGTGCGCATGGCGCGCCGTGCCGCTGACTCAGGGGCGGACAGCGTTTTCATCACATGCTCGGTGTAGCTGCTGCGCTGCAGTCCCAGCTTGAGACGGATCGAGTGAGGGTTCCCGTCGTCGATCCGACCGGCGCGTCGCTCGGACTACTGCTCACACTGCAGTCGATGGGCTTAAGCCCGAGCCGCCGCACTTACATGCCTCCACCCGACAAGGAGCGCATCGGCACCTGACGCTGAGTTCACGGCTGCGAGGGCTGAGATCTGCAGACTGGGGAACGGCTGGTCCAGGTGCGTCGTCAACGGAGGGGAGCGATCTATGGCCGAGGCGTACGACGTCGTTGTCATCGGTGGAGGCATCGCTGGAATCTCTGCCGCGTTTGCCCTGGCACAGCGCGGCCGGCAAGTAGCCGTAGTCGAGCGTGAGTCGTCGTTGACGGCCCACAGCACGGGCCGATCAGCGGCGCAGTTCCTGGCCTCCTACGGCGAGCCGACGAACCGTCGGTTGAGCGCTGCGTCACGTGAATTCTTGGATTCGGATGCTGATGGGCTTGCTGACAGCGCCGTGTTGATCCCGCGCAATGTGCTGTGGGTGGCGCCGGCTGGGTTCGAAGACCACTTGGTCGAGCGGGTTGAGGCCAATCAGGTCACCGAGACCGTGTGCGAGTTGATCGACGCGGCTCGCACGATCGAGATCTGCCCAGCGCTTGACCCGGATTGGTTGGTCGGTGGAGTGATCGAATATGGCGGATTCGACATCGACGTTGCAGGGCTGCACCAGGCGTATGTGCGAGGCGCCAGGAAACGCGGCGTGACGATCCTTCGCGACTGCAATGTGCGAGAACTGACCAAGCGACACAGGGGTTGGCACGTCAACACGGCAGGGGGAAATCTGAGCTGCGATGTCGTGGTGAATGCTGCAGGGGCGTGGGCAGACGAGGTCGCTGAACTTGCCGGGGCGCAAACCGTAGGCATGCGACCGCTGCGCCGCACGGTCTTCACCTTCTCGACTGGCTTCGAGGCCGATGATTGGCCACTGGTGATCGCCGCCGACGAATCGTTCTACTTCAAGCCCGAAGGACCTGGTCAGCTCCTGGGATCGCCCGCCGACGAGCACCTCGACAGTCCGTGCGATGCCCGACCCCGCGAGATCGATGTGGCCATGGGCATCGAGGCCGTCAATGCCGCGACCCGGCTGGAAGTCCGGTCTATTCGCTCGACGTGGGCCGGATTGCGGACGTTCGCGCCCGACCGCGTGCCGGTGGTCGGCTTCGACCCCCGGGCCGATGGCTTCGTATGGTGCGCGGGCCAAGGCGGAACCGGCATCCAAACTGCGCCGGCGATTGCGACGCTGGTGGCGGCGCTGATCTCAGGCGAGGAGCTCCCCGAGGAGCTCGCAATTTTGACCCCAGCAGTGAGTCCCGAACGGTTCACGCACTGACTCGCGCGAGCGCCGCGTGAGCCTGACGCCGCTCCTCAGTGGCGAACCTGGCGCTCGCCGGGGTTCAGCTTTATGGGCCGTAGGTGTAGCGGCCGATGGCGTTCAGCGTGAGCTGGCGCAGCGAGTTGCAGCTTCCGATGCGAATGATGAGCGGTTCGTTTGCGATCATGGCGAAGGTCAGCACGTCGCCGTTGGCAGCGGTGCTGACGCCGGCGATGGCCGAGCTGTCATTCAGCTGACCTCCCTTGGCGAAGACCGTGTTCGTGGACCCATTCCCGTTGGCGGGAGTCTGCGGGCCGCAGCTTTGAAGCGTCGGGGTTCGCCCTGCGATCGACAGCGAGTCCGCGAAGCGGGAATCGGCGCCCGCCAGCAGCAGCAAGCGCACTGCCGCCTCGCAGCTCATGCGGTTGTGAACCGACAGCCCTGAACCGTCCACCAGCACGATCTCGTCGGCCGTCGCTCCCAAGACCTCGGCGAGCGCGGCAGTTGCCGCCGCCGCCGAGGCCGCCCGTGACGAGTCGCCGTGGAGCCGACCGATCTGCTTGAGCAGCATCTCCGCCGGCGTGTTCTCCGAGTAGCGCAGTATCCGTACCAGCATCTCGGCGACCGTTGGCGAGGTGATGCTGCCCAGATCCGTCGAGTCGCTCACCGCCGGGGCGCTGCCCGACCGTGGTCGGTGCCGGATCACCATGCCGCGTGCTTCGAGCAGGTCGTCGAAGTTCGACGCGGCTGCTTGGACTGAATTGGCGCTTCTGGTGTGGCTGAGCCTGTTCACGGTGTACGGCGAGTAGCCGTCGTTGATGATCAAGCCCGACAAGACGCCCACAAAATTCTGCGACAGGTACGACTGCTTCCAGATCGGCGGCGTCTCCGATGTTGCGCCGGGTGGGTAGTGCGTCGTGTAGCTCTGCTCGCCGTCGGCGAACCACGATCCGTCCCCGACAACCGCACCATCGATCGTGTCGATGCCGAGCGCATCGAGTGCTGCCATGACGCTGTCTGCCAGCTGGGTCACGTCGGTGTAGGGGCGGGCATCGGCGATGCGATTGATGTACCCGGGCGTGGCCAGCACTGGGTCGCCGCCGCCGATCAGGTAAAGGTCGCCCCGCAGCACGCCGTCACTGACTGAGGCGAGCGCGCTGGCATCAGCAACCACTTGTGTCGTGAACGTCGCGTCGGCACCCAATTCGTTCAGCGCCGCAGTGACGGTCGCAAGCTTGGCGAGCGACGCCGGCAGCAGCGGTGTGTTGGCCCTGTGCTCGAAGACCGGCTCGTCGTTGCGATACAGCGACATGCACATGTCTTCGGTCGCCTCGCTGGATCGCAGTGCGGCCGAGAATTCGTTCGCCAGCCGCTGCTGCCACGCGGGGGTGTTGTCGTTGGGCTCGTCATCGGTGTCGTCGGGCGCGCTGGAGTCGTCGCCTGCTGCGAGCGCTGACGCAATTGCGCCCACCTCGGTTGCGGTTTTCCAGCGATCAGCGCCGTAGACGCGGGTCATGTCGCGGCCCGCCAGCTTGACGTCGGACACTGCTGCGGGACCGCCGACCACGTAGCCGCCAGCCGCCGCTGTGGCGAGTCGGCGGAGCTGGTCCCGCGGAAACGGTTCGTCGCGGCCCCCGGCGAGCACGATGCAGCTTTTTTCTGCCAGCACGCCGACGAGCGTCACCGCCGAGTAGATGTCGGACTGTGCGTCGGCGTCGGACGCGACGATCACCGGCACGGCGTCGGTGCAGTCGCCGAGCACTTCGGGCGGCGGCAGCACTGGAGCCGCAGCGGACGAAGACGTCTGCGCGCCCGCCGGACGCGGAAACGGCACGCCAAATGCGGCCAGCAGCACGACTACTGCTGCGACTGCCGCGCCGCGTTGACCGAGTCTTGGCGCGTTCATCTCGTTCTGCCCTCGTCGCTCGTGCCCGTTGATCTGGTGGTTTCGGCACTCACTAGCCCTGATTATTCATGAGAATGCCGCGAGTCGTGTTTTGGGCATTCCGGTTGGCCTGATTTGTCGTTTCGGGGTGTTGGGGCTGCAGGCGGCAGCGTCGTGGGGGTGTCGCTGGTCCCGGTTTCGGTGTTCGTGCGG
>JAPOPC010000053.1 GCA_026713105.1 Acidimicrobiaceae bacterium
CAGGCCAACAGCGACGCGTTTCGCAAGATCTTTGCGTGGATTCTCGGCCGCATCGCCACCTCGGGATGGTCGGAGCCGCTGCTGTTGCTGCCGTACTTCGCGCTGACTGCGGTGGTGGTGCTCCGCTACCGCAGAGCACTCGACGTACTGGCCGTCGGCGACGAGGAAGCGGCGGCGCTGGGGCTGGAACCGCGTCGTGTGCGCATGATCGTCGTGGGAGCGGCGTCGCTCGGCGCTGCGGCGGCGGTGTCGGTCAGCGGTCTCATCGGCTTCGTCGGCATCATCGTGCCTCACGCCGTTCGGCTGGTGTTCGGTACGTCCAACCGAGCGGTGCTGCCGCTGTCCGTTCTGTTCGGGGGCGCATTCATGGTGCTGGCAGACCTCACGGCCCGGACCGCCCTGGCCCCTGCTGAGCTGCCGATCGGCGTCGTCACGGCGTTCTTGGGAGCCCCGTTCTTCGTGTTCGTCCTGCGCACCAGCCGCCGGGAGATCTGGTGAGGGGCGCAGCGTCGGTGACGGCGACGGTGAATCGCCGCGAACGGACTGCCAGACATTCCGACTGCGCGCTCACAGATGCCGTGCGCGTGAATTCCCTCGATGTCCGGCTCGACGGCACCCACGTATTGCGAGGCCTCGATCTGGCTGTCTCGCACGGTGAGTGGATCAACATCATCGGCCCCAACGGGGCCGGCAAGACAACGCTGCTGCGGGCTGTGCTGGGTCTCGTGGCCTACGACGGCCACATCAGCGTTTCCGGGCTCACGAAATTGCGCCGGGCGGAGCGAGCCCGCAAGGTCGCTTACGTGCCCCAGACGCCGGTCATCCCCCGGGGCATGCTCGTCGCCGACTACGTGCTGCTCGGGCGCACGCCGCACCGCAGCATCTTCGCCGGCGAGACAACTGGCGACCGTGACATCGCGGCTCAGGTGCTGGACCGCCTCGACCTGCGCGGATTCGACGATCGCACCGTGCAGTCGCTGTCTGGCGGTGAACGCCAGCGCACGGTGCTCGCGAGAGCACTCACGCAGCAAGCAGATGTCCTGTTGCTCGACGAACCGACGACGGCACTCGACCTCGGACACCAGCAAGACGTGCTCGAACTGGTTGACGCACTGCGTCGCGAACGAGGCCTGACCGTCATCGCAACGCTCCACGATCTGACCCTGGCCGCCCGCTACGGCGATCAAGTGGCCATCTTGGCCGGCGGCGCCATCGCGCAGCGCGGCACGCCCGCGCAGGTGCTCACTGCTGCGAACATCGCTGAGCACTTCGACGCCCAAGTCCGGGTGATCAACGACCCTGAGGGCCCCGTGATCGTGCCGACGACGACCGCGCACAGCACAACCCCCGCTGCTGATGAGGCAGCATCGCAATATCGGCACCCCGATGGAGGCCAGGAATGACCGAGAACGAAGCAGACGCTCCAGAGCTCGATACCCCACCGACCGAGGACCCGCGGCCCGACGGGTTGCGCACGGCGCGCAGCCTCGTGGTGGTCAACACCGGCGACGGCAAGGGTAAGTCCTCAGCGGCGTTCGGCATGGCGATGCGAGCACGCGCTCGTGAATGGCCTGTCGCCGTGGTGCAGTTCCTCAAGTCGGACAACTGGGTGACCGGCGAGCAGATGATGGCCGAACCCCTCGGCATCGACTTCTGGTCGCTGGGCGAAGGGTTCACCTGGGACAGCGACGACTTGACCCGCGACGAAGCCGAGGCCCGCGAAGCTTGGCGGCATGGCAAGGCGCTGGTGGAAGCGGGCAATCACCGCCTCGTCATCTTCGACGAGATCACCTATCCCCTGAATTGGGGCTGGATTGACGCAACCGAAGTGGAGGCCACCTTCCGTGACCGTCCCGAGCGGGTGTCGCTGGTACTGACCGGCCGTGACGCGCCGGGGTGGATGGTCGAACTCGCCGACACGGTGACCGAGATGACGAAGACCAAGCACGCCTACGACGCAGGCATCCGCGCCAAGAAGGGCATCGATTACTGAGGCTCTCCACGACCGGCGACGGCTGCGGTTAAAGCTCGGTCACGCTTCGACGCCCATGATCTTGAGGAGCGCCCTCACGTCGACATGCTCCTCGATGGCGTCGGCGACCCTGTCGAACTGCGCCTCGCGGCGTTCGGCGAACGAGCCGGGCTCCGGCGTGTAGGGGCAGCCGCGGTCCGCAGCCACCTGGGCCAAGAACGCGTGCCGGAATTCGTCGCTCTCGAAGACGCCGTGAAGCGACGTGCCCATCACCCGACCGCTGCACCAGCCCTCAGGCTCGCCGTCCAGCCACAACCACGGCTCCTCGCCGCTGTGGGAAGCGGGCTGGACCCGGCCGTGATGAATCTGGTAGCCCCACAACTCGGCTCCGCAGGATTTACCTCGGCGCTGGGCGAGCACCTTGTCTTCGGAGAACAGGGTCTCGACGCAGAGCAAGCCCAGACCCTGCACCTTCCCTTGTCGCGACTCGATGTCGTCATGGATGCTCACGCCGAGCATCTGGTAGCCGCCGCAAAGTCCGAGCACGACTGCGCCGTGTTCATTGACGGCTTCCAGCAGAGCATCGGCGATGCCCTGTGAGCGCATCCATGCCAAGTCCTTCACCGTGGCCTTGGATCCTCCCAGCACGATCAGGTCAGGACGGCCCAGCTCGCGCGCCGAGCGAACGAGACGCACGGCGACATCGGATTCCCCCAAGAGCGGATCGAGGTCGGTGAAGTTCGACAGGTACGGAAATGCGATCACGGCCACGTCGAGATGAGCATCGGCCCGCGGCGGCGGCATCTCTGCCAACGCAACGGAGTCTTCGGCGTCGATGTGCAACTCGTCGAGCATCGGGATCACGCCGAGCGTGGGCACCCCGCTATGTCGCTCGAGATCGACGAGCCCGTTGCCGAGCAGGGTCGGATCTCCACGGAACTTGTTGATCACGAAGCCACGCACAAGGTCCCGCTGTGCGGCAGGGAGCAGCGCGACAGTGCCCGCGAGTGAGGCGAAGACCCCGCCCATGTCGATGTCGCCGACGACAATCGCTGGCACGCCCGTCCGCTCGGCAACGCGCAGATTGACGATGTCGCTGTCGGCAAGGTTGATCTCTGCGGGGCTTCCCGCTCCTTCCAGCACGACAGCGTCGAAGTCGCAGCGCAGTTGGCGCAGTGACTCCAGGACAAGCTCGAACAGCTCCGGCTTGTAGCGGTGATACTCCGCCGCACTCATCGAAGCCCGCGGCCTGCCCTCCACGATCACCTGTGCATCGACATCGCTCGTCGGCTTCAGCAAGACCGGGTTCATGGCAACGGTGGCCTCGACGCCCGCAGCCTGCGCCTGCGCGAACTGGGCCCTGCCGATCTCGTGACCCGAGGCCGTGACCGCCGAGTTCAACGCCATGTTCTGGGCCTTGAACGGGGCCGCTCGCACACCACGCCGTGCCAGCAGGCGGCACAGACCTGCCACGAGCGTGCTCTTGCCGGCGTTGGATGCGGTCCCGCACACCATCAGGCCAGGCGCCAGTGCATCTGTGGCGTGGCCAGGCACCGCGGCAGCGTACAAACACCCCAGATTGCCCCGGCGCCCGGGACGGGCTCTTAGCCTCTGAGGCCATGCGCGAACGAGCCCGGGCGTGAGCGGCCTCAAGATCTCGGGGCGGGCCGACATTGCGCCGTTCTTCGTGATGGAGATGATGCGCGCTGCTGCACAGCGGGAGGTCGCTGGCGGCGATGTCGTGCACATGGAGGTCGGCCAGCCGTCGACGCCCGCGCCCTCAGGTGCCCGTGCCGCTGCAAAGGCAGCCATCGACGGTGACGTGCTGGGCTACACGTCGGCCGTAGGCATCGAACCACTGCGAGAGCGCCTCGCTCAGCACTACGCCGACTGGTATGGGCACGACACCGATGCAGATCGCATCGTCGTCACCCAAGGTGCCAGCGGGGCGTTCACACTCGCTTTCCTGGCATGTTTCGAGGCAGGCGACCGGGTGGCGGTGACGTCACCGGGCTATCCCTGCTATCGCAACACTCTCGAAGCGCTGGACATCGAGGTCATCGAGATTGCGGTCACACCCGAGACCGGATTCCGGCTGACCGCCGACATGGTTGAGTGCGCCGGCCCGCTCGACGGGCTGGTCGTCGCCAGTCCCGCCAACCCCACCGGCACCATGCTCATGGCCGACGAGTTGGGCCGGCTTGCTCGCTGGTGCCATGACTCGAGCGTGCGGCTCGTGTCCGACGAGATCTACCACGGCATCACCTATGGAACGCAGGCGGCCACGGCGGCGGCGCACAGTCCGAGTGCCGTCGTCGTGAACAGCTTCTCCAAGTACTTCTCGATGACCGGTTGGCGGCTGGGATGGCTGCTGCTTCCACCCGACCTCGTTTCGCCAGTCGAGCGCCTCGCCCAGAACGCCACCATCGCGGCCGCGACGGTAAGCCAGTACGCCGCGCTCGGCGCCTTCGACAGCATCGGCGAGCTCGAGGCGAACGTGGCGCGCTACACCGTCAACCGCCGAATCCTGCTCGACGGCTTGCCCTCGGCGGGCATTGATCGCATCGCCCCGCCCGACGGAGCCTTCTACATCTACGCCAATGTCGACCATCTCACCGACGACAGCGCCGAGCTCGCAGCCAAGTGGCTTGCAGAGCTGGGCATCGCCACCACACCCGGCATCGACTTCGACCCCGCCGAGGGGCACCGTTACATCCGCTTCTCCTTCGCCGGCAGCAACGACGACATGAATCAGACGGTCGAACGCCTGGCTGGATGGTCCGATCAGCGGCGTTGAGCCAACGGGCGCTGCGCGCTCCCCACCACTAGCGTCGCTGCCCATGGAATCGGCAGAACTCGAGACTCTGATCATCGACGCGTCGGACAACGGCGTCGTCACCATCACCATGAACAGGCCCCACCGCCTCAATGCGGCGAGCACCCAGATGTTCACCGAGCTGCGCGACACGTGGAACCAGATCGGGGGCGATCCCACCGTTCGCTGCGTGGTGATGACTGGCGCAGGCGATGCCTTCTGCAGCGGTGCCGATCTCGCTGGTGGTGACGACGACGCGCCCAAGCGACACGCGCTGCAAGACCTGAATGTGATTCACCAGACGGTTTCGGCGCTCTACTCGATCATGGTGCCGGTCATCGCCAAGGTGAACGGCGTCGCTGCGGGCGCTGGCATGAACATGGCGCTGGCCTGCGATTTGATTGTGGCTTCGGACCAGGCCCGATTCAGCGAGATCTTCGCTCGCCGCGGGCTCAGTGTCGACTTCGGCGGCACGTGGATACTGCCGCGGCTGATCGGTCTGCACCGGGCGAAGGAGTTGGCGTTCTTCGCCGACGTCATTGATGCCAAGCAAGCGGAGGATTTCGGCATCGTCAACAAGGTGGTGCCCCACGGCGACCTCGACGCCTTCGTCGACGACTGGGCCGATCGCCTCGCCGCCGGGCCGCCGATTGCTGTCGCAATGACAAAGCGCCTGCTGACGCTCAATGCCTCGGCCGACTTCAACACCGCGCTCGAGGGCGAGGGCATGGCTCAGTCGCTCAACTTCACCACCGAGGACACCAAGGAAGCCGTCAAGTCGTTCCTGGAGAAGCGTCCCCCCACATTCACCGGCCGCTAGCCCCCGCCCGATCGGGGCGGCGGATCAGGCGAGCGATGTACGGGACTCGGCCCAGGTCTTGCCGGATTCCACGTCGACGTCGTGGGGCAGGCCCAGCACCCGCTCGGCGATGATGTTGCGCTGCACCTCTGAGGTGCCGCCGCCGATCGTGAGCGCAGGGCTGAACAGGTAACCGCCGTGCCAGCCGTTCCAGCCCTCGACAACAGCTTGGGACTTGGGGAACTCGGGCGACGTGCCGAGCGGACCGGTGTCTGCCAGCAGCCCGTGGGCCCCGGAGAGGTCCTTTGCCAGTGTCATCACATGCTGGCCGTGATCGTCAGCGAGCGCTTTGCGCACGCTGGCTTCGGGTCCCGGCTGGCGGCCTGCCAGGCGCGCACTCAGCGTCCGCAGACGGATGAGACGCAGCACCTCTCCCTCGATGTGCAGCCGTGCTGCCCGATCACGCATGACCGGGTCGGTCAGCCCGCCGGCTGATCGGACTACCTCGAGCAGATCGGCAGCGCTGGGGCCGCTCCCCCATAGCGCCCCTTCTCCCGACAGCGACACCCGCTCGTTGCCGAGCGTGATCTTCGCCAGCCGCCAACCGTCGTTCTCGTCCCCGATCCGGTTCTCGACGGGCAATTCCATGTCGTTGAAGAACGTCTGATTGAACGAGTGGGCCGTCGTCATGTCGACGATCGGGCGCAGCTCCAGGCCGGGGCTGTCCATCGGGCAGATGAAGTAGGACACGCCCCGGTGCTTGGGCACATCGGGGTCGGTGCGCGCAATGAGGATGCCGAGCTTGCTGCGATGCGCTCCTGAAGACCAGATCTTCGAGCCGTTGACGATGTAGCGATCGCCGTCGCGCACGGCCCGGGTTGCCAGATTCGCCAGGTCCGAACCGCTGTCAGGCTCGGAGAACAGCTGGCACCACACTTCCTCGCCGGTGAGGATCGGCCAGAGGTAACGCTGCTGCTGCGCATCGGTGCCGCCATACAGGATCGTCGGACCGGCCCAGCCCAGCCCGATGCCGCCCGCCAGACGCCTCACACCGGCTTTGCCCAACTCCTCGTCGATCAGCAGCTGGGTGATGGGGTCGGCCTCGAGGCCGTAGGGCTTCGGCCAGTGCGGCGCCACGTATCCGGCGTGTGCCAGCGCCTCCTGGCTCGGATTGCCGTCGTGGTCGTCGAGCCAGTCGCGCACCGCGACACGGCGAGGATCGTCATCGTCCGGCCAGTCGAAGTCCATGTGCGGACCCTAGTGCTGGACCGCCAAACGCGGATTGGCGCCAGCGCGACCTCCGGGCAGACGCGAACAGGCCCCGGCCATTTGGCCGGGGCCCGCGCTTACCCGAAGATCGTGTTCGCGCCTCCGCCGTTCGGCGGGGCAGCGGCCGCGTGAGGACCAGCACGCGGATCTTGTGGGGTTCGGTGGTCCGGGTTGGAGTCGCCACCTGATGGAGACGTCCCCTTCTCGGAAGCGGGTCGCCTCAGCGCCCGGCCACCTCCAGAGTCCTCTTGCGTTTCGGCATTGTGTGGACCACCCCCTTTCTCTGGTACGACCAGATTGCCACAGTCGCGGCCAGATTGGAACATGCGCTCGCGAACCAGCCTCCTCGTCGCGCCGCCTGTCGCTTTCCGCTCTTGTTCCCCATTCTCATGCGATTGGGCTCACGGGCCGCTCAGACCGCGGCTTCGCCGATCGGCTCAGCCTCAGGTAACGAATTCCGACCTGATGGCTTGAGCTACCGCGGCTGCCCCCAGAGTTGCCACCAAGTCCGGCTGTGTGTCGACTTCACCGGTGGCGAGCAGGAACAGCGCGTCGCCGTCGAAATTCGTGTGCGGCGGCTCGATGGCCCTGGCGATGCCTGTATGCGCGAGGTCGGCCACCCGGCAGGCCTCTGGCTTGGTGAGGCGAGCATTGGTGATCAAACAGCCGATGGTGGTATTGCCACGCTCGGGTGACTCCGGCTCCTCGTTACCGCGCCCGGTGAATCCGGGTATGGCATCGATCGCGTCATAGGGGTACCGCTCAGAACCAGGCGGCGCCGTGCAACCGGCCAGCACGGTCCCGTCGGCGTCGATGACATCGCCCAAGGCATTGACCGCCACGACGGCACCGACGACGACCTCACCCGATCGCACAACCGCAGCGCCCAACCCGCCGGGCACCGAGAAGTCCCGGCCGGCGACCTTGCCGATCGTGCAGCCACGCCCGACGCCGACTCGCCCGGTGGCAGGTTCATCTGCACTGGCGGCCTCACAGGCGGCCCAACCGGCCGCCGCGGTTGGACGTTCGCTGTGCGGCGAAGCGATGTCGTACACGACTGCCCCGCCGATGACTGGCACGATGCTGTCGCGGATGTTGAGCCCGCGGCCTTGTTCAGCGCACCAGCGCACGACGCCATCGGCCGCGGCAAGACCGAACACGCTGTTGCCGCACAGCACCACGCCGTGACACTCGACGCCGGCGCCCGTCGAGCTGAGCGCAGCGGCCTCCCGAGTGCCCGGCGCCCCGCCGCGCACCGCGATGGCACCCAAGGTGCCCGGGGGCGGCAGCACCACGGTCACGCCCGTCGCTGCTTCCTCGTCGGTCCACGAACCCACGAGCACCGAGGGCAAACCCAACGCCATGGCCGCGCACCCTACGCGCAAGTGCGCCAATTGTGTCCACAATCGTCGCGGCTTCGGTCTGGCTCGTTCTCAGTTTTTTCTCAGTTGCAGTCCGTACGTTGCGGTACGCCTGACCCGGAGGATCTCTCGCATGCGCAAACTCTCTTGGACCGCACCGCTCGCCGTCGCGACAGTCATCGCCCTGGCTGCTGCTTCCTGCGGGAGCGATGAATCCAGCGGTCTCGCCACGCTCGAGTCCGTGACGACCACGACCTCAGACGACTCCCTGTCTGCCGCGGGTGTCGACGAGGCTCCCGGGGTACCTGCCCGCACAGAGACAACTGACATCGCAGCAGACACGAGTTCCCAAGCCGATCCAACCTCGGACACCAGCCCAGGCGCACAGCCCGAACTCACCGATGAGGAACGCCTGCTCGAATTCGCCCAGTGCATGCGCGACAACGGCGTCGACTTCCCCGATCCGGTCGTGGAGGCCGATGGAACGATCGTCTTCGGCCGCCGTCCCGGTGGCGGCGCCGGCGGGCAAGACAGCGAGGGTCTCCAAGCCATCGGACGAGATCCGGACCTTCCCGCAGCTCAAGCCGCGTGCAGCGAGCACATCGAGGGCTTGGCGCTCGGTCCGGGAGGGCAGAACTTCGACGAGATCAGGGTCGAGCTCATGGACCGCTTGCTCGAATTCGCTCAGTGCATGCGCGACAACGGTGTCGACGTGCCCGACCCAGATCCGAATGCGTTGACTCCTGGAGGCGGTGGCGGTAGACCTTTCGGCGGGCTCGATTTCGACGATTCGGACGTGAGCGCCGCATTCGAGATCTGCGGCGAGCAACTGCCCACTCGTCCGGGCCGTGGCGGCGGACAGTGACCGTGCAGCGCAGGCGCCGGTTGCTGAGCGTCGCAGCGTTGGCCGTACTGGTGGTAGCCGTCGCCGTTGCAGCGGTGATGGTGACGGTGATCCGGAATGGCAGCGACGGCAGCGCCGAACAGGACCGCCAATCCAGCGTCAGCTCAGCGCTCGTCACCCAGCGGGATCTCACCGAGTATCTGGAGATCTCCGGAACCCTTGATTACGAGGGAACGGTCACGCTCGCAACCCACAACAGCGGTGTGCTCATGCGTCTCGCTGGCGAAGGGACTGTTGTGCGTCAGGGTGAGCGCCTCTATCTCGTCCTCCATGAGCCTTCGGAAGCAGATACAGCACGAGTCCTCGCTGACGTCGCCTCGGCTCGCGATGCGCTGGCCGTCGCCGCTGACAATCTGAACGACGCCATTTCGGGACCCAGCGAGGCTGACGTTGCTTCAGCGCGGGCCGCCGTGGCCGAGGCCAAAGAAGCACGCGATCAGCTGAGCGAACCACCGAGCCTTGCCGAGATCAGCAGCGCGCAGGCCGAAGTGGCGGCTGCGTCGGAAGCACTGGAAGCACTGGACAACCCCGCTGAGGGCGATCTCGCGGCAGCTCGTGCCGACATTGCTACCGCCGAAGCCGCTCTGGCCGATCTGAAGGCGGGAGCAACCGAAGCCGAAGTGGAATCCGCTGAGGCGGCAGTGCAAACGGCCACCCAAGCGCTGACCGATCTGAAGGCGGGAGCATCTGAAGCCGAAATCGAGACAGCGGAGGCAACGCGGCTAGCCGCCTGGGCGACACTCAGAGACGAGCTCCAGAAGTCGGACAACAGCGTCGAGACCGAGTTGGCACGCGCGGAGCTGCACACTGCCGAAGAGCACCTCGCCGACCTGCTGGCAGGCCCGACCCAGGCCGAGATCGGCGACGCCGAAGCCAAGGTGCGAACTGCCGAGGAAGCGCAGGCCGATCTGCTGGCAGGCCCGACACAGGCCGAGATCGACGACGCCGAAGCGAGGGTGCTTGCCGCGAAAGAGCGGCTGGATCTGCTCGAGAACCCGACTGAGGTTCAGTACTCGCAGGCGCGTGCCGATCTCAATACCGCCGCGGAAGATCTTGCCGACCTGCGCGCCGGGCCCACGCAAGCTGAGACTGATTCCGCTCACGCAGCCGTACTGGCAGCCGAGCAAGCCCTGGCCGACCTGCTCACTGAGCCGACATCCATTGAACTCGCCGCGCTCGAAGCGTCCGTGGCCAGTGCCGAAGCAGCACTCGTCAGCGCCCAAGCTGACTTGGCAGCCCACGGCGAAGTCTCGCGACCGCTGTACGCCATGTACGGCGACACCCCTGCCTATCGCAACATGACGGTGGGCCTCGATGGGGACGACATAGGCCAACTTGAACAGAACCTGGCCGACTTGGGCTTCGGAGACACCGAGGGGTTCGAGGTCGACGGCGTCTTCGACGAACACACCGCCGCAGCCGTGCGACGCTGGCAAGACGAAACCGGGCAGCACGTCGACGGCATGGTGGGCACCGCTGACGTGCTCTTCATCGCGGGACCGTCGCAGATAGGCCCGTGGGAGCAAGGCATCGAATTAGGCCAAGAACTCGAGGTCGGCAAGTCGCTGGCCTCGCTCACCGTGGTGGAGACACCCGTGAATGGCGAGCTGTCCACGACACAGCGAGTCTCAGCCGACCTGCCGCTCGGCGATCGCGACCTGATCTCCGTTGGCATCGCGGTCAACGTGGAATTGCCCGATGACACAGATGTTGCGGGCACCGTCACCGCAGTCAACCCGTCGCCGGTGCTCGATGAGCAGACGGGCGAGAACATCGTCGAGGTGACGATCCTGCTCTCCGAGCCGGCCTCGCCGACATGGATCGGCGCAACCGTGACCGTCGAGATCACCGAGACGCTCATCACCGATGCCCTGGTCGTTCCCGCCACTGCGCTGCTGGCTCTCGTCGAGGGAGGCAGCGCTGTGGAGGTCCTCGACGCCGACGGGTCCACGCGTCTGGTGGCGGTCGAAACCGGCCTCTTCGTCGACGGCGATGTCGAGGTCATCAGTGTGGACCTGGCGACCGGCATGCGTGTCGTGGTGCCGAGGTGATCCAACGAGACTCAAGCAGAACCGGCACCGGCAGCTCGCGATTGGCACCGCGCGTAGGTCGATCCTCGCTCCGCCGCCGGTGGCAGTTACCGGTCGCTTCGCCCGACCCGGCCGCGCCTGCGATCGAACTGCGCAACGTGTCCAAGCGCTATCCGGGCTTACCGCCGGTGACTGCATTGGATCGGGTATCGGTGCGGATCGACCGAGGCGAGATGGTGGCGGTGGTCGGACAGTCGGGCAGCGGCAAGTCCACGATGCTCCATGTCATGGGCACGCTCGACCAACCCACGAGCGGCTCAGTGCTGATCGAAGGAATCGACACCTCCGCGCTCGGTGACGATCACCTCGCGGCGATCCGCGGGCGGCGTGTCGGGTTCGTCTTCCAGCGCTTCTTCCTTCTCGCCGGAGTGCCGATCCTTGACAACGTCGCCAACGGCTTGCTGTACACCGGCGCCTCTCGCCCGCAACGACGCGAGGCAGCCCGGTCGGTGCTGGAACGAGTCGGGCTCGGTGCCCGTATGCAACACCGGCCCAACGCATTGTCGGGCGGCGAAACCCAGCGAGTTGCCATCGCACGTGCTCTCGTTCACGAGCCTGCGTTCATCCTGGCCGACGAGCCCACCGGCAATCTCGACTCCGCTTCGTCTGCGGGGATCATGGACCTCTTCGGGTCGCTCCACGCCGAGGGCCGGACCATCGTGGTCGTCACTCACAACGAACAGATCGCTGCTGCCCTGCCCCGTCAGCTGCAAATTCTGGATGGGCGGCTCGAGCAGGACATTCGGACAGGTGCTGCGTGAAGGCAGCGTCGTGACCGACTTGTTGGCACCCAGCCGGCTCCGGCTCTCCGAAGTCGCGCGGGTCGGCCTCGGTTCGCTGGCTTCCCGCAAGCTCCGCTCGATCCTGTCGGCACTCGGCATCGCGATCGGGATCGCTTCGCTGGTGAGCGTTCTGGGCCTCTCAGACTCGTCGAAATCTGCGCTGCTCGACCAGATCGGCGCGCTCGGCACCAATCTGCTGACGATCGAGGCCGGCACCGGATTCGGCGCCGGTGATTCGGCCCTTCCCGAGACCGCCGTTGCGACCATCGGCCGTGTTGCGACCGTCGAAGCCACAGCAGCGACCTATGGGGTCGATGCCGGCGTCTACCGCAATGATCTCGTGCCGGCGGAGCAGACGGGCGGCATCAGCGTGTTCGCAGCCGACCCAGGATTGCTCGAGACGCTCAACGGCACCATCTCCGAGGGCTCGTTCATCACCGAGGCAACCAGGTCGTACCCGGCCGCAGTGGTCGGCTCGGTCGCTGCGGAACGCCTGGGAATTCGCAACCTCGACAACCCCGTAGAGCTCTACATCGGCGGGAAGTGGGTCGAGGTTCTCGGACTCCTCGAGCCGTTCGCCTTGGCCGCGGATCTGGACCGAGCAGTGTTGATCGGGGACCGAGCAGCCGAGGACTACTACGGCATCGAACTCATCCCGTCCACCGTGTTTGTGCGCGTCGACGAGAGCTACATCGACGAGACCCGTGACGTGCTCGCCGCGACCGTTGATCCCGAGAACCCCGAAGAGGCGGAGATCAGCCGGCCTTCGGACCTGCTGGAGGCCAGATCGGCCGCCGAGAGTTCATTCACCGGGTTGTTCCTGGGCTTGGGGGCAGTGGCGTTGCTCGTCGGCGGGATCGGCGTGGCCAACGTCATGGTGATCGGAGTCATCGAACGGCGCAGTGAGATCGGACTGCGTCGCGCCATCGGAGCGACCCGGGCACACATCCGTCGGCAGTTCCTCATCGAGGCCCTGACGCTCGCTTCGCTGGGTGGCACCGTCGGCGTCCTGCTGGGCGTGGCCGTGACGTACGTCTACGCGACAGCGCAGGGTTGGCGTGTGATCATCCCGCCCATTGCGCTGATCGGCGGGATCGCTGCTGCCGTGCTGATCGGAGCAATCGCAGGCTTGTACCCGGCAATCCGGGCGGCCAAGGTGTCCCCCACCGAAGCGCTCCGCTCCGACTGACCCGCTAGGCCGTCGGAGAACCTGCGGCGAGCACTACCCGTCGGATTGGGCGCCGCTGGAGCTGGCGGCTGGGCTGTTGGTTTCGCGGAACATCTCGCCCATGGCTGCGACGGCACCGAGCACTCCGCTGGTGTCGAGCGGCAGGAAGATCTTGGTGGCCTGACCGTCCGCGATGCCTTGCAGCGCTTCGAGGTACTTGATGGCGATCAGGTCGTCGGTTGGATCGCCGTTGTGGATCGCCATGAAGACCCGCTCGATGGCTTGGCCCTCGCCTTCGGCGACCGTGAGCTTTTGGTACTTGTCGGCATCGGCGACTCGCTTGATGGCTTCAGCTTCGCCTTCGGCACGCAGGATCTGCGATTCCTTCACGCCTTCAGACTTCAGGATCGCGGAGCGCTTGTCGCCTTCAGCCTCGGTGACGATTGCGCGGCGGTCGCGTTCGGCCTTCATCTGGCGGTGCATCGCTTGGGTGACGTCGGGCGGCGGCTCGATGCGCTGGATCTCGACACGGACTACCCGGGTGCCCCACTTGTCGGTGGCGTCGTCGAGGATCTGGCGCAGCTTGGAGTTGATGAGTTCGCGCGACACCAGCGCGTCGTCGAGTTGCAGGTCACCGATCACGTTGCGGAGATTGGTCTGCGCCAGCTTCGTCACCGCGATGATGAAGTTGCCCACCGCGTACTTCAGCTTTACCGGGTCGGTCGGCTCGTAGTAGATGACGGCGTCGACGGTGACCGCCACGTTGTCCTTGGTGATGACCTCTTGAGGCGGCACATCTACCACCTGCTCGCGCATGTCCACCTTGAGGATTCGCTGGACGAACGGGATCACAAATCGCAGACCGGGCTCGACGGTCGACCGGTACTTGCCCAAGTTCTCGACAAGACCCTGTTCGAAGGGCCGGATGATGCGCAGGCCCTTCGCGGCGATCACGAAGATCGCCAGTGCGACTATTGCCAGGAGGATGACTCCCGGGTCGATGCTGTCCATCAATCGCTCCTCGCAGTGTCTGAATGTTCGTTGTGGTCGCCGCTGTCGGAGCCAGACTCGCTCGTCGCGGCCTCTGCGGCGGCAGCTTCCGCTGCGTCTTGCGAGCTTGCTTCCGCCGCGGGCGCGGCCGCTGGCTCACTATGGCGCACGTAGTCCGGGGGCGGCGGCTCGGCAAGCTCGACGAGCAGCTTGGTGCCGCGCAACGCGGTGACCCGTACTAGGGATCCCTCTTCGATCGGTCCGGAATCGGCAACGGCGCGCCACTCGTCCGACTCGACCCGGACACGTCCTGTGTTCTCGACGAGGTCAATGTCCTCGATGACCCGACCGTCCATCCCGACGTAGCGGTTCGCTCCGACCGGAAGATCGTCGGGCCGATCCTGGCGGCCCATGAAGCGGCGCAAAATCAGCATGGAAACACCGGTGCCGCCGAAGAAGAGCAGCCATTGGACGGCACCATGGAGATCCAGCCACGCCGCGGCTGCAGCCAGAGCCGCACCCAAAGCAAACGGCAGCAGGAAGAACCCGGCGGTGAAGATCTCACCGATGCCCATAACCATCGCCACCGCGACCCAGACCCACCGCCATAGTTCGTTGTCCACCCGAACCCCCGCGTGCATCGTTGGATGTGCTGCAAGTATGCCCCGCTGCAGCGAGGCCGCTGCCGCGCTAGCGCCTTTGGCAGGCAGGGCACCAAGTGCTGGAGCGTTGATCCAGCACCCGGCGGCGCAATTCGGTGCCGCAGCGCACGCACGGTTCGCCCGCTCGGCCGTAGCAGACAAAGTACTTCTGATTGTCGCCCGCGCCCTCAAGGCTGTAGTAGTCGCGCAGCGTGCTGCCGCCGCGTTCGATGCTCGCGACCAGTACATCGCGTAGCGCAGCCAGCAGCCGCTCCGCTCGCCGTTTCGAGATCGCCCGGGCCGACGGGTTGATGCACGCCAGGAACAACGCCTCGTCTGCGTAGATGTTCCCGATGCCGGCGACGAGGCGCTGGTTCAGCAGCTGTGTCTTGATGCGCTGGCTCGACCTCCGGCTCGCTCGCCAGAACGCTGCTGCATCGAAGCCTTCATCCAGCGGCTCTGGACCCATTGCCGCCAGCGTGGGCAGATCGCGGTAGTCGCCCCGGTCGCAGACGGCAATCCGGCCGAACCGGCGAACGTCATGCAGGCAGAGCACCTCGTCGCTGTCGAGACGCCACCAGGCACGCACGTACGGGTCGGCAGCGCTGATCGCCCTTGGGGCCATGACCGCTGCCGCCGATCCATCGGCGGGACGAGGCGGCGGCAGGTCATCGCGTGCTGCAGTGGGCGTGTCGGCAAAGCACAGCCGCCCAGTCATGCCGAGATGGGTGATCAAGTCGCGCCCGCAGTCCAGCTCGGCAATCAGGTACTTGCCGCGCCGCCGCAACGCCTCGACTTCGCTGCCCACCGCATCGACGCCAGATGCGAACTTGCGCGACGGATGAGCCCAGGCATCGGTGATCCACCGTCCGACCAGCGGCGGCTCCAACTGTCTTCGGACGACTTCGACTTCGGGAAGCTCAGGCATCGCTGGCCCGACAGCATCCAGCGAACAGAGCTGCGATTCGGGGCTGCCGCGGGACCGGCCTACCTGAACTGCGGCGGGCGCTTTTCCAGGAACGCAGCGACCGCCTCGCGGTGATCATCCGATGCGCGAGCAACATTCAGCGCTTCCATCTCACGACGCTGCACGGCCCGCAGATCGGTGTCGGATCCGTTGTCGGACAGAAGCTGCTTGGTCAACTGCAACATGGTCGGCGGATTCTCCGCATAGCTGCGCGCGCGAGCGAGCGCAGCTTCGAATACGTCCCCGTCGGTGACTTCATCGACGAGGCCCAGCTCGGCTGCCTCAGCCCCGAGGACGATGCGGCCGGACAGTGCAAGGTCTGAGGCCGCTCCCCAGCCGCATCGCTGAATGAGGATGTGCGACGACGCCAGCTCCGGCGTCACGCCCATCTTGACGAAGCGGCACGACAGCTTCGCTTCGCTGTGGGCTACCAGGAAGTCCATGGACAAGATCATCGTGAGGCCGACGCCGATCGAGGCACCATTGATGGCCGCCACCATGGGTTTGGAGCTGCGCACGAGCTCGACCCAGTCGTCTGCGGCGGCATCATCGCCAGCGGCTGCCTCGCCCACGCTGCCGCCCGCTTCGTCGGCGGCATCGATCCGGGCCGCAAAGACCTCCGCGATGTCTGCGCCGGCGCAGAAGCCGCGACCCGCACCGGTGATGACGAATGCGCCGACCGACGGATCGTCGTTGCCGCTCTTCACAGCGTGAGTCAGCTCCGATTGCATGCGCGGCGTCCACGCGTTCAGCTTCTCGGGCCGGTTCAGCGTCAGCACCCGCACGTCGTCGTGGTTGCTGACAGTGATCTGCTCGTAGTCCATCTCGATGCTCCCCGGTTCGCCAGATCGGCCTACAGCATGGCCGGTGCATGCACCGCTTCGCTCACGCAGCGATGCGATGTCTGATGCGGCGTCGCTCACGCAGCGATGCCGTTCCTCCGCTGATGCTCGAGCTGACCTTCGGGACAGTCGTCGCGATAGGGGCACCAGCTGCACAGCGGGCCCGGGGTGGGTTCGAATCGGCCCGTCGCTGTGGCCTCGCCAATGCGATCCCACGTGCTGCAGTGCTCGTCGACCGCCGCCGAGACCGCTTCGGGGTCGAACGGGCGGGCGATCTCGGTGGGCCGGCGCTCCCCGCGGCCGGCACCCGTCTCGCCCAGGTACAGCAGCCGCACGTCGCTGACGTCATCGCCCACAGACTCAAGCGCAGCTGCATATAACCAGACCTGCGACAGGCGGCTGTCGACAAAGCGCTGCGGGGGCGGGCGGCCCGTCTTGTAGTCGGTGACGCGCAGGCCGTCGGGCACCCGGTCGACAAGATCCACGATGCCCCGGAACGGCACTCCTTCCAGCGAGGTATGGACATCGCGCTCACGATCCACCACGTCGACCTCGACGGGGTCCACCAACGCGAAGTAGCCCTCGATGTCCGTCCACGCATTCCATCGAAAGGCCCGTTCTTGGTCTTCGGGCAATTCCAGCGCCGCGAAATCGGAATTTGCAGCGAGCTGCGGCCACAGGTCGCGGCAGATGGCACGCGCACGCTCGAGCGTTCGCTGCGAGGGTGCGACCGCGAGCAGCTCCTCGAGCACGTGATGCACAAACGTGCCGCGCAACGCGGGCTCACCCGGGGGGTCTGGCCGCTTGTCGACGTAGCGGAACTTCCAGCGCCTCGCGCACTGCCGGAAGGTCGACGCGCCCGAAGGACTCAAGCTCCTCGGAGCCTCCACCACTGGAGCATCGTCGGCAATGACGCTGCCGGCGCGGGGTTCCACATTCACAGCGTGGCCCATCTCAACATCGCAAGCGTGGATGGTTTAGCGGCGACGGCGCCAGCGCCGCCACAGCCACCACGCCACGACTGCCGCAACCAGCCATCCGGCGGCGACAGCGCCTCCGAATGCGGCAAGCAGGCGGCGGTCGACCGGTTCGGCATGGCGCGGCAGGAGGTGCGACGCGGGCGCAGGAGCCGGGTCGGCATCGGTGTCGGCGGGTGCGACAATCGGTGCATCCGCAGACTCGGCCGAACGCAGGTCACCCGGGAGCGCGACCGTCGGTTCGACGCTCGGCCGTGGTCGGTTCGGGTCGTAGTTGGCCATGGTGAAACCCCGCAGCGGCGAGCAATTCGAGCGTACCGCCAGCTCTCAGCCCAGGCGGCGCTCGAGGTCGGCCCAGAGCTCGTCGAATGCCTGCGCCGCTTCTGGTGCGCCAGCCCGGCGGCCGAGCGCCCGCAGCGGCAGAGACTGCCCGGAAGCCTCAGCGATGGCGGCCCGCTGGGGGATGGGCGGCAGCATGTCGGCGCCGAAGCGCTCAGCGAGCTGCTGAGCCCAATAGGCGTTGTCGCGTGTGCGCCCCACGCGGTTCGGCACGATGCCGGCAATCGTGGGAGTGCCCTGGCGCTGGGAGACCCGCGTGATGGTGGACCGCATGAGGTCGACTCCGTCGGCTGCCCAGGCGGCCGGCTCGGTCACCACGAGCGCCCGGTCCGCTGCGAACAGCCCGTTGATGCACAGCAGTCCCAGCGAAGGGGGGCAGTCGATCAGCACAAGATCATGGTTCACACCCGCGAGGGCGATTCGCAGGCGATCCTGCGCGCCCACCAAGTCGGCGGCCATCTGGGGCTCCCGGCTGGCCAGCGCATAGCTGCCGGGCGCCAGCTGCGGGCACGGCCCGTCGGGGGGCCAGCGAGCGTCGGTGACCGTCGCGAGCACTGCACCGGGCGTCGGGTCGGCGAGCGCGTCGTCGACGTTCGGCGAGCCATTCCACACGCCGAGACCGGCGGATGCATTCGACTGGGGGTCCAGATCCACGACGAGAACGCTCAGCCCGCCAGCGCACGCAGCTTCGGCGATGCCGAGTGCGACCGTCGTCTTGCCCACGCCACCCTTCTGGTTGACCACCGCCAGCGTCGCCATGGCTACTGCCCTACACCTGTCTCCGGGCGCACCGCGTCACGGCGCTGCAGCGGCTGGCGGCCTGGACAGGTCGATGCCGCACAGGGCCGCCCCGGCCGCCAACTCGCCTCGCAAAGCGATACCTGCGGCCCCTCGTTCGACGGCCGCGGCCGCATCGAGCAGTGCGGCGCGGGCCATCGGGGCATTGAGGTCGTCATCCAGCACAGCCTGCACCTCAGCGAGCAAGCCCGATGACCCTCCGCCCGATCCGGCGGCTGGCGGGGCACCCGCCACAGCTCCCACCAATGTGTCGAGGTCGCGCTGGGCCGTGACGCCCTCCGAGTCGAACCATTCCCACTCGGTGCGGTAGTGGTGCGCCATCAGCGCGAGCCGGATGGCTCTGGGGTCGACGCGGGCACGCAGATCCGAGATGAAGACGAGATTGCCGAGCGACTTCGACATCTTGTGCCCCTGATAAGACACGAGCCCCGCGTGTACCCAGTAGCGGGCCAGCGGAGCACCATGAATTGCCTCGCTCTGGGCAATCTCGCACTCGTGGTGGGGAAACACCAGGTCGCCGCCGCCACCGTGGATATCGATCGTGGGGCCCAGCGCCGCGTAACCCATCGCTGAGCACTCGATGTGCCAGCCAGGACGCCCCGGGCCGAACGGCGACGGCCATGAGGGCTCGCCGTCTGCGCTGGCCTGCCACAGCACAAAATCGAGCGGGTTGCGCTGGCGGGGGTCGTCGGGAGTGCCGCCGCGCTCAGCCGCGAGCTCGGTCATACGGTCGGCGCTGTAGCCCGACAGCTTCCCGAATTGCGGGAAGGTGGCGACATCGAAGAACACCCGATCAGCCGAGACGTACGCGTGGCCGGCGTCGAGCAGCTTGGAGATCATGGCGATCATGGCGTCGATGGACCCGGTGGCCCGCGGCTCGTGCGCCGCCGGCCGTGCCTGCAGGGCGATCATGTCCGCTTCGAAGCGCTCGATCTCCCGCTCGGCCAGGGCCAGATAGTGCTCGCCGAGCTCGGCCGCCTTGGGCAGGATGCTGTCGTCCACGTCGGTGTAGTTGCGCACCAGCGTGACGGAGTGGCCCATGTCTTCGAGACGGCGGATCATCAGGTCATAGGCCAGGTAGGTGGCGGCATGGCCGAGGTGGGTGGCGTCATAGGGCGTGATGCCGCACACGTACATGCCGACGTGGTCGCCGAGCTCGAGCTCGATGACCGCTTTCTGCGCTGTGTCGTAGATGCGCATTCCCACGGCCCGACACGGTACTGTCGAAGCAGGTGGAGGGGCGTCGAGACGATCGTGCGCTGCTCGAGCGGATTGCTCTGTACCGGCATCGTCGCGAGCTGCCGCCGATCCAGCCGGCGCTCATCGAAGAGCTTGCCGAATGGCTCGCAACACACGGCACCGACCCGCTGACCTACGTCTGCGAGCTCTTTGAGCGTCACCAAGTCGTCTTCGTCGGCCACCACACACCCACACGTCGCGCGGGGCTGTTCCTGCAGGATCTCATTGCGGCGGCGTACCGGTCCGGCGTGAGCATCGTCGCGATGGAGTACGCGTGCGTCGACGACCAAGCGCGGCTCGATGCGGTGGTCACCGCCACGACCTTCGACGAGCAGCTTGCACGCGAGGCATTGCTTCGCTGGGGCATCCGTCACAACTTCGCCTACCGCGAGTACCTCGACATGCTGAGAGCGGTGTGGGAGGTGAACCACCGCTTCGTCGTCAGCGGGCCGCCCATGCGCGTGCTTGGGCTCGACTACGACTTGGATCTCGATGCCGTCACCGACACGGCCGACCTGCGGACGTCGTACGCGTGGCCGCATCTGCGAAGTCGCGGCCCGGTGTCGGCTCATATGTGCGACGTGCTGCTCGCTGAGGTCATCGAGCCGGGGCATCGAGCGCTCGTGCTGACACGCACAGCACATGCGATGACCCGAGCGCGGCGGTTGCCGCACCAAGTGTGGGATGCCATCGACGCCGAGGTCGTCGGCGGCTACGTGGTCGGCGCGGCGAACCGCGTGTACGAAGTTGTGGCCGACCGAGCCGTCACCGTGCTGATCCACGAGCCGCTCCCCGCCGACGGCGAATTGTGCGACTACGCGCTGGTGGCCGACGGCGCACTCGATGCGACATTTGCGATGCATCCCGACTTGGCCGTGCCGCTCGCCTTCGATGTCGACCGGGGTCCCACAGCGCGGCTCGTATGCAAGACGAGCCTTGACCGCGAACCGCTTGGCACCCTCGCCAGCGGCTGGATCTACCTCGAACCGGACTACGAACGCCGAGCGCCGACCCCGCTGCCCGAACCAGTGCCCGCGGTCCACGTGGAGCACGCTCGGCGGTATGCCCTCGATCCGGAGCTGCGAGATCGCAAGTCGACCCCAAGCGACTTCGCAGCAGCGGTCTCTGAGTCGGCTGCAGCGGCAGAACTGGCCTGGACACAAGTGCTCTGAGTCGACTGTCGGTCGTCTTGGCGTCAGATTCGACGTCGCCAGCGGGCAGACTCATAGGCGGTGCCGCCCGAAACCACCGACGACGAGCGGTCCCCATCCGCGCTTCACTCGCCTGAGGAATACCTCGGCGACATCTGCGGTCGTCACCAGATCGTGTTGCTGGGCGATCAGGTCGGGGTGCGCCAGCATCTGCGCTTCTTGGCAGGCAGCCTCTCCGAGCTCGCCGACAACGGCGTGGAGAACCTCGCCTGGGAGTTCACCAACTCGCGCCGGCAAGCCGAGCTCGATGCGCTGGTCGACGGGCCCGACTGGGACAGCCGGGCGTGCGCCGATCTGTTCGTCGATCTGCTCGGGATCGGATTCGGCTACCAGGAATATGCCGATGTGCTGCACGCAGTCTGGAAGCACAACGACGCTGAACGCCGCCGGGACGACGACCGCCGGCCCATCCGCGTGATCGCACTCGGCCTGCCCACCTACGTGGAGGATCCCGACCTGCTCGACGGTCGCTCGGCCGGCGAACTCGGGCTGCGGAACTGGTCGCTCGGCGGGCACTACCGGGACATGTCCGCGTTTCACGCGGCGAGCGTGCTTACTGCGGAAGTACTGCGCCGGGGACAGCGGGCGCTCGTGTACATGAACGTCGCCGCTACCACGACAGATCTTGTCGAGTGGGTCGACGGCTCGCCGACGACCTCTGCGGGCAACCTGCTGTGGCGCTGGATGAGCGACGGCTGCCGGCGAGTCGTGATTCACGGCGCGCTGGCCGACACCGCGGCCACAGAACGCGTCGAGGAGCTGATCTCACGCTCGCCGGAGGGACGCGGCCGCGCCGACATCCGATTCGGTCTGGACGTGGTGGCCTCGACGCTCGGCAGTGTCGCGATGACGGAGGTGCATGGCTCCCTCGACGGTGTCGACACCGCTCTGCGACTGCGCGACGTGGCCGACGGCTACGTGTATCTCGGGCCTCGCGCCGACTGGAAACCGTGCACCCTGATCGACGACCTGATCACCGCGGAGAACTTCGCGAGTGCCGAAGCGCGCTACCGGGCGCTCGATCCCCGCTCGGAGCCCTACAGCCGCGACGAGCTCGACGAGGTGCGTCGCAGCGGGCAGCAGGAGCTGCCGCAGGCGTGGCCGCCTCTGCCCGAACCGCCCGAGGAACCGAAGCGCCGCTTCGCGCGGTTCCGCAAGGACGACGAGTAGCTGACGCCGTGCAGCATCGCATCGACGACATCCCGCTGCGTTCCGGCGGCACCACGGGCCGCCTGTTCGTAACGAACTTCTCCGCGGTTGGCCCGGATCCCCAAAAGGCGCTCGACCGCGTCGGCGCATCGTCGATGGCGTGCATGCTGACCCCCCGCGAGATCGAGCTGCGCTATCCCGAGTACAGCCAATGGCTCGACGCTCACAGCGACGAAAGCAGCAGCCCTCGTGCCCTGTGGCTGCCCACGCCCGATGGCGGCGTCACGAACGACGCACCGGTGCTCGAACTCGTGGAAACCGTCGTCGCAGCGTTGGATCGTGGCGAGCACGTGCTCGTGCACTGCGGTGCGGGCATGGCGCGCACCGCAGTGATCGGGATGCTGACGATGATTGCGTTCGGTGCCGATCCGGCGACCGCGGCCATCGATTTCCGAGCCGCCCGCCCCGGCGGCGGCCCTGACGGCCCTCCGCAAGAACAACAGATCGCTCGTCTCACACCCAAAGCTCGCCGCCTCCGCCCCGGCAGCTGAGCGCCCCTCAGCCTGTCGCTGCGTTGGTGCCGTCGGATTCTTCCCAGCGCCAGCCAGAGCGAACCATGATGCAACGACGGCGCGGACCGGGTGCGTTCAGGTCGCCGTCAGGGAAGGCTGCGTCGCCGACGTAGACCGCAATGTGGCCGGGATCGGTCTCCGGCGACGGGATGATCTCGGTGTGGAAGCAGGTGTGCCCGTTCACCGAGGCGAGCACATCGGCGGTGCGGCCAAAGCCCGACAGCCAGGTCAGCGTCACAAAGGTGGGCGTGACGAATTCGATCTCTCCGGCTGCCCGCCGTTCCAGCGCCGAGGCGGGCGACACCCAGGCGTGGTCGAGAATCTCGCTGCCGTCGACGCGCACGGCATCGAGATCAGCGGGTGCCTCGCAGATGAAGAAGTGCGTCGAGAAGCGCTTCGGGCGGATCGGCGGCGGCAGCCAATGCGCGAAGTGGGCCAACTCGGCACCGGATAGGTCGATGCCGGCTTCCTCTTCGGCCTCGCGCACAGCCGCCGTGCGGTACCCGCGAGCGTCGCTGGTGTGCGGACCGGAAGAACCGGCCGCAGTCCGAGGGTCGCATGGTCCGACCATGTCGCCGGGCACGCCACGGTCGGGAGGGTCCACCCGGCCGCCGGGGAACACCCACATGCCGCCGAAGAACCCCCGCGAGTTGCGGCGCAGCATGAGCACCTCGATGTGCGGTTCGGCATCACTCGCTGCGGGGTCGAACCCGTGCCCCGGCGCAGCAGCGGGATCGGCATCGCGCAGAACGACGACTGTCGCCGCGTCAATCGGCGCAGGCGGCCCGTCTAGATTGCTCATGCGCTGTCCCGGGTGCGCCGCTCCAGCCGGTCCGAACCCGCGTCGATGCCCGGCAGCGGGCGCGGCACCGCGCTGCCTGATTCGGCCATCATCTGCACGATCATCTCCTCCACCTCGACCCAGTCGTGAGCGCGGGGAGCAGCGAGGTGGCTGTTGTAGGGCTGGTCGTACACGATCACGTGGCCGCCGGCCGCTCGGATGGCCGTGATGTTGTGCGGCGCATCCTCAATGTGCGCGTCAGCGTTCACCACCGACTTGTCGGCCAGAAAGCAGATGTCCCGGTAGGGAATGCGATGGCGGTCGAGCCACTCCACGGTGTCGCTGACCGTCACCCGGTGGCCCCAGCTCGTGTAGAGCCGGTGCGTCACCAGCCGGATCCACACACCCGCATCGGACAGCCGCCACAGCGCCTCCGAGCAACCCGGCATCGGATCGATGTCGCGGAACATGCGGTAGTCCAGCACCGCAATGCGGTGCAGTTCCTCGAAGTCGCCATCGTCGAGGCCCCACTCGGCGAAGCTCCAGCTGCGCACGAGGGGCAGCGTCTCCTCGCTCACGTTCCGCTCGCGCGCCACCACGCGGCGGAATGCCTCGGTGTGCTGCGCGCACACCCCGTCGAGATCCACAGCCAGTACGAACTCGGGCACTCCCGCAACCTAACAACCGGCACCTGACCGGCCCCGTTCCATTACCTGTTGCTGTCCGCTCTTGTTCGCTGCGCTCACGGGCCGCTCAGGCCACGGCTTCGCCATTCGGCTCAGCCTCCAAGTGCAATGCTGGTCGGTGATGCCGCCTGATGCCGACGAGTCCATGCCCGCGGAGCGCAGCGTGCACGATCTCGGGGGCGCCTCCGGGTATGGGCCGGTGCCTCATGATCCGGACGAGCCGCCATTTCACGCCGACTGGGAACGGCGCGTCTTCGGCCTGCTCGGCGCCGTGACGTCGGCGACGGCCCGCCGGCCCGGCGAGTTCCGATATGCGCTAGAGCGGCTGCACCCCGACGACTATTTCGACAACGGCTACTACGGCCGCTGGCTCGCAGGCTTCGAGGTGCTGCTCGACGAATACGGCATCTTCGAGGGCGGCGCCGACGTGGCCATCCGGGTCGCCCAGCTCCGGGACGTGGCTCTGTTGGCGGCCGGACGCACAGACCTCATCCCGACACCTGTCTCAAGCGAGTCGCCGTCACGGCGGGTCTCCCCCGTCGCCGACCGCGTCCCCTCGCTGTTGCCGCCCGATCGTCCGGTGCCGGCACCGCAGCACCGGACGGTCCGGCCCGAACTCGCCGAACCGCCCCGGTTCAGCGTCGGCGACCGGGTGGTTGCCCCAGCGCCAACGCAGCGCAGCCACACACGGCTGCCGGGTTACGTGATGGGCAAGCCGGGCACCGTGGTGAAGCTGCATCCAGCCGAGGTGCTTCCCGACAGCACCGCACACAACAGGGGCGAGCGTCCACAACACGTGTATTGCGTCGGCTACGACGCCCAAACGCTGTGGGGCGACGACGCCGAGGCGAACGCGACGGTCCACGTCGACCTGTACGAGTGCTACCTGACTGCCGCGTAGACCGGCGTCTGAGCGACAGCCAATGGAGGATCCAGAACACATGGGAGACGAGCACACCCACGGCCATCACCACGATCATCACGACGCGTCCTCGCCAGAAATCCGCGTCGAGGCGCTCGAAGACCTGCTGATTGAAAAAGGTCTCGCCGATCCCGAACGGATCGATGCGACCATCCGGCGCTTCGAGCACGACATCGGTCCGATGGTCGGAGCGCAGCTGGTAGCCCAAGCATGGACTGACTCTGGACTGCGGCAGCGGCTGCTGGCCGATGCCGACGCAGTCGTCGCCGCGATGGGCCTGCGCGGTCCCGAGATCGAGCACGTCGAAGTCAAGGCCAACGCGCCAGGCATCCACAATGTGGTCGTCTGCACCCTGTGCTCGTGCTACCCGTGGGCACTTCTGGGGCTGCCGCCGAATTGGTACAAGAGCCCCGAGTATCGGGCCCGCGTGGTGCGCGAGCCCCGAGCCGTACTGGCCGAAATGGGCCTCGAGCTCGACGCAGACACCGAGGTGCGCATCTGGGATTCGAGTTCGGAAACGCGGTTCCTGGTGATGCCCGAGCGGCCCGCGGGCACCGAGGGCTGGCCGGCCGAACGGTTGGCAGAGCTCGTGACTCGGGATTCGATGATCGGTGTGGCTCGAGCTGCTGATCCTGCAGGACAGTGAGGCTCCGCTGATGAGTCTCGACCTGCTGGAAAGCACCAAGGCTGCTCCGCCTCGCGACAACGGCGAACTGGTCTTCTACGAGCCGTGGCAGGCACGTGCGTTCGGACTGGCTGCCGACCTCGTCGACGGGGGCCACTTCACTTGGGACGAGTTCCGCGAGCACCTCATCGAAGCGATCGCCGCGGCCGAGACAACCGCTGAACGCAGTGACGCAACCGAGCCATGGGACTACTACCGATGCTGGCTCAGCGCACTGGAGCAAGCCGTCACCGAGGGCGATCTGCTGGCTCCGCAGACCCTGACAACCCGGGCCGAGCAGTACGCCGCCCGCCCAGCCGGCCACGATCACTGAGGCTGGGCACGCGCGCCTGCGGCGCGGGTGTCAGACTGGACCCATGAGCACCCTCACTTTCCACGATCCGCGAGGCGAGGCCAAGACTTCACCTGAGCCGTATGGCCTGAGCACACGGTTGGATCAGCCGATCACGATCGGCTTGGTCGCCAATGGCTTCCCCGACAGCGTCCGCTTCCTCGACCACGTCGAGAAGGCACTGGCTGAGCGACTGCCGTCCGCGTCGTTCAACCGCTACGACAAGGGAGATGCCTCCTCGGTCGTCGGCGAAGGGATGCTTGACGACATTCGATCCGAGTGCGGTGCGGTCATCGCCGCGTACGGCCATTGAGGCAGCTGCACATCTGGCACCGTGCGTGACAGCATCACCACCGCCCGCCAGGGCATCCCGTCCATTGCACTCGTCACCGATGCGTTCTGGCCCCAGGGCGACTTCGTGGCCGCCGCCACCGGCATGCCGGCAGTTCCCCGCGTCCGCTTGCCGCACCCGGTGGCCGGCAGCGGCGAAGAGGCCATGACCCGGGTGGCCAACGACATCGCGCCGCAGATCATTGCGATTCTGACCGGCGCAACTTCCAACTGATCCGCCCGTGACCCTCTTGGAGGCCCGCAGCGAGGCCGACGCGCTCGAGCAGCTGCACGCGCTCGGGCTCACCGACGGCCTGCCGGTCGTCATCCCCACCCCTGAGCGGGTGGCCATGATGGCGCTTGCCACCGGTCTCGACCCCGATCTCGAACTGGGCGTCATGGGGCCAGCGCACGGCGTGGCGTCTGTCGAGAAGGTGGCCACCGCCGCGGTGATGGCCGGTTGCCTTCCCGATCACATTCCCGTTGTGGTCGCCGCCGTCCGAGCGGTGTGCCAGCCCGAGTTCGACCTCACCGAGATGCAGAGCACCACGCACTGCACCGCGCCGCTCATCGTGGTGTGCGGACCGGCGCGGCACCAGTGCGGAGAGGTGGCGTCGGGATTCGGGGCGCTCGGTCCTGGACACCGGGCCAACGCCACCATCGGCCGAGCACTGCGGTTGGCGATGATGAACATCGGTGGTGCCCGGCCGGGCGTGTCGGACATGGCGCTGCACGGTCATCCGGGCAAGTTCACCTACTGCCTCGCGGAGGACACTGAGAACAGCCCGTTCCCGCCGCTGCACACCACATATGGCTATGCCGAAGATGACAGTGCTGCGATCGTCGTCGGCGCCGAAGCACCGCATTCGACGCTCTTCACCGGCGATGCGGACAATCCCGAATCGGCGAGCCATCTGCTCAATGTCATCGCGGCCGTCATGGCCAATCCGGGCAGCAACAACGCACACCTGCGACACGGCGCAATCACTGTGATCATGAATCCCGACCACACGAAGGTGCTGGCCCGTGCGGGACTGACCCGCGAGGACATTCAGGCCGAACTGGCTGCCCGTGCAACCAACACCGCGGCCACGCTTGCCCACGTGGGTTCGGTCTTCCACGTCGACCGCGAAGGGCCGCCTGACGAGTTGTTCCCGATCCTGAAGGATCCCAGCCGCATTGTGGTGTTCCAAGCGGGTGGCAAGGGCCTCTACACGATGGTGATGCCGTCGTGGTGTGCCGGCCCCCACCAGAACCCGGTGGTCCACGCCGAGATCGATCTCGACCAGGCCTGCGAGGTGCCCTGGGCCGAGGCGCTTGGCCTCGGCCAATCAGACTCCTCCGACACACTCGGTGTCGGCCAATCAGAAACAGCCGACGTCGCCGGAGGAGCAGCCTGATGAGCGAAGCGCCCCGCCCCCATGGCGGACTGTGGTTCGAGGAGCTGACGCCGGGGCTGGTGATTCACCATCGGTTGCGCCGCACCATCACCGAGGCCGACAACGTCATGTTCACCACCATGACGATGAACCCCGCGGCGCTGCATCTCGACTTCGAGTACGCCCGCACCGAGACGCAATTCGGCAAGCCGCTCGTGAATTCGATGTTCACCGCGGCCGTCGTCGTGGGAATCTCGGTCCACGAGACAACCCACGGCACCACGGTCGCCAACCTGGGCTTCGAGCGCATGGACTTTCCGGCCCCGGTCTTTCACGGCGACACGCTGCGGGTCGAGAGCGAGGTGGTGTCGGCTCGTGCCTCGAAGAGCAAGCCCGACCAGGGCATCGTGCTGTTCGAGCACCGCGCCTACAACCAGGACGACACGCTCGTGGCGATCATGCGCCGCAACGCGCTCATGTGGTGCCAGCCGAGCTGCTGAGCATCGCGCAGCAGCTCGCCGACGGCGTGCTGTTCGACCGCGCGCTCGATGTCGACGCTGCGGGCAGCGTCCCCGAGCACAACCTGGACCTGTTGCGAGACGCCGGCTTCTACGGACTGTGGACGCCTCGTGACGTCGGTGGCTGCGGACTCGACGAGCTTGAACGCCTTCCGATCCTCGAAGCTCTTGCCGGGGGCTGTCTCACCACCGCGTTCACCTGGGCACAGCACGGCGGGGGCTCGGCGAATGCCGCCCGGACTCCCCCCGGATCGGTGCTGCACGAACGCTGGGCCCGAGCACTGGCAACCGGCGAGCGACGCAGCGGGGTCGCGTTCGCGCATGTGCTGCGTCCCGAACCGTGCCTGTTTGCCGAGCGTGCCGGTGACGGATGGCTGCTGCGGGGAGTAGCGCCGTTTGTCACTGGGTGGGGCCACATTGCCGCAGTGCTGGTTGCCGCCCACGACGCCGACCGGCTGGTGTGGATGCTGATTCCTGCGAATGAAGCGCGAACACTGACCTCACGCCGGTTGCGACTCGCCGCTGTGGATTCATCGGTCACCGTCGAGCTGCACTTCGACAGTCATGCCGTCGGCGATGACCATGTCGTCGAGGTAATCGGTTATGACGAGTGGCACGCGTTCTACCGCCAGGGGCTGCGCACCAATGGCGCGCTGATGCTGGGTGTGGCCTCGCGAGCGCTCACCCTGCTCGGCCCATCCCCCCTCGACGCGGAAGTCGACGCAGCACGCGAGGCCTTGCATGCCGCCGACGTGGATGAAATGGCTGAGTGCCGCGCACAGGTCGGCTACGTCGGGATCCGGGCAACCAGTGCGCTGGTCTCGGCGGTCGGCGGGCGGGCCATCACCGTCGCCCATCACGCGCAACGCCTCGCCCGTGAGGCGCTGTTCCTGCTGGTACAAGGGCAGACCGCCGAGATCCGAGCGGGCCACCTCCGCCGCCTCGGCGCCACCGGCAGCTAACGCATTCGCACCTCCTTCGCAGGCCGATCTGAGAGTTCTCCCAGATTCGGTCGTCATTGTCTGTGTTGTCCAAACACGCACATGCGAGAGGAGCACGGACATGTTCACCCGACCCGAAGGCCGCAGCGAGGCGGCCGAACGACATCCGCCGCCACGCGGGCGCCGATGGTCGCTGCTGGCCTGGGCACTGGCCACGTTGCTCGGAACTGCTGCGGCATTCACCTTCAGCGCCGGTGCCGTGTCTGCACAGACGTCTGGCACCAGCATCGACACGCAGCGAGGCCAGATGCTCGACAGTGATCCGCTGCACGACGGCCACGAAGAGGCCGCAGGCACCGAAGGCCACGACGGGCACGAACTCGACGGCGATGACAACGACGACGAGTGCGATCACGAACACGACAGTGATCCGCTGCACGACGGCCACGAAGAGGCCGCAGGCACCGAAGGCCACGACGGGCACGAACTCGACGGCGGCGACAGCGACGACGAGTGCGGCCACGACGACGGCGACGAGCACGACGATGACCCACTGCACGACGGCCACGAAGAGGCTGCGGGCACCGAGGGCCACGACGGGCACGAACTCGACGGCGATGACAACGACGGCGGTCACGGCCACCACTAAGGAGGCGCTGCCACCAAGCACCTGACCGACCACGCAAGCGGGTCAGCGAGGATCCCCACCTCGCTGGCCCGCTGTGGCGCGCCCGGGATCAGCCCACGGGATCAGCGTGAGTTGCTACGGCAGTCCGGCGCCGGGAATGTCGACTCGCACGGTCTCGATTCGACCGTGGGCGGGAGCGTCGTCGGGAGGGCGCGACGTCGGGGCGGTGACCATGTAGAGGGTGCGGCAATCGTCGTCGCCGAGCATGCAAGCGAAGCAGTTCAGCTCCAGCTCGATGACGTCGGTGACCTCGCCGCCATCGACGACCCGGAAGCAACTCGCGTTGAGCGGGTCTGCCACCCAGATGCCGCCGGCTTCGTCCAAGCAGATGCCGTCGGGCACTCGCTCTCCCAGCTCCGCGAAGGTGCGCCGGCCGCTCAACGACCCGTCGGGATCGATGTCGAACGCGGTCATCCGGCGGCCGTAGCTCTCTGCGATGACCATGTGGCGCCCAGTGGGATCGATGACCGTGCCGTTGGGAAAGTCAAAGCCGTCCGGCCCCGGCCGCGCCTGTCCGTCAGGTGACACGATGGCAAGCGTTGCCTGCGCAAACGTCTCTCCTGCACCGTCGTCGAATCCGAAGTTGCCGACGTACGCGGTGCCATCAGCGGCCACGACCATGTCATTGCACGGGCCGCCCGCGATGTGGGACAGGTCTGCGTGCAGCGACTCGTTGCCGTCGGCATCGAGCCGGCGGAGCTGCCGGTCCAGCATCGAGACAAACAGTAAGTCGCCGTTCGGCAGCCAGCCCAGCCCAGACGGCTGGGTCGGCACGGTGTGGATCAGCTCCTCGTGGCCGTCTCGTGTGACCGTGAAGATGCCATGCCGGTAGAAGTCCGAGTACCAGAGCCGGTCGCCGCGCCAGCGCGGGCCTTCCCCGAATCGCAGCCCGGTCACCACCACATCAGTCGTTGTCATGGCCGCTGACGCTACTGCGCGGTCTCGACAGGACCCGCTGGCAGATTCAGTGGTTAGGCGTCAGGGCATGGACAGCGGCAGCCGCGCCGTCACCGTCGTGCCGCTGCCTAACTCGCTCTCGATCGTCAGGGTGCCTCCATGCCTGATGATGACCGATTCGGCGATGGCGAGCCCGAGACCGCTGCCCCCCGAGGCACTCCTACGAGCCGAATCGGCACGGTAGAAGCGCTCGGTCAACCGGGGCACATCGGCTGCTTCGATGCCGCTGCCCGTATCCGCCACCGCGACGACGGCGTCTGGGCCGTCGGTGTCGATCCGAAGAACCACAGATGCGCTGTTGTCAGTATGGACAATGGCGTTGCGGACGATGTTGCCGAATGCTTGACGCAGCCGGTCCGCGTCTGCGAAGACGATCAATTCATCGGGCACTTCAACCTCCAACATCCGTCCGGGATCTGTCGCTCGGACATCGGTCACCAGGTCACCTGCCAGCGCGACGAGGTCGACGGCTTCGTGCGTCAGCGAGGCTTCCTGATCGAGCAGGGCGAGGTCGGCCATGTCGTCGATCAGGCGAGCCATGCGCTCGGTCTCTTGCTCGGTACGTCGCAGCGCGTCGGCGCGCGTCTCTGCATCGGTGATCGCTCCGATGCGGTGGAGTTCGTTGAAACCTCGGATCGTCGTGAGCGGGGTGCGCAACTCGTGAGATGCATCAGCGATGAAGCGTCGGAGCTCGCGCTCGGCCGCCTCTCGCCGCCCAACCGCGCGCTCGATGGATCCGGCCATGGAATTGAACGCTCGGGCCAGCTCGGCGGCCTCAGTGCGCGATCCGCCGGGTTCTGGCAGCCGAACGCTCAGATCGCCGGCCCCGAGGCCTCGCGCGGACGACGCAGTGTCCTTGAGAGGCCGCACGCCGAGGCGAACGACCCACCAGCCGACAGCGCCGAGGACGAGCGCAGCGGCAACGAGCGCTGCCAGCCCGACCCATCTCAGCCACGACACGATCTCGCCCACTCCCGAGAGCGGAAGGGCCCGGATCAAGTACCCGCGCTCAACCTCGCTCACCAGCACCCGGAAGCGACCGTCGGTCCCTGCCAACGTCATCGGCACGCCGACTTCGGCTGTCTGCAAGTCCGGCAGTCTCCGCTCGACCTCGGGTCTCAGTGCAACGCCCGACGGATCAGAAACCTCGACCAGTCGCCCGTCTCGTGTCAGCAGCGCCTCGAAGGGTTCCGAGAAATGGCTGTGAACGTGCTGCAGGTGCCCGTCGCCGAAGTCCTCGCCGGCGTGGCTTTCCGCGTCGCGCAGCTCGTCGTCGATCTGGGAAACGAGCCCGATGCGAAGCAGGGCCAGCATGGCCACGCCCAACGCGGCAACAGCAACCCCGATGATGACGAGCGCGCTGACAACCCGCGTGCGCAGCGTGAGGTTTCTCACGACTCCACTCGCATGACGTACCCGAAGCCGCGCACGGTGTGAATCAGCTTTGAGCCGCCGGTCTCGATCTTTCGCCGCAGGTAGCTGATGTACGTCTCGGCAACGCTGGCCCTGCCACCGAAGTCGTATTCCCAGACGTGTTCCAGCAGCTGTGCCTTCGACAACACGCGTCCGGCGTTGGTCATCAGGCACACCAGCAAACGGAACTCGGTCGGCGAGAGCGATATGTCCACCTCGGCGCGCCGCACCGTGCACGCGTCCAGGTCGACAACGAGGTCATCGAGTTCGAGGTGCCGTGGGCCCACCTGCGGCGCGATACGACGGAAGATCGCCTCGATCCTGGCGATGAGCTCTTCGAGATTGAACGGCTTGGGCAGGTAGTCGTCAGCGCCGAGTGATAGCCCGCGGACACGATCGCTCACGTCGTCACGCGCACTCAGCAGCAGCACCGGCGTTGCGTTCCCGCGGGAACGCAGGCTCTTGAGCACCTCGAGCCCGTCAGGCCGAGGAATCGTGATGTCGAGCACGACAAGGTCGGGTTGTTGTTCGGTAACTGCCACTAGTGCCTCGCGGCCGTTGACCGCCTCGGTCACCTCGAAGCCGTAGTGGCGCAGGGCTGCGGCGAGCATGACCCGCAGGTTTTCCTCGTCGTCGACGACGAGCAAGGATCGAGTCGCCACACTGCCAGTGTCGCAGCCGATCCTCAGAAATCGCTGTGAGTCTGTGGGCGGATCAGCGGCGAGGGACGACCATCTGGTGCTTGATGGGGCCGACGTGCAGGTGGCCGATGCGCGACTGGGCACCGTCGAGTTGCAGGCCGTCCAGCAGTGGCGCCACGACCCGGAAGAACGCCCGCAGCTCCCAGCGGGCCAAATGCACGCCCAAGCAGAAGTGAGCGCCGTGGCCGAAGGCGACGTGGTCGTTAGGTGTGCGCTGAATGTCGAAGCGGTAGGGCTCGGGGAATTGGCGCTCGTCGCGGTTGGCCGACGGGTACCACACGCCGACGTGCTCCCCCGCCTTGATCGTGCGGCCCCGCAGCTCAGTGTCTTTGGTGCAGGTGCGAGCGAACTGGATGACCGGAGAGGTCCAGCGCAGGATCTCCTCGACGGCGGTCTCAACGGCATCGGGGTCGTCGATGCGCTCGTTGAGCAGGTCGAGCTGGTCACGGTGCTCCAGCAGCGCGATGACCCCGCCGCTCGCGGCATTGCGAGTGGTCTCATTGCCGGCGGCGATCATCAGCCGCAGGTAGCCGACGAGCTGCTGGGGCGTCAGCGGCCCCGATTCGATCTCGGACCGAAGCAGGATGCTCACCAGATCCCGGCCCTCGGTCCCGTCGCGTCGACGCCGGGCGATCAGCTCGCCGATCCACGTGTCGAACTCGCGGATCATGCGCGCACGCATCTCGTCGCGAGGCTCGCCGGGCCGGCAGAACCGCTCCAGATCGGGATCGTCGAACAGCACCGAGGTCCAGGCGTGCACCTGTTCCCAGTCGTCTGCCGACACGCCGACCATCTCGCAGATGGCTGCCAGCGGCAGCTTCACCGCCAAGTCCTCCACCACGTCGGCGGTCCCGGTCTCGGTGACCTTCGCAATGAACTCATCTGCGAAGCGCTGGGCATGCAGCTCCAGTGACTCGGACCGGGAGCGCATCGCCTTCGGCGTGAACTCCGGCACCACCAGCCGGCGCAGGTCCCAATGGTCGGGCCGGTCCTTGAAGATGAAGTCCGGCGGTTCGTCGGGGTCCCAGCCGATCTCGATTGCGCGCTGGCGGTACTTCGTCCAGAAGCGAGCATCCCGGTCCGCGTCAGCCAGCCGCAGGCGGCCTCCGCCGTTGATGAACGTCTTGTTCTGGCCCGACACCCACTTCACGTCCTCATAACGGGTTATCGCCCAGAACGGGACGATGTTGTCGCGCACGTACCAGTAGACAGGTGCCTCGTCGCGCAGCAGATCCCACTCGGCCCACGGGTAGCCCTCGGCGGCATATCGCTCCGTGTCGTGGATTACCGCCTCGTCGACCTGCATGAACCCGTGCCTCTTCCCGCCAGTCACCGTCACATCCAGCATCAACGGTAGTAGTACGCCGCTAGGTGCCGCCGGGCCGCACCGAGGCCAGAACATGACAGCGCACGTGGGTCCGGCCCGTCCCGGCAGCGCCGAGGCGGAGCGATCGCAGCGCAATACTGACGGCATGACTGAGAGCACGAGATCGGGTTCCGGCGCTGCGGACGGCTCAGGTGGCCTGCCGGTGGTTTGGTTCGACCGGCCTGCCGGGCGGCTGCAGCGCGAGCTACTCGAAGGTCGAGCGGAGATCCTCGACGTTCGCGGTGAGGATCCGCTGGAGGGCATCGATCGAGCCGAGGGCGCCATCGTGGGCGCCGCCATCCGCTACGACCGCGCCGTCTACGAGCTGGCGCCAAACCTCCGCGTGATCGCACGCGCCGGCATCGGCTTCGACAACATCGATCTCGACGACGCCACTGCATACGGCATCGCCGCCTGCAACACACCCGACGGCCCGACGGTGTCCACCGCCGAGCACGCGGTGGCGCTGATCTTTGCCATCACCAAGGGACTGAAGGAGTCGGCCCGCCGTCTTGAAGCCGGCGAAGGCGACTACTGGGCGCGCCACGGACACTTGGAATTGGATGGCTCGACGCTTGCATTGGTGGGGCTCGGACGCATCGGCGGCTCGGTGGCCCGGGCGATGTCGGCGGTCGGCATGGACATCGTGGCCTATGACCCCTATGCCGACGACGAGCGCTTTGCCGAACTAGGCGCGCGACGCGCCGCGACACCCAGCGACGCGGTTGCCGGCGCGCATGTCGTGTCGGTGCATGCGCCGCTCAGCGACGCGACACACCATCTCGTGAATGCCGAACTGCTCGCCGCAATGCGTGACGGCGTCTATCTCGTCAACACCTCCCGCGGCGGCCTCGTCGATCAGGACGCCCTGCTCGCCGCGCTCGACGCCGGCAAGGTACGCGGCGCAGCACTGGACGTGACCGAACCCGAGCCGCTGCCAGCAGATCATCCGCTGCTGGGCCGCCCCGACGTCGTAGTCACTCCCCACGTGGCCTCAGCCACAGTCGCCGGCCGCACCCGCATCTTCACCCACGCCGTGGCCGAAGTCATGACTGCGCTCAACGGCAGTCAGCCGCCCAACATGCTCAACCCCCAAGCCTGGCCAGGCCGCAACGCCTGAGGGAATTGACTCATCCACGAACGCCAACCTTGAAACGCAGATGCCATAGCTGGGGAGGCGGCAGGAGACTCTGCGACGTTGCGACCAGCTGGATCGCTGGAGCAGAGGGTCCTGCCGCCTCCTCAGCGGGCGCGCCTACTGCGTGAGTCCATAGCCTCCGGTAGCGATGGCAAGTGAGGCATCGGCGGCAGGTCGGTTGGCACCGTTCCTGCCCCGCGAGCCGGACGCCGACTCGCTGCTCGACGGGTTCTTGGCCTACACCGCCGAGATCGGCTTGGAGCTCTATCCCGCCCAGGAAGACGCCATCCTCGAAATCTTCGGGGGCAGCCACGTCATCATCACTACGCCGACGGGCTCGGGCAAGTCGCTGGTCGGCCTCGCAGCTCACTTCGAGGCGGTGGCCCGTGGCCAGCGCAGCTACTACACGGCACCGGTCAAGGCGCTCGTGTCGGAGAAGTTCTTTGCTCTATGCGCCGAATTGGGTGCGGCGAACGTCGGGATGGTGACCGGCGACGGCGCCGTCAATCCCGACGCGCCGGTGATCTGCTGCACACAAGAGATCCTGGCGAACCTGGCGCTGCGCAACGGTGCCGACGCCCCAGTCGACAGCGTCGTCATGGACGAGTTCCACTTCTACTCCGATCGTGACCGGGGCTGGGCCTGGCAGGTGCCGCTGCTGGAGCTGACCCGCACCCAGATGGTCCTGATGAGTGCCACGCTTGGACCCACCCAGCGCTTCGCCGAGGACCTGCGCCGCCGCACCGACCGCGAGGTCGCAACGGTGACGGGCGCCGAACGACCCGTGCCGCTCACCTTCACCTACCGCGAGACCACGCTGCACCAGTCACTCGAAGAACTCCTGGAGCTGCGGCGGGTTCCCGCCTACATCGTCCACTTCACCCAGAAGGCCGCAACCGAGCGTGCGCAGGCGTTCACCAGCCTGAACGTCCTCTCCAAAGAGGAGAAGGCGCAAGTAGCAGCCGAAATTGTCGACTTCCGGTTCGACTCGCCGTTTGGCCGTGACATCCAACGGTTCGTCAAGGCCGGCATCGGCGTGCACCACGCCGGGATGCTGCCCAAGTACCGGCTGCTCGTCGAACGGCTGGCAGGAGCAGGCCTGCTCAAGCTGATCTGCGGCACCGACACGCTCGGCGTCGGAGTGAACGTACCCATCCGCACGGTGGTGTTCACCCAGCTCTGCAAGTACGACGGCCGCGACACTCGAGTGCTGTCGGTACGCGACTTCCAGCAGATCGCCGGCCGGGCGGGACGCCGGGGCTTCGACAGCGACGGCTTCGTGTGGTGCCAGGCCCCCGAGCACGAAATCGAATATGCGATGGCGTTGGAGAAGGCCCGGGAGAAGTTCGGCGACGACGCCGCGAAGCTGCGCAAGGTGCGCCGGCCCTCGCCGCCCAAGCGCGGTTATGCGCCCTGGAACGCCGACACCTTCGAGCGGCTCGCGACCGGCCAGCCAGAACCGCTTCGCTCTCAGTTCGACGTATCGCACTCAATGCTGATGAACGTCCTTGACCGCCCCGGCGACGGCTGCGCCGCCCTGCGCAGACTGCTGACGGACAATCACGAGACCCGTGCGGCCAACCGCACCCACATCCGGCGGGCCATCGCCATCTACCGCTCGCTGGCCGAGACCCAGGTGGTGGAACGACTCGACGAGCCCGATGAGCTCGACCGGCTCGTGCGGGTCAACGTCGACCTGCAACTCGAGTTCGATCTGACCCGGCCGCTGTCGCCTTTCGCGCTCGATGCCATCGAGTTTCTCGACGCTGAGGAGCCCACGTACCCACTCGACGTGCTGAGCGTGCTGGAAGCCACGCTGGAGAATCCCACCGTGGTGCTGGAGCGCCAGCGGGACCTGCTGCGCACCGACCTGCTGGCCGAGATGAAGGCCGAGGGTGTCGAATACGACGAGCGCATGGAGCGCCTCGAAGAAGTCGAATGGCCCAAGCCGCTGCGCGACTGGCTGTATGACAGCTTCAACGCCTGGTCAACGCACCACCCCTGGCTGCGCAACGAGACCGTCCGCCCAAAATCGGTGGCGCGTGACCTGCATGAGCGGGCGATGACGTTCCGCGAGTACGTCAACCACTACGGCATCAAGGGCTCCGAGGGTGTGCTGCTGCGCTACCTCAGCGACGCCTACAAAGCGCTCGTCCGCAACGTGCCCGAGCACCGGCGCACCGACGACATCGTGGACCTGACCCGCTGGCTCGGTGAGCTCGTGCGCGACACAGACAGCAGCCTCATCGACGAATGGGAACGCCTGGAGCAGTTGAGCCAGGCAATCGATCAGGTCGGCGCCCGATAGTTGGGCGCCTCCTTGGTGATCATGATGTCGTGGGGGTGGCTCTCGCGCAGGGCCGCCGCGGTCACGCGTACGAATCTGGTGCGCAACCGCATGTCGTCAATGCTCGAAGCGCCGCAGTAGCCCATCGCCTGGCGCAGCCCGCCGACCAGCTGATGCAACACTCCGGCCAGCGGGCCCTTGTAGGCCACGCGTCCCTCAATCCCTTCGGGCACCAACTCTTCGACCTCGCGCCCGTCTTGGAAGTAACGGTCCTTGGAGTAGCTGCGGCCCTTCATGGCACCCACAGAACCCATGCCCCGGTATTCCTTGAAGCGCTCGCCCTGATACAGCACCACCTCGCCGGGCGATTCGTCGGTGCCCGCCAGCAGGCTGCCGACCATGGCGCTGTGCGCCCCGGCTGCGATCGCCTTGGCCAAGTCGCCGGAGAACTGCATGCCGCCGTCTGCGATCACCGGCACGCCAGCCGCGGCCGCCTCGGCCGCGCAGTCGAACACCGCCGAGATCTGCGGCACCCCGACGCCGGCCACCACGCGGGTCGTGCAGATCGAGCCGGGGCCGATCCCGACCTTGATCGCATCGGCGCCGGCCTCGATGAGGGCACGAGCCGCATCCGCGGTGGCCACGTTGCCGGCCACCACCTCGGCGGAATGATTGGCCTTGATCTTTGCGACGGTCTCGATGACGTCGCGGCTGTGACCATGTGCGGTGTCGACGACGAGGGCATCAACGTCGCGCTCCACCAGTGCGGCGGCACGCTCGATGGTGTCGGGTCCGGTGCCGACAGCAGCGGCGACCAGCAACCGACCCTGGGTGTCCTTGGAGGCGTTCGGGAACTGGATGCGCTTCTGGATGTCTTTCACCGTGATGAGGCCCACCAGCCGGAATTCGTCATCCACGATCGGCAGCTTCTCGATGCGGTGTCTCGCCAAGATGACCTGCGCCTCGTCGAGCGTGATCGGCGCCTGCGCGGTGACCAGCCTCTCCGAAGTCATCACCTCGTGGATGGGCCGGTTCCAATCGGTCTCGAAGCGCAGGTCGCGGTTGGTGAGGATGCCGACGAGCCGGCCTGCCGGATCGGTGATGGGCACACCGCTGATCTTGAAGCGAGCCATGAGATCTTCAGCTTCTGAGGCCAGGTTGTCGGGGCCCAGCGTGAAGGGCTCGTTGATCATCCCCGACTCGGAGCGCTTCACCCTGTCGACCTCAGCGGCCTGATCGGAAACCGACAGGTTGCGGTGGATCACGCCGATGCCGCCGTGGCGAGCCATCGCGATGGCGAGCCGCGCTTCGGTGACCGTGTCCATGGCTGCACTCACCAAGGGAACGGCGAGCGTGATGCCGCGCGTGAATCGCGTCAATGTGTTGACCGCGTCGGGCAGCACGTCGGACGCGTCGGGCACCAACAGCACGTCGTCGAAGGTCAACCCATCCGTCGTGAACTTGCTGTCCAGAGAGGGAAATCGGCCCTTTGCGGGGGGCGGTGACTGGGCCATGGCGCACCCTACCGCGCGCCCCCAAACGAGCCGGTGAACCCGATCGCAGTAGCTTCACAAACGGAAGGCGAGCGGAACGGGTTGACGTGGCCGATTTCCAGCAGCACGAATCGATCGCAACGCTTCATCGCCTTGCCGACCGATCCGTCGACAGCCTCGAAGGCGAGCTGTACGACTACTCACGCCGCCGGCCGATCGCGCTGATCATCCCGGCGCTGTACAGCGAGCTGCAGGGCCCCGCGCTCGGCAACATCGTCGACGAGATCGCCAAGGTCGCCTACATCGAAGAGATCATCGTGGGCATCGACCGGGCCGACGAATCCCAGTTTGCTGATGCCAGGCAGTTCTTCTCCCGCTTGCCCCAGCGCACCCGCCTTCTGTGGAACGACGGCCCGCGCCTGCGCAAGGTCGACGAGGTGCTCGCCGACCGGGTGCTGGCACCCACCGAGCCGGGTAAGGGCCGCAACGTCTGGTATTGCCTCGGCTACTTCCTGGCCTCGGGGCGCTGCGAGAACGTGGCCTTGCACGACGCCGACATCCTCACCTACGACCGGGGCCTGCTGGCCCGGCTGCTCTACCCGATTCTGCACCCCACCTTCGGGTACTCCTTCTCGAAGGGCTACTACTACCGGGCCGGCGAGGGCACGTCGGCACGGCTGAACGGGCGAGTCGTGCGCCTGCTGGTGACGCCGCTGCTGCGGGCACTGCGGGCCACGATCGGTGAGCACGAGTACCTGCGCTACCTCGAGTCGTATCGCTACCCGCTCGCCGGCGAGTTTGCGATGAAGCTCGACATGACGCGCAGCATCCGCATTCCCAGCGACTGGGGGCTCGAGATCGGCGTGCTGTCGGAGGTGTACCGCATCTACCAGGGGCGGCGGATCTGCCAGGTGGACCTGTGCGGGCGCTACGACCACAAGCACCAAGACCTATCGCTCGGTGACCCCGACGGGGGCCTGCACAAGATGGCCCGCGACATCGCCAAGGCGATCTACCGCAAGCTGGCCATCGACGGCACCGTGCTGGGCTCGGAGACGTTCCGAACCGTGAAGGCCGTCTACTACCGCAACGCACTCGACCTCGTCAGCCACTACCGCAACGACGCCACGTTCAACGGATTCGACTTCGACCTGCACGCAGAGGAAACCGCCGTCGAGCTGTTCGCCTCGGCGATCATGGAAGCTGGCGACGAGTTCCTGAACGACCCGATGGGCACCCCGTTCATCCCGAACTGGTCCCGGGTGCAAAGCGCGGTGCCCGACGTGCTCGACCAGCTCTACGACGCTGTCGAGCTGGACAACGCCTAGCGCCCCTCAGCTCTGCCGGCGATTCGCCCGATTGCCCAATTCAGGCTCGCGGCGCTCGGACTCCAAGCACAGCCACAGCGTTTGACCCGCAGTTAGCGATGGGCGCGCACCGGGGCCGAGGACCCGGAGGTCAAGCAAGTCAACGCAGCCTTCGGCGGCGAAGCGAGCCCCGGCGCTGCCCGGCGGGCACAGCTCCGACAACACCTCGAAGTCGACGGTGAGCAGGTCGTGCGTGACGTTGGTGACCGAGACCACCGTCTGATCCCAGTCGGGACCGCCGCGGATCACGCCGAACGCCCGCGAACCCAAGTCCAGCGACGCCTGCGCGCTGTCGGGATGGAATGCCGGTTGGCCGCGCCGCACCAGCATCCGCCGCACGAGCTCCACCAGCACCCGCCGACGAATGCCGTTCTGGGCACCCAGCAGATCGACCGCCTCGTCGAGCGTCAGCTTGCGCCGGTTGATCGTGCGCCTGTTCTGCTCGACGGGCGGCAGCCCGTGCTCGGTGACGATGCGCGGGGGTTCGCTGATCGGCGCCCAGTAGCTGGGCGTGCCCAGCAGCGCATGGACATATAGGGCAGGGATGCCGGCGAGGCTCAGCATGATCGTGTGCGCGGCCAGGAACTGGGCCACGCCAAGTGCGTCGGAGTCGCCAGCGAACAGGTCCCAGAGCGAGACGTTCAGCTCGTACGCCTTGGGGCCTTCGGGCGTGTCGAACTCCGAGTGCGTGCCGCCCGCGCTGTGTGCCGCCGCGATGAGCCGGAAGATCTCAGCATTGTTCAGCAGGCCTTCCACCGGACGCAGCCCGATGCCGTCGTGGCTGGCGATGAAGTTGAAGTACGACGTACCTGCCGGCGGCGGTTCCAGCCCGGCTAGCCACTGCTGCATCGCAACCGCCGAGCCCGAGATCATCGTGTGGGCGACCAGCGGCGGCAGGCTGAAGTTGTAGACGAGGTGGGCTTCGTCGCCGTCACCCCAGTACGCAACATTCTGATCGTGAGGCACGTTGGTCTCGGTGATGATGACCGAGCCCCCGCAGCGTGCGTCCAGCAGCGTCCGCAGCAGCTTGACGATCTCGTGGGTCTGGGGCAGGTTCAGGCACGACGTGCCGAGCTCCTTCCAGAGATAAGCGATCGCATCGAGACGGAACCAGCGCACGCCGGCATCGACGAGGCACCTGACCGTGCGCAGCAGGTCCAGCAGGACGTCGGGCTCGCCGAAGTCCAGATCGATCTGATCGTGGCTGAACGTGCACCACAGCAGCCGCGGGCCATCGGGTGTCTCGACCTCACGCAGCAGCGGGGTCGTGCGCGGCCGCGCCACGCTCGACAGGTCGTCCTCGGGCTCCGCGCTCAGCAGGAAATGGCTGCCGGGCAGCTCGCCGCGGCAGAACTGCTCCATCCACGGATGGTCGGCGCTGACGTGGTTCACCACGAGGTCGGCCATCACCGTGTAGCTCTCGCTGAGGTCGGCGATGTCATCCCAGGTGCCCAGCCGCGGATCGACCGCCCGGTGATCGGTGACGGAGAAGCCGCCGTCTGAGCTCGCCGGATAGAACGGCAAGACGTGCACCACGGTCACGACATCGCCGGTCAGATCGTCGAGCAATTCATGCAGAGTGTGCAGGGGCACTTTCCCGGCCTCGGTGATCGAGTCGGCGTAGGTGATCACCGCAACGTCGTGCTGATCCCAATGCGACGCTGCTGGGGGTATCTCATCGGCCGGCTCGAGGCCGATCGCCGCTAGCACCTCGTCAACCAGCGGCTCGGCGGCCAGCGCTGGATAGACCAGCTCAAGGTGCCGCTCGACGCGCCGACGCAACTCCCCATGTGTCACAGCGTGCGGACTCCTGTCGTCGGTGCGTCAGCTTCAGGCCCCATTGTGTGCGCAGAAATGCTGTTCCCAGCGACAAGTCTGCACAGGATTGGCTATGACCTCATTCTGTGTGCAGAAATGCCGCTTCCGGCGGCAGCTGAGCGACGAACGCCCTGAACGACCCAGACGTTCGCAGTCACCCCCTAGCGTGAACCCATGACCGAGACCTTGCTCGAGCGGCCCAGTGATGCCGCGGCCATGCCGCCGCGCCACCCGCTGTCGATGATGACCGAGGCGGAAGCCCATGCTGCCATCGAGGTCCTGCGCCGCAGCGGGCGCATCGGCGACGGCGCTCGCTTCCACGGCTTCTGCATCTGGGAACCGCCCAAGACCGAGGTCGCCGCCTGGACGCCCGCCGCCGGCACCGACCGCCGCTTCGAGATCGTCGTTCGCGAGAACGGCGAGGTGCACTCAGCGGTGGTGTCAGTTACCCGCGGCGAGGTCGATACCTGGACCCATCACCCCGATGTGGTGCCCCGCGTCGGTATGGCGGAACTGTTCGCCGTGATGGACGCCTGCCGAAAGGACCCGGGGTTCACCGAGGCCATTGCCAAACGGGGCATCACCGATCCGTCACAGGTGCAGATCGACCCCTGGCCGACCGGCGACTACGGCTTCGACTTCGAGGCTGGCCGACGGGTGCAGCGCTGCATTGCCTTCTGGCGCCCGAAACCCACCGACAACGGCTACGCCTACCCGCTCGACGGCCTCATGGTCCACATCGACGTCGACACGCTCGAAGTGCTGCACATCGAGGACTTCGAACAGTGGCCGCTGGCCTCAGAGCGAGGCAACTACGACGTCGACTCCGTCACCGAAGACTTCGGCCCGATGCGAACCGACTTGGCGCCCATCGAGATCACACAGCCCGAAGGCACCAGCTTCACGCTCGACGACAACGAGCTGCGCTGGCAGAAGTGGTCGATGCGGGTCGTCATGGACGACACCGAAGGCCTAGTGCTGCACCGGATCGCGTATGACGACGGCGGGCGGGTGCGGCCGATCATCGACCGGGCGTCGCTGGCCGAGATGGTGGTGCCCTACGGCGACACCCGTCCGTCCCAAACGTTCAAGCACGCGCTCGACTCGGGTGAGTTCGGCCTGGGCCTGATGAACAACTCGCTGCAGCTCGGCTGCGACTGTCTTGGCGAGATCGTCTACCTCGACTCGACCCAGGTGTTCGACGACGGCTCCGTGGTCACCACGCCGAACGCCATCTGCATCCACGAGGAGGACTTCGGCATCGGCTGGAAGCACTTCGACTGGAACGCCGACACCACCGAGGTGCGCCGCTCTCGCCGTCTGGTGGTGAGCGCCATTCACACCGTCGGGAACTATGAGTACGGATTCTTCTGGTACTTCTACCTCGACGGCACTATCCGCTACGAGGTGAAGCTCACCGGCATCCTCACCACGCGTTCGCACCGCGAAGGCGACGACATGACGTTCGCCCGCCAGGTGGCACCCCACGTGTCGGCCCCGATCCACCAGCACATCTTCTGCGTGAGGCTGGACATGGCAGTCGACGGAAGCGCCAATTCCGTGGTCGAGGTGAACACCGAAGCGCTGCCGCCAGGCCCCGACAACCCGCACGGCACCGCGTTCGCTGCACGCGAGACGGTGCTCGAGAGCGAATTGGCTGCGCGCCGAAACACCGATTCGTCGTCAAGTCGGTACTGGCGGATCGAGAGCGCAGACCACATCAACCGGCTGGGGCGGCCGACGGCATTCCGGCTGCTGCCGCCGCCCACCGCGACCATGTTCGCGGCCCACGACAGCCCGCACTCCGAGCGCGCCACGTTCGCCCGTCACAACCTGTGGGTGTCGCCCACACGACCCGACGAGCGCTACGGCGCCGGACGGTTCCCGACGCAACGCAACGCCGGCGACGGGCTGGAGCGCTATACGGCGGGCGACCGGCCAGTGGTCGGCACCGACATCACGGTGTGGCACACGTTCGGAATCACCCACGATGCACGACCCGAGGACTTCCCGGTGATGCCCACCGAGTACGTCAGCTTCGGACTCGTGCCCGACGGCTTCTTCGACCGCAACCCCATGCTGGACGTGCCGCCGTCATCGAACGGACACTGCGCCTAGGCGGCTGAGCCGGTAGGCGAAGCCGTGGCCCGAGCGGCCCGTGAGCCCAATCACATGAGAATGGGGAACAAGAGCGGGAAATAACAAGCGGCACTACGCGAAAGGTCACCTCCCCGCGCGGCTGGGCCCGCCGCGGCCTACTGTGGCCCGATGGCAGGAGCACCCGAGGCCGGCGAGCCGAGCCTGACGTCTGGCGATACCGCTCTGTCCGGCGCCGTATCTCATGACGCCGGCCCATCCGGCGCTGTATCTCATGACGCCGGCCCATCCGGCGCTGAATTGGTCGAGCACTTTTCCCCGACGCCAACCGAGGGCCTGCGGATTGCGCCCTTCCTGGACGCGATCGAGGCACAGGCCGAGACGGCAGACCGGACCCGGTCGGTCTCATCCGAGGTCATCGAGGCCATCCGTGGCACCGACTTCATGCGCATGTCTGCGACCCGCAACATCGGAGGCGTCGAGGAGACGATGCTCCACATGGGCCGCGAGCTCGAAGCCGTCGCGGCCCGCTGCCCCAGCCTGGGGTGGTGCCTGTGGAACCACCTGTGCGTCTTCCACCTGTTCGTCGGATCGGTGGGCCCCGACCAGCAGGATTTCCTGACCCATATCGTGACCAACGGCCAATGGGTGTCGTTTCCCGGCGGTGCTCGCAGCTCGGTCTACGGCCGCATCGAAGGTGACCAGGCGATCCTGAACGGCACCGGTCGCTGGGGCACCGGTGCCCGCTACGCCGACTACTGCGGGGTGGCCTTCGCCATCAGCGGCGACGACGGCAAGCCCGTCAGGCCGATGGACATCCGCTTCACCATCCTGCCCACCACGACCGAGGGCATGAAGATCGACCCGTCGTGGGACGGCGCCGGGCTGCGGGCATCGGCCACCGACGACGTCCACTACACCGACGTGCCCGTCAAGCTCAGCGATTGCGTGGCGTGGTTCGGCGCCAACCGTGCTGAGTCGCTGCGCACCGTGCCGGTGGTGGATCACCGGTACCGCGAGGACTGGGTGGGCATTTCAGACTTGTGGCTCTCGTTCATGGCGGTGGGCCTCGTCCGCCGGGCGCTCGCCGAAGCGGCTGACGCCGCCGGCGGCCGGCGCGTGATCATCGGCGGCAAGATGGTCGACCGGCCCACGGTGCAGGTCAACTTCGGCCGGGCGGCATCGCTGCTGGCCGCTGCGGCCGCCGCCACCGAAGCTGCGTGCAGCGAGGTGGACCGTCGCATCGCCGCCGGGATCGTGCCCGACGAAGCCGACTACCTGCGTCAGATGGCGGTGACGACCATGGCAGTCGAACAGCTCGACGAGGCCATGTCGCTGCTGCACCGCACCCAGGGCGGCACTGCGCTGCGAGAAGGCGGCGCATTCGACCGCCGCTACCGGGACTTCCGGGCGATGCCGGTGCACATCAACGTGCATCAGGATCGCGTGACCCACCAGCTCGGTCGCCACCTTCTGGGCCTGGAACTCAACCCGTTCTGAGTTGCCCGGGTCGCCTGCCGATGGTGGCTGCGGGTTCAGACGGGCAAGATTAGGCTCGATGGCGACCGTCCCGAGGCTGCCTCGCGGGCGTGAGCGGAGAGGGAGATCATGCGTTCGAGGACTCTGACACGATTCGCCATTGCCTTGGCCGGCGTGGCGCTGCTGGGAGCAGCGTGCGGCGGCGACGATGGCGATCCCGAGGACGTCACGGCGGCATTTGTGCTGGTGGGACCAGTCGGCGACGCTGGCTGGAACTGGGCGCACGACCAAGGTCGCCAGTACGCGCAAGACCAGACGGGCGCCACGACGCTGTTCGTCGAGAGCGTGCCCGAGAATGCTGAGGACTTCAAGGCTGTCGCTGTCGACTTCATCCAGAACGAAGGCGCCAACGTCATCTTCGGCACATCGTTCGGCTATATGGACCCGATGCTCGAACTCGCCGACGAATACCCCGATGTCGTGTTCGAGCACGCCTCGGGCTTCAAGATGAACGACACCAACTTCGGCAACTTCTTCGGCCGCATGTACCAGCCTCGCTACCTGTCTGGCATGGCCGCTGGAGCGATGACCGAGAGCGGGCAGCTCGGCTACGTGGCTGCGTTCCCGATCCCCGAAGTGATCCGAGGCATCAACGCCTTCACCCTCGGTGTGCGTGAGACCAATCCGTCGGCCGAGGTGAACGTGATCTGGACGTTCACCTGGTTCGACCCGGCAGTGGAAGGCGATTCGGCGAAGGCCCTGCTCGAAGCGGGCGCCGATGTCATCGCGATGCATCAGGACTCGACCGCGGCGGGTGTCGCAGCGCAGGACGCAGGGGCCCGTTGGGTCGCCTACAACTCCGACATGCGCGATTTCGCACCTGACGCGTTCATCACCGCACCGGTGTGGAACTGGGGCCCGCGCTACGCCGCGACCATCGAGGCGGTCGCTGAAGGCACTTACACACCGGGTTCGTACTGGGGCGGCATGGACGACGGCATCGTCGACTTGGCACCGCTGGCTGACGACGTGCCAGGCGACATAGCCGACCAGATCGACGACGTCGCCGATCAGATCCGTGACGGCGAGTGGGACGTGTTCACCGGCGAGATCCGCGACCAGGACGGCAACGTCCGCGTCGCCGCCGGCGAGACCATGGACGACGGCTCGATGCTCGGCATGGATTGGTTCGTCGAAGGCGTCGTGGGTGACGCCAGCCCCTGATCCCGACTCGTCACCTGAACTGACAACGTCGTTCGCCGTCGACCTCCGGGGGATCCGCAAGGAATTCCCGGGGGTCGTGGCCTGCGACGGCGCCGACCTGTCGGTGCGGGCGGGCACCATTCATGCGCTGCTGGGCGAGAACGGCGCCGGCAAGACATCCCTCGTCAACGTGCTGGGTGGCGTCTACCTGCCCGACGGCGGCGAGATCTGGGTACACGGGGAGCAACAGCAGTTCCACTCGCCCGCAGATGCGATCGCCGCGGGAATCGGCATGGTCCACCAGGAGTTCCGGCTGGTGCCAACGCTGACGGTCGCCGAGAACGTCGTGCTCGGCTCGGCGCCGCGCTACCTGAACATGACCCAGATCACCGAGCGTGTTGCGCACTTGGCTGCGACCTACTCGCTGGACGCCGATCCAACCCGGCCCGTGTGGCAGCTGTCCGTCGGCGAGCGTCAGCGCGTGGAGATCCTGAAGTCGCTCTGGCGCGACGCCGACGTGCTTGTGCTGGATGAGCCCACTGCGGTGCTCACGCCTGCCGAGGCGGCCGATCTCGGCCTCACCCTGCGAGCGATGGCCGACCGGGGCCGTTCGGTGATCTACATCAGCCACAAGCTCGACGAGGTGCTGTCGGTGTGCGACGAGGCCACCGTGCTGCGCAACGGCGTCACCGTCGCGCGGCCGGGCAGTCTCGCCGGAGTCGAGCGGTCCGACTTGGCCCAGATGATGGTCGGCGAAGCTGCAGCGCAGGTGAGCCGCCCTGCGAATCAGCCGATTGGTGATGTCGTGCTCGCGCTGGAAGGGATTTCGGCGTTGAGCGACCGGGGCATTGGGGCATTGCACTCCGTCGACCTCAACGTGCACGCCGGCGAGATCGTGGGTGTTGCGGGAGTCTCCGGCAATGGCCAGAAGGAGCTCGCAGAGGCCATCGCCGGCTTGCGTTCGGTCACCTCAGGGACGGTTCGCCTGTTGGGAGACGACCTCACCGGTGCGTCCCCGAGGGCCCGTTCGCGCGAAGGGTTGGCCTACGTACCCGAGGACCGCCTTGGTGTCGGCCTCGCCCCCCATATGTCCGTCGTCGACAACTCCGTCCTGCGCTCGTATCCGACACTGAGCCGCGGCCTCATGCTGGATCTGCGGCGCTGCGAAGAATTCTGCGAGAGCCTCGTCCAGCGCTTCGGCGTCCAGGTGGGGCGATTGCACGAGGACGTGAGCGCTCTGTCAGGCGGCAATCTTCAACGCTTGCTGTTGGGACGCGAACTGACGGGCGAGCCGAAGGTGCTCGTAGCCGCTCAGCCCACCCGTGGCCTCGACGTTGCAGGCATCGCCGCCATCCAGAAGCAGATCGTTGCCCAGCGCAGCGCCGGCGTCGGGGTCCTGCTGATCTCCGAGGACCTCGATGAGCTGCTCGCCTTGTCTGACCGGCTGATCGTGATGTACGAGGGGCGCATCGCAGCCCGCATGGACCCGACGACCACCACGAGAGCCGAAGTGGGCGCCGCGATGGCCGGAGGTACGGCCACTGCTGTGGGCGGCAGCGCATGACCGATCCGAACGCAGCGCCAGAACCGACCCACGCCCCGCTGCACACCGTGTCGCGTGGCCGGGCCCGCTGGCATCGCGGGCTGGGGCGACCGGTGCTGCAGCGACGCGCCGATGTAGTGCCCGCCGCCCAAGCCGTCGCATTCGGCATCGGCATCGCAGTGGCCCTGATTGCGGGGGCGCTCCTGCTGCTCGCCGCCGGCAACGATCCCGCCCAGGTGTACGGCCGGATGATCGACTCGTCGTTGGGCGGCATCAATTCGATCTCGCGAACGCTGCTGCGAGCAACACCGCTGGCGCTGGCCGGGCTGGCAGTCGCCGTTGCTGGGTCCATGGGTCTGTGGAACATCGGCGCTGAAGGCCAGATGATGGCGGGCGCGACGGTCGCGGCAGGCTTTGCCATGTCGGCGGGCGACCTGCCGGGTCCCTTGCTGATCTTGCTGATGCTGATTGCAGGCGCGGTGGGCGGCGTCGTGCTCATGGTGGGACCGGCGCTCGCCCGCGCCTATCTCGGTGTCAGCGAGATCATCACGACGTTGATGCTCGTTGAGGTCTCGATCCGAATCGTGGAGTGGCTCGAGACCGGGCCGTGGAAAGACCCCGAGTCGCAAGGTTTCGCGTTGATCGAGCCCTTGCCCGACCAGGCTTCGCTGCCGGGACTGTTCGGCCGCGCACATATCGGCGCACTGTTCGCCGTAGCGCTGCTGGTCGCGTTCTGGCTGGCGGTTTCGCGCACGGCGTGGGGATATGAGCTGCGCATGGCGGGTTCCTCACCGGCCACAGCTCGCTATGCCGGCATCTCGCTGCAGCGCAAGGTGCTTGCCGCGCTGCTGTTGTCGGGCGGGCTGGCCGGCCTCGCTGGCGCCATCGAGCTCACAGGAACGGCGACGCGGCTCGATCCCGGCCTGTCCAACGGATACGGCTTCGCCGGGATCATCGTGGCGGCGCTCGCGCTGATGCGGCCATCGGGCGTGGCAGCGGTGGCCTTCGTGTTCGGCGCGGTGCAAGTGGGCGGGCAGTCGATCCAGACGCTTGGGGTCACCAGCTCCATCGCGACGATCCTGCAAGCCATGATCCTCATCGGCGCACTGGTGGCCGCCGTGCTGCTCAACTACCGCATCCGGTGGGTGCGACCGGTCGGCCACGAGCCTGAGACAACCGAACCGCGGGCGCAGCCGACATCGAGCGGAACGTCCCATCCGGGAATTTCCCCGAACCCAGGGGCATCAGATGTCTGAGGCCGCCATCGTCGGGCTGCTCGTGGCCACCGTGCAGTTCGCCACGCTCGTGTACCTGGCCGGGCTGGGCGAGCTCATCGCGGAGCGCTCAGGCGTGCTGAACCTCGGTGTCGAGGGAATGATGGCCATGGGTGCCGTCTCGGGATTCATGATGGCACTCGCCACCGGACGGCCCTGGATCGGCTTCGCGTTCGCTGCGCTGGTTGGCATGGCGGTCGCAGGCGTCCATGCCGTGGTGAGCGTGGTGATGGGCGCCGGCCAAGTGGTGTCCGGCCTCGCCATCACTATCGGAGGTCTCGGATTCGCCGCCTTCATTGGGCAGGATGCGGTCCGCCAGCGCGCCGACGCCGTGTTCACCGATCTCGGCATCGCAGGCCTTGCCGACATCCGCTGGGTCGGCCCGATCTTGTTCAACCAACCGCCGGTGGTCTACCTCGCAGGCTTCCTGGGCATCGCGGCCTGGTTTGTGCTGAACAGAACCAGGCTCGGCCTCGCGCTGCGCGCAGTAGGGGAATCTGCCTCCACGACGGACTCGGTGGGCCATTCGGTGACGCTCCTGCGCTCGGGGGCTGTGCTGGTCGGGGGCGCCCTCGCCGGTGCCGCCGGCGCTTTCCTGTCGCTCTATATGGCCGCTGGCTGGACCGAAGGCCTCATCGCCGGCCGTGGCTGGATCGCCGTTGCACTGGTCATCTTCGGGGCGTGGCGGCCTGGACGCCTGGCCGCCGGCTCATTGCTGTTCGGCTTCACGCTGGCTTTGCAGCCCAGGGTGCAGACCTTCGAGCTCTCCATCTTCGGACTCGAGGTCAACAGGATCTCTCCGGCGCTGCTCGGCATCCTGCCGTTCCTGCTGACCGTCGTGGTGCTCATTGGGATCAGCTTCCGGGCACGACACCGTCCAAGCCCGGCGCCCGCCGCGCTGACCCTGCCGTACCGCCGCGAGGAGCGCTGAGGACCCACGTCCGCACCCGTGCGAGCGTCGCAGAGCGTCCAGACGCAAACGCCCAGTAGGTTTCGACGGGTGACAGACGGCAATGCCCACGAAGCCCTGCCTGACGGCACGAAGCTGCAGATCCGCCTGCCGCCCGAACTAGAAGCCGGTGTGTGGTCCAACTTCGCCGTGGTGCGCCACTCGCCGTATGAGTTCACGCTCGACTTCATCAGGCTGGACTTCAGCGGCAAGCAATCACCGCGTCGGGGCGTAGTGGTGCAGCGGGTCAACATGTCGCCGCAGTTCGTGGAGCAGCTCATCAGCGCGCTGAGCGACAACATGTCCAAGTTCGCGTCGAATCTCGCTCCGTCCAGTCTCGAAACACTGAACGAGCCGCAGGACGATACGGACGGTTGATCGCGCTCAGCGCTGCGACGAGCGCTGGCGGCCCTTGGACCTCGAACGGTTGTTGTTTCGACGGTGCCGCGATTGGTGTTTGGCCGCCGGGTGCCTGGCTGCCGGGTGCTTCGTCGCCGAACGCTTCGCCGCCGGGTTCTCGGCCGCCGGACGCTCAAGCGTGCGACGTCGCGTCTGCGGGCGTGAAGGCTGCCGGATCGCAGCGACGTCGGCTTCGGTGATGGGCTGTTCCAATCCCATCTTGCGTTGCATGGACCTGAGCTCTTTGACCTGCTCGGGCTGAACAAGCGAGACCACCACCCCACCCTGGCCGGCACGGGCAGTGCGGCCCGACCGGTGAAGGTAGGTCTTATGGTCGGCAGCGATGTCGTAGTGGACGACGGCGCCGACACCTTCGACATGAATGCCTCGCGCAGCAACGTCAGTTGCGACCAGCGCCTGCACCTCGCCGGCGGCGAACTCGGCCAGCGCCCTCGTGCGCTGTGGTTGGCTGCGCCCACCATGAAGCGCTGCCGCTCGGATGCCCCGGCTCTTCAGCTGCTTTGCCACGCGGTCGCAGCCGTGCCGGGTCCGGCAGAACACGACCGTTGAACCTGCAGCATCGACAGCCTCGGCGCAGATTTCGGTTCGATCAGTTTTGGCCACGCTCCAGAACACGTGGTCGGCAGCCCTGATATCGGGAGTCTCGTCACCGACCTCGTGGCGCACGGGATCGCGCTGATAATCGCGCGTCAGCGTTGCCACGTCTCCGTCGAGCGTGGCGGAGAACAACATGGTCTGGCGCCGTGTGGCGGTCTGGTCGAGCAGGCGCCTGACGGCCGGGATGAATCCCATGTCGGCCATGCGGTCGGCTTCGTCGATCACGACCTTGTCGACTGCGGACAGGTTGGCCTCACCCTGGGAGATCAGGTCCTCAAGGCGACCAGGGCACGCCACGAGAATGTCGACCCCGCGGCGCAACGACCCGATCTGGGCGCCGTAGCCCACGCCGCCGTAGGCGACGCCGACGCGGCGCTTGCCTGCAAAGGTTCGTAGCTCTGTCTTGATCTGATCGGCGAGTTCGCGGGTCGGCGCAAGCACGAGTGCTCGCGGCTTGTGCGGCTCGGCATTGCCGACGCGGGCCACGAGCGGAATCCCGAAGGCCAGCGTCTTGCCGGATCCGGTGGGTGCGCGGCCGCAGACGTCGCGTCCGTCCAGGGCATCGGCCACGGTTGCCGCCTGGATGGCGAATGGCTGGCTGATGCCTCGTTGAGCGAGCGCGCTGACGATGAAGTCGGGCGCGCCCAGCTGGGCAAAGGTGGGGGGCATATGTCTCCTCGCGCGTGACGCGCGGGCTTCTGAGGGTTCGGTTGCGCCTCAACAGGGGAGGAAGAGGTCGGAGATAACAGGGGTTTGGTCCACGTCGACAGGAAGAACCAAGACCAGCCTGCGAACCCGTCGGCCGAACATGCCGGCCGGACGCCAAGAGGGTACCGGCGCGCGCTGCTCAATGCTCACAGAGCACTCTGCAGCCGATCAGCCAGATGTGTTGAAGACGCAGACGGCGTGAGACGCCGCCGGGGCTCAGACGGGCTTGACGTTCTGCGCTTCGTCGCCCTTGCGGCCGGGTCCGATGTCGAACTCGACCTCCTGCCCTGCTTCCAGCGTCCGGTAGTTCTCACCGACGATGTTGGAGAAGTGGACGAAGACGTCATCGGCGCCTTCACGGGAGATAAAGCCGAAGCCCTTCTCGTTGTTGAAGAACTTCACTGTTCCGCGCATGTTATGCCTCTCAAAGACCGGCTTGTCCGGCCGAAGGCCGCAAGGGTACGGCGCGAAGGCCGCGTTCAAACCCGCGCCCGCGCGCCTGGCACGAATTCGGCCAAGAACTTGAGCGTCGACTCGACGAAAATGTCGTTGCGATCACCAGCCACCATGTGCGCGGCACCGCCCACATTGGCGTAATGCGCATGAGGTACCGCCTCAAGAAACGACTGCGCGCCCTCTTCTGAGAGCACGTCGCTCAGGCCGCCTCGAACCAGCAGCGTCGGCAGCGTGAGGTTCTCCGCGGCGGCCTGCTGACGCGGGATGCGCTCGGCGAAACTGCGCGGGCGGTGCATGAACGCAGGGTCCCAGTGCCAGCGGTAGCGGCCGTCTGGCCACAGGCGGACATTCTTGGCGAGCCCATCGAGGTTTCTCGGCCGCTTGCGGTGTGGCTGGTAATTCGCGATGGCCTCGGCAACCTCTTCGAGCGATGCGAACCCGTCGGCGCCTTGGGCCATGAAATCGCGGATCTTGCGCACACCGGCCGCCTCGATCTGTGGCGCTGTGTCCACGAGCACGAGCGCGAGTGCGTCCACGGCACCTTCGCCGACTGCAGTCAGCGAGGTTCCCCCGCCCATCGATGCGCCGACCAGCACTGGCCGTTCAGCGAAGTGCTCCACAATCGCGACCAGGTCGGCCACCGATGCTTCGGTCGTGTAGTCGCCGTCGGGCGCCCAGTCCGAGTCGCCATGGCCTCGAGCATCAAGGCACACGGCCCGGTAGCCGCCGTCGGCGAGCGCTTGGCCCGCTCCCTTCCAGGCGTGGCGGGTTTGGCCGCCGCCGTGCTGCAGCAGGACCAGCGGGCCGTCGTCGCCGTAAAGATCGGCGGCGACCTTGACGCCCCCCGACGCTTCGATCATCAGGTCAGGAATGAGCGTGTCAGTGATGCGTTCGCCGTGCTCGGACGGATGGGAGTACACATCGGCACCGGCCGGCTCCGAGGGCACGAAGTCGGGGGCGTCGGCGTCGGCTGGGTCGAACAGGGGCCTGCGCTGGTCGTCGCTCATGTGTTGCCTCTCATTCGCGCTGGCGCCGGCTGCGGCAGCCGCAGATGTCCTGATTGCTCAGGTGGTCCGTGCGCGGCCGTCGGTCTTGGCTGCGGCCTGGTCGCGCCGACGCGCCTCGCCTGCGGCTGCCAGCGCGGCACGGTTTGAATCGTCGACGCGCATGAAGTGATCGCGCCAGCCGTCATTGTCGTCGGCTTCCCACACGTAGGGCGTCTGCACGGTCGTGCGCGGAAGCCAGGCGCGCTCGAGCAGGTCAAGCCCGGTGCCCACGATGTCGCGTTGCATCGCCACATCGCCGGGCTTGCCAGTGGGGTTGCCGAGCGGGAAGTCGGTGAACACGAAGCGCGCCACGCCGCATTCCTCGACGATGTCGCGGGCGCTGCCGGCGACCACGGTCGGGATGCCGGCTTCTTCGAGGTGTCGCGCGACCAGACCCACGGTCTGGTGGCAGACAGGTCAGAGGGGCACCAGGAATGCCACGTCAACGCCGTCTTCGCGCATCCATTCCTCGATATGCGGCGAGTCGTTGCGCTGGGTGCGACGGTGGCTGTAGTCGGTGGGAATGCCGTAGAACCGTTCCGACACAGCGCCGATCCGCCCCTCGGCGGCGAACTCACGCAGCCGGTTGATCGGCAGGTAGGTGTCGAGGTCCTCGGTGTGGGTGTTGTCCTTGTCCCAGAAGAGATCGTTGTTGTACAGGCCCTCGAGCGCGTCGTCACAGCGGGCCGCATAGGGCCGCTTGGGACGCGCGGCAGGCACTCCGGCCGGCTCGCTGCCGGCGCGGAAGAACGACGTCGTGACCAGACCGACTGTGCATTCCGACAACGGCTTGGACAGGGGGGTGAACGCCACCTCGTGGTTGTACGCCCACTGATACGGCTGCGGGTAGCCATGCGCCCCGTAGTACTCGCGCGATTTGTCGATGTAGCTCAGGTACGACCGGTACGCCCGCCGCCCGTCCGGCTTCCGGCCATTGCCCTGGCGACCGTTCTTCTGCTGCCCGGAGCGTTCTGTCACAGCCATCGTGTCTCCCTTGCCTTCAGCCGGGCTCAGAACAGCCAGACCGCCACGGTCCGGTCCGTCGACCGGCGCCACAGACTGTACGCGCCCGGCCCTGCTGGATGCCCGGTGCCGCTCTTAGCCTGAGCGTCGTGACTGACGCCGACGCGAGCGAGCCGAGCGAGGACCCGCCAGGCAGTGAAGGCTCGGCGTGGGGTGCGGGAGGACTGACCCTGGGAGGCAGCCTCGCCGATGCGGTGCCACAGCCGCCGACGGTGTATGCCGCAGTCGGCGGTCAGCGGTTCTTTGACGATCTGGTGGACCGGTTCTATGACGCCGTCGAAGCCGACCCACTGCTGCGGCCGATGTACCCCGGCGACCTGACGCCTTCCCGGCAGCGTCTGGCCGGCTTCCTGGCGCAGTACTGGGGCGGCCCGGCCGACTACAGCGCCGAGCGCGGCCACCCGCGCCTGCGCATGCGGCACATGCCGTTCGCGATCGGCCCAGCACAACGCGATGCCTGGATGCGCCACATGGTCGCCTCGCTCGCGGTGGCACAGCTTCCCGATGGATCACCGCTCGACCCCGACATCGCTCAGGCCATGTTCGCCCACTTCGACAACGCCGCCACCCACCTCATCAACCAGCCCTCCTGATGCGCGAGGTGAGGTAGAACGTCAGGCGATGGCGGACACGACCAAGCAGCGGGCGCGGCAGATGTGGGAATGCGTCGAGCGCTACCACCAGCTCTGTTATTGGGCGCCCGAAGTGCGCGAAACGGGCACTGCAGCGGGATTGCGCGGCTTCTGGATGAACTACTTCGCAACCCGGTCAGCGCCCTTGGGACCCGTGCCTGCGCGCGTCGTGGAGTCGCTGTTCTTCTATTACGCACCTGCGCGGGTTCGGCGGGCGATCCCGGATGCCTGGACGTACTCGACTCCGGAGAAGGTGCTGGCAGCGCGCTACCTGGGCATGGATCGGGCACTGCTGCGAGAACTCGGCGAGTTCGGCGGTAGCGACGCTATTCGCCGGTGCGCCGAGGTCGTGCGGGCTGCATGCGATGCCGCCGACCCCGTCGGCCGCACGCTGTTCGCCGGCTGGGCATCGCTGGACTGGCCCGACGAGCCGCACCTCGCCCTGTGGCATGGCTGCACGTTGCTGCGGGAATACCGCAGCGGATGCCACTTGATCGCTCTGGCAGCGGTTGGCCTAGATGGCTGCGAATCGGTCGTCTCCCAGGTCGCCGTCAACGAAGCACCCCGCGAGTGGATTCACGAAGAAGCCGGCTGGTCAGAAACTGAAGCCGCGGCCGCATCCGAGCGGCTCCGGCAACGGGGCTGGATCGATGCCGCGGGGCGGGCCACCAATGCAGGCTTCGCCGGGCGAGCCGAAGTCGAGGCGATGACGGATCGACTCGACGGCGCCCACTGGACTGCGATCGGCGACGAGGCAGCGGATCGGCTACTGGCCGACATGGCTCCGCTCAACGCAGTGCTGCCGAGAGACGACCAGATCGACTGGCGCGAGCTGTACCCCACCAACGAGTGACGGCGTCTGCAAGGCTGCGGCCTATGAGCGAGCAACTGCCCGGGCACGTTGACGACCCGGTGATGTCCCACAGCGAGTCAGTCGATATCGCCGCCCCACTGCAGAAGGTGTGGGAGATGGTGACTGCGCTGGATCGCTATGGCGAGTGGAGCAACGAGAACACCGGTGGGTACTGGCGCAAGGGACCTGACGGCGTGCCCGGCACCGGGCAGGTCGGCGACATGTTCGTCGGCGTCAACCGGCTCGACGGCGAGGAGTGGAAGGCCCCGGTCGAGATCATCCGTCGCGTCGAGAACGAAGACTTCGCCTTCGTGACGGGCGGCCTGGAATACAACATCGTGTTATGGCGCTACCAGCTCGCGCCCAACGGCGCCGGCACCACGTTGACGGAAACTTGGACGCTGCGAAAGCTGTCGCCGCGCATGGTCGAGTTCGGCCAGAAAGAACTCGATTACCGGGCCGGCAACGCTCGGGCGGGCATCCGCGCCACGCTCGCAGCGATGAAGGCGGCCGCAGAGGCCTAGCGCCGAGCCCCAGGCAGCCGTCTAGCCCGGGATCCCGATCATCTGCGCGGTCGCGTGCATGTTCACCAGACGGTTGAAGTCGACGAACTCGCTGAAGCCGTCCTCGGTGATCGTGGCCCGGTAATCGTCCCAGCCCTGGGGGTCGCTGAAGTACAGCTCGGCCATGCCGATGTAGGCCTCGTTCGCAGGATCTTGGCTGTGGTTCACCACGTAGCGCAGACCGCCGATCTCATTCATGACATTCCGCACGTTGGGCGCATGTGCGTCCAGCCAGTGGCGGAATGCGGCGTTGTAGTCGACGCCGTCACGGCCGGGAACCAGGAATGACACCTTGAAGAATCCCGACCGTGTCACCGGAAACGGTTCGTTCAGCGTGTTCGGCACCACGGGCAGCTCGCCGTCGATCACCACGTACTCGGTGGTCGCCCACCCCACGTACGGCTCGGCCTTCTGCTGGAAGGTGTCGGCGGGCACGGTTCCGTGCGGCTCGGGCGGGTTCGGGATCGCCCGGTCGAACCACAGTTGCGCCATGCCATCCCACGGCACGTCGCGGCCGGGCCGCTGATCGAACAGCGTCGCTATGTACTTCGTGGCGTGGACCTTGCCCTCGGCGGCGGCGCGCGCCTGCCCGGCGATCACCGCGGGCATGTGGTTCTTGTACCAATTCGCCACCAGTTCGTCGCGGGTGGCTTCGGGTCGGCGCTTGATGAGGAAGATCATCTTGGCGCCGGGTGTTGCTGCGATGCTCGATGACATCGGTTCCTCCTGGGCTGCGATGGTCGGGCGGATTTCACCCTGGGTGCCGCGATCCTGCCACTTGGCCTCGGCCGCCGCAGCGGGCACGCCTGGACGCGCGGACTTCTAGGCGCTGAGTTCGATACGGAGGGCTTCGGCCAGACGGTCGTAGTCGGACTGCCGGTTGTAGAGGTGGGCCGAGATTCGCAGGACGCGATCGGGCGGCGCAGGCCAGGTGAACACCGGCACCTCGATGCCGTGCCGCTCCCGCAGCGCCGCCATCAGCGGGTCGAAGATCGCCGAGCCCGAATCGTCGGCAGGTGGCAGCGGCACGCTCGCAATTGCGCCGATCATGTCCTCCGGCGCCGGCGGGTCGATGCCGAGCGCCTCGATGAGCACGTCGCGGCCCCCGAGACACAGCCCGCGGATCGCAGCCTTCACTCCCGGCCAGCCGTCTGGGTGCATGGCCTCGACTGCCGCCAGCGCATCGGCCACGGTCAACCAGGCGGTCGGGTCATGGGTGCCGGTCCAGTCGAACTGCGCGTGCAGGTGACCGCCTTGCGACGGCCAGCCGCCGTTGTAACCGTGGCTGACGACTGCGTGGTGCATCCCGTCTCGCCGGTCGGGTCGCACCCACAGCAACGCGGCGCCCTTGGCCGAGCACATCCACTTGTGGCAGTTCGCCGTGACGTAGGACGCACCGAGCTCGGTCACGTCGAAATCGAACATGCCGGGGGCATGCGCCGCATCGACGAGCACCCGCACGTCGGGCTCCAGCCGTGCCGCCAGCTCGTCCACCGGCATGACGAGGCCGGTCGCCGAGGTCACCGCGTCGATCAGCAGAATGCGCGTGCGGTCGGTGACAGCGCTGAGCACGGCATCGACCACCTCGCTGCGGTCCTCGAGCGGGAACGGCACTGCCGCCGTGGTGACTACTGCACCCGCCCGGGCAGCGGACACGACCGCGGCATTGGCGCAAGCGTTGTACTCGTGATCGGTCACCAGAATTTCGTCGCCGGGCGACAGGCTCGGCTCCAAGGAGCGCAGCACCGAGTTCACGCCTGCGGTGGCGTTCGCGACGAACACGAGTCCTGCGGGGTCAGCGCCGACGAACTGCGCTACGGCCTGGCGCGTGCAGTCCAGACGCTCCTGGTACTCGCCCTCGAGGAAGAACCGGGTCGGATTGGCCTCCATGCGCTCGCGGATGCGTCGCTGGGCCTCAAGTACGACAGCAGGAGTAGCCCCGAACGAGCCGTGATTGAGATGCAGCACTTCTGGATCCAACAGCCACGCAGTCACACACGGCACGCTACGGCAGGGGCACGCCGCGGCGAAGTGATTTCGGACTGGCGCCGGGCGCGAACATGAAGTCTGAACGCCGGAGGTTGTCATGAAGAAGCTCCTGGTGGCCAACCGGGGCGAGATCGCCATCCGTGCTTTCCGGGCGGCCACTCAGCTCGGCATCCGGACCGTCGCGATCCTTCCCGTCGAGGAAGAACGCAGCGGGGCCCTGCACCGGATCAAGGCCGACGAGGCATACGTCATCGGCGAAGAGGGTCGGCCGGTGCGGGCCTACCTGGATCACGAAGCCATCGTGTCCACGGCTGTCGAGGTCGGCGCCGACGCCATCTACCCCGGCTACGGCTTCCTGTCTGAGAGCCCGGATCTCGCGGACGCCTGTGCTGCGGCAGGCGTGACCTTCGTGGGACCGAACGCCGACGTACTGCGCCTGACCGGCAACAAGATGCGGGCGCGCGAGGCAGCCGAGCAGACCGGCCTTCCGGTGCTGCGCCAGTCGGCTCCAGTCGACGGCGTGGCAGCCGACATCACGAACACGGCAGCCGCGATCGGCTACCCGCTGTTCGTCAAAGCGGCTTCGGGAGGCGGAGGCCGGGGCATGCGCCGCGTAGAGCGCCCCGACGACCTGACCGAGGCGGTCGAGGCCGCACGCCGCGAGGCCCACAGCGCCTTCGGCGACGGCACGGTCTTTCTGGAAGAAGCCATGACCGACGTGCGCCACATCGAGGCGCAGGTCCTGGCCGACGGCGGCGGCAACGTCGTGCACCTCTTCGAGCGGGACTGCTCAGTCCAGCGGCGCTTCCAGAAGGTGGTCGAGATGGCTCCAGCCCGCGACCTCGGTGACAGGGTGCGCCAGCAGCTGCTCGCGGACGCCGTCCGCTTCGCCGAGGCGATCGGCTACGTCAATGCGGGCACGGTGGAGTTCCTGGTCGATGCGGGTGGGCGCCATGTCTTCATCGAGATGAACCCGCGCATCCAGGTCGAGCACACGGTGACCGAGGAGGTCACCGACGTCGATCTCGTGGAGTCGCAATTGCGCATCGCCTCGGGCGCCACCCTCGCCGATCTCGGGCTCCTCCAAGAACGCATCAGCCTGCGCGGCGTCGCCATGCAGTGCCGGGTCACCGCCGAGAACCCGGCCAACGATTTCCGGCCGGACACCGGCCGCATCGTCGCCTACCGTCCCGCCAGCGGTGCCGGGGTGCGCCTCGACGGCTGCGTGTACCAGGGCGTCGAGATCACGCCGCACTTCGACTCGATGATCGAGAAGATCACCTGCCGGGGCCCCGACTTCGACACGGTCGTGCGCCGCATGCAGCGCACCCTGGCCGAGTACCGGGTGCGCGGCGTGTCGACGAACCAGCCCTACCTGCAGGCGATCCTGGCCGACTCGCAATTCCGGGCCGGGCCGGTCACGACCACGTTCATCGACGATCGGCCGGAGCTGACGGCGGCCTCCGTCGGCGCCGACCGCGCCACGCGGCTGCTGCGCTATCTGGCCGACGTGACGGTCCATCGGCCCAACGGTCCCGCACCGACCAGCACCGATCCCGCTTCCAAGCTTCGAGCCACTCCGCACACACCGCCGGCGGGGTCCCGCCAGCGCCTCGACGAACTCGGACCGGCGGGCTTCGCGGCTGACCTGCGAGCAGCGAGCAACGTCGCGGTCACTGACACCACGCTGCGCGATGCCCACCAGTCCATCCTGGCCACCCGCCTGCGCACCATCGACTTGGTCGCCGGTGCCCGCCAGATGGCCCACCACATGGCGAAGCTGTTCAGCTTGGAGTGCTGGGGCGGCGCCACCTTCGACGTGGCGCTGCGGTTCCTGCACGAGGACCCGTGGGAGCGCCTGAGGCGCATCCGCGCCGCGGTGCCCAACATCTGCACACAGATGCTGCTGCGGGGTCGCAACACGGTGGGCTACTCGCCATACCCCGACACGGTGGCCCACGAGTTCGTAGCTGAGGCTGCTGCGTGCGGCATGGACATCTTCCGGGTGTTCGATGCGTTCAACTCCATCGACCAGATGCGACCCGCCATCGAGGCTGTGATCGACGCAGGTGCGGTCGCCGAGGGCACCATTTGCTACTCGGGCAACCTGACGAGCCCCGATGAGGACCTGTACACGCTCGACTACTACCTGGGGGTGGCCGAACAGCTCGACGGTGCGGGGGCGCACATCCTGTGCATCAAGGACATGGCGGGGCTACTGCGCCCGCCGGCTGCGACGACGCTGGTGAGCGCGCTGCGCGACCGATTTCCCCAGCCGGTGCACCTGCATACGCACGACACGGGAGGCGGTCAGCTCGCGACGTACCTCGCAGCAATCGAATCCGGGGTCGATGCCATCGACGGCGCTGCGCCGCCGCTGTCGGGCATGACCTCCCAGCCGTCGATTGCGTCGATCGTGGCAATGACCGACGACACTGAGCGTGCGACCGGCCTCAGCCTCGATGCCATCGGCGACATGGAGCCCTACTGGGAAGCAGTTCGCCGGGTGTACGCGCCGTTCGAAGCCGGCCTGCAGTCGCCGACAGGCACCGTGTATCGCCACGAGATCCCCGGGGGTCAGCTGTCCAACCTGCGGGCCCAGGCTCGGGCGCTGGGCCTGGGGCATCGCTTCGAGGAAGTCGAGCGGTTGTATGCAGCATGCAACGAGCTGCTGGGCCGTCCCATCAAGGTCACGCCGTCATCGAAAGTCGTCGGCGACTTGGCATTGCACCTAGTGGCCTCGGGCGTGACGCCCGACGAGCTGGCAGCTCATCCCGCTGCCGCCGACCTGCCTGACAGTGTCATCGGCTTCTTGCACGGCGAGCTCGGCACACCGCCCGGCGGCTTTCCCGAGCCCTTCCGCACCCAAGCCACCGAAGGCCGGGACTGGACGCCCAAGACCAAGGATCTCAGCGAAGACGACCTGGCCGGTTTGGCCGGTGACCGTGTCGGCACGCTGAACCGGTTGCTGTTCTCGACGCCCTCAGCAGCACAGGCTGAGAACACCGAGCGCTATGGCGACCTCTCGGTGCTGCCGTCGCTGCTGTTCTGGTACGGGCTGGACGCTCACGCCGACGACACTGCGGTCGCGCTCGGCCCCGGTGTGCGGCTGCTGCTCGGGCTGCGGTCTATCAGCGAGCCCAACGACGAAGGCATCCGCATGGTCAGCTTCCGCGTGAACGGTCAGCCGAGGGATATCGACACGCTGGATCGCACCGTGGCCGCCGACCGACCAACCCATGCTCGAGCCGACTCGAGCGTTCCCGGCCACGTCGCAGCGCCGTTCCGCGGCTCGGTCAATGTGTCGGTGGCCGAGGGCGACTCGGTGAGCGCCGGCGACACGATCGCCGTGATCGAGGCCATGAAGATGGAGTCTTCGATCTCGGCGCCGGTGACCGGCACCGTCGTCTCGATCGCTGCAGCGCCTGGCGCCTTGCTCGAACCCGGCGATCTGATCGCCGAGATCCGCCCGGCAGGCCGCTCAGGCAGCCCCGAGACCGAGCACGACACCTGAGGCTGAGCCGATAGGCGAAGCCGTGG
>JAPOPC010000027.1 GCA_026713105.1 Acidimicrobiaceae bacterium
CGAGCTGGTAGCTGGCGACGACACGCTGGCCCAGTACGCGCAGCAGATTCTCGAAGAATCAGCAGCCGAAGCAGTAGAAGACTTCAGCGAGATGGTCGAGAACCCCGACGGCCTCATCAATGAGTTGGAGCAGTTCCTGCGCCAGCAGGAACCAGATTGATCAGTTTGCGTCAGCAAGAACCAGACTGAACAGCCTGCGCCAGCAAGAACCAGACTGAACAGCCTGCGCCAGCAGGAACCAGACTGATCAGCCTGCGCCAGCAGGAACCAGATTGATCAGTTTGCGTCAGCAAGAACCAGACTGAACAGTCTGCGCCAGCAAGAACCAGACTGAACAGCAGTGCAGCTAGGTCAGGGCGTGGCGCAGGGCCAGCTCTACCTCTCGCTGGTGTGCTTCGTCGATGACCGGTCCGTCTGGACCGACAACGTAGAACGAGTCGACCACCTCGTTCGCCAGCGTCTGGATCTTGGCCGAGCGGATGTCGAGACCCATCTCGGCCAGCACCCGGGTCACCTTGTACAGCACGCCGATGTGGTCCTCGGTGCGGACCTCCACGATCGTCGCTCCGGTGGCCGATTCGGCGTCGAAGGTGACACTCGTGGCGGCTCGCGTCGCTGACAGCGCACGGCGGCGCCGGTACACCCGGGCACGCTCGGCAATCCGCGCCTCCAGCGCCAGATGTCCCCGCAGCGACCGGCGCACATCGAAGATCACCCGGTCCCAGTCCACCGGCGTGTCGGGAGGAACGATCCGGAATGACGACACCGCCATTCCCGCAGGGCTCGAGTAGGCGTCCGCCTGCAGCACGTCGAGCCCACGCAGCGCCAGCACACCAGCGGCCCGGCTGAACAGGCCACGCTCGTCCGGCGCAACCACGGTCAGCATGTCGTCGTCGACTCGCAGCGCAGTCTCACCCGCCGCCATCAGATCCACGACTTCGGTGGTGAGCAGGCGACGGTGGCTCGGCTGCGCGGGATCAGCGCCGCTCATGTGCTCGGAGGTCATCTCCACCAGGCTCGACACCAGGCTCGACGTCCACTCCCCCCACGCCATCGGGCCCGTGGCCAGACAGTCGGCCTCGGTCATCACGGCCAGCAATTCCAAGAACTCGGGCGTCTGGGTCGCCCGGGCGACGGTGGCGACCGTCAGCGGATCGTCGAGGTCACGGCGGGTGGCGACATCGGTCAACAGCAGGTGGTGCTGCACCAGACGCACCAAGGTGTCGGCGTCGGAAGAGCTCCAGCCGCAGCGACGGGCGATGGGACCTGCCAGCCGCATGCCGGCTTGGGTGTGATCGCCCGGGTAGCCCTTGCCGATGTCGTGCAGCAGCGCTCCCATGACCAGCAGGTCAGGGCGGGCCACCCGGTGGGTGAAGCGGGCCGCCTCGGCGACGGCCTCGAGCAGATGGCGATCCACCGTGAAGCGGTGGTAGCGGGAGCGCTGGGGACGGTTGCGGTTCGGCGCCCACTCGGGCAGCACTCGTGTCCACACATCGAAGTAGTCGAGCGTCTCGATGACGTCGATGGCCTTGCGCCCGCAGCTCAGCAGTTCGATGAAGAGCGCCCGGGCGCCCTGAGGCCATGGGTCGGGGAACTGCGGCTGGCGCTGGGCCAGCTTGTCGAGGCTGGCCCGGCTGATCGGGACCTCGCTGCGGGCCGACTGCACGGCCGCATGCAGCACCAGCACGACATCGGTCGAGGGGTCGCCGTCGATCACCAGCTCGCCGTCGCGAATCGACAGCCCCGAGATGTCCACGTCCCCGGCGGCGAGCTCGCTCTGTCGGCGGGCAACGCTCGACCACAGCTGGTCCGACAGGAATGAGATGATGCGCCCGGCTTGTGCAATCTCGGCCATGAATGCGTCGGCGTCGACCGCGCCGGATCGCTCGGCCACGGCGTCCTGGTCGTCAGCGGACAGCACATCGCTGCGCAGGCCGGTCGTGCGGTGCAGCTCCACCCGGGCCCGCAGCAGTGTCTGGTAGGCCTCGGCGAGACGTTCGTTGTCGGCCGCGGGCAGTTCGACGCCGGCCAGCTCGGCCCAGCGGATTGCGTGAGCATCGCGCAGCCCGCCGCGGCCGGTCTTGAGATCGGGCTCGAGCAGGAAGGCCACCTCGCCGCTCTGGCTGTGCCGGCGGCTCACGGCGCGCTGCAGGTCATCGAGCCGCCCCGATGCGTTGTCGCGCCAGTCGGCCCGAACGCCCTCGCTGAGGCGGGCCGTCAGGGTCGCGTCGCCGGCCAGGTGGCGGGCATCGGCGAGCGCAGTGGCCGTGTCGGTGTCCGAACCCGCCAATTCCAGCGTTCCCGCCAGCGACCGGACGGCGTGGCCGAGCTTCAGCTTCTCGTCCCAGATCGGATACCAGAGGCGGTCGGCCAGGTTGCCGGTGTCGATGTCGTCGTGCAGCAGCAGCAGGTCGATGTCGCTGCCGGGGCACAGCTCGCCGCGGCCGTAGCCGCCGACGGCCACAAGCGCGACGCCCGTGCCCGCCTCGTTCACGCTGTCGAACCCGCACTCGACTGCCTCGGCCGCGAAGCGTTCGGCCAGCCACGCATCGGTCAGCGCAGACAGCGCGGCCGGCAGATCGGCAGCGTCAGCCGTGCGGGCCAGTGCCGCCCGACGCTCGCCAAAAGACGTCATCGCTGGCCCCCTGTATCAATACGCCTCGCAGGCTCGGCCGAATCACCGCGCCTCGCAGGCTCGGCCGTGCGGCGTCGCTGCAACACCTCGAACGCCTTCGCGGCGCCCCAGGCGATGCCGATCGGTCCCAGCGCGGGATCGATGTCGGCAAACGAGGCCGGCGTCAGCCCGAAGGGATCGTCGGGAAAGCGAGACGCGTCGAAGTCATCACGGTCAGGCGCCGGAACGCCGCCGTCGCTCAGCACCTGTGTCGGGAATCGCACGGCGCCGCGCAGCACGCTCAATGGCGTCGTCTGCTGCTCGTCGACATCGGTTGCCAACAGGTCTCGCAGCGGCGGGCCGGTCTCGGCGGCGCACTGCACGCCGGCCGTACGTGCCGCCTCACCGAGGCTTGCAGCAGCGACACCGGCACGCTCGCACGCCTGCGCCACGCACCGCTCCACCCAGCCGGGCAGCGCGGCGATGGCCCCGTCGGCCAGCATCTCGGCCGCCTCGCTCAGGGAACCGGGCACCCAGTCAGCCCGCGGCTCTGCCGCGCTGGTGCCCGTGCCAGCCGCGCTCATTCGCAGACCCCTCGTGCACGGGGCAGCGACACGCCATCGGCCAGGGCACCGTTGAGATTGCCGGAGCGGAAGCCCTCCAAGTCGAGCGTGACGTAGCGATAGCCGACGCCGCTGACTGCTTCCACGACGGCCTCACGCCGGCGGACCGCCTCGCCGAGATCGTCGAGCGGCAGCTCGATGCGCGCCGTGTCGCCGTAATCGCGTACTCGCAGCTGGGCAAAGCCCAGCCGGCGCAAGGCGGCCTCTGCGCGGTCGAGCCGCGCCAGCAGCGGCACCGTGACCTGCGTGCCATAGGGCACCCGCGAGGCGAGGCATGCGGCGGCGGGTTTGTCCCAGGTGCGCAAGCCCAGATCGGCGCTGACGCGCCGGACATCGGTCTTGGCGAAACCCGCCTCCACCAGCGGGAAGCGGGCACCCCGGTCGCCTGCTGCCTGCTGGCCAGGCCGGTGGTCGCCGAGGTCATCGAGGTTCACGCCCAGCACCACGACAGCGTCGCGTGCCGCGGCCAGCGGTTCGAGCTGGTCCATGAGGGCCGATTTGCAATGGAAGCACCGGTTGGCGTCGTTCGTGCGGTAGGCGGCGCGAGACATCTCGTCGGTCTCAACGGTCCGCCACGCAAGTCCCCATTCGGCCGCCAGGGCCGCGCAGTCGGCCGCCTCGTCGGTGGCGAGGCTCGGCGAGACGGCGGTCACACAGAGCGCATCGTCGCCGAGTACGTCGTTGGCCGCCCAGGCCACCAGCGACGAGTCGACGCCGCCGCTGAACGCCACGATGACCGGACCCGACTGGGTAAAGAAACCGCGCAGCCGGTCGAGCCGTTGCTCGGGGCCCTCACCCGGTCTCATCGATGCGATGCTCCGGATCAGAGCCGGTCGGCCGGGATGGCGTAGAACAGCTCGGCGCCGCCGGTGACGGCGGGAACCAGCCCGCGGGCCGACGGCAGGATCTGGTCGGCGTAGAAGCGAGCTGTGGCGATCTTGTCGGCCAGGAACTGCGGCGATGCGCTGCTGTCCGACACGGCTGCGGCATCGTGCCGGGCCTGGGTAACCGTCAAACCCTGCGCAGCGAGGAGGTCGGCTGCCGCTTGCGCGCTGCGGCCCATCAGCCAGCCCCCGACCACCACGCCGGCCAGCCGCAGGAACGGCGAAGAGCCGGCGGCCACATCGTTCGGTGCCGCGGAGAGCTGCCCGCCCAGCCACATGGCGGCTTCGCCCAGAGCAGCGACACCGTCGTTGAGCGCAGCGCCGATGGCGGCGAGGTCGGCGTCGTCGCTGGCAGCCAGAGCGCCTGCTGTCGCTCCCATATCGCCGATCAGCCGGGCCATGGCCTCGCCACCGCCGAGCGGCAGCTTGCGAAACGCCAAGTCGGCCGCCTGGATGCCGTTGGTGCCCTCATAGATCGGGGCGATGCGGCTGTCGCGCCAGTGCTGTGCGGCGCCGGTTTCCTCGACATAGCCCATGCCGCCGTGCACCTGCACGCCGAGCGAGGTCATCTCGACGCCCAGGTCGGTGCCCCAGCCTTTGCTGATCGGCGTCAGGATCGCGGTGAGCTCGTCGGCTCGCTGCTGTTCGTCCGGATCGGTTGCGACGAGGGCGCGGTCGATCGCTGCCGCGTTCAGATACATCACGCAGCGCATGGCCTCGGCGTTCGCCCGCATCGTCAACAGCATCCGTCGCACGTCGGCGTGGTCCACGATCGGCGAGGATTCGCCGGGGGGAAGCTCGGCGCCGATGGCCCGCCCCTGCTTGCGGTTGACGGCATATTCCCGTGCCTGCTGGTACGCCCGGTCGGTGAGCGACAGGCCTTGGAGGCCCACCGACAGCCGGGCGTTGTTCATCATGGTGAACATGGCGCGCATGCCGCCGTGCTCGGGGCCCACGAGATAGCCGACGGCACCACCTTCGTCGCCGTAGGACATCACGCAGGTCGGGCTGGCGTGAATGCCGATCTTGTGCTCGGTGGACACTGCCCGCAGGTCGTTGCGGCGCCCCAGCGAGCCGTCGGGATTCACGAGGTACTTGGGAACCAGGAACAGGCTGATGCCGCGGGTGCCGGGGGGGCCCTCCGGTGTGCGGGCCAGCACCAGGTGAATGATGTTGTCGGCGAGTTCGTGCTCGCCGTAGGTGATGAAGATCTTCGTCCCGGTGATGAGGTAGCTGCCGTCTGGCTGGGGGACAGCACGGCTGGTGAGGGCACCCACGTCGGAGCCGGCGTGGGGCTCGGTCAGATTCATCGTGCCGGACCATTCGCCGCTGATCATCTTGGGCAGGAACGTCTGCTGCAGCGTTTCATCCGCGTGGTGGGTGATGGCGTCGATGGCGCCCTGGGTCAGCAGCGGGCACAGGCTGAACGCCATGCTGGCCGCGGTGAGCATTTCCTGGACGGCGAGCCCGACGCACCACGGCATCCCGCCGCCGCCGAAATCGTCGTCGAAGGCCATGCCGTTCCAGCCGGCCTCCACGAACTTGGTGTAGGCATCAGCGAAACCGTCGGGATGGGTGATCACGCCGTCGTCGAAATCGAGCCCCTGCTGATCGCCGGGCACGTTGAGCGGGGCAACCTCGGCGGACATGAAGCGGCCGGCCTCATCCAGCAGAGCACTCGCAGTCTCGAGATCGGCGTGCGCGAACCGTTCGTGAGCGGCCAGACCATCCAGCTCGGCCACATGTTCAAGCACGAACAGCATGTCGTCGACGGGGGCGGAGTACTCAGACATCACAACCTCGCGGGGCCGCTTCGTTTGTGGGCATACGCCGGGACGCCGCGGTGACGAGCCGGCCTGCGAACAGACTAAGAGGCTGAGCCGCCTGCTAGCGCAGCCGTACAGGTTTGCGCCTGCTAACGCAGGCCGATGCGGTCGGCGACGGTGGGGGCGTCGGCGAGGAGTCCTGTGTAGAAGGTGCCGAACTCGCCGTAGAGGGCGCTGGCCTCGTCGTAGCGCATCGTGTACACGACGTCTTTGAGGTCGTCGAGGTGCTCGCCGAACAGCGTGACGCCCCATTCGAAGTCGTCGACGCCGGTGGAGCCGGTCACGACCTGCAGGATGCGGCCTCGGAATCGCCGGCCTGACTTGCCGTGGTCGTACATGAGCTCGCGGCGGGTGTCGTAGGGCAGCGTGAACCAGTTGCCGCTGCCTTCGGCGACTGCGCTGCGGCGCTTTGACATGGGGTAGAAGCAGAAGGCCCGCTTGCCTTCGGGCGGGAGCTCGGGGTAGAGGCGTGGGGTCTTCATTTCGGGCGGCAGGTCGGGCGCGTACTCGCTGACTTCGGTCATCGACACGTAGCTGTCGGCGACCTCGAGGCCGGCTTGCTGGAGTTGTGTCTGCAGGTTGCGCAGGCGCCATAGGTCGGGGCCGAGCGCCATGAACCCGACGTCGGCCTTGTGGCCCAGCACGGCGACCGTCAGGACTTGGTGGTCGTCGTCGGCGATGCTTTCGACCGCCGCAAGCACGCCGGCACGGTCAGCAACAGGAGTCAGCTTGCAGAACAGGTGCAGCACGCCCCACCCGACCGACGTTGTCACCTCTGGCATCTGCGACACCCGCGCAGCCTATGAATTCGCCGAGACGGCTGCGGGGGTCTCGGCGAGACGTTCGGGCACACCTGCCAGGCTGCCGCAGTAGATGTTCAGCTCGCGGCCGCGTGCGAATCCTGCCAGCGTGATGGCGGCGGCCCGAGCCGACTCGATGGCGAGCGAGCTGGGGGCGCTCACGGCGATGAGGGTGCCGATCCCTGCCGCCCAGGCCTTCTGCACCATCTCGAAGCTCGCACGGCCGCTGACGAACAGGGCCGTGGCGGCAGCGTCGTCTCGCCCGTCGAGCAGGCGGCGGCCGATGACCTTGTCGACGGCGTTGTGTCGCCCGATGTCCTCGCGCACCACGTCGAGACGACCGTCGGCATCAAACGTCGCCGCAGCGTGCAGGCCGCCGGTGCGGCCGAACATCTCCTGTGTCCCCGGGACCGCGGCCAAGGCCGCATGAACAGCTTCGACGCTGAAGCGATGGGTGCCCGCCAGCGGTCCCAGGCGTGCAGCCATGTCGGTGATGGTGGTGCTGCCGCAGATCCCGCAAGCAGCGCTGACGTTGCCGAGGCGAGGCGTCGGCACCGGAGCCTGGCCGCCGGTCTCCACGGTGACCACGTTGTACTCGAACTCGGCCGCGGGGCCTTCGCCGCAGTAGCGCACGCCCGTCACCGCCGCGTCGCCGAGCAGCCCGTCGCCCGCGCAGAAACCCGCCGCCAGCTCGTAGTCGTTCCCGGGCGTGCGCATGGTGGTGGCCACCATGTGCCCGTCGAGGCGGATCTCGAGCGGCTCCTCCACCACGACCTCGTCGGGCGAGCGCCGCCATTCGCCCTGTCGCAGTCGGTCCACCAGCACCCGCATCGTGCGCCCCCGCCGCATCAGATCAGGGTACCGGCACCCCCCGCATCGCTCCGTCCGACAGTGGGCCGGACGCGAGGAGGCCCGGGCGGTGGCCCGGGCCCCTTCGGCGGGTAATGCAGTGTTGGGTGGTGCAGTGGCGGGTAATGCAGTGTTGGGTGGTGCAGTGGCGGGTAATGCAGTGTTGGGTTGGGCTGTTCGTGGGGCTGTGAAGGGTCCCGCTAGAAGTCCATGTCCGGCATGCCGGGGGCACCGCCGCCCGAGTCGGGCTCTTCGCAGATCACTGCCTCGGTGGTGAGGAACAGCGCCGCAATCGACGAAGCGTTCTGCAACGCAGACAGCGTCACCTTGGCAGCGTCGATGACGCCCGCAGCAACGAGATCCTCGTACTCGCCGGTAGCGGCATTGAGGCCCATGGAGCCGTCGAGGTCACGAACCCGGCTGACTACCACGCCGCCTTCAAGACCAGCGTTCTCCGCGATCTGCTTCAGCGGGCCGGCCAAGGCACGCTCGACCAGACGTGCACCGGTGGACTCGTCGCCGTCGAGGCTGTCCGCTACTGCGCTCACTGCCTCTTCGGCCCGCACCAGGGTGACGCCGCCGCCGGCCACCACGCCGGCCTCGATGGCCGCCTTGGTGGTGCTGACCGCGTCTTCGATGCGGTGCTTCTTCTCTTTCAGCTCGACCTCGGTGGCCGCGCCGACACGCAGCACCGCCACGCCGCCGGACAGCTTCGCCAGCCGCTCCTGCAGCTTCTCGCGGTCGTAGTCGGAGTCGGTGTTCTCGATCTCGTTCTTGATCTGCTCGATGCGGCCGCGCACTTCGGCCTCGTCGCCGGCGCCCTCGATGATGGTCGTCTCGTCCTTGGTGACGACCACCCGGCGGGCTGTGCCCAGCAGGTCGAGTGTGGTGTTCTCGAGCTTGAGGCCGACGTCCTCGCTGATGACCTGGCCACCCGTCAGGATTGCCATGTCGGCCAGCATCGCCTTGCGGCGGTCGCCGAAGCCGGGTGCCTTCACCGACACCGAGCGGATCGTGCCGCGGATCTTGTTCACCACGAGCGTGGCGAGCGCCTCGCCCTCGACGTCCTCGGCGATGATCACGAGCGGCTTGCCCGCCTGGGTCACCTTCTCGAGCACCGGCAGCACGTCGCGGACCGCGGAGATCTTGCCCTGCATGAACAGCAGGTGCGCGTCGTCGAGCACCGCTTCCTGCGAGTCGGGATCGGTGACGAAGTAGGGCGAGATGTAGCCCTTGTCGAAACGCATTCCCTCCACGAGGTCCATCTCGAGGCCGAACGTCTGCGATTCCTCGACGGTGATCACGCCGTCCTTGCCGACCTTGTCGAATGCGTCGCTGATCAACTGGCCGATGTCGCCGTCCGCGGCGGAGATGGCCGCCACCTGCGCGACGTGGGTCTTGGAGTCGGTGACGCTGATCGACATGTCCTCGATGGCGCTCACTGCGGCATCGACGCCGGCTTCGATGCCCCGCTTCACGGCCATCGGATTGGCGCCCGCAGTCACGTTGCGCAGACCGTCGCGCACCATGGTCCACGCCAGCACGGTGGCGGTCGTGGTGCCGTCGCCGGCAACATCGTCGGTCTTCTTGGCGACTTCCTTCACCAACTCGGCCCCGATGCGCTCCACCGGGTCTTCCAACTCGATGTCCTTGGCGATCGACACGCCGTCGTTGGTGATTGTGGGTGCGCCCCACTTCTTGTCGAGCACGACGTTGCGGCCCTTGGGCCCCAGCGTGACGCGCACGGCGTCGGCGAGCTGGTTCATACCCGACTCGAGTGCACGGCGGGCCTCGTCGTCGAAGGTGATCATCTTGGCCATATCAGGTGGCTCCTGTCTCGGATGACTCTCGGAAGGGGTGACTCGACGTCACGATGCCGCGGTGATCGCAGCAGTCATTAGCACTCTAGGGAAGAGAGTGCTAACCGCCAACTCCTCAACTGAGTTGCTCGGCCAGTTCGGCGGCCGCCTCCCGCACTGCATTGAGCGTGTCACCCAACGACCGCTCGGCCCCGTATCGCTCCGTCAGCACCACGAGGCCCGTGGGGGGCGGCTTGCTCGCGGGCGGGCGCCAGTGAGCAGGATCGGCGCCGGGCTCGCGAGCACCCACAACGACGCCCACGGGCACGCCGCTCTCGGCGGCGATTTCCAGCACGCCGCCCACGACCTTGCCGTCGAATGAGCCCGCATCGAGCTGTCCCTCGCCGGTGATGACCAGATCGGCGCCTTCGATCGCGTCCAGCAGACCGATCTCGGTCGCGACGACCTCGAAACCCGGTGTCAGCTCGGCCCGCAGGCCTGCCGCGAGCCCGCCCGCCAAGCCGCCCGCTGCGCCTGCACCCCGCATCTCGCTGACATCTGTGCCGTATCGCTCGCGGTACACGTCGACGAGCCGCTCGAGGCGGCGGGTCAACAGCCTGATTTGCGGCGGCGAGGCACCCTTCTGCGGGCCGAAGATGCGTGCGGCATCGCAGAAGCGAGTGCGCACATCACAGGCCACCACCACCGAGACGCCGGCGAGGCGGGCCAGCGGCGACATGGCATCGAGCGCTCCGAGGCCGCCGTCGGTGGTCGCCGAGCCGCCCACGCCCACGATGACGCGCCGGGCGCCGCTCGCGACGGCCTCCGCGATCAGCTCACCGGTGCCGGCCGTGGTTGCGGCGAGCGGATCGTTGCCCTCGGCCCCACCCGCCAGCAGCAGCCCGCTTGCACGAGCCATCTCCACGATCGCGTCGTCGCCCGCGAGTCGCCAGGGGGCCTCCACCCGTTCCCACAGCGGTCCGGTCACCAATGAGGTGCGATTCGGCCCGCCCAGCGCGTCGAGCGTGCCCTCGCCGCCGTCAGCCGCGGGCAGGCAGACGACCTCGGCTCGCGAACCAGCGTGCTGGCGTACGCCCGCCGCGATCGCAACTGCCACCTCCGCTGCCGACGCGGTACCGCGGAACTTGTCCGGGCACGCGACAACCCGCACGCCGATTACTCGGCGATGTCGGTCCCTAGCGCCACCAGCACGTCGGGCGACTCGAAGTCTTGAATGGCCGAGGTGTCAGCCGGCATCTGGCGCACGTCGTCGTCGGGGTCGAGCTCGAGCACACCTGCGATCGCTCGCGCTTCGAGCAACGCACCCGGCTTGTAGTAGATGATCGTGCTGTCGAGCGGTGTGCCCGCATAGTTGGTCGGCGTGTTGGTGATGTAGCTCAGCGTCTTGAACCGGTCGGTCAGCCGCCCCGCAGCTCCCCGGACCGCGGTGGAGTTGGCGACCTGCACGGACACCTCTGACGCAGGACGGGGCTGGAACGGTTCTGCCCCCGCCGAGGTGGTGTCGGTGGAGGGCTCGGCGGTGACCGTGGGCGCCACGGTGGTGACCGTGGCAGAGCCAGTTCCGCCGTCATCGGAGACGCCCGTCGCCGCGGTCGGTGCCTCCGTTGGAGGTGGGAGCGCGTCGCCGGGCTCAGCAGCCGGCGTGGTGTCGGTGGCGGTGGTGTCGTCGGGGTCGTCGACCGAACGGAGCAACAACACGCCCACGACGACGGCCACCAGCACCAGCAGCAGTCCGCGCACGGCCGCGCCGCTGTTGGATTCGCCAGCTTGGCTGCTCATCGTTGTGAGCGTAGGGGCAAAAAAGTGCTGCCGGGTGTACCCCTGAGCACCCAGAGGCTGAGTCGAAGGCGAGGCCGTGGCCCGAGCGGCCCGTGAGCGAAGCTCACAAGAGCGGGAGGCATGAGGTGCCGAACCCGGAAGGTTCACGTGCCCGCGCATCCTCAGTAGTTTTCGAGCGGACCCTGGTCCCCCGGCCCACTACAGACCGTGAGTACTTGCCCATGAGCGTCAGCATCGTCGACCATCCCGTAGCCGCAGCCCTGCTGACTCGGCTGCGCGATAAGAACACCGCCGTCGAGGAGTTCCGTCAGCGGCTCGACGCGCTCACGTTCTTGCTGGTCTCAGAAGCGCTCGCCGATGCGGCATCGGTCGCCGAGCCGGTGGAGACACCGCTCGGACCCGCCGAGGGCTCGCGCCTCGAGCCGATGCCCGCGATCGTGCCGGTGCTGCGCGCCGGGCTGGGAATGCTCGATGCGGCGCTCAGGCTCCTGCCCGCTGCACCGGTGGGCTTCATCGGGATGCGCCGGATCGAGACCTCCGACGGCGTCGGCCACGAGCGCTACCTCGAGTCGCTGCCGAGCGTGCTGGAGGATCGACCGGTGCTGGTGCTTGACCCGATGCTGGCCACGGGCGGCTCGGCGGCCGCGGTGATCCGGATGCTCGCGGCATCGGGCGTGGGGCCCGTCACGATGGTGTGCATGCTCGCCGCACCCGAGGGAATCGCTGCCCTGCAGGCAGGCGCGTCCGATGTCCGCATCGTGACGGCCGCCGTGGACAGCCATCTCGACGAGCGAAAGTTCATCGTGCCCGGCCTGGGCGACGCCGGCGATCGCCTGTACGGCCTCGCCTAAGGAGCCGCGCGGGTAGGTGCGCCCGCCGGGGAGGCGGCATGCAGCTGCGCCATCGTCGGCAGGCTCGGCTGGGCGCCGGCCACCGTCACTGCCCACGCACCCGCCCGCACGGCAAGCTGCGCTGCTTCGAGCGTGCTCGCTCCCGACGCCATGGCCACCGCAAACGCGCCGGCGAAGGCGTCGCCGGCGCCGGTGGCATCCACAACGGTGACCTGCGGTGCGGGCACCGTGGTGCTGCGGGAGCCCTGCGTGCCTATCGACGCTTCTTGGGCATCCCGTGTGCGGACCACACAGCCTGCTGCTCCCCGAGTCTCCACCAGCACCGCCCGCGGGCGCAGCCGCACAGTCGCCCGGCCGGCGTGCAGCTGCTCTGACTCGGCCCGGTTCACGATGACGACATCCGCCAGCGGCAGCACTGCCGGGGCGACGTCGTTGTAGGGCGCCGGGTTCAGTACGACGAGCGCGTCGTGCTTGCGTGCAATCTCGGCTGCAGTGCGCGCCGCGTCGGCACTCACCTCGCCTTGGAGCAACAGCACGTCAGCGGCCGCTATCTGGGCACTGGCCGCTTGCACGCCTGCGGTGTCGAGAGATGCGTTTGCACCCGCTGCCACCACGATCGACACGTCGTCGGGATCGACGGTGATCACCGCCAGACCTGTCGGTTCGGGGGCACTCCTCACGTGCCGGCAGTCGATGCCCTCCGCTGCGAGGCCCGAGCGCAGCCACTGCCCCTGCTCGTCGTCGCCGACCCGGCCGACCATGACCACTTCGGCCCCTAGGCGGGCGGCCGCCACCGCCTGGTTGGCGCCCTTGCCCCCGCGGAACCACGCGATTCGCTCGGCATGCAGGGTCTCGTCGGGGGAAGGTCGCTTCGGCACCCACAGCGTCACGTCAGCGTTCAGGCTGCCGACCACGGCGATCCGCGCTGGCTTTGATTCGCTCACAGGATCAGCGGGCCTCCGCCGGCCATGCAGGGCCGAGGGCCGACCGCAGGAGGGTTCCAAGATGGGCCACGGCGTCCTCGGAGTGCACCGACGCGATTCCTGACGGCTCGGTGACGAGCGGACCGGGGCGGTAGCCGCGGCTGCGAACGCCGCGCTGGGTCGACTCGACGAGCTTCAAGTCCTCCGACACTGTGGTGTTCCAGTCCAGATCGATGATCGCGCGCTGCACATCGGTCGGCTCTGGGCCGTCGAACCACCACTCCCGCACGAGCAGCGTCTGATCCGGCCCCCTGGGCACCCACCGGTACGTGTTGAGCGCTTGGCCGGGATAGCACTGAATCGAAGAGGCCGGCCAGATGTAGAAGGCGGCATAGGCGTCGCTGTCCACCGGCCGCGCGTAGCGCGAGCGCTCGCCCTCGACGCCGGTGGCAGTGTGACGTATGACCGTGCCCTCCGGCTTGATGCGGTAGCTGGCCGGATCGACCACGCCCGAAGTGAACGAGAGATGCACGTTCGGGCAGTGGTAGCACTCGTTGTAGTTCTCCACCGCAATCTTCCAGTTCGCGTCGATGAGCTGCGTTCGGCGCCAGGTGAGCACCCGCGTTCCGGCTTCGGGGACGATCGCCAAGACCTCCTCAGCGACTCCGGGTGCATGCTCGGCCAGCGGGGGCGCACCGGGATCCACATTCACAAAGAGCAGTCCGGCAAGCTGGTCGACAGCGACGGGCGCGAGGCAGACCTCGCCGACGTCGCGACTGCGGGCGCTCGCCAGCCGGCCGTCAAGCCTGTACACCCACGCGTGGTAGGGGCACATGATGAAACCCGGCGTCTCCGCGACGTCCCCGCCCGCAGTCTGCTGCGGGAACAGCTCGTGGCCCCGATGCTGGCAGACGTTGAAAAAGGCGCGGATCTGGCCATTGTCATTGACCACGAAGACAGGCTCGTCGCCGACGACCGCTGTGAGGATCTGTCCGGGTTCGCTCACCTGGGAGACATGACCGACGAGCTGCCAGGACCGGGCGAATATCGCCGACATCTCGGCGTCCAGGATCGTCGGATCGGTGTAGCAGTGCGCTGGCAGCGCGCGGGGCTTGGGGGCATCGGTCGCTCCGGGCACCAGTGTCTGGTGGACTGCCACTGGACGGTATTGTGCCGCGTCCCGATGGCCACCCGTGACCGCAGTTCCGACCCATGAGCCCGCCGCAGACGATGCGCGCAGCGCTGCTCGTCGGTCACGGCGGCCCCGAGATGCTGCAGGTGCGCGATGACGTGCCCGTCCCGGCGCCGGGACCCGAAGATGTGCTCATCGAAGTGTCCGCCTGCGGGATCAACAACACCGACATCAACACGCGGGTGGCCTGGTACAGCAAGTCGGTGACAGCGGCCACCTCGGGCGAGGGCTATGCCGATGCGGACACCGCAGATTCCACGTGGGGCGGCCGAGGCGTGGAGTTCCCCCGCATCCAGGGGGCCGACGTCGTAGGGCGGGTGGCTGTTGCCGGCGAGCGTGCCGATGCGGGTCTTGTCGGACAACGGGTCCTGGTGGAGCCGTGGCTGAAGGACCCTGCCGACCCCGCCGATCGCAGCGCAGCTCGATATCTCGGCAGCGAGGTCGACGGCGGCTTCGCCGAGTACGTCGCGGTGCCCGCCGCGAACGTGTACCCCCTCGAGTCTGATCTCTCTGATGCCGAGCTGGCCACCTTCGCCTGCGCCTCGTCCACGGCGGAGCACATGCTGGCGCGCATCGGTCTCGCTGCGGGCGAAAGCATTGCCGTCCCCGGAGCGAGCGGCGGAGTGGGTTCTGCCCTGGTGCAGCTTGCCTGCCGGCGCGGCGCACGGGTGGTGGCCATTGCCGGCCGATCGAAGGTCAGCCAGGTGCTCGAGCTCGGGGCCAGCGCCGTGGTGCCCCGCCAGCAGCCTTCCCACGACATCGCTGCGGCGGTCGAAGCCAACGGTGGCCCCTTCACCGCCGTCGCCGACGTGGTCGGCGGCGATGCCGTCGGGGGATGGCTCGACGCCTTGGCAGGCGGCGGGCGCTACGTCACCTCCGGCGCCATCGCCGGGCCCATGGTCGAGGTCGACTTGCGCACGATCTACCTCAACGATCTGGAATTGCACGGCGCCACGATCTACGGGCCAGGCCTGTTCGCAAATCTCGTCGGCTACATCGAGCGTGGCGAGATCCGTCCGGTGCTCGGCGGCACGTTCGCACTCGAGCACATACGAGAGGCCCAGGAAGCCTTCGTGCGCAAGGAGCACTTCGGCAACCTTGTGATCACGCTGTAGCGGGGCGAGCCCGAGGTGGGAATCGAACCCACAACCCCCGCTTTACAAGAGCGGTGCTCTGGCCGTTGAGCTACTCGGGCGCTCACTCCAGCGTATGGGCCGCGTCCCAAATCTCAGGCGGGATTGCGGGCGCGAGCTGTGCTGCCGTCGCCGGAGCCCTTGCGGGCGCGGGC
>JAPOPC010000014.1 GCA_026713105.1 Acidimicrobiaceae bacterium
GGGGGGGGGTCACAGCAATTGGTGGCTGCGCCGCGCGGGACGCGAGCGGCCGCGGAAAGCTGGCCGGCTGGGCTGGGGGGCGCGGCTCGTAGTCGCAACCCTCGTTGCCCCCTCGGTGGTCTCCGGTGGCGGGGCGGTGCCGGACCTCCGGCGCGGCGGTTGCCCCGTCGGGGGTGAGGGGCCCGGCGGGGAGGGCTGCGTACAGGGCGCCCCCCCCCCCGCCCCCCGGGCCCGCTCTCCCCGGCCCCCCCCCGCCCCCGCGGCGCCCCCCCCAATTTGTGGTCCCCCCCCCCCCCCCCGCAAATTGGGTCGGCGCTGGGGCAGGTTCGTGTCATGAGCGGCGCAACGTAACCCTCCGCAGCATCGCTGTCAACAACCCGCATCTTCCTGGGCTCGGCTTCGGCTGCTCGCAGCCGGCGGCTTTGGGCGATGTCTGAGGGTGTCGAGGTGCCATCGGCCTCTGCGGTGCCTGATGGGGCCGCTGTGCCGGCGAGAGCGCGTCGGCGGCTCGGGCAGGCCGCTCGGCGTGTGCTTGTCGGTCTCGCCGGAGTGGCGTTGATGGCAGCGAGCGTCGTGGGGTTCTGGGCGACGGCCGACGCGTTCGACGAGCGCTTCCCCGCAGTGGTCGCAGCGCGGGATCTACCCGAGGGGCACGTGCTCAGTGCGGCCGATCTGGCCTCTGCAGAGGTGCTGGTCGGCGATGTGCCGCACATCGTGTGGGCTGCGGCGGTGCCCGAGACGCTGGCCGGACTCGTTGTGTCGGCCGATGTGGCTGCGGGGTCGCTGCTCGGCACACATCTGCTCGTCGAACCGTCCTCCGGCGCGTTCGGGGATGCACTCGAAGTGGTCGTTCCGCTCGACACGAGCCTGGCGCCGTCGGGGGTGCGCGAGGGCGAGATGGTGCTGCTGATCGACCCCGGTCTCACACCGTCGCGCGAGCGGGCGGGGCGGCCCCGGTCGGTGATTCGCTGGCGCGAGCTCGACTCCTTCGACGGCTCCGCTATGCGGCTGTTCGTGCCGCCTGCGGAATGGGTGTGGTGGCGAGCTCTGCCCGCAGATCTGGGCGCGTCGCCGATGGTGCTGCCGGTGCCGCTCGGCGGGGATGCTGCGACGCTGGCTGCCGATCTGGACGAGCTGTGGGCAGCCTCCTATGAGCAGGAGGCCGCAGCGCTGCATCCCTTCGGTGACGAATGGCGCGCTCAAGCCTCGCCGGGCGAGCTGGAAGTGATCATCGCGCTCGACCTGAGCCTGGCTGCGTCGACGATCACCGAGGGGGACCTCGCGCTGCTGGTCGATCCCGGCGCGCCCGCCGACGGTGCCGGCGGCGGGCGGCCCCGCTCGGTCTTGCGGCCGATCCGGCTCGACCACTACCGCGACGGCATGCTCGGAGTGTGGGCCGAGCCCGCCGAGTGGGTGTGGTGGAGGACCCTGCCTCAACGGCTCGGCGCAGCCCCGATGGTGCTGCGCGTCACAGATGGCTCCGACACCGACGCTGTCGCCGCCGAGCTCAACGACCGATGGCGGCGAGCATGGGAGCAGGGCTGATGCTCGCCGTGCTCGCCGATGGCGGCGCCGACGCGGACGCGCCGGCACCCGGTCCCGGGGGGCTCGACACGGGCGCCTTCGCGGTGGGCGTCGCCCGCTCGTGGGCCCAAACAGGCCGCGATGTGCTGGTGATAGACGCGGACGCGCACGGCAGCGGTCTCGCGAGACGCATCAGCGCGACGACTCGTGCTGCTGTGCCGCCGGCGCTGCGGGGCCTGCCGTCGTTGATCGCAGCGCGCGCCCCGCTCAACGCTCACAGCGTGCTGGCCCACTGCTGGGCGCTGCCGACGGGCGGGAGCGGATCGACCCTGCTGCTGGGGGCACCCAGTCATCCCGCTGGGGCTCACCGCTCCGCGGCATGGCTGGCCGAGCGCGCCGGCGCAGTCGCCGAGCTCAGCACCCGCTGGGCCGTCATCGTGTCGATGCCCGGACCCCGTACGGAGCCCTACGCGATGCTGATGGGTGCGGCACCGTTGCGCGTGACGCTGTCGCCTGCACTCGGCACTGCGCCGCCCGGCGGGCTCCGCTCGGTGCTCGGCGCGTTCTGGCTGCGCTTCGACCCCGACCCGGTGACACTGCTGTGCGCCAGCGCAGGCGACATGGAGAGCCCGTGCCCAGCTGGCGCCGCTGCGGGTTTGGCGGTCGTCGGCCGGCTCGGACCGGTGAGCGAGACCGCGCTGCTGGGCGGCCGTGCGAGACGGCGGGACCGAGCCGCGCTCGCAGCCCTGGGCGTCGCCTCGGAGCGCTTGCGCGATTTTGCCGGATTCTCGGCTGAGGTGTCGCAGGACACTACGAGCACCAACGGGTTGGTGCCCGCACGCCACCGGGCCGATGGCTCGCCGGGACCCCCTCGCGGGGACGTCGCGGCGTCCGCGACCACCGGAGGGCGGCGATGAGCTTGGCAGCGGCGATCTGGGACGAGGTGCTGCCGCGGGTGCAGGAGCGCCGGCTGAGCACGTCGGAGTCGCTGCCGGCGGTGGCTGATGCATGTCGGCGGATCGCCGAGGACATCACCCGAGCACGGGAGGCAGAAGCGCTCGACGAACGCGGTGAGTCGCTGAGCGACGATGAGCTGTCGTGGCTCCGCAGCCAGCTCGAGGCGCTGCTGGGCACGGGTCCGCTGGAGCGGTACCTGCGGCGCGACGACGTGGAGAACATCTGGCTGTTCGGCCCCCACACGGGAGTGCTGGGCCTGGTCGGCGGACGCCAGGAACCCATCGGCGGGCTGTTCGCCGATGCCGAGGAGATGATCGGGTTCGTCGCGCACCTCGCGGTCACACACGGGCAGACGGGCCGCCGGTTCGATCAGTCCGCGCCGCTGCTCGATTTGCGGCTGCGCACCGGCGAGCGGGTGTTCGCGGCGATGGAGGTGTGCGGCCAGCCGTACCTGACGGTGCGATGCCATCGCCACCGCGTCGTGCGGCTCGACGATCTCGTCGGCGGAGGGTCGCTGACGCCGCAGGCCGCGGAGTTCCTCGCTGCTGCGGTGCGGCCGCCTGCGCCGACCAATGTGCTGATCTGCGGCGCGCTCGGGTCTGGCAAGACCACGCTGCTGCGGGCGCTGCTGGGCGAGATCGCACCCGATGAGGTGGTGTGCACGCTCGAGCAGACCTTCGAGCTGTTCCTCAATGACACGCACCCCTACGTGTTCGCGGCGGAGACCCGCGAGCCCAACAGCGACGGCACCGGCGAGATCGGCATGGAGGAGCTCGCCCGGCGCTCGCTGCGGTCGGGTGCGGACCGGGTGATCGTCGGGGAGCTACGCGGACCCGAAGCCGCGACGTTCCTGTCTGCATGCGGTACCGGCTCGGACGGCTCCATGGCCACCATCCACGCGTCGTCGCCCCGCCAAGCCCTCGCCCGCCTCGTCCGCTACTGCCTCAGCTCGGGCCTCGCCGGCGCGCAATCGGCTCTGATCCAAGAAGCAGCCGATGTGGTCCATCTCGTCGTGCACATGGGCAGCGACCCGCGCACCGGTTTCCGGGGCATCCGCTCGATCACCGAGGTGCTCGGCGCTCCCGAGGACCGCTTTGAGGTCCACGACATCTTCGCCCGGCCCAATCGCGGGGACCCGCTCGTGATGACCGGCTGCCCGCGCGGCCCCGAATTGGCCGAACGGCTGACCGAAGGCGGTGCGGACGTCTCCGCGTGGCCCAGCGAGTCGCCGCAGCCATGACCGGCGCTGTGTGGTTCGGGATGCTGTTCGCAGCCGGCGCGGCGGTGACGGCGCTGGCTGGGATCGGCGCAGCCGGGGGCGGGCCCGCCGGCGGCGTGAGGCTGCCCCGGCGCCGGTCGGCGCCACGCAGCCCGAGCGCCGCGCCGCGTCCGGCCCGCAGCGCGCCTGTGTCTGCGAGATCGGGATCGGGTCCCGGTCGGCGGATGTGGATCATCCAGGCTGTGGCGACCGCAGGCGGCGCCAGCGGCGGGTTCGCGGCAACGCGGCTGTGGGGCATGGCGGTGCTCGCCGGAGGTCTTGGGCTGCTGCTGCCGCCGTTCGTCGCAGCCCCCACCCGACGGCGGCGACACACCGCTGAGGCAGTGGCTTGGCAGACCTGGACGCGCCAGATTGCCGAACTGGCCCGATCCGGTGCGGGGCTCGGCGACGCTATGGCTGCCAGCACCTCCCACGCCCCGCCCCAGATCGCTGACACGGTCGCTCGCACGTCACGCACTGCGCGCCTCGCCGGTCTCAGCGCGGCGACCGACGAACTCGCTGCTGCCGGGCAGACCTGGGAACCCGAGGTTGCCGCGGGACTGCGGGTTGCCGCGACCTCCGGCGGGTCGCTGGCGGGGCCCTTGGGGGAGCTCGCCGGGCGCATCGGCGACATCGTCGCTTTGCACCGCACCCGCACTGAAGCCGTGGTGCAGCTGTGGACTCAGACCATTGCGCTGCTCGCACTGGCCAGCAGCGTGATCACGCTCATGTATCGCAACAACCCTGCCTATTTCGAGCCCTACCGCACCCCGACCGGCCAGGCCGTGCTCATGCTCATCGCTTTCGTGCTGCTGGGCGCTACTGCATTCCTGGTCCGTCACTCGGTCGTGCGCGCCGACCCGTCGGTCCTAGTCGATCTCAAACGGCGCGGACGCGCCCGGGACCCGCTGTGAGCAACACCGTGTCGGTGCTGCTCGCCGCAGGCGGGTTCACCGCAGGCGCCGCTGTGGCCGTCACAGCAGTCGTCGCCCCACGAGCGCGCTCAGTGCGTCGCAGCGCCGCGGAGGCGATGCTGGGAATGCTGCCCGAGCCGCGCCCCAGCCGCCGGGCCGACCTGCGGCTTGCCGGGATCACGCCGCGCACCTATACGGCGCAGCGTGCCGCTGGTCTCGCCGGCGGCATGGCCGTCGGCACCGTCGCCGCAACCCTGTGGACCGCCACACCGGTCGCCGCGGCCGTCGCCGTCACGCTGATCGCGGTAGCGGGATGGCAATTGCCCGCCCAGAGCGTCCGCGACGCCGCCCGCCGCGCCCGGGCCGAACTCGACCAGGTCGTGCGGCTGTGGATCGTGCTCGCCGCCCAGCAAGTCAGCGCCGGCTCAGATCCCGAGACAGCAATGCTGTCCGCTGCTGGGGTCGGCCGCCGAACCGGATGGCGGCTGCTGCACCAGCATCTGCGGCGAGCCCAGAACGAGCGTCGCCCCGCCGCTGAAGGTCTCGCCGAGCTCGTCGAGCGGTACAGCCTGACAAGCCTGACCGCCGCCGTCGGCGCCTTCGAACTCGCCGCGCGCCGCGGCACGCGCATGGCCGACGCCGTCCTGGCCGCGGCGGACAACCTGTGGCGCGACACCCTCGGGCGCGAGCGCGAGGCCGCCGAGCGGCGCAACCAGATCATCGTGCTGCCCGCCACCGCAGTGGCGCTTGCGCTCGCGGCCATCCTGATCTACCCGCCGTTCGTGTCGCTCACCGGCGGCATCATCACCCAAGCCCCCTGAACGATGACGCCACGCCATGACCTCGCCGGGCTCGCGACCCTCGAATGGCTGCTCGTCATCGCGGCTGCCGGCGGCTTCGCCGCAGCGATGACGATCGCCTTCCAGAATCTCCTCGACGACGCCGCCCGCACCCCCGTCGACCCCAGCGGCCGTCTCATCGACGCCGGCATCGACGCTGCCCGCATCTCCGACCAAGCGACGGCTCCGCAGATCGTCCTCGAGACCTCCGCCGACGACGCCGCGCTGGCTGACGCACGCGCAGCCCTGGCAACACTCGAGCGCCGGTGCGAAGACCTCGAATCTGCCTACCCCGACACGCTGCAAGCAGCCAGCTGGACCTGGGACACGGTCCCTATCGACATCCCTCCCCCGCCGCCGACCACAGTGCCCACCACCGAGCCGACGCCCACGACGCTTCCCGGCGCAGTGACCCCGACCAGCACCACGCTCGCACCCCGAACCGAGACCACGCTCGACCCCGACGACGTGCCCCAGACCAGCGGACGCTGGGTGTGCCAGATCCGCCGCCCGCCCCGATGAACGCCGATCAGCACTCAGGCAGGTCCGCGGGCACAGCAGGCAGCCCGCCGACGGGATCGGCCGCGTTCTGCGTGCCCGAGGCGTTCGCGTCAGCCAGCGGGGCCAGCACTGCGGGTCCGGCTGCTGCCGCGTGCACCCGGTCGAGCCGGCCCGGCCACAAGGCGCTGAAGGGGCCGAACACATCCCCGGACACTTCCACCCGGACCCATCCCGAAGCACCCGGGCCGGGTCGCAGGTCCGCGTCGGCGCCGCTGTGGCACCAATCGCTGCGCACCGTCACCGCTGCGGGGGTCCACCAACGCCACCCCTCCGCGCTCGCCCCGGCTGCATGGGCCACGGCATCGTGCGCCGCCGCCGACATCGACGACACACGGGGGTGCGGGTCAGCTTCGGCGTACACGCTGCCGTCGTGCGCATGCGCCAACCCTGCGTCGCCGACCGCAGCCCACGCCGCGCGCAGCCCCGCAGACGCCGCAGCCTCTGCCTGCGCCCGGGCCCCCGTCACCAGGAAGGCGTGCGCCGCGAGGATCAGCATGAGCACGATGATCCCAGGCCACAAGATCAGCAGCGGCAGCACTTCGCCCCGCTCGTCTCGCCGGCCGGCGGGAGGCCGCCGGTGAGCGCCCGCGCCCGGCCGTCGGCAGGGCTGCCGGGGCGCGGCGACGAGACCGGCGGCGCCGTGACCCTGCTGGTGATGCTGATGGTGCCCGTGTGCGTGCTCGCAGCCGTGGTCGCCGCCGCTGTGCCGAAGAGGCTCGCAGCGCAGGCCTCGGCAGACAGTGCAGCCGCCAATCTCGCTTCGCTCGCGGCCGGGTGGCGCGACGCTCAAGGCCGTGACCACGGCCGCATCGGCTGGTTCCCGCCCGACTGCGGCCCTGCTCCCGCCCGCACAGCGAGCCAGATCCCCGAAGCGCTCGGCGACGACCTGCAGCACGCCTGCGAGACCCTCGCAGAGTCGCTGCTCGCCGATCTGGGCGCCCGCGGCTTCGACGAGTCCGCCATGGCGGGCTTCTACAGCAGCGCTTACACGACATCGGCCGGCTCGGCAGCCCAAGGCGATGGTCACCTAGCCAGTCTGCCGTGCCACGCGGGCGGCCGAGCCGTGATCGCCGAAGCCGCGCATCTCGCTCTCGCCGCCGACTGGGGCGCAGGCGACTGGGCGACAGCCCAAATATGGCCACACGGCATCAAGATCCGCAGCGAAGCCATCGGGCGCATCGCCCGGGCAGCCAGCAACGACACGACCGAGTCCGCCGGCGAGGACGGCGTGACGCCCGACGGGCTGCCCGACTGCGGCGAGCTCTTCGACACAGCGCTGCACCAAGGGCTGCTGCGGCTCGGCGATGAGGCGCTGTCATTCGCCGAGACACTCCCCACGCGCACCGCGTACGGCAACTAGGCGTGCCAATGCGACGGACGACATCGATCTCCCTTCAACGAACGCACGCCTGCCGCCCCAACCCCACCGCACCCCAGGGGCGACGCCGCGCACAAAGCGACGAGCGCGGGTCCACATCGTCGCTGGAGCTGATGGCGCTCACGCCGATGCTCGCGTTGGGGGTGCTGTTCATCCTGTGGTCCGGCCGAGGCGCCCGCGCTGAACTCATCACCAGCCTCGCCGCGCAAGAAGCAGCCGTCGCCGCTGCGGTGTGCTGTCCCGATAGTCCCTCGCCAGCGCCCGGCAACCCTGACGACGATCAGCGCCGCGAACTCGCTGCAGCAGCCGTGCTGGGCACTCGACCGGGACTCGACTACCTCTGCCTCAACGGACCGCAGCCCGCTGCGGGGACCTCCGAGTTCGTCACCGAGGCCCACGTCGACCTCGAACAACCCTCCTCCGCAGCTGAGCACGTCCGCGGGGTCCAGATCGTGACCACCCACGTCACCTGTGAGACCGACGGCGCCACCGCCCCCATACGCGGCCTGTTCGGGAGCCGCACGGTGCACGGGCACGGCGCGCACGTCGCTGTCCGCACGGGCACGTCTTCACCGGCCGGCGAAACACCCGACGATCTCGGCGAGAGCGAGCAGCAATGAGCGCCGCGCTGGGCGTCTGGGGCGCCGTCGGAGCGTGGGCGCTGCTCGGCATACACGCGTCATGGACCGATCTGCGTCGCGCTGTCATCAGCCGGCGCGCCTGCTGGACCGTAGGCATCGCCATCGCTGCCCTGCTGGGTGCATCCACGCTCGCGCTCAGCGACCCCCTCCGATACCTCTACACGCTCGCCGGCACCGCCGCCGTCGCCGCACTCGCGGAGATCGCCTACCGGACCCGGCCCGCAGCGATCGGCTACGGAGACATCCGCCTCATCATCGTCAACAGCCTCCTCCTCAGCTGGTGGGGACCAGCGTGGCCGTGGTGGGCTCTCGCCGCCGGAGCAGCCGCGGCATGGCCCCGAGCACTCGCCGCCACGCTGCGTCGCGGCCGCGGCACCGCCGTGCGCTGCGCACCCGCACTCACGCTCGGCGCCGGACTCATCCTCACCACCCGCCTCACCACCGTCGGACCCATCCCATGACACACCCACGACCAAACCAAAGGAATGCCCCCATGACCCACCGCACCACCCGGCGAGACGAAGCCGGCCTCACCACGCTCGAATGGCTGCTCATCGTCGCCGCTGTCGCCGGACTCGCCGCGCTCGCCGTCGTGCTCGTCCAGAACGTCGTCGACGACACCGCCGAACAGCTCGGCGGCGCCAGCGCACGCGCCACCGCAGCCAACGTCGCAGCCGACACCGTCATCCGCGAAGCCCGCACCGCAGACCCCCAAGACGCCCGCTACAACACCTGGCAACGCTGGGAGCTCTACTTCACCGCCCGCTGCGAACGCCTCGA
>JAPOPC010000109.1 GCA_026713105.1 Acidimicrobiaceae bacterium
CCGTCGGACGCGGGACCAACACCAACGCGGCGGTCGCAAGCCCTCATCTGTCGACCTCCCCCATAATCGGGTCGACGGAGGAGATGATGGCGACGGCATCGGCCAGCAGGCCGCCGTACATCAGATGAGGCAGGCTCTGCAGGTTCACGAACGACGGCGCCCTGATGTGCACGCGCTGCGGCTTGGGCCCGCCGTCGGACACCAGGTAGCAGCCCAGCTCGCCACGAGGAGACTCGACCGCGACGTACGTCTCACCGGGGGGCACCCGGAACCCTTCGGTGAAGATCTTGAAGTGGTGGATCAGCGCTTCCATCGACTCGTCGATGCGGGCCCGGGGTGGCGGCGTGACCTTGCGGTCTTCAGCGCGGTAGGGACCCTTCGGCATCTTGTCGAGACATTGGGCAACGATGCGCATCGACTCCCGGATCTCGTTCAAACGGATGGAATAGCGATCGAACGTGTCGCCGTAGGCACCGACGACGACGTCAAAGTCAACCTCGTCGTAGGCCAGGTACGGCATGGTGCGTCGCAGGTCCCAGGCTTCGCCGGTGCTGCGCAGCAGCGGCCCCGTGGCCGACATGGCGATGGCCTCCTCGGCGGTAATGACTCCGACGCCTTGGGTGCGGTCCCGCCAGATCGGCTGGCCGGTCATCAAGGTGTCGAACTCGACGAGCCGGTCGGGCAGCACCGCCAAGATGTGCTCCACGTCGTCCTGCCAGCCGTCGGGCAGATCGGCCGCCACACCGCCTGGGCGGATGTAGTTGTGATTCATCCGCAAGCCGGTGACGCTCTCGAAGAACCGCAGGATCTCTTCTCGCTCGCGCCAGCCGTAGAGCATCATCCCGACCGCGCCGAGGTCCATGCCGTTCGTCGCAAGAAACAGCAAGTGCGAGCTCATGCGGTTCAACTCGCACATCAGCATGCGAATCCAGGTAGCTCGCGGCGGGATCTCCGTTCCCAGCAGGTCTTCGACGGCGAGGCAGAACACCAGCTCGGTGAACAGCGGCGAGGCGTAATCCATGCGGGTGACGTTCGTCGGCCCCTGCAGGTAAGTGAGATCCTCGGCGGTCTTCTCCATGCCGGTGTGGAGGTAGCCGATGATCGGCTTTGACCGCAGCACGGTCTCGCCCTGCAGTTCCATCGCGATACGCAACACGCCGTGGGTGGACGGGTGCTGCGGACCCATGTTGATGAGCATCGGCCCGTCGTCGGGCTCCGCAGTGACGGTCTCTATCTCGTCATCGACATCGGCTGTGTCCAACGGCGCCGATGAAACATCGGCGGCTGCCAGCGCAGCCTCTTCGGAGATGCGCAGCACGGCGTCGGTCGGTCGGCGGATGGCCGCGGTCGCCGCGGTGCTCATCGGCCTTCGACTGCCTTGAACTGCACCGGTATCGCACCGATGGCGTAGTCCTTGCGCAGCGGGTGTCCGTCCCAGTCCGGCGGCATGAGGATGCGGCTGGGATCGGGGTGATCGGCGAAGCTGATGCCGAACAGGTCGGCCGCCTCCCGCTCGGGCGCTTCGGCACCCGGGTACAGCCCGACCAACGAGGGCAACTGCGGATCTTGTGCAGGCACCTGGGTGCGGATACGCAGCCGACGCCGGCCGCGCAGGTCCAGCAGATTCACCACCACCTCGAAGCGCTCCGGCTCGACGCCGGGCGGCACGGTACGGCTGCGATTCGTGAGCCCGTCAACGGCACACACGTCGACGCACAGCTCGAAGCCATCGGCAGCGGCCATGGTCAGCACATCGAGGTATTCGTCCCGGCTCGGGTACAGCACCTGCTGGCCACGCTCATCGGTGCACGGCACGCCGAACATGGTCGGCCCCGAATCGACCTCTGCCGCCGGCGCGGCGTCGTCGGCTGCTACACCGGGATCCGCCATCAGCGCGTCACCGTGCTTGATTGCGGCACACCATGTGCCGCTGGATTCGACTGCGACACACCATGTGTCGCCAGATCCATGGCAGCGCCGCCGCCTCGTTCGGCTCGGCGTTGGGTCAGCTCGCCGGTGCGGATCTTCTCGTGCAGCGCAAGGATCGCATGCAGCAGCGTCTCAGGTCCCGGCGGGCAACCAGGCGCATACATGTCGACGGGAACGACCTGGTCGACGCCCTGCACGATGGCGTAGTTGTTGAACATCCCGCCGCTGGACGCGCACACGCCCATCGACAGCACCCACTTGGGCTCCATCATCTGGTCGTAGATCTGGCGCAGCACCGGGGCCATCTTCTGGCTGACGCGGCCCGCCACGATCATCAGGTCGGCTTGGCGAGGCGAAGCGCGGAACGTCTCCATGCCGAAGCGGGCCAAGTCGTAATGAGCCGTGCCCGTCGCCATCATCTCGATGGCGCAGCAAGCGAGCCCGAAGGTGGCCGGCATCAGGCTGCGTCGCCGCGCCCACTTCACCAGCTCCTCGACCGGTGCGGTGAAAAAGTTGTGACCGAGGCCCGCGAGACCGTCGTCGATGCCGAGTCGCGTCTTGAGGTCGTCGATTCCCGCCATCAGCCCGCTCCCATGCTGTTGCTGACTTGAGCGACACCGTGTCGTGGTGCGCCGCTCCATGCGGCGCCGGGCCGCTCGTCGCTCGCGATGTAGGTACGACCAGTGAGTCCAACGGTGCGCACGCCTTGAACGCCGCTGCGGCTCGCGGGGGGCAGCGGGAGGACGCGGCGCTTGCGCGGCCCCCACTCCAGCCCGCCCATGGCCAACTCATAGACGAACGACAGGAAGAAGATCACGACGAAGATCAGCATCGCCATGAACCCGAAGAGGCCCAGCTGGCCGTTCGCGACTGCCCACGGGTACAGGAAGACGATCTCGATGTCGAACATGATGAACAGCATCGCCACGAGATAGAAGCGCACGGGAAACCGTTCGGGAATGGCGGCTTGGTCGACGATGCCGCATTCGTAGGACGCCAGCTTGGCGTTTGTGGCGCGTTGGGGAGCCAGCAGCCGCGACGCGATGATGCTGACGAGCACGAACACGACAGCGAGCACGCCGAGAACCAACACCGGCAGGTATTCCGCCAAGCCGCTGTTCATGCGCCGGTCCCCCTCAGCGAGTCGTCGATGTACTGGCGGCCTCAGTCTGGCCCAAGAACAGCTCAGCCCCTGCGGTCACTGGCTCGCAGCTTCGCGCACCGCCCAGATTGCCTGGTCACGCCGGTGCAGGTGATAGCAGCCCAAGCCGAACAGCAGCGCCGAGAAAATGGTCAGCAACGCCGGGCGCAGCCGGACGCTGCCGTGATCGCGCACCAGCACGACCGAATACACAGGCTCGTTCTCGTCGATCTGAGGATCGGGGATCACGAGCTCTCCGTCGTCTCCGAACAGATTTGGATCAATCTCGACCCTCGGCCTGAACGGCTGGATCTGCACGACGGCGTAGTGCGGTTTGCCCCTGCTCGGCAGGAAGTACTGCGTGATGACGTTGTCGGGGATGCCCAACGGCCGGTATCGCTCACCGCCCCGGATCAGCACTCGGTAGGTCTGGTATTCGTCCGCGGCTGAGAACAAGCACGAATTCACTGCCAGCAACTGCCGCGGGTCCGCAGCGTCGCAGACAACATGTCCATCGGCAGCCGAGCGGGCGTCAGCCGCGAACGCCTGGGCTTGCACGAGCTCGGGATCGACGATGTCTTCGGCGCCGTCGTCTCGTTTCTCGTCGGCAACTATCTGTATCCAGCCATCGGGTGGCTGATCGACAGGGAAGCCCTCAAGCCGCTGCACCTCGTCGACGAGCACCGTCGCAGGATTGGAGGTCACAGCCAGCACATTCCAGCCAGGCTGGCTGCCGATCCATCCGATGCCAAACACCCACCACACGATGGACATCAGCAGCATCCAGCCCCACAGCCCGGTCCACGCCACCAAGAAGCCGAGTCGGACCCCCAGGTTGGTAGCCAGCAGCAGGTAGACCGACCCGCACAGCACGGCGATGCCGATGATGACGGCTAAATATCCGGTGAGAACTGGATCCCAGCTGACGATGCCGAGAACGTGCGAGGCGGTCATTCGTCGTCTCCCGGCTCATGCAGTTCGAAGCCGACAGCGGTCTGGCTCTCGGGGTCGAGGCCGCGTTCGTACTCGACGATCTTCCGGATGTCGTCGCGGGTCAGCACTCTCTTGAAGCCGGGCATGCCGTAGTTGCCAAGCCGCGCAAATTCTCCGAACGCCACCTCGTCGGCTGCGCCCTCGGAGACAAACGAGATGTGATCTTCGATGTCGGGGAACAGCGACTCGAGACTCACGCTGTTGAGCGTCGGACCGTAGCGTCCGGCCCCGTCAGGTCCAGGCTCGACCATGACCGTTCCGCCGTTGTTGGGCAGTCGGGCGGCGCCGCGGGCTGGCCAGCGCGGTGTGTGGCAGCGGGCGCAGTGCAGGTCGAACAGGATCTTGCCGTCGGATGCTCGAGCGTACTCATCAGACGATCTTGCGGCCTCGAACCGTGCTGTGGCCCGAGCGTGGGCCTCCTCATTGAGCGGGTCGTCGTCCGGGACGAATTCGTCTATCAGGAGCTGGGCGATCTCGTCGTCTACCTCGAACATCTGCCCGACGATCTCGCGGACGGCCTCGTCGTCCGCGGCATCTGCTGCGTCTTGGTCTGCGCCGATCCGGTTCGCCCACAGCCACGCCACGAGGTCGTCGATCTGCTGGTCGTTGTACGGACCGCCGCCCTCGAGGCCCCACGCCGGCATGACGCCTCGGCCGTAGACGATGATCTGGCGCACCTCGCTGACTTCGTCCAACGTCTCGGCATCGGTGTCGAAACGCGTGAAGACGTCGTCGAGGGACGGTGCCTCCCACGTCGTGTTGATGATGAAGGATTCCTTGTCGGCGAACTGGTGGCCGATGTCGAGCACCACCGGCGCGAAGCGTGCGCCGCCGAGATCAGCACCATGGCAATCGGTGCATTCCGCTGCGGCGGCGACGGCTTCACCTCGGCTGACGGCCGCTTCGGAGAACGACGTTTCCGCCCCTGAACGACGCCCACCCTCGAGCATCCAGTAGATCGGCAGCACCAGCGCCATGATCAACAGCATCAGCACCCCGAAGGCCTGCACCTTCTCGAGCCGGCTGCCCTCGAGTTCCTCGTCGTCGGGCATGTTGCCGCGGTTCGGCGCGAGCTCGATTTCGCTGCCGATTTCGGCCTTTGACTGGCGAATGTTGACAAAGACGTAGATCGCCCATCCGACGACGACGATCGCCAAGAGCACGATCGCGATCGAACGCTCCGTGCTGGCGGCCAGCATGTGGCTTACCTCAGGCACAGTGCGGCCCCTCGAGGCCCTGCCCCGTGGTGTCGGTGCCGATCGCAGGTCCCTGCGACACCTTGCCGGTGTCAACGAAGACGTTGCCTCCCTCGATGGTCACCGGGAACCTGTCCATGCCGCGAGGCGCGGGGCCTGACTTCTTCTCGCCGACGCGGTTGTATTTCGAACCGTGGCAGGGGCATTCGAACCACTGCGAGCTGCCGCATACCGGCACCTTGCAGCCGAGGTGCGGGCACACCTGCCACAGCGCGACGTAGCCCTGCCTCATGGCGTCGAGCACCGCGCCGCCGTACACCGTCTCGGCGTTCGACAGCGTCGCAGAGTCTGTCGGGTAGGGCTGGATATAACTCTGTGCCTCCGAGAAGTACGAGAAGTTCTCGGCTGGGGTTGATGAAGTGATCGCCTCGTCGACCGATGCCACCGAGCCAATCTTGATCTTTGAACCGAAACCGCCCGTCGGGCGTGGCCACAAGAAGGCGATCATGGCGGCGTTGAAGGTTCCCAGACCAGTCGCCATCAGCAACACCGAGGACCGGTTCAAGAACTGCCGTCGAGTGACGCCCACCTCTTCGGCGGGCGGCGGCGCCCAGTCTTGGGGCAGCTCAGGCTCGGCCACCGTGACGGTCGACGGGCGACGCTCCAAGGCCACCGAGCGCTCCAGCTCACGAGCTTCCGAGCTGATGCCGAAGGCGCCGGCCTCATCGGTAGCCGCTGCGTCGTCGCCGCCCGCACCAGCGGCCAGCTCGTCGCGGCGACGCGTCTCGCGCGACAGGTGCCCCAGGCCGGTGGTATCTCGGCGACGCAAGGAGACGAACGCGACCACCGCACCCAGCACCACGATGACCGGGATGGCAATCGCGAGAATCGTTCCGGTGGACATTCCGACGTGCTCCTACAGGTGGAAGATGCCGTGCAGACCGGTGTCCCACGGGTAGGTGAAGTTGAAGCCCTGCCCCCGGAAGAACGAGCCGATGATCACCAAGACCGCCCAGAACATCAGGTGGATGGTCTGGATCGAAATGGCGAACTTGCGGTCCTCTGGCCGCAGCGAAGTGTTCCTGTCGATGTAGGGCGCGAACGCCAGCAAGATCAGCGCTACTCCGGGGATCGTCACGCCGGCGATCATCGGGTCGAACATCGTGAGCAGTTCTTGCAGGCCCAGGAAGTACCACGGTGCCTTGGACGGGTTAGGCGTCTCGTTGTGGTTAGCCAGCTCCAGCAGCGGTGCGTTGATGAACAGCGAGAACACCAGCGTGAAGGCAGTGATGAACAGCGCCGCCGTGAATTCCGCGGCCAGCAGGTGCGGCCAGACATGGACCTTGTCGCCGGGGCTGGCCTTGACGTCCTGGATGGAACCCGACTTGACGACCGTCAGCAGTCGGTGGGTGTTGCCTGCAGGCCCTCCCATGAGCGGAGGAAGTGCTGTGGCGACGCCCCCACCCGCCGCAGCGGGACTGCCCGCAGGCGCTGAGCCTGCCTGCGCCGTTCCATACGGCGCCATGCCCGCGACTGCGGGGGCTCCGCCTGGCTGCTGGCTGGCTTCCAGTAGCGAACGAGGAATCGTGACACCGTCATCGTCGCCGGGCTCCCCGGCATCTGGGGCCGCGGCTTCGCCGGACGAAGGCGCGTCGGTCGCACGGGCCCTCGCTTCGGCACTTCGCCGCAGAAGGTGTTCGGGGATCTCAGTCATGCTGATGGGGGCGGGCGTTCAGGCTTCCTACAGCGGCCCCGAAATGCCTCCGTCCTTTCTCACTCGCCAGAAGTGGATCGCCATGAAGATGACGATCACAAAGGGGAGCATCAAGACGTGCAGCACATACCAGCGCAATAACGTCTCGGCTCCGATCTGTTGGCCGCCGAGCAGCACGAAACGCACTTGCTCCCCGAAGACCGGCGTGAATCCCATCATGTTCGTGCCCACCGTGACCGCCCACAGCGCGAGCTGGTCCCACGGAAGCAGATAGCCGGTGAAGGCGAGCAGCAGCGTCAGCTGCAGCAACATCACCCCGACGACCCAGTTGAACTCTCTCGGTGCTTTGTAGGCGCCGTGGTAGAAGACCCGAGCCATGTGCAGGAAGACCGTGATCACCATGAGGTGCGCGGCCCATCGGTGCATGTTTCGCACAAGCAGGCCGAACGCCACCTGGGTGTGGAGGCTCTCGATGTCCGCCCATGCCGCCGTGTCGGTAGGGCGGTAGAAGAACATCAGGAAGATGCCGGTGATGGTCAGCAAGATGAACAGGAAGAAGCTGAGGCCGCCGAGGCACAGGGTGTAGCTGACCTTCACCGCGTGCCGCTTCACCTTCACCGGGTGAAGGTGGTACAGGACGCTGTTCATGATGACGTAGGACCGGTTCCGGGGGCTGTCGGTGTAGCCCTTGCGGAAGATCGACCCGGGACGGAAGACCGACGTCCAGAACTGACTGTCCTGCATCCAGTCGGCCGCCTGCTGCTGCGCGTTCTGCAAGCGCTGCGGCAGGGGCGGCTTGGCCTTGGGGGACTCGAGAGTGTTCGCCATATCTGTTCGATCTAGTTGGACCGTGTCCTTCGCTTTCGCAGCACTTCACGCATGGGCCGGCGCTACAGGCGCATCCCGTAGGAGTAGCCGTGGGTGTGGGTCCGGCCGTGGACGTCGCCCTCTGGCGGGGGATTGTTGCTGACCCGCCCGAGCGTGATCACGCCAGTGGGGCAGCGGTCGACGCACAGCGCACAGCGTGTGCAGACGTCGTCGTCAATGATGAAGATGGCGTTGTCGGTGGGATCCAGCCCCGGCAATTCGACGCCGACGGCTTCATCGATCGCTTCGGTGGAGACGTACCAGATGCACTTCCACGGGCAGATGTCGACGCAGCCTTCACACTGAATGCACTCCGACTGGTCAATGTTGATGAACTGCCTCGGCTTGACCGCCGCCTCGAGGTAGGAGGCGTCGACCTGCTGCAGGAGGTAATCGTCCCGGAATTTGGGCATCGGCGGATTTGCGTCGTTCGCAGCCATGTTCTCAGTTGCCCTTTACAAGAGGACGGCCGTAATCAGATGTCGGCTCGGCGGCGGGCTGGGCCTTGTCGCGCCGTTGCCACCACATCACGAGCACGGGGAGCCCGATGAAGGCCGCGAGGTGCTCGATCACGACCACTATGTCGCTGACCTTCTTCAAGTCGATGCGCATCGGCGGGAAGGTGATGGGCGACGTCATGAACTGGCCTTCGGTCACCAAGAAGCGCTCGACCGACCAGCCCCACTCGTTGTCGGTGAGGCGGATCCAGCGGTCGGGCACGATTCCGAACACCAGCAACAGCAGCATGAACACATAGGCCGCACCCAGCATGGCCTCGCCCCACGTGGTGGGGCGGTCGGTCGGTCGGCGCTTGCCGTACCAGACCAGCCCGAGAACCATCAGCGCGGTGACGAGGATCGATGTGCCGAGTGCAACCACTCCTTCGTTCCTCCCGAGTTCGAATGTCGGCGTTTCCGGGCTGCTGCGGGCTGGCGATTTCGACGGTGCATCGAGTGCGTCAGCCGCAGCAAGACCGGGACAAAGATTACCGGCGCCCCGGCTATGGCGCGTGATGTTCTAGCACGACATCGGGCGCTCGCCACCGTGTCGTCGCAATCCGCCCGCGCCAACGGGCGCGGTGAACCGACCCTCTACTGCTGCGCTATCGGAGCGGCTGCATGGCAGACTTGCGCCTCGGTGCGCTCGGGCGCGTATCGTGCCCTGCGAACTTGGCCGTGCCGGCCGTGCCAGAACCCCTGGGGGCGACCCCGCGGAGGATCCCGTGACCGATGTTCCCGAGTACCTGCTGGAGCGCTCGCGACAACGTCGCATCGCGCTGGGGGTCCTCGAAGACGACGGCAGCGGCGACGGCGGCGCTGCGAGCGCGGCAGCACCCGCGGCCGGGGGGGCTCCCGCGACAGGCCCCAGCCAGGCGGAGATGATCGCTGCCGCTCGCGAAGCGGCGCAGCTCGAAGCCGAACCCGAGGCGCCGCCCGATTCGTCATGGGTGCTCGCAGCCCAGAGGAGACATCGAATTCCGATCTGGGTGCTGCCCGTGCTGTTCTGCCTGCCGCTGTGGGCATTCGTGTATGTGAAATTGACCGAACCGCCGCCTGAGCCCATTACCGCCATCAACGAAGGTGCGGCGACCTACGCGGTGCGCTGCGCGAGCTGCCATGTGGGTGATGGCTCCGGCAGCGACGGCAGCGGCGTGGGACGGCCGCTGTGGAACGGCGAAGTGCTGCTGACCTTCCCTGACCTGGACGACTCGTTCATCGAGTGGATCTCGGTCGGCTCCGAAGGCATCGGCCTCGGACAGGTCTACGGAGATCCGAACCGGCCAGGCGGTGCGCACATCACTGGCGAGACTGAGTCCAACATGCCGGCGTTCGGCGAAGTGCTGAACGACCATCAGCTGTACTCGGTCGCGCGATATGTCCGCGAGGTGATCGGCGGCGAGATGATCAGCGACGAGGTGGCCGCCGAGCGCGACGCCGAGTGGGAGCATCTGGGTGGCGGCGCTCTGTCCGGCGGGGGTGGCGGCGGCCACTAAGAGGCTGAGCCGCGGGCGAAGCCGTGGCCCCGTCTGCGGGGATCTCCGATCGTGATCGCGACACCGTGACCCAGACACTCGCTTGCGACGTGCTCGTCATCGGTGGCGGCCCCGCGGGCAGCGCTGCCGCGTACTGGCTGGCGCGGGCAGGACGCGATGTGCTGCTCATCGAGCGCTCGACGCACCCTCGAGAACGCGTGTGCGGCGACGCGCTCACACCGGTCGCCGTGAGCGAGCTCATCGATATGGGCTGTGACCCTGCCACCGCGCGCTGGCACCGGCACCACGGTCTGCGCATCACCGCCCACGGGCAAAGCCTCGAGGTGCCGTGGCCACAAGGCGAGCAATGGCCCGGCTATGGCGTGGTGGTACGGCGGCCGCGACTCGACGCGCTGACGTTCGCCCGCGCGCAGGCTGCGGGTGCGCGCGTGCTCACCGGCACAGAGGTCACGGCTCCGCTGATCACCGATGGCCACCTGCGCGGCTGCACTGCTGCGGACCGCAGAGGAGCACAGCCGCGCGACGTGACGGCACGCGCTCGCTACGTCGTGATCGCCGACGGCCCGCGTTCGAGCTTTGGCCGGGCACTGGGGACCGTGCGCTCCCGGACCCACGCGCAGGGGTTGGCGATGCGCGCGTACTACCCGACGCCCCGCCACGACGAGCCCTGGATCGAGTCGGTCTTCGCTTTGGCTGACCGCTCGGGGAGCCAGCTGCCGGGTTACGGCTGGGTCTTTCCGGTCGGCGACGGCACGGCCAATGTGGGCGTCGGCCTGCTCAGCCATCACTACGGCAACGAAGCCATCTCGCTCGAGCGACTCTTCGAGCAGTGGGTCCGGCAGATTCCCGAGCGCTGGGAGATCGACCCTTCGGGACCATGTACCGAACCGGCGAGCGGCCGGCTGCCGATGGGAGGATCGGTACGCCCACGTTCGGGTCCGAATTGGGTGGTGGTCGGCGATGCAGCGGGCAGTGTCAACCCCTGGAACGGCGATGGCGTCGGCCCCGCGCTGGCAACCGGCCGGCTGGCAGCCGAGGTCATCGGACAGGCGCTTGACAACGATGACGGTCTCGAGTTGCGGCGCTACGAGGCCGAGTTTGCCGCGCGCTGGCAGCAGTACCACCACCTCGGTCGGCTGACGACCCGCGCGCTCGGCCGCCCCGGCCTTATGCGACAGCTTACTCAGCTCGCGATTCGCTCCCCGCGCATGGGGAATCTGGCCATGCGGGTCTCGACCGATCTGATGCAGGCCAAGGCCGGCCCGCTTGGCCCCCGCGGCATCTACCGGGCGGCCTCGGGAGTTGCACGGCTCTGGCGCGACCGCGCCTGAAGGCCGCCCACCACCAATATCGCCTTGGGGCCATCTCTCCAAGGACGCTAGGTTCAAGTTCGGATGGCCAGCAGGGAGACGTAGACGTGCGGACCACGAAGATCGTCTACTGGCAAGAGGATGAGCTGTGGCTCGGCTACCTCGAAGAATTCCCTGACTACTGGACCCAAGGCACCACGTTGGAGGACCTTGAGGAGCACTTGCGCGATCTTCACGCGGACGTGACAAGCGGTGAGTTGCCCGGAGTGCGCCACGTCGCCGACCTCACGCTGGCGTGAAACGAGCAGAACTCGTCAGGAGAATCCGCGCGACGGGGTCAGTGCTGGTTCGTCATGGCTCCAAGCACGACTGGTATCGGAACCCCGATACTGGCGTGTACCAAGCGGTCCCGCGCCACAGCGAGATCAACGAACGGCTCGCCAGACGAATCATCAAGCAGCTGGGCGCACCAAGCGATTGATGCCTGAATCTTCAGGCAGCCGGGACACGGGTGGTCTCGAAGTGATCGCGGCCACCGTCAATGAGCGAGTGTGGCTTCTCGCTGCATAGGACGTAGAGCGCATCACGGGCCCGAGTCATGCCCACGAACAGCTTGGAGGCAGCCAGTGCTTCTGCATCGGCCCGTTCAGCGGGACTCGAGACCCCTTTTGCTGTGAATGGCCACGCGCCGTGGGACACACCGAGCAGGAAGACCACCTTGAACTCAAGACCTTTCGCCCGGTCGAGCGTTCCTACCTTGACGCCGCCATGTTTGGCGTCGCCATTGCCGAGCGCCGAATCCTTCAGATTCTGGGTCAGTAGGCGCGAACCAGACAACACACTGACGGCAGCGTCGACGTCTTCGTTTCTGGCGGCGAAGACACCGAAATCGCTCAGGGCGAGATCCTCCGGGTTGGCCTCCCTCAGTCGGGCGATCTCGGCAGCAACCCAGCGCCGCTCGGCCGACTTGTCGGCGGTGATTACCAGCCGGGGTGGCACGCCGTCGGTTTCCGTCTCGCGGGCGGCGTCGCTGCGGCGCGGGGACGAGTCCCTTCCCTGCTCAGCCTCAAGGTCAGCGACAGCAAAGCTGCCTGCACACGCGATTGCTGCCTCGATGATCTTGCGCGTGTTGCGGTAGTTGCGTCCGAGATTGTGGCTGCGACCGCGTACGTCAACTCCGGCAGCCAGCAGCGTGTAGCCGCCCGGGTAGACGCGCTGCGCAACGTCGCCGGCAATCAGCACAGAGTCCGCTCCCAACTCGTGGCGGGGTAATCCCTGCGTTGTCGGAATCCGACGAGCGACAAGTGCGCATATCAATTCGAGGCCGGTCTGCGTGAGGTCCTGCGCCTCGTCGACGATGACAGTGCAATAGCGCGGTTCTGGCAGAGCGCGGGCGTAGTCGCGAGCGCGTCGCATTCGGTCTTCGAAGTGCTCCAGTCCCTTCGCGTCCATGAGGTCGCGCCACGCCACGCGAAGTTCCCAGACCTGTTCCCGCACAGCCGGCCGGAAGGGCATTTCGCGACCTATCCGGTCGATGCCCAGGTAGCTGTCGAGATCGTCGATGCCGCGCCCGATGATGACCCGCCGGATTTCCTCTTGCAGGTAGCCGTCAGAGCAGCCCAATTCGTGTAGAGGCGTGCCCGGCCTTACGATCTCCCTCTTGGCGAGCCTAAACGTGTTCTCGTTCTGCACTCTGTTCCAGTCGCGCAAGTCACCAGCTTCTTCGCACATCTGAGCCGCAAGCAGGTCGATGTTGGTGAATCGGACGGCGTCGCGTGTGGAGCCAGGCAGTCGCTCATAGAGCGTCTCGAGAACGGGCACCAAGCTCTTCACATAGGTGGTGAACAGGATCGGCAGCGGTTCGGAGCCGAACATGTCGGCCTCGGGTCGGTGCCTGGCAATCCACGCTGCCCGATGCAGCGCCACCGTGGTCTTCCCTGTGCCGGCCGAGCCGCTGACGCGTGCCGGGCCGGCGAAGCTGCGCTCGACGATCTCGCGCTGGTCGGGGTGCAGGAAGAGCATCCAGTCTTCGATAGGTGCCGACGCGAGCTGCCGCAATTCCTCAGCGTCAAGTTCGACTGACAGCGCCGCAGCCGCCCCCTTCTCGGTGATGTCTCTGGCAAACCGTTTAACCGCAGCCGTCTCATCGGCGGTCAGCTGCGCCTCGCGCCAATCTTCGGGGGTCATCTCGGACAAATCGACAAGCACGTCGAGCAGCTGTGCGCGCACGGGAGCATTGGCATCCCCTGGCCAACCGTCAAGCAACTTGTCCTCGGCGTCATCTTCCGTCACGCCGACAAGCACCGCTGCCTGCGCCGCTGAGACAGGGGGGAACTGGTCGTCCTGATTCCTGGCAGCTGATGCAGCGCGACGCACATCGAGATACCCACGCAGATTGTCGACAGACCACATCCACAGCAGAGGTTGCTGGGTTGCCCCGGGCGGTATCGCCGGAAGATCCGGCTCCTGCAAGGCAGGTGGCCTGTCATGGTGCTTTGTGGGCACCGGCTTCACATCTTGATCGGAGGCAACCGTTGAATCTTCGGGTTCCGGCAAGCGCGGCGCGGCTTCCATCGGTTCAATGAGCGCGGCCTTGAGTAAGACCGCGTCATGGTGACCGGCATGTACGAGATCGGCAGCCGAACCGTTGCGCCTCAGCAGGATGCGGAGCTCCTCAGACGCGCGCATCGACCACAGCTGACCGGCCGGGCTCTTGCCGCGTAGCTTCTTGAGCCTCAGCCCCGGCAACCACGGGTCTTCGAGGTACCGCATCACCGCATGATTCACCCGATGCTGCTCGTCCCTGGTGAGGCAAAGGACTGAATCGCGGAATCCCGGCGAGTAACGCACGCTCGGCGAGCCGGTGTCAGCAGTCGGGGCCACGGCCGGCGACGCTATGTGAATCAGTCGCGCAGATTCAAGATCTAGGTGGTATCTCACCGCATGGGGTCCGGCATGCATACATGCCGTGATGCCAAACGACAACTCATGATTTAGATAATCATGATAATCTAAAGTTGATGTTTAAGCGCAGATTGACGTTGCCGCTGTCAGGCACCGAGACGTTTTTTCTGTGGGGACCTCGACAGGCGGGAAAGAGCACCTTGCTGCGCCAGCAATACCCCGACGGCGTGTGGGTGGATCTGCTCAAGGCCGACGACTTCCGCCGCTACGCAACCCGACCTGAGCGGCTGCGACAGGAACTCGAAGCGGCCGGCCCTCACGGCCCGGACCCGAACCGTCAGGTTGTCATCGACGAAGTCCAGAAGGTGCCCGCGCTGCTCGACGAAGTGCATTGGCTCATCGAACGTCACGGGCTGCATTTCGCGCTCTGCGGGTCAAGTGCACGAAGAGTCCGTCACGGTGCGGCGAACCTGCTCGGCGGTCGGGCACTGCGCTATGAGCTCCGCGGCCTCACCTCCGGCGAGCTCGGAGACGCGTTCAGTCTCGACCGGATGCTCAACCACGGGTATCTGCCGCGCATGTACGAATCGGAACGGCCCCACCGCCTGCTGGATGCCTACATCTCCGACTACCTGCGGCAGGAGATCGCCGCGGAGGGCCTCGTACGCAATCTGCCGGCGTTCTCCGATTTCCTCGACGCTGCCGCCCTCAGCGACGGCGACCCCGTCAATTTCGCGAACATCGCCCGCGAATGCGGCGTCTCGGGGCCGACGGCGAAGGCGCACTTCGGCATCCTCACCGACACGCTGCTGGCCCGCTGGCTGCCGCGCTGGCGGCGACGGGCAAAGCGCCGCCTGGCCGGGGCGCCCAAGCTGTATTTCGAGGATGTGGGCGTGGTGAACCGCCTCGCCCGTCGCGGCACCGTCGAGCGAGGCTCAGACGCGTACGGCAAGGCATTCGAGAACTGGGTGTTCCACGAGCTGTGCGCGATGACGGCGTATCGCGAGACCGGCGAGGAACTCAGCTACTGGCGGCTGCCCAGCGGCATCGAGGTGGATTTCATAGTGGGCGACATGCGCATCGCAGTCGAAGCCAAGGCCACCGCCACCGTCACGACACGCCATCTACGAGGGCTGCGCACGCTGGCCGAGGAGCATCCTGAGCTAGCGGCCCGAGTGGTGGTTTGTCTCGAAGACCGGCCACGCCGCACCCACGACGGCATCGACATCATTCCCGCAGACCACTTCGCCCGCCGCCTCTGGCAAAAGGGCCTAGCTCAATAGGACCTGGGCGCCACCACCGTCGAAGCCGAGCTCTCCGCCCTCGTGAACAACGACGACATCAACTATCGACGTCAGCCGATACGAGGGCCTGTCGGCACTGTGGTCTCGTAGGATTTTGCCATGCGGACTCCGCAGCGGCGCAGACCACGGCGACGCACTCAAGATGTTCCGCCGGGTACGGACTTGGGTGCGTTGGCGGAACGCGCCCGCTATGTCGGCAGTCCCGAGCACAAGGACATGCCGACGTTTGCGGGGCAGCCTCGTCCCCGCGGTGATGCCTCGATCTGCCCGAGGGATCACAATGACGTCGATTTGGTGACGGGCTGGTTGAGGTCGGCCATCCGAACTGGCTCGGTGGGCGGACCGTGGGAGGACGATTTCCCGCGGTACGTGTGGCACCAAGAGGAGGAAATCGTGTTCGAGGCGCGACTCGTCAATAGGGGCGACGGTTCCTACAAGGGCTACCCGCTTGCGGCAGACGAGTGGCCCGAGCACATGGCGAGCCAGAAATGAGTGCTCTCCGATTCGAGGTGCAGTGGCAGGACGGCACAGGCATTGAGGGCCCCGAGCTCGCTGCGACGTTTGCTGCATTGCGAATCTCGGTTGCTGGATCGGTGCTGACCCACGTCGACGACAAGCGCGCGCAGACGTTGCGCGATGTCGTGTACGTCCCGGTCTATCCCTTGGCTGAGTGGTTGGTGTCGAATTGGTGGTTCCTCGCTTATGAACCAGAGAATCTCCTCAACCGGGGCAATCCGGCGTTCGCTCACCGTCATTGGCTGGTCACCGGGTCAGATGGCTATGCGTACCCCGACCTCCGGCTCAGCTCGGCCGGCAAGCTGACGCGATTGGAATGGGATCGCCGGGCATCGGAATGGACCAGGCTCGACTATCGCAGCTCTGGTTCGGTGACTCTTGACCGTGATCAGGTGCTGGCGGCCTTCACGGATTTCATCGACACGGTCACGCGAAGGCTCTCGGCCTGCGGCATCTCGTCCTCCTACTTGCAATCGGAGTGGGAGGCCGTTCAGGCCACCGACCACGATGAGCAGACTTTCTGCGCAACAGCAGCGAGCTTGGGCCGAGACCCCTACGACCTTGAAGAGCATGAAGCGCGTCTCGTGCTCGATGTGGGGAAGCGCCTGGGGGATATGCGGATGGAAGCGCTGCCCGCACTCGATCCTGCCGAGCCGCTGGCGGCTTGTATCGCCATCCACGAGGCCTTGGAGGCATCGAAGTCGAACACGCTTCGCCTCGCTGACGGTTTGGCGGGCGCGAGCCGGTGGCAGGTCGACACGAATCGTCCGTGGCTGGATGGCTACGAAATGGCGAGACACACTCGGGCGGCTCTCGGCCTCAACGGTGAGGCGCTCGCCACCAATGCGGACTTGGCCGCGGCGATCGGCCAGCGCCCAACCTACATCTCTCGAGCCACTCGCCCAGTGAAGTCCCTCGCTGCGCTGACGCTCGTAGATGGTGTGGTGAACCCTCAGGGGCCCGGAACCGCGTCAATCGGGTTGAGAGAAACCGGACTAGCTGGCCGGCGCTTTCTGTTCTGCCGCGCATTGGCTGAAGTCTTGACCGCTGGCACCGCCACCGTTCTCACGAAGGCCAAGACTGAGCGGCAGCAGCGCAACCGAGCGTTCGCCGCCGAATTCCTTGCTCCCTCGGCTTCTCTCAGGGAAAAGATCGCCGATCGGTACGTCGACCAAGACCACGTCACAGAATTAGCCGACGAGTTCGGTGTGTCCCCCTACGTCATCGAGCATCAGCTCTCCAACCACGGCATCGCCGAACTCGTGAGCCAATAGATGCCTGAATCTCCGGCCGGAACCGCAGTATGGGTTCGTGGAGGGATCGCTCAACCAGCGGACCCCACCAACGCCTACCAGTAAGGCGCCCATACCCGCAGCTCCGGCACAGCCGAATCGGCCGATACGTCGCTGTCGTCGGCTGACTCGGCACTCAAGACGGCGTTTCGCGATTTAGCGGCGCTTCGCGGTTGCGCGTGGGGTGAGGGTGTCGAGCTTCGAACTCGATGGGTGTGAGCATGCCAAGCGAGGTGTGGCGTCGGGGTGTCAAATCCCTACCCGACGGTTTGAGTCCCGCCATCGGTCATGGCACTCCGCCGCGTCGTCGTGTCATGGCTTCGGACCCTGGCAACGTCAGTCCGGGATCGGCGGGTAGTCGGCTTCGGCGAGGCGCAGCGCTTCGGGCGGGCACGGGGCGTAGTCGGGAGCGTTGTCGCACCATTCGTCGGCGAACCATGCGAGGTCTTCGTCGATGACGAGCACGGCGGCCTTCGCACGCAGGACGTTTGCCGGTCCGACCAGTTCGGTTTCGTCGCAGGCGGCGATGAAGTCGAGGTGGGATGCCCGGAGCTCGACGGCGGAGGCGACATTGGCGACCTGAGTTGTCGTGTGCGCCTTGGCGGCAGCCACATTTCGGTCCCAGTTGGCGTCGGTCCGGGAGGTGTCGTAGGCGTCTATTGCTGCGTTCAACGCGTCGAGAGTTTCATTGGTCGCGCTGATGGTCTCGTTGTAGGCGCCGACGAGCACCTCTCTGGCCGTGATCACCTCGTCGCAGGTGGCCTCTCGCCTGGCGGGCGAGATGTAACGCTCAGCCGCCGTTGTCGTGGTCGTCGCTGGCGCGGCTGTTTGGAGTGCTGCTTCGAGGTCGGATTCGAGGTCAGCGATTCGGGCTTCGAGGTCGGCAGTGCGCGCGGCGGCGTTGTCGTCGCCCGAGGCGCATCCGGCGGCGAGCAGCACGATGGCACAGGCGACCGCGGCGAGTGAGCGCAGGCGCGATGTCATGACCTCGCTGCGTAGTGACATGCCGTCGTATCTGTGGTCGAGCGTCGTGTCATGGCTTTGGTCGTGTCTTCGAGATGCTGGCGGTGAGCACGAGCGTGAATGGTAAGGCGCCGAGTGCTTCGGTGACGGTCATAGGGGGCGATGGGGTCTGACAGACCCTGGGAAGTGGACGATGTCGAGCCTTGGCGCTCTGGTGCTCATGGTCGATCCCATTTCGGAATTTCAGAATGGTTCGTCGGTTGTTTCCGTTTGGGCAAACGACGCACGAGCGAGTTCTAGCGATTTTCCCACCTGAGACCGCGGCAGCCCAAATGCGCGGGCCAAGTCTTGCAGCATCTTGAACTCGGCCTCATGAACCTCCCCGTCACACGCAGAGATGAATGCTGCGGCATGTAGCACTAGCCCTGATTATTCACGAGTCGGGTTGACTGGTCTGTAAGGGTCCGCGGAAAAGCCCCTCTGACCTGCGACGATGCATGTGTTGGAAGCACGCATCTTCGAGTTCAGGGGGGCATCTCCGAGGTGAAACCTAGCAG
>JAPOPC010000069.1 GCA_026713105.1 Acidimicrobiaceae bacterium
CGCACGCCCAGAGCACAGAATCAACCGATTCCTCGTGGCAGGATCAGCGGAGTGGTGTCTTGCGCGGCCACCTGCGCGGCGAACCCGGCGCCGGCCTTCTCGTAGACGTTGAAAACGACCGACGCGCCCGCCCGCGCAAGCGGCTCGATCTCATCGTGGAACCTGGCCGTGGCGGCGACCCGCCCCCTGAACGAAGCGGCCCTGAGCTGGTCGAGGACGGCGAGGCTTGCGGTCAGGTTCGGCAGCGTCAACATGACCAGCTCGATGACGTTCGTGCCCCGAAGGCGGTCCCAGAAGTCCGCGTCGCTCGGGTCGCCGAGCAGCACCTTGAGCCCCGCCGACTGATGGTTCCCTACCGTTCTCGGATCGATGTCCACCCCGACGACCGTCTCGCCGTACCGTCGATGCATCGCTTCGTAGGTGCCGGCGCCGATGCGCCCCATGCCCAGAATGAGGATCGTCGCCCCCCCGGTGTCGAGCAGCCGGTCGTCGGCGAGACGCTCTCGTCGCTGAAGGTGGTGCCACGCCGTCCGGTATCTCCTGTAGATCCGATCGGCGACGGAATTGAGTCCCGCGGCGATGCCGCAGGACAGGGACAGCGCGACCGCGACGACGCTCAGCCACAGGCTGTCGAGCCAGCCGTTGGCGACGCCGACGGCGGCGATGATGAGCCCGAATTCACTGAAGTTGGTCAGGTTCAACGACGCCAACAGCGATGTTCGGGCTCGCAGTCTGAACCCCGCCAGCAGACCCAGGAAGAGAGCCGACTTGAAGAACACGAACGGCGTGACCGCCGCGCCGATGAGTGCCACCTCCGTCGTCAGCGGTCCGGACACTCCGATGGAGAGGAAGAAGCCGAGCAGGAACAAGTCCTTGAAGCCGAGCATGGTCCTTGCGAGCTCGTCGGCCTTGTCGTGGCTGGCGATGAGCACGCCGAGGACGAGGGCGCCCAGGTCGCCCTTCAGGCCCGCCAGCTCGAATGCTTCCGCTCCACCCAGGGCGAGCAGAAAGCCGTAGAGGACAAGGAGTTCGCCATGGCCGACGCGCTGCAGGACCAGGGTCAGCAGCGGCCGCAGCGGAATCAGGATCAGCAACAGCAGCGCCCGAACCGTAGGCCACTCACCTGCCGCTAGAGCCAGGAAGACGACGGCGGCCAGATCCTGCACGATGAGGATGCCCACCGCAATGCGGCCGTGCAGCGAAGCCGTCTCGCCTCTTGCTTCGAGCACCTTGACGACGAAGACGGTGCTGGAGAAGCTCAGCGCAAAGGCGATCAGCAGAGCCCGCGAGAAATCGATGCCGGTCAGGAACGAGGCACCCAGCAGGGCCAGCATGTGGATGGCCGTTCCGAGCACCAGAACGACAATCGACATGTGCAAGCCGGCAACGGCCCAGACCTGCGGACGCGCGAGGGTCCTCAAGTCGAGCTTCAGGCCCACGAGGAACAACAGCAGGGTGATGCCGATGTCCGACAGCTTCTGCAGCATCTCCCCGCTGGCGGTTCCATGAAGGTTGAGCAGGAAGCC
>JAPOPC010000047.1 GCA_026713105.1 Acidimicrobiaceae bacterium
CGTGGGCTCGCCCATGACCGACCTCAAACCCGGCGTGGGCTCGTCGGTTGCTGCAGCCATGTCGTCCCTCGCTCAGTCGTCGCGCCAGTCGTACGGCGCCTCAGGGCCCGGCGCCTCCGACTCTTCGGCATTTTCGTAGAGAGCCCCAGCGTCCTTCGCCTTCGCAATGAACTCACGCATAGCGAGCACGTCCTTGCGGCCGGATTCGGATTCGACTCCTGATGCCACGTCCACGCCCCAGGGCCGCACAATCTCGATCGCCTGCGCCACATTGGAGGCGCGCAGCCCGCCCGCGAGCAGCAATCTCATGCCGCGATCTCGGCCTTCCAGCTGTCGCCAGTCGAAGACTCGCCCGCTGCCAGGCTCGGAGCTGTCCAGCATCAGCACCGACGCGCCGTAGTCACGCACTCGCTCGACATTGGGATCGCCCGCGACGAAAGCCTTGATGAGACCAGGCACCCGCTCGGCGACCCAGCGGCTGTCGGCCGCCGTCTCGTTGCCGTGCAACTGGGCCAGCCGCAAGCCGGCTCCGTCCATGATCTGGACCACCCGCTCGGGCAGCTCGTTGCGAAAGACGCCAACCGTGACGATGCCTCCCGGCAGCCGGCGGATGATGTCGCGCGCCAGCCGCGGCGAGATCTGCCGTGGCGATCCGGGCACGAAGTTGAAGCCGATCGCGTCGGCACCCATGCCGACAGCGACGAGCGCATCCTCTTCGTTGGTGACACCACAGATCTTTACGAACATGTCGCTGCTGGCACCTCAGGGGACCTCTCGCCGATACGGGCTCTCGGTCAACGGGTACCCCGACGTCGGGTCGAGGTCAGAAGTCGACGCCCTTGGCGGCGACTGGGTCCAACATGAAGAGCTCAGGCCGTCCGGCCATGTAGTCGCGAATCGCCCGTCCGAAGACCTTCATTCCCTCGGAGCCGCCGTGGGATTCGAGCGAAGCCTGATCGCTGTACAGCTCGTAGAACCACACGACGTCGTCGTCGTTCTGGTCTTTGTGCGCGGCATAGACCTCGGTGCCGGGCTCTCCCGCGACATTGCTCATGCCGATGTCTGCGATCACAGCGAGCAGCTCGTCGCGCTTGCCCGGCTGTGCGGTCAGCTTGGCCAGCAGTGCGGTCTTGGACATATCAGTGCTCCCTGCAATCCGGTTGCGTCAACGACAGCCTGCGAGCGTACCGGTGAGGGCTTCGCAGCGGGGCCAATGACGAGTCCTCACAAGGCGACCCCGGCCGCACGAGCCCTTCAGAATAAGTCGGCGAGCTCGACAGGTTGGGCTGTTGAGGTGAACGCACTTTCGGCCGCATCCCGGCGTGCCAGGGCGAAGCCCACTACTGCATCGTCGAGCGCTGCTGCGCTCAGCACCGAGGCGACTGCGGTGTCGGCGCCATCGTGCAGTTCGTCGCCGGGCGCCAGCCGCACACCCGTCCGGAGCCGGCAGATGCTGCGACGCCCGCCCGTTCGTGAGTCGATCCGTTCCACCAGTTCCTGGCCGCGATAGCAGCCCTTGGTGAACGAGGCCGCCCGCTCGACAAGTCCGGTCTCGTTCGGAATGTCACCCGGTTGGATCTCCGAGCCCATCGCAGGCAGGCCGTAGGCCATGCGCAGCGCCTCGAACTCCTCCGTCAGAATCTGCTGGGCACTGCCGGCTTGGGAAACGACGCCGCCGGGGCTCACCAGCATGTCGTAGCCACTGGTGTGGGGCCACAGCGTCGGGTGTATCACGTGCTCGGGCGCATCGGCGGGACCGGTCGCCGCTGCCCGGGTCGTCGGTTCCGAGGCCGCTTGAGGGCCGCGCACTGCATGCATCGTCCACTGCTGCGGGGAGAACTCGACCTTCGTGCGCAGCTTGAAGCGGGCCAGCGATGCGGCCATTTCTTCGCCGAAGCCAGGTTCGGTGTCGGCGACGAACATGTCTGGGCCGGTGCGGCTGATGACAAAGAACGCTTCGATGCGACCGCGCGGCTCCAGCAGGAACGACAGGGCGCTCTCACCCGGTTCCAGCGCCGCAACATCGGCGGAGATCTGGCCCTGGAGGTACAGCTCGGCCTCGGGACCGCTGACGATGACGACATCGCGCGGGACAGTCGCGACGACCAGCCGGTCCAGACCAGTTCTCGAGCTCATCCGCTTCTCCACCCGGGTAACAGCCGTTCGACTGCGTTTCGAACCAGCGCCAGCCCGACCCCGTCGTCGAGCGACATGATCGACTCCGGGTGAAACTGCACGGCTGCGACCGGCAGCTCGCGGTGCTCGACTGCCATGACGATGTCGTCGTCGAGGCTGACTGCGGTCACTTCCAATTCCTCGGGCACCTCGCTGCGACGGGCGAACAGCGAGTGATAGCGGCCCGCCCGAAATTCCTTCGGCAGCCCGTCGAGCAACTGCCCGCCGAGCGCGCGAATGGCAGAAGGCTTGCCGTGCATCGGCGTGGTCAGCTGACCCAATGAGCCGCCGAAGTACTCCACGATGCCCTGCAGGCCCAAGCAGACGCCGAACAGCGGCAAGCCGGCATCGATCGTTGCGCGAACCACTGGACCTATGCCGAAGTCGTCGGGGCGGCCAGGGCCAGGCGACAGCACCACGAGTTCGAACTCGTCGGGGTCGATTTCATCGATCGGGAACCCGGCTCGGCGCGTCACCACCGTGGCGCCGGTCTGGCGCAGGTAGTTCGCCAGTGTGTGGACGAACGAGTCCAAGTGATCGACCAGCAGGATGCGCCTTCGGCTGGGCCCCGAAACGACCGCGCCCGAGTCGGGCGCAGACCGAGGTCGCCGGATCGCATCCAGAAAGGCCGACGCTTTCAGCTCGGTCTCAGATTCCTCTTCCTCGGGGACGGAGTCCCACAGCAGCGTGGCACCCACCCGAACCTCCGCGTGACCGTCAGCCACCCGAATGGTGCGCAGCGTGAGACCAGTGTTGAGGCTGCCGTCGAAGCCCACCTTCCCGACGGCGCCTCCGTACCAAGCCCGGGCCGTGCGCTCATGCTGCTCGAGGAACATCATTGCTGCGGTCTTCGGAGCGCCGGTCACCGTCACCGCCCACGTGTGGGAGAGAAATGCATCCAGCGCGTCGAACCCCGGACGCAGTCGGCCTTCGACGTGATCGACGGTGTGAATGAGACGCGAGTACATCTCGATCTGGCGGCGGCCAATGACCTTCACCGAGCCCGGCACGCAGATGCGGCTCTTATCGTTGCGGTCGACGTCGGTGCACATCGTCAGCTCCGACTCGTCCTTGGACGAGTTGAGCAGCGCCAAGATCTGTGATGCGTCGTCGATGGGGTCTTGACCCCGAGCGATGGTGCCCGAGATCGGGCAGGTCTCGACCCGTTCGCCCTCGACGCGCACATACATCTCCGGAGACGCGCCGACCAGCCATTCGCCTGACGTTCCCACCTGTCCCAGATTGATGAGGAACCCGTAGGGCGCAGGGTTCTGCTCCTTGAGCCGGCGGAACAGCTCGGAGGGAGGCTCGATGCTGGGCTCGCAGAACATCTGGCTCGTGACGACTTCGAACAGGTCGCCACGGGCGAAGTAGTCGCGGGCCGCTCGGACACCAGCCGCGTAGCCGCCTGGTTCGTGATCTCCGCGGGCCTCCATCTCGAAGTCCGGTTCGTAGGGGACGCGAGTGCCGCCGCCCGCCAACCCGGCGGTGCTGCGACCGTCGACGGCGAAGTCATACCGCAAGCGCTGCGCGATGCCGCCCTCGTGATCGACGATCAGCAGGTCGTCGGGGAGGTAGAGCACGAGGTCGCGCTGGTCCGATGGACGCGGCAATGTCAGCGAGATCGGCTCGAATTGGAAAGCGAGGTCGTACCCGAACGCCCCGTACAGCCCGAGGTGGGGATCGTCGCAGGAGAACAGGTCGACCAGCGCGCGCACCACCGTGAACGTTGACGGCTGGCGGCTGCGCTCTTCTTCTTCGAAGCGCCTGTCGGGGCGCTCGATGCGGCAGGCCACACCCCCAAAACCGTCGCCGTCGCCCAGCCCGAGATCGACGATGCCCGCGGCGCTGCCAAGACCCGCCAGCATCTCGTGGACGGGTTCGAGCAGCACGGTGCCCCGCTCGTTCAGTGCGCTCACCGATACGTCCTGGGCCCGGCTGGTGATGGCCAGCGGCGGGTCAGTGAAGCCCATGTCCCAGCGGGTGTAGCGACCCGGGTACTCATAGCTCGACGACAGCAGCACGCCGCGGGCCTCGTCGAGCCGGTCGACGAGGTGCTCGATCTCGGCGTCGCCGTCGACAGTGGCGGCCTCCAGCGCGACCGTGATGCCGCCGCCGGTGCGAAGCTGCGTCGTAGCGGTGGTCATCGGCGCTGCATTACGAGAGCAAAGTCATCGGTGCGTCACAAGTACAGCCCGGTACTGCCGGGCTCGATGCGAGGTGCAGCGATGGCGTGCACGTCGCGCTCGCGCAGGATCAGGAAATCGTCGCCGTGCACCTCGACTTCGTGGCGATCCTCAGGGTTGAACAGCACCTGATCGCCTTCTTGGGCGCTTCGCACGTTCGGTCCTGCGCCGATGACCTCGCCCCACACGAGGCGCTTGTTCTGCTGCGCCGTTGCCGGAATCAGGATCCCGCCGCTCGTGCGCCGTTCCGAGCCGTCGTTGGGAAGTCGCACGAGCAGACGGTCGTGCAGCATCTTGATCGGCCGACGCTCGTCGTCATCGTGATCGGGCGCCGAGGCCGGCTTGGCCTTGCGACCGCCGGGCTTCGAACTCTTCGAGGGACGGGCGGGTTTCGTCGCTGCAGCAGTTCCGTGCTCGTTGCGTGTCTCCGGAGCGCTCACCGCCCGCACGGTACCGTTCACCGGCGTGAATGACGCAGAGATTTCGGGCGGGGCAAGCACGCCCGGCCCCCCATTTGCAGTCGAGGCCTTCGCTGTGGCGCCAACCGCCTCAGACGGCGTCGTGCTCGAAGCCGAAGCTGCCTGGCCCGAGGGAGCCACGGCGGCAGTCGTGCTCTCGCACCCGCACCCGCTCTACGGCGGCGACATGTGGAATCCGCTCGTCGATCACCTCTTCAGGGCTCTGCCCGCGAGCGGCATCGCAACGCTTCGCTACAACTTCCGGGGTACCGGCAGCTCGGACGGCAGCCACGACGACGGGAAGGCCGAGCAGCTCGACGCTGCCGCGGCGTTCGGCACCGCCGTCGGCCTCGCAGAGGAACGGTCGAGCACAGCCGCTCCGCCGCCGGTGGTCTCAGCAGGCTGGTCGTTTGGCGGCGATGTTTCCCTGGCGGCCACACACGATGGCCTGTCAGCGTGGATCGGCATTGCCGCGCCCCTGCGGATCGTCGACCCGGCGTCGATGGGCGCGGCGGCTGATCCGCGACCCAAACTGCTTCTGGTGCCCCAGCACGACCAGTTCCGCTCCCCCGCCGAAGCGGCCGAGATCACCGAGAGCTGGACCAACACCCAGCGAGAGGTGATCCCGGGAGGCGATCATTTCCTGATGGGCCACGCCCGAGCGGTCGGCGAGATGATCGGCGAGTTCGTCGGCGGCTTGTAGGCGCGGCCGACCTCACACAATTCGAGACGTGCGGTCTCCCCAGTACTCGTCTCGCAGGATGCGCTTGTAGAGCTTGCCGGTGGGATGGCGGGGCAGCTCGTCGCGGAAATCGACCGAGCGGGGCACCTTGTAGTTCGCAAGATGCTCACGGCAGTACCCCAGCAGCTCAGTTGCCAAGGCGTCGTCGGGCGCCAGACCGTCGATCGGCTGCACGACGGCCTTGACCTCTTCGCCGAAGTCCTCGTTGGGCACCCCGAACACCGCCGCGTCGGCCACCTTGGGATGCAGCACCAAGCAGTCCTCGATCTCTTGGGGGTAGATGTTCACCCCGCCGGAGATGATCATGAACGCCTTGCGATCGGTCAGGTACAGGTAGCCGTCTTCGTCGATGCGCCCGACATCGCCCAGCGTCGACCACAGCTGATGATCCGAGTGACGGGAGTCGGCGGTCTTGTCGGGGTCGTTGTGATATTCGAACGCGGGGACCTCGCGCTCGAAGTAGATGGCACCCGCCTCGCCGACTGGCAGCTCGTTGCCCTCGTCGTCGCAGATGTGGATGACACCGATCAGCGGCTTGCCGACCGTTCCGGGGCGCTGGAGCCACTCGTCGGAGTTCACGTAGCAGAAGCCGTTCAGTTCGGTGCCGGCGTAGTACTCGTGCAGGATCGGGCCCCACCAGTCGATCATCTGTTGCTTCACCTCGACGGGGCACGGCGCCGCCGCATGCACGGCGACCTGGTGGCTGGACAGGTCGTGACGGGTGCGTTCGGTTTCGGGCAGCTTGAGCATCCGGCTGAACATCGTCGGCACCCACTGGCTATGGGTGATGCGGTAGCGCTCGATGTACGACAGCGCTTCGGCCGCGTCGAAGCGGTCCATGACCACCGCGGTACCGCCCATCGACTGGGTGCCGGTGGTGAATGACAGCGGCGCGGAGTGGTATAGCGGGGCCGGCGAGAGATACATGCTGCCCTCGCCAATGCCGAAGATGCCGCCCACAAGTCCGACGCCGACAAGATCGGGGTCGGTGATCGACGTTCCGTCCAGGGGCCGCTTGATGCCCTTCGGGCGGCCCGTCGTGCCAGAGCTGTAGAGCATGGCCGACCCGCGTGGCTGCTCGGCGAGCGGCTCTGCGGGGTGGGCTGCGATGGCGTCTTCGAACGCATCGAACCCTTCGGCGGCCTCGTCCAGCATGAGCCGCACGTCGCAGTCGCCGATGAGCGGCAGCATCTCGGTCGCTGCGTCAACCACGGCAGGCGACGCCACCAGCACGCGCGCACCGCAGTCGTTCACTACGTAGGCAGCTTCTTCGGCCGTGAGGTACCGGTTGACAGTCGTGAAATACAGGCCGCTGCGCATCGCAGCCCAATAGGCGTCGAAGTAGCCGATGTTGTTGTCGGCGAAGATCGCCACATGGTCGCCGGGACGCAGGCCCGCAGCCCACATGAGCTGCGAGAACTGGCAGCTGCGAGCCTCGAGCTCACCGAAGGTGCGGACCTGCCCGTCGCGGGCCATGATCACCGCTGGTCGGTCGGGATCGTTCGTGGAATACGCGCCGGGGTAGCTCATGGCGGCGAAGCTAGCGGGCACCTGCCAGTACGGCTGAAGCCGGGCTCTGCGGTGAGGGCAGGACCGCTCGTCAGGCCGAGGGCGGTCGCACGGCGACGCCTGCGTCCATCAGCGCTCGCTTGGCATCGGCAATCGTGTGCTCGCCGAAATGGAAGATCGAGGCCGCGAGCACGGCATCGGCGCCGGCGATGACGGCTGCGTCGACGAGGTGCTGAAGCGTGCCCACACCTCCGCTGGCCACCACAGGAATCCCCACGGCGTCGACGACGACCCGGGTGAGCTCGAGATCGAAGCCCGCCTTGGTGCCGTCGGCGTCCATGGACGTCAGCAGGATCTCTCCGGCGCCGAGTTCGGCGACTCGACGCACCCACTCGATCGCATCGATGCCGGTGTCTTCCCGGCCCCCCTTGACATAGACGTTCCACGTTTGAGGGCCCTCGGCGGGCGCAGCATCAGAGGCAGTCCCGTGGCCGCCGTTCGATTTGGCATCCACCGACACCACTGCGCATTGACTGCCGAATTCGTCGGCAATCTCACGCACCAGCTCAGGTCGCACGACTGCCGCTGAATTCACCGAGACCTTGTCGGCCCCGGCCCGCAGCAGTGCCCGCGCATCGTCGACAGTGCGGATGCCGCCGCCGATCGTGAAGGGTATGAAGACTTCTTCGGCGGTACGCCGAGCGAGCTCGATGATGGTGTCGCGACCATGCGCGGATGCCGTGATGTCCAGAAAAACGATCTCGTCGGCGCCTTGACGGTCATACGCCGCTGCCAGTTCGACGGGATCGCCCGCATCTCGAAACCCGACGAAGTTGACCCCTTTGACGACTCGCCCGTCGTCCACGTCCAAGCACGGGATGACACGCACTGTCTTCATGCGATTGCCTTCATCGGCGCACCTGTGTCATCGGTCGGCGGGGAGATTCGGCTCGTCAATCACGGCGCTGCCGCGAGCCACCACCACAGCGGCGCCGGGCGAGATCACGCCGTCATGGAGCGCTTTGCCC
>JAPOPC010000073.1 GCA_026713105.1 Acidimicrobiaceae bacterium
CCGTTGGGTACGGTCGATGCCTCCGTCGTAGCCGCTGCAGAGCGCTTGGGCGCGACAGCCGTGGCCACCGTCGACCGCCGCCACTTCGGCGTGGTCCGGCCTCTGCACTGCGAACGGCTCGAGATCCTGCCCTGACCGGTCGCCTTCCGCCGGCGCGAAACAGGAGGCCGAGCCGCTCCAATTCGGCGGCAGCCGAGGGCGGATACATCTCGTCGAGCAGCCACCTCACCCCGACAGCATGCGCTGGCGGCGATCCGCGAGCTCCCGCAATTCTTCGGCGGCCCTCACATCAGCCGCGATGCGGTCGTCGATCTCATCGGGGAACGTGGCGTAGTAGTCGGCCGCGAGATCGATCAGATCGGGCGCAAGGCCCGTTTCCTCGGCGACAACGCTGATCTGGTCGCCGTCGGAGCCATGGCGCTTGAGGTCGCGCACGATCTCCCACACGTCGGGTCCGCTGGCCAACCCGGCACGGCGCCCCGTCGGGCCGTCACGGAACACGATTTCGGGAAAGCGCCGCATCTTGAGCCCTTCGTCAATCAACACCACGGCCAGCGACGACGGCGCGCTCGCGATCCGCCGACTCTCGTCGTCGAGGCGCGTGCGAACCTCGTCGGGTAGCCGGAGCGATGTGGGACGGCTCATCGCGATCCCTTTCGAGTGCGTTGCGCTACGACGTAGTGCGCCGAGTTACTGCCAGCTTATGCCGCAACTTCGACGCGATGTCCCAAGGTGGTCACGTCAGGTTTCATGGTTCAATCATCTTGCCAGCCTCGGCGAGGATGCCGGGGGGCGCAGGGTCAGTGGGTCCAGATGTCGATGAGGTCGTGGGCGGCGTACCAGTCGCGGTTGCGGCCTACGCCGGGGGTGGGGGCCTCGACGGCGGTGAGGATGCCTCGGTCGGCGAGCGTGCGCAGTGCGGTTCTGGCGGCGGGTCTGCTGATGTGCAGCAGGGCGGCGGCGTCGGGGGCGCTCTGGAGGGGGTGGGCGACCAGCAGCGGCGCCAGCGCCCGTGCTGCGCTGTCGGCGCGCAGCCCGCTCAGCCGGTCCTGCCAGGTGTCGATGATGTGGCGTGTGCGGTCGGCGAGCTGATCGGTGATTGATGCGGCGCCTTGCGCGACGCCGGCGAACCAGGCGATCCAGGGGCCGGCCTGGCCCTGTTCGAACAGGTGCAGCCCCGACAGGTAGCCACCGGTGTCTCGTGCGATCGCGACGCTGATCGGCACCGTCGAGTGGCGGGTCAGGCCCGACCGCCGCAGGGCACTGGTGACGAGTATGCGGCCAAGGCGGCCGTTGCCGTCACAGTAGGGATGGATCGCCTCGAACTGGGCATGCAGGACCGCCGCGTGGGAGATCGGGTCTAGGTCGGTTCGCTCATTCGCGAACGCGATGAGATCGTCGATGAGGTCCGCTATCTCGTCCGGCGGCGGCGGAACGTAGGTGGCTGTGAACGGCGAGCTGCCGCCGACCCAGCCGACCCGGGAACGGAACGCCCCGATCAGCTCAGGGTCCAGGTCGCTGTTGCGCATGAGGCGGGCGTGCCAGCGGTGCAGCACCTCGACGCCGAGCGGCTCATGCGCGCTGGCGAGGGCGGCGTCGATGACGGCGAGATTGTCGGCCACCCATCCGGCGGCACCGCCGGCACCCGTGCGCTCGGCGAGCAGCACCGACACCAACGGCTCTCGCAGTCCCTCGATGCCCGACGACGCGACACCCTCGTGCCGCAGCAGCAGCCGCGACAGCGCCTCCCATGTGTGCGGCACTGAGCGGTCGACGACCCTGACTGCCGCGGCAGCCTGTTCGGTGGCGCGGACTTCTGCTGCGTTCAGGCCGAAGTCGCGGTCGCTGAGCCTTGCCGGCTTCCACGCTCGAACTTCGGTGCCGTTCCAGTCGCCGACTACGACCGTGCCCGCACCGCCGCCCTCGAACAAGCTCATTTAGAAAGGATAACCAGTCAACCTTTCCGAATACTCACCATTTGATAAGGCTTCGGGCGTATCCATTCCAAATGGGCCTCCCGTGGAAAGGATCGCACGGCAGGGCCGCTACCGGCGGCGCAGGCAGCGGTCCGACGCGGGGCCGCCGGCAAGTCCCAGCGCTCTGAGAGGTGCGCTGCAGCCGACATTCTTGACGTTATACAAAAAAGCGACATCACTCTCTTGACAGGGCTTGGTCAGCCGCGTAGCGTCGGTCCCAGATCGACACCGGTCGGTCTCTTGCACAACGCGCGGACCGGCCCTTGCATTCCAAGGAGCAGCCATGCCCGTCACCCGACCCCAAGACAGGGCACGACCGTCTGCCAGATGGCGCCTGGCGGTGGTGCTGTTCGCGGTCGGAGGTCTCCTCGCCGCCGCTTGCACCTCCGACGACGCCGACGACACGTCAGCGGACGCGGACGCCGACGCTGCGGCGGCCGCCGCGATCGCTGAGGCAGAGGCCGAAGCAGACGCCGCCCGATCCGCAGCCGAAGAAGACGCCGCAGCAGCAGCAGAGGCCGAGGCGGCCTTGGCCGAGGCGCAGGCCGACGACGACGTCGACGCTGCAACCGTGGCCGAGCTCCAAGAGCAACTCGACCAGGCCGAGGCAACCGCTGCGGAAGCCGAAGCACGAGCCGAAGAGGCCGCGGCAGCCGCCGCGGAAGAACTCAACTGCGTCGACGAGGTCGTCATCGGCACCGTGTGGCCGATGTCGGGAACATTCAGCTTCGTGGGCGGCGCCGAGATCGCCGGAGCGACCAAGGCAGTGGAGGACATCAACGCCGCCGGCGGCATCGAGTCGCTGTGCGGCGCCACGCTGAGGCTCGCGATCTACGACGCAGGCGGCTCTGCCGAAGAGGCAGCCACCGCCGTCGAGCGGCTCCTCGACGACGAGCCCGACGTGTCGGCCATCGCCGGATCGTGGCTGTCGTCGTTCAGCCTGGCAGCGACCGAAGTGTCCGAGCGGGCCGGCGTCCCCTTCGTCACCGAGAGCTTCGCCGACTCGGTCACCGACCGCGAGGGCTTCACCCACGTGTTCGGCTACTCGCCGCCGGCGTCGGCCATCAAGGGCCTCATCCTCGACGCGATCCAGCCGGGCCTCGACCAGGCCGGGATCACCATGGAGACCGTCGCCGTGGTGGGCTCCACCTCGGCCGCAGCGGTGCCCCTGCAGCAGGCCCTGCTGGCCGAATTCGCCGAGCGGGGAATCGAAGTGGCCGTCACCGACACCTGGGCGCCCGGCGGGCTCGACGACCCCTCAGGCGTGGCGACCAAGATCGCCAACGCCGACGTCGACGTCATCTTCAACATCGCCTTCGCCTTCAGCGACGTGAGCGGTCTGCAGAACGAGTTGATCGCCCGCGGCGTCACCGCACCGGTGATCCAGAACGGCGGCCAAGGGCTGCTGCCTGCGTGGGCCGACCTCGGCCCCGAGGTGGCAGGGCTGTCCACGTTCGTCTATGCCAACCCGCTGGCAGGCAGCGATGCCTTCGACGAGCTGGCGGCTGCCATCGATCAGCCCTACGCCCGCCAGGACCACATCGGCGGCTACTTCGTGGTGCACCTGATCGCAGCAGCGGTGGACCAGGCCGGAGACCCCTCCGCAGCCGCAGTCGCCAAGGCGTTCAACACCGTCAAGCTGACCGAGGGCCCCGCCGTCGACCTGATGCCGACGTCGGCCATCAGCTTCAGCGCTTCGGGCCGCATCGACCAGCACTTCGGTGTGCTGGCGCAGTGGCAGGAAGTGGACGGGCAACTGATCCCGTGCACGGTGTATCCGCTGGAGTTCGCGATCTGCGAACCCGTGTGGGAGTAGCAGCGAGCCTGTCCACCAGGGCATGACTCGCCCGCCGCGACCGCTGTGAGGCAGCCAGGCACACCTCCCGTGCCAGGCTGCCTCACGCCGCCAGGGCGAACCGATGATTGAGTTCCTGCAGTTCTTGGTGCCGGGGATCCTGATCGGCGGCGTGTACGCGCTGCTCGCATCAGGCCTCGGGCTGATCTTCGGCGTGATGCGGGTGGTCAACTTCGCCCAGGCCGACTTCATGATGCTCGCCATGTACCTGTCGTGGGCGCTGTTCGCGGGCGGCATCGGCCTCGACCCGTTCCTGGCCATGCCGGGCGTCTTCGTGGTGTTCCTGCTGCTGGGAATGGCAGTGCACTGGCTCTTCATCCGCTTCGTGATCGGGCGCCGAGAGAACCACGACGCCCAGGTGATCCTCACGATCGGCCTCGGGCTGATCTTCCAGAACCTCATCCTCATCCGGTACTCCTCGGAGCCCCGGGTGGTGGCGCCCAGCTACGCCAACGACGGCGACTTCATCGGCGACATCTTCATCAGCCGGGCGCGCCTGTATGCCTTCCTGCTCTCGATGCTGGTCGCCGCGCTGCTGTTCCTGTTCCTCAACCGGACCGCGACGGGGCGCGCCATCCGGGCCGCGTCGGAGAACTGGGAAGCCGCCACCTACATGGGCATCGACATCGACCGGACGAACCGCATCGCGTTCGGCGTGGGCGTAGCGCTCACAGCAGTGGGGGGATCAGCGCTCGTCACGTTCCAGAGCATCACGCCCTTCGTCGGTCTGCGATTCGTCGTGGTGATGTTCGCCGCGGTCGTGCTCGGCGGGCTCGGCAGCGTCGGCGGCGCCTTCGTGGGAGGCGTGCTCATCGGGATCATCCAGTCGGTCTCGCAGGTGTGGACCTCCGCGGCCGTCAAGAACGTCTGGGTATTCGGCCTGTTCCTGCTGATCCTGTACGTGCGGCCCAACGGGCTGTTCGGAAAGGTCCAGCGAGCGATCTGATGCGGCGCCTCGCCCCGTTCGTCGTGCTGGTCGTGGTGGTGGCGTTGTTCAACGGCTCGCTGTCGGGGCGGTTCCACCTGCGGGTGCTCACGCTCGCCGTGGTGTGGGCGCTGGCCGGGGTGGCCTGGAACCTGATGGCCAAGGCCGGGCAGATCTCGCTCGGCCACAGCGCATTCGTCGGCATCGGCGCGTACGGCTTCACGATCCTGCTGCGGGACGGCGGCACGTCCCCATGGGTCGGCATGGCCGTCGGCATGGGCGTCGCGGCGGCGCTGGCCCTCGTCATCGGCCTGCCCACCTTCCGGCTCAAGGGCTTCTATTTCACGCTGGCGACCATCTCGTTCCCGCTGATCATGGAGCTGCTCGTCTCCCACTACGGCGAACCTGAGTTCACCGTTCCCTTCCACCCCGAGAACGAGTGGAAGTTCATGGAGTTCTCCAACGCCCACACCTACGTGTGGGTCGGGCTGGGGATGCTTCTCGTCGCTCTGGTGATCAGCGAGCTGATCGACGTCACGTCGTTCGGGTTCGCACTGCGCGCCATACGTGACAACGAGGTGCTGGCCCGTGCCGTCGGCATACGGACGGTGGCGTGGAAGTCGGCTGCGTTCATGATCTCTGCCGCGCTGTCGGCCGCCATGGCGGTGCTGTGGGTGAAGGCCGTGCTGCGGGTGACCGTCGCCGAGGAAGTCTTCGGCATCACCGTGGTCATCGTCATGCTGTCGGTGGCCTTCGTCGGCGGGGTCGGCCAGACGTGGGGTCCCGTCGTGGGTGCGGCGTTCCTCATTCCGTTGGCGATGTTCTTGGACGATTCGATCGGCGAGTCGGTGCCCGGCGCGCAAGAACTCGTCTATGCCGCCGCGCTGGTGCTGGTCGCGCTGTTGATACCGCGGGGGATTTTGCCCGCTGCCGAACGCGGCTGCCGCCGGTTGGCTGGGCTGGTTGATCCGGAGGGGCGGGGGCGGGGCTGGCAGGTGGTGCAGCGGCTTGCGGCACCGCCGCCGCGGCCCTCGCCGCTGCTGAGCGTGCCGCGCAAGGTGCCCAGCCGGCGGATCCCGTCGACCGACGGGGCACCGGTGCTCGAGGTGGAGGGCATTGCCAAGAGCTTCGGCGCCAATCGTGTGCTGTCCGATGTGACGTTCGAGGTCGATGCTGGCCGGCGTGTGGGCATCATCGGCCCGAATGGGGCCGGCAAGACGACGCTGTTCAACATCATGACCGCGCACCTGCGTGCTGACGCCGGACGGATCCGGTTCAAGAGCGTGGCCATCGACGCGATGCGCGCCCCGCGGCGCTACGAACTCGGCATCTCCCGCACGTTCCAGGTGCCCCAGGGATTCCATCTCATGTCGCCGCTCGACAACGTGGTGGTCGCAGCGATCGGAGCGGCGGTGACGCGCCCGGTGCACGCCTCGATGGCCATGCTCGATCGAGTTGGGCTCGCCGACAAGGCGCTCGGCGAGCTGAGCTCCCTCACTGTCGCCGAGACGAAGAACCTCGAGCTGGCCCGGGCCATGGTGAGCGAACCGGAGCTGCTGCTGCTCGACGAGCCGCTCGCCGGCCTGAACGAGACCGAGCGTGTGCGTTTCTTCCAGATCGTCGACGATCTGGTCGCCCCGCAGACGGCGATCGTCGTGATCGAGCACTCGGTCCGGTCGCTGATCCGCTATGTCGACTCGGTCGTGGCGCTGGACGAAGGCCGCATCATCGCCGAAGGCCCGCCCGAAGACGTCGTGTCCGACCCCGCCGTGATCGAGGCCTACCTCGGTTCGAAATGGATGAAGCGTGCTTGAGACCCATGATCTGAGTGCCGGCTACGAGGGCGTCCCTGCGCTGCGCTCGGTGGATTTCCGTGTCGGGCCGCAGGAGCGGGTGGCCATCCTGGGGCCCAACGGTGCGGGCAAGTCCACCCTGCTGAAGACGATCAGCGGCACAGTGACGCCTGAGGTCGGCTCGATCCGGTTCGACGGCCAGGATCTGCTCGCACTGTCGCCGCACCAGCGAGTGGAGGCCGGCATCGTCCACGTGCCGCAAGGGCGGATGATCTTCGCTTCGATGACGGTGGCCGACAATCTCCGGCTCGGCGGCCACCGCTCTGCGGCCCGCCAGCGCCACGACGAGCGCCGCGATCTCGTGCTCGAGATCTTCCCTGCGCTTGCCGACATGCTGAGCCGCGACGGCGGCGCGCTGTCGGGAGGCCAGCAGCAGATGCTGGCAGTGGCGCGGGGCGTGATGGCCTGCCCGCGGCTGCTGATGCTCGATGAGCCATCGATGGGGCTCGCTCCCCGGGCCGCAGACGAGATCTTCGAAGGCGTCGCTGCACTGTTGCAGAGCGAGACGACAGCGATGATCGTCGTGGAGCAGCGGGCCTATGAGGCGCTCGAAGTGTGCGACCGGGCCTACGTGCTCGAGTCTGGCGAGGTAGCGCTGGAGGCCACAAACGAGGAGCTGCTGGGCGACGAGCGGCTGGCCGCCGCCTACCTGGGCACGGAACTCTGAGCCGCCACGGCGCCGTCGGGAAGCGCAACTCTGGCGGCTATGAAACAAAAGCGAAGTCATTCTTGCAATGGACAGATCTTGGGCTGATGGCCGGCGGCGCCGCGTAGCTGGCGGCTCGCGGCGTTTCATGGCTGGCGGCTTTCCGCCACCGGCGTCACAGCCCGCAGGTCGAGTAGCCGATCTCGGTGGGCGGCGAATCTGTGACACCCTGCTGACTCGGGGTCGTGTGGTCGATGTTGTTGAACTATTACTGCGTTGCGGCCGCTGTGGTGGTGGGGGCCGTTTCGGGGATCTTGGCGGTGCGGTGGCTGCGTGGCGGCCTGAGCAGCGGGCGGGTACTCGGGCGTGGTGCGGTCGTGGGATTCGTGGGCACGGTGGTGCTCGGCGTCGGGGGGCTGGCGATCACCGGCGTGGACGGTATCACGCTGATCCATGTCGCCTATGTCGTGGGGACTGTCGGGGTGCCGCTGGCGGGAGGCATCGTGCTGGTGTGGGCGCGCCCGCGTCCACGGGTGGTCACGACCGCCTGCGTCATCGCCCTGACTGCCATCCCGGTCGGTGTCTACGCGACCCACGTGGAGCCCTTCTGGCTGAAGGTGGATGCCGTGGAGCTCGCTGTCGAGGGCGTCGATGAACCGATCCGCATCGGCGTGCTGGCTGACCTGCAGACCACGGCGATCGGCGACTACGAGCGCGATGCGGTGGAGCGTCTCTTGGGCTTCGGGCCCGACATCGTCGTGCTGCCCGGCGACCTGTACCAGTTCGATGCCGACTTGCTTGGCGAGCGAGCACCGCAATTCACGCAGCTCATCGAGCGGATCGTCGACGAGGTGCCGCTCGTGTACCTGGTGAGCGGCAACACCGACACCGTGGCGGGTCTCCGGCGAATCACCGCTGGCACAGGCGCGAGGGTGCTCGACAACGAGATCGACACGTTCGAGCTTGGGGGCATCACGGTGAGCATCGGCGGCACGACGCTGTTCGGCGACGACGCGGCGGCTCGGCGGATGGCGGCGCGACTCGCAGGCGACGAACCAGCCGGGGGCGGACAAACCGGCGATAGGAACGCAGGCGACGGGCAGGCCGAGGACGGGCGAGCCGGGGTGCGGATCCTGGTCGGTCACAAGCCGGATGCCATCGAGCTGGTGCGGGCGACGCCGGTCGATTTGCTGGTTTCGGGCCACACCCACGGCGGGCAGGTCTCGTTGCCGTTCTTCGGCCCGCCGCTGACCCTGTCGAACGTGCCGAGACACGTCGCCGCGGGCGGACTGGCAGAGCTGAACGGCACACCGATCTATGTGTCGACGGGCGTGGGCCGCGAGCGTGGCAACGCCCCCCAGCTCCGACTCGGCGTGCGCCCCTCAATCGGCATCATCGATCTCGTGAGCGCCGGCAGCAGCGACGGCTGATTTCCGGCGGCTGGGCAGCCGAGCTGCGTGCCACACTTTCGTGTCACACCCCTCGCATACGGTTGTTCTCATGCCGAGAAGCGGTCCGGACAGGGCCAGCAGGGCCAGCGGCGGAACAGCCAAGTGGCGTGCGATCGGTTCGTGTAACAGCCCCTCCGTACGGTTGTTCTCATGTTGAGAAGCGGTTCTGGCGGGACCCGGAATGACGGGAACGATGCCGCTGTAGGCGTTGGCGACGCTGATGTTGCTGCTGCCGCAGATACGCCCTTCGAGCCCTCGAGCTCCGACCGCACTCCTTCGGGCTGCGTTCCTGTCACTCACGGCCCCGCAGGTGGAATTCCTGCAGACCACCCCGCCCCGAACTCGGGCCCCGACAACCTCAACCACGACGACGCGGCCGGTCTCGGCACACCAGACTCCGATCCCTGCATCCCGGTCACCGACCACGCCGCTGCCGACTCGCCCGGGTCGATGTCGCTGCCGCGGCTGAGCGCTGCGGCACTCGGCGGGCTCGGGCGCGACGAGCTGACTGGTGTGTTGAGCGATATCGAGCGGCTGACGAATCGGCTGGCGGGTTATCGGGCAGAAGTGCTGGGCGCGCTGGAGGTGCTGAACCAGACGGGTGAGGCGCCTGATTGGACGCCCTATCTCACGTTGCGCGACGCGGCGGGGGTGTCCGAGCGCGACGCCCGCCGCATGGTCCGTGCCGCCGAGAAGGCCCGCTCGAATGAGCCGGTGTTGGAGGCGCTATCAGGAGGCGACATCAATCCTGCGCAGGCCGAGACGCTGTGTGACGCACGTGTACCTGATGCGGTGCGGGCCGGGCTGGTGGCAGCAGCGGCCGGCGAGGACACCGACGCGACGCGTCGCCGGGTGCGGCAGGCCGAGGCTGAGCACTCGGTGGAGACGCCGACGGAGCGTTTTGAGCGGCAGCGGCAGGCTCGCGGCGCAGGATGGCGGCGCGACCACGAGGGGATGCTGCGGCTGTGGGCCAAGTTCGATCCCGAAGTCGGCGCCCACGTCGAGGCACAGCTCGAAATGCTGCGCCGCGAATACTGGAACGACGACAAGCACGTGCGCAACGGGCGGCGCACCCCCGCCCAGCGGGACGCCGACGTGCTGGCCTATGTGCTGGCGGGCATCACCCTCACCGACGCAGACGCTGAGGCGGTCCGCCGGGTGCTCGCACGCGCCCACCGCAACGGCCACATCCAAGACCAGGAACAATCGTCGCGACGCGTTACGCCTCGCAAGGGCGGAGCCAAACACACCGTGGCCCAGCGCAACAAGCCACGCCATGGGAGGCCGAATGAGGCCCAGCGCGATGGCGGCCGTCCCGGCGCGGACGACCCCAAGCACGACCATCACGACGAGGAGCGGCTGAGGCCTGGTCAGCTCGGTCCGGACCCGGCCGAGCCGGGCCTTCTCGAGCCCGACGAGGTCGCGCGGGACGGGCACGGCTGCGGGTGGGACCCTGCGCGGCGGCTTCCGCCAGCGCAGATCAGCGTGCTCATCGGCCTCGACGCGCTGCGCGGCCAGATCGACGAGATGGGCTTGACCGACGCCGGCACCGAGCTGTCGCCCGAGATGGTTCGGCGGATGGCCTGCGACGCGGAGATCATCCCCATGATCCTGGGCGGCCCGGGCGGGTCAGCCGACGTCGGCCGAGCCCGCCGCACCGTGCCGCCGAGGCTGCGGCGCCTACTCGTCGCACGCGACAGACACTGCCGCTGGCCTGGCTGTCACGAGCCAGCGTCACGCTGCGACGCGCACCACATCATCCACTGGCTCAATGGCGGGCCCACCGATCTCGACAACCTGGTGCTGCTGTGCCACCGCCACCACCACCACCTCCACCAACACGGGCTCAAGATGGTCCCCCAACCCGACGGCACCTGGACCACCGACCAAGAAGAGCAGCCCCAGGCGTCACCACAACGAACCGCACGGCAACCCCGCGGCCCTTAGGACTCGAGCCAGTAGGCACAGATGCCGGAGCTGGGGAGGCGGGCCGAACGCTGATGCGCTGGGCTGCGGGGAGGCCGCCGAGGGCTTCGAGGCGGTTCTGGATTAGGTGTATTGGTTGTACTTGTCGAGGAAGCGGACCGGTCGCTTGAGGGCGTCCTTGCGGAACGGGTCGCCCAGTTCCATGGTGCACATGGCCTCGATGACGGTGGTGCGTCCCCCGTTCATCTGGGCGTCGATCGCTGATTCGAGCGCCGGGCCGACGTCTTCGAGCTGGTTGACGCGCACGCCGTCGGCGCCCATGGCCTTCGCCACTTCGGACCAGTCCTCGCCGCCGTCGAGCTCGCCGGCCACGAACCGGCGTCCGTAGAAGTCGACCTGGTTCTTCTTCTCTGCACCCCACTGGCGGTTGTGGAAAACCACGGCGGTCACGGGAATGTTGTGGCGCACTGCCGTCAGGACTTCCACCATGCTCATGGCCCACGCTCCGTCGCCTGCGTACGCAACCGCGGGCCGGTCGGGCGCCGCCTTCTTGGCGCCGACCATCGTGGGCAGTGCGTAGCCGCAGTTGCCCCAGCTCATCGCCGCGAAGAACGATCGGGGCTCCTCGAACCGCAGGTAGCTGTTGGCGACCGAGTTGATGTTGCCGATGTCGGTGGACACCATCACCCGCTCTGGCATCGCCCGCTCGAGCTCGCGCAGCACCTGGCGGGGGTGCATCCAGTTGTCGGTCTCCTCGGCCGCCCGCTTGATCATGTCGACGCTGAAGTCGTCGGTCTCGTGGATCCAGGCGTCGAGCTCGGCTTCCCAGTCGGCCTTGTCTGCGGCAATCTCGGCGGCCCGCTGTGCCCGCGTGGCATCGCACGCCAGCTCTCGATCGGCCAGACGCCGTGTGAGGGCAACGGCCGCTGCCCCGGCGTGGCCGCAAATGCCCACATCGATGCGCTTGACCAGGCCGAGCATCGTGGCGTCGGCGTCGACCTGAATGATCTTCGCCTCGGTCGGCCAATAGTCCAAATCGTGCTGGGGCAGGGTGCCGAAGGGGCCGAGCCGGGTTCCGAGCGCCAGCACCACATCGGCCCGGGAGATCAGCCGCATAGCCGCCTTGGAGCCCTGGTAGCCGAGCGGCCCGCACCACAGCGGATGCGACGCAGGGAATGAGTCGTTGTGGAGGTAGCTGTTCACGACCGGGCAGCCGAGTCGCTCGGCCAGCACGGCCGTCTCGGCCATGGCGTCGCCCATCACCACGCCGCCGCCGGAGATCATCACCGGGAACTCAGCGCCGGCCAGAAGCTCGGCGGCCTCATTCAGTGTGCGTTCGCCGCCGGGGCCCCGATCCACCAGCTGCGGCTGCGGGATGGCGATGTCGATGTCGCCGTAGAAGCGGTCACGGGGAATGTTGAGCTGCGTCGGTCCCATCTCCGACAGGGCCCGGTCGAAGCAGCGGCCGGTCAGCTCGGCCATGCGGTGCTCGTTGTTGACGTGGCCCTGGTACTTGGTGAACTCCTCGAACATCGGAAGCTGGTTGGCCTCTTGGAAGCCCCCCAGCCCGATGCCCATGGTTCCGGTCTCAGGCGTCACGACGACCACCGGGCTGTGCGCCCAGTACGCGGCGGCGATGGCGGTCACGCAATTGGAGATGCCCGGCCCGTTCTGGCCGATCACCACGCCGTGGCGGCCGCTGACGCGGCTGAAGCCGTCTGCCATGTGCGCAGCGCCCTGCTCGTGCACGACCGGCACCAGCTCGATGCCGGCCGGCTCGAAGATGTCCATGGCATCCATGAACGCGCTGCCCATGATGCCGAAGATGGTGTCCACCCCATGGGCGACCATCGTTTCCACGAATGCTTCGCTGGGAGTCATGCGAGTCATGTCTTGCCCCTCTGTCGAACGAGATCCCGGCTGATCGACGCCCACCCCGCCGTCGGGTTAGAGCTTATAACAGATAGAGGAAGCTACTGAACTACGAATCAAGACCCCTTGCCGGATGACGCCGGGACGCCAGAGCCGCGTGAGAGCCGCTGAATTCCTGCGCACAGCAGCTGCACCATGTGCTCGAAGGTGTCCTCGGGGTCGTGGGGAAGCGGATGACCATCGCCCGACTCGAGATGGCTGAACCCGTGGAACGCACTGCGCATGGTGCGCGCTGCGTGCACGCAGTCCTCCTCGCTGAGGTCATAGCCCCGGAGGGTCTGCCCCAGCACGGCCAGCACTCGCTCCACTGCGGCTTCCAGCTCGGCGTCCCCAGCGCACGGGTAGCGATCGGTGGCGGCGTAGATGCCTGGATGGTCTCGAACCATGGCACGCCAGGCGTGGCCCACCGCAGCCACCGAGTCGTCGCCCGACAGCCCGACAGCGGCGTCGGTCAGCCGCTGAGCGAGCAATTCCCGACCCCGCAGACTGAGGCTGCGGAGCAGATCGTCATAGCCGCCGATATGGCGATACAGGGCCGGCTGACGGACGCCGAGTTCGTCTGCGACCCGGGTCAGGGTCATGTTGCTGAGTCCGTGGGTGTCGGCGATGTCGGCTGCAGTTGCAATCACTCTGGTGCGGTCGAGCGGCCGGCGTGCCGTCGACGGTTCCGCGTTTCGTGCGACCACTGCGCCCCGCTTTCCGCTGCCCCGCTGATGTCCGGGCTGATGCGCCCGGAAGTTAGCAGGCATACCAAAAAAGTTAGAGAGGGCGGACGTGACGTTGAGCGGCCTGACAGGCTGCGATCACGGCGACACAGACGATGTCGTCGGCGTCGCAACCCCGTGAGACGTCATGAATCACCCGGGCGGTTCCCTGCAGCAGCGGTCCGTACGCGCTGGCGCCGGCCAGCCGCTCGGTGATCTTGTAGGCGATGTTGCCCGCGTCGAGGTCAGGGAACACGAACACGTTGGCTCGGCCGGCGACCTCCGAGCCCGACGCCTTGGCCGAGGCCACCTGCTGACTGCAGGCGGCGTCGAACTGCAATTCCCCGTCGACAGCCAGCGAGGGCATGCGGTCGCGCACGATCCGGGTGGCCGATCGCACGCGTTCCACGCGTGCACCCTCAGCGCTGCCCTTGGTGGAGTACGACAGCATCGCGACCCGGGCCGGCTCGCCCACGAGCTGCTCGTGGGTGGCCGCGGTGGAAATCGCGATGGAGGCGAGCTGGTCGGCGTCGGGTTCGGGAATCACGCCGCAGTCGCCGTAGGTGATGGGGGTTCCATCGGGCAGCACCATCACAAAGCAGCTGCTGATGGCGTCGATGCCGGGCGCCGGGCCGATGCAGAACAGCGCTGCGCGCACGACGTCGGCAGTGGGCCGGCTTGCGCCCCCCACGCAGGCGTCGGCCTCGCCCACGGCGACCATGAGCGCAGCGACATGGAGCGGATCGCACAGATCAATCCGGTCGGCCCACGACGACGCAGCCGCCTGGGCCTGCACCGCCTCCGAGCAAGCGCCGGCATCGCTCAACAGCACCGGTTCGGCCAGGCCCGCCTCGCCCAGCAGCCGCGCCGCAGCCCGAGCCCGTTCGTCGCTGCCGTCGGCCAGCACCACTCGCATCCCCGAAGCCCGCGCCCGCCTCCGCCATGACTCAACAATGGGCGCCAAGCCCGCGTCCGGCAAAGCGGTGGTCAACCCTTGCCCCGCCACGGGATGAGCCGCTTCTCGGCCAAGCGCATGGCCACGTCCATGGTGACGCCCAGGATGCTGATGAGGATGACGGCCGACAGCATCAGGTCGAGCAGGAAGAACTGCCGAGCCTTGAAGATGGTGAACCCGAGCCCGGAACTGGCGCCGAGCAGCTCGGCCGCGACGAGGGTGCCCCAGCACACCCCGATGGCCACTCGCAGCCCGGTGAATATCTCGGGCAGCGCGTTGGGCAGGCTCACATGGCGCAGCACCTGGGCCTTGGACGCACCGAGCGAGTAGGCAGCGTGAACCTTCGTGGTGTTGACAGCCAGAACGCCGGATCGAGCCGCGATGACCATGATCCAGATGGCAGCGAACAACAGCAGGTTGACCTTTCCCTCCTCGCCGATGCCGAACCACACGATGAACAGCGGGATCAGCGCCAGCGGCGGGATGGGCCGGAGCAATTCCACGACCGGGTCGAAGATGCCCCGCCAACGACTGGACAGCCCCATCGCCAGCCCGATCGGCACGCCGATCATCACGCCCCAGAACAGTCCCTTGGCCAAGCGGCTGAAGCTCAGCCACAGGTGCTGCCACAAGGTGAACCCGCTGTAGCCGTTGCGGGCGAAGTCCCATGAGGCGTCCCACACCTGGACCGGACTGGGAAGCGTCGACTCGCTCAGCCATTGCGTGTACGAGCACGCAGGAAGCCCTGGGAACTTCGAAGGTTCGTCGGCGGCGTTGTCGCAGTCGCGCAGCAGGTCTCGCTGGCCGTAGCTCTCGAGCGAGGACAGGCCCGCCCGCACGTCGTCGGCGTGGTCGTACCACTCCTTCGGAAGCCCCCACACCGTCGTTGCGACGAACCAGAGCGCCAAGAAGACGATGAGGCTCGCGACGGTCCACCGAAACGCGCCGCTCACCTCGGCCGCGTCGCCGAAGGTGACCGTCTTGCGGGTGCTCTGGCCGCGCCGAGTGAACAGCCAGTTGAAGGGCCAGTTCGCGAGCCTGTTCTGCTGTTCGATGTTGTCGGAGAGTGCGTGCCCGCCGGGACCCTCAGCCATCAGCTTGTCTCCCCGGTGCCCATGATCTGTTCTTCCATCTCCCAGATGAGCGAGAGAATCTCTTCCCGGGCCTCGATGAACTCCGGCGACGCCTTCAGCTCACGGGCATCGGCGTCGAGCGCCTGGCGGGCGAACGGCAGGTCGTAGACCCGCTCGATCCGGCCCGGACGGGGCGCCATGACAAATAACTGGTCGCCCAGGTACAAGGCCTCTTCAACGCTGTGGGTCACCAGCACGATCGTCTTGCCCGTCTGGTTCCACAGGTTGAGCACCAGGCCCTGCATCTTCTCGCGGGTGAGCGCGTCGAGAGCCCCCAGCGGCTCGTCCATCAAGATGATCGTCGGGTCGTTGGCCAGGCATCGGGCCAATGCCACCCGTTGCTGCATCCCGCCCGACAGCTCGTAGACGGCCTTGTCCCCGAACTCGGACAGCCCGACGATGCGCAGCAGCTCCTGCACTGCTTCACGCGAGGCGGGACGCGATCGGCCGTTCATCCGGGCGCCGAAGCCGACGTTGTCGTTGACGCTCAGCCATTCGAACAGCGCCCCCTGCTGGAACACCATGCCGCGGTCTTGGCCCGGGCCGGTGATCGGCGTGGCCCCGAGCTTGACCTCTCCCGAGGTGGGTGCCAGAAAGCCGGCGATGATGTTGAGCAGCGTGGTCTTGCCGCATCCCGACGGACCCAGCAGCGTGAGCAAACGACCTGGTTCCAGCGTGAACGAGACGTCCCTGAGCGCCTCGACGGTCTCGCCGTCGGGAAGCTCGTAGGTCATCCCGAGGCTCTCCACGATCAGCGGGGTCTCGGTGCGGGACTCCTGAGTCACTTCGACATCGGATGGATCGAAGCGCACCTCGGGGCGGGCCAGCAGCAGCCATGCCCGAGCCATGAGGCACGCTGTCGCAAGCAGACCCAAGTACGCGATCGACGTGTCCTCGATCTGCATGTAGGCCAGCACGACGGCAATGGCCGAGCTCGCAGCGAGCGACAGCCACAGGTATCGAACCGTCGAAGCCTGACGGGCCTCGTCGACTCGGCGGAACAGCACCAGCAGCAACAACAGGGCGGCCCCGCCGACCAGGGCCGCAGCCGGCTGCCAGGGCGACGCGGTGTCACGGAAGCACAGCACGATGCCGCCGGCCAACGCCGCGCCGGCCATGAGCTGCCCGATGAAGATCACCCCATCGGTGGGGTGCGCGGCACGTTCCGCGGCCTTGAACCGGCGTGTCGGGGTGACGAGCAGGTCAACCACCATGGCTGCAACGCCGATGGCGGCGACGAACAAGAACACCACCGACAGCCAGTAGGCGCCCCGTGCCACCACGTAGGTGATGCCGTCGTAGATGTCCGCTAGTGCGTCGACTACTGAGTCCATGGGATGCCCTCAAGCCTGCTGTTCGATGGTGACGATCGTCATTTCATGATGTTCGACCATCCGGCCGTGGACGGGCGCCCAGGGAAGGACAGGCGCCCGTCCACCAGCCACCGGCTCAGTTGACGGCCTCGAGGAAGCTCGTGTCGACGAAGTCGTCGTAGCTGGGCAGCGCCGAATCGATCTCGCCTTGTGCGACGAAGAAGTCCATCTGGTCCTTCATCACCTGCTGCACGGTGCCGCCGAGCCACGCCTCAGAGAGCTGGGCGTCCTTCTCGGGGAACGAGAATGCGTCCAGCAGGGCGACGGTCGGCGCGGGGTCCATGCCCGCAGCCTCGGCAATGGCGCCGATGAACGGCTCCCGGTCGCTGTTGTAGGCCCGGTTGGCGTCCTCGGTGACCTGCAGGAAGCCCGTCAGGATGTCGGGATAGTCGGCTGCGAAGTCTCCGGTGGTGGAGATGATGTCGAAGACGCGGATGCCGATCGCTTCCTGCTCGGACCCCGTCATCACCAGGTTGCCGCCGTTGGCGATCATCTGGTTGACCGCGCCGCCGAATGCGCACGCCAATGCCACTTCACCCGAATCCAGGGCCGCTACCGCAGCGGGGCCGCCCTCGGACTGGATCAGCTCGACCGCGGAGGTGTCCACGCCCAGATGCTCCAGCATCTTCAGCAGCTTGAAGTGCGTCACGTTGCCCAGCGGCGTGTAGATCTTCTGACCCGCCAGGGTCTCCGCTGCATTGTCCGCAGTGATCCCAAGGTCCGGATTCGCCACGCAGTTGTCGGCATCGGCGTAGCTCACCGCAACACCGATCAGCAGCAGGTCTGAGCCGCCGGTCACGAAGTTTGCGAACGGCGTCAGCCCTTGGGAATAGGAGATGTCGATGTCTCCGGATTCCATCGCCTGAGCCATGTCGCCGCCCGATGCAAACGGAATCCAATTCACCGTCATACCCAGCGCCTCGTCGTAGGTCTGCTCGATCTGAGCCACCTGGTTGGCCGTCGGCCACTCGAGGAAGTAGGCGACGTTGAGCTCGTCGAGCATCATCTCGTCGTCGGGTTCCGGCGCCGCAGCCGTGGTGGCGGGCGCTTCGTCGGGTTGAGCCTCAGGCTCCCCCGAGTCGTCGTCGCCGCACGCTGCGGCAACGAGCGCCAGCACCATGAACAGTGCCAGTAGTCGTTTCATTCTGATCCCTCCATGTCAATGGGTCTCATTCGCCTCATCTCGAGGCAAGGAGCCAACCGCTTGTGCGGTCGAGCACCTGGTCGACCCGGCTCAGCAGGTCGTCGATCACAGCAATGTCAGCTACCAGCGGCGGCGCGATCATGAGCATCGCGGCGCCCCGAGCGTCGGGCCGCACCAGCACTCGGGCCTCCCGGACGAATCGGTCCAGCACGCCGCCCGTCAGCAGCGATACGAATTCGGCCTCGGTGAGGTCGGTGCCGGCGGTCCGGTCTCGCATCAGTTCCACCGCGTAGAAGAAGCCCGTCCCCCGCACATCCTTCACGCATGGATGGGCCGCCATCAGGCCGCGCAGCCCTGCGCCCAGGTGCGTCTCATGGCGCAGTACGTCGCCGAAGACGCCTTCGTCGCGGAGGGCCGACATGTTCGCCACCGCCACCGCAGTGGCGACGGGATGGCCGCCGAATGTGGAGCCGTGCGCGAACATCGCCACCGGCGAATCCCACACACGCTCCATGAGCGAGTTCGTCGCGACGATCCCGCCGAGGGGTGCGTAGGCACTGGTGACGCCCTTCGCGAACGTGATGATGTCGGGCTGGGCGCCGAAGCGTTCGCAGCCGAACCAGTAACCGAGACGGCCGAACGAGTTGATCACCTCGTCGGCACACAGCAGCACGCCGTGCGTGTCGCAGATGCGGCGCAGCTCCTGCCAGTAGCCGTCGGGCGGCACCAGCGCACCGCGGCCGTTCTGGACCGGCTCGGCGATCACCATGGACACCGTCTCGGCGCCCTCAGCCTCGATGGCCTGCTCGATCTCAGCCACACACGGCAGCTCGCTGGCCGATCGGCCTGATTGGCGGCAGTCCAGCGTGTTGGACACGTGCCGCACGTTGTCGGCGATCATCGGCGCGAACGGGTCGCGCACGCGCGGAATGCCCGTCAGTGCCAGCGCCCCCAGGGTGGTGCCGTGATACGCCCAGTGCCGGGCGATCACCTTGACACGCTGCTCCTCGCCGTTGGCCAGATGAAAGCAGCGGGCCAGCTTGAGCGCCGATTCCACTGCCTCAGATCCGGAGTTGACAAAGAACACTCGGTCGAGGTCGCCGGGCGCGGCCGAGGCGATCATCGACGCAGCCTCGATCGCGGAGGGGTGGGCGAAACCCCAATTGGAAGAGAAGGCCAACTGGTCCATCTGCTTCGCCGCCGCTGCGGTCAGGTCGCTGCGGCCGTGGCCGAGGTTGGTGCAGAACAGCCCGGCGAGACCGTCGAGGTACTCGTTGCCGTCGGCGTCCCAGAGGTAGCAGCCCTCGCCGCGTTCGATCACTACGAGGTCGTCCGCATTCCAAGCACTCGCCGAGGTGAAATGTGGGACGAGATGGCGGCGAGCCCGCTCCCGGTCGTCAGGCATTCCTTCCCCCGATCCCCCGGGCAATGCGCGACGTGGCAGTTAGAGAGTATCACGTATCCATTAGTGCAATTACCACAACTAGAACAAACATTCACCCGCCGGCGGGCCGAAACTTGGACCGATGAGGGAACGCGCTGCGGCTGCTACCGCTGGTCAGAGCGTCCAGCGGCACGCCGAGCTGGCCGGCTGGGTCCAACACCACGAGCCCGCCGACGCCGCCAGATTCGCGACCAAAGCAGCGTTCGTCATCGGCGTCAGTTGAGCTGGCGGGCGAATAGGTCGTGCAGGAGCTCCCAGTGGCGCTCAGCTGCGTACTTGTCGTACGCGAAGCGCTGCGGGAATACGAAACCGTGGTGCACGCCTTCGAGCCAATGAGTGCGTGCGTTGGTGCCTGCCTCGGCGAACGCCGCGCACAACCGGTCGTAGTGAGCCCGGTCGACGTAGTCGTCGAACTCGGCGGCGAGCACCAGCACTTCGCCCTTGATGTCCCCGGCGCGTCGGTGCGGCGAGTCGTCGGCGTCCACGGCCAGCCTGACGCCGTGCACGGAGACGGCGGCCGTGATCGTGTCGGGGAATTCGGCTGCGATCCACAGCGCCATCGGACCGGTCATGCAATAGCCGGTCGTGCCGACACGCTCGGTGCTCGCCGTGGTGTCCGATTCGGCGTGAGCCAGCATCGCTGCAGCGTCTCGGGCAACCATGGCGTTTGACAGCCGCGCCATCATCCCGAACATGAACTCGACGCTGGCGGGGTCGTCGCGCAGCACGGTGAAACCCGGGGTCTCGCGGTAGTACAGGTTCGGCAGCATCACGTAGTACCCGACTGTCGCGATGCGGCGAGCCATGTCGAGCAGCTCGTCACGCTTGCCGGGAGCGTCCATCAAGAACAGCACCGTGGGGAACGGCCCCGGTCGGCTCTCGGTGAGCTCCGGACGGACAATGAAGGTGCTCATCGGGCCGTCACCGGTGTCAATCGCTACGTGTTCTTCGTACATCGTCGCCTCCTCTCGCGGCAGTCATACGAGTTTCGCAGAACCGATGTCGCTTTTGGTAATCTAAGAGTAGGCGGTCGCGCGCTAGCCGCCGGCCTGTCGAACGCACACGACTGATTGAGGCTTGTCCTGGGAAATCAGGGTCTCCCGGCGGTTCGCCGTGTTCTGGACGACAACCATGCTCCGTCGCCCATGTCTGCGGGCACAGCGGATGGGATCGTCCAGTACGAGCCCGATGATGCGTGCCCGGCGCGGGTGAGCCTGAGCGTCGGGCTGCAAGGCGTTCTGCTGATCATGGGGCCTACGGTGCTGCTGGCATCGTTCGCGGCCAATGCCAGCGATCGCGATGCCGGCTATGTGTCGTGGACGGTATTCGCGGCACTGCTGGTCAGCGGAATCCTCACCGCAGCTCAGGCGAGCCGCATCGGAAGATTCGGCTCCGGAATGTCGTTCATGGTGAGCGCATCGCCGTCCTACGTGGCGATATCGGTGCTCGCACTCGCCGAAGGCGGACCGGCGATGCTGTCGAGCCTGACCGCGGCCGCGGCGATCTCGTATCTGTCGCTGTCGCTGTGGCTGCCCAAACTGCGCAAGATCATCACGCCGCTGGTCTCGGGCACCGTGCTCATGCTGATCGCCGTCACGCTGTTGCCGGCGTCGTTCAACGGGATGTCGAGCGTGCCCGACGGCACAGCAGCGGCCGGCGGACCCGTCGTCGGCCTGGTGACGCTGATCTCCGCCACGGTGCTGACTCTGGCCGCACGCGGGGCCTGGAGGATCATGGCGCCGCTCATCACCATCGGAGCAGGCTGCGCAGTCGCCCTGATGTTCGGGATGTACGACCCCGGGGTGATCGTCGACGCGCCGTGGGTGGGCCTTCCCGAATCCGGATATCCCGGCTTGGAGCCGAACTTCGGAACGAGCTTCTGGTCGCTGCTGCCGGTGTTCGCGCTGGTGGCGCTCGTCGACGGCATCAAGAACATCGGTGACAACGTGCTCGTCCAGCAGCAGTCCTGGCGCACGCCGCGCGTTACGGACTTCCGGCGGGTGCAGGGCTCGATCAACGTCACGGGCGCCGGCTTGGTCCTCGCGGGAGCGGTCGGGTCGCCGCCGCTGTGCAGCTGGGGGACCTACAGCACAGCGCTCGTCAATTTCACCGGGGTCGCCGCACGACGTGTCGGCTACTACATCGGCGCGGCACTGGTGGCCCTGGCCCTGCTGCCGAAACTGACCGCTGTGCTGCTCGCAGTCCCGGGCCCGGTCGCGGGGGCCTACCTGCTCAGCATCGTGGGGCTGCTGTTCGTCGGAGGCATCCGCACAGCGAGCCAAGGGGGACTCGACGGACGAGATGCGGTCATCTTGGGTGTGTCGTTCGCAGTCGGAGCCGGCGTCGAGCAGGGCACCATCATCGCCGACCTGCTCGGCGGCGTGTGGGGACCGCTGGCCAACAACGGGGTCACCGTGGGCGCGTTCACCGCAGTCGTGATGGTGTGGCTCACAAACCTCTTCGCGGGACGGGACCGCAGTCGTCTCGAAGTCGAGCTGAGCATCGACTGCCTTGCCGAACTCGACGAGCACCTCACGGCGGTCGCGGACCGGCTCGGCTGGAATGCCGCTTCGACAGAGCGGCTGCGCTCTGTCGGCGAGGAGACCCTGATGAGCCTGCTCGACCTGGACGAGTCCGGCTCGGGCGACGCCGAGCCCCGATTGATCGTTGCGGCACGTCCCAACAAGACCTTGGTGGAACTGGAGTTCATGGCCGTCTTCGACGAAGAAAACCTCGAAGACCGGCTCGCATGCCTTGCAGAGGAAGCCGAGGGCGCCGCGGGCTCCGTCGACGCGAGCACGATGACGCTGCGCCTGCTCCGCCACTACACGTCGTCGGTGCAGCACCAGAAGTACTACGGACTCGACGTCGTCACTGTGCAAGTCAAAGGTGCGCGCTAGCCGAGGCGCGTTGCGTCGATGTCGAGGCGCAACCAATCCGCCTCCGCGAAACTCAGGGACCCCCAGAGCCGCCGACCACCCCAACTAGGCTCCAAATCTCTCCAGGTGCCCGAATTTCGCACAGATTTTCGCACACCCGCCCGCCCTCGTGGGGTTGGTGCGATTAGGTGACGTCCCTGGTCACAGCGTTGCAATGTGGGACGGTGAAACGCGTTTGATCCGGAGCTGGAACGCGTTTGGACCGATTTGGGAACGCGCTGTGGCTGCTACCGCTGGTCGGAGCGTCCAGCGGCTCTCCACGGCCGAGGGTTCTGACGCGCTCCACATCCGTGTGGAGTTGAGTCGATGAAGCGTCCGTCCGCTAGCAACCAGTGCTCAAGGAACCAGGCCAGGCCCGACTAGCGCTCAAGCGTCGCGACAATTCGACGCCTCGGTTCTACTTGTGTGTCCCCTGCGTTCGTCCACTGAACAACGAACCCTGTCATGCCTTCGCCCTGCGTGAGGGGAACCGTGACAGTCGTGCCGTTTTGTTCCATCACGAATCCTTCGAGGCCCGGCGGGCCGATCCCAAAGATCAGCGACACCCAATCGCCCGACCCGGAGCCTGATCCGTCACTGTCCATTGTCATCGATGTGCTGCCAAGAGAGAGGCCCATAACGGTGCCCGCATTGCAAAAGCCGCCGCCGCTCCGCGTCTCTTCGTCGCGATACGGCTTGTTGTTCGGCAGACGTGCCTCCACGCACCTGCTGCCTTCCTCGCCGGACACGATGAGCGTCGCCGAATCACCCGTCTCGGTGAGACCCGGAGTTGGGCCGGCCAGAATCGGGACGTCTATCGAGCCGTTCGACACCGCATCGGCACTGCAGCCGCCCGCGAGTGCGCCCGACCACAACAAGAAACCCCCAAGGCAAGCCCACCGGATAGCCATCCGCGCCCACCTCCTTGCCGGTCGCCGGTCCGTCACCGGTGATGCGGTCATCCTTGCTTCGTCTCCCCCATCAGCCGCCGCAGTTTCTCCACGCTGCACGGCTTGTCGGGATGGCGGTGAAGCATGGCGTGGCAGTTGGGGTCGAGGTGAGCGCGTCGGATCGCTCCCTCGATACTGCTGCGAGCCGACACGTCTCGGGTTCTCAGCCGGACTTCACGTCTGCTGTTCGGCCGTCGAAAGCTCCACGCACGGGCATGACCAGGCGGCGCAGCGCGACGTGGTTCCGATACGACGACCTGCTCCTAGGTTGCTCGCCGGGCGCGTCGCTCAGCAGGCCCCGGGGCCGCCGACGACGACCGGATACTGAAGAAACGTGTCCTTCTCTTTGTCGAACTCTGCCTTTGCAGTGTCTGCAAGGCTCTCTGGGGCGACGGCACTCTCTTGATGCCTGACCAGCCCCGAGCGGCGCCCAATTCTGCGACGACGTGCCGCCGCACCTCCGATGACTTCCCTCGGCACCATACAACTCAGAATAGTGCGCCGGGGGATCGGCGGCGGCTGGGAAAACTGAGATCCGATAGGCGCTGGGCCACCGCGGCACCGGCCGCGTCCCACCAGCCGAGGCCGAGGACCCCCACTGTCTGCGCAATAGCCGGTGAGGTTCAAGATCATGACTGTCACACCCCTTTCGTACGGTTCAAGCATGGCCAAATTCCTGCATTCCGACCTTGGACACCGCTCGGCGGGTGACGTCCTAGTGGTGACGCTGACGAGCGGAGCCAACGTCCTCCTGCTCGACGAGACGAACTATCAGCGGTACCGACGCGGCGAGAAGCACCAATATCGAGGTGGACTAGCCAAAAAGACTCCGGTCCGGCTCCGGATACCTCACGCAGGGCACTGGCATGGCGTCGTGGACATGCGCGGCCTGCGGGGATCGACGAATGCAGGCTTCCAAGTGATCAACGGCTCGGCGCTGCAACCGTTGCCGCCGATCCGTGATCACCGCTCCGAGATCCAGCAGATCGCCGACAACCTCGTGGACTCGGCGCCGAGCCACTCCCCCGAGAGCCGAGAATTCGACGTGTTCATATCGCACGCCTCCGAGGACAAGGACGAGATCGTGCGCCCGCTCGCGCATGCCCTCCGCGAGCGCGGGCTAGAGGTCTGGTACGACGAATTCGTCCTCAAGGTCGGCGACAGCCTCCGACGACGAATCGACGAAGGCATCAGCCGCAGCCGCTTCGGGCTCGTGATCCTCTCACGATCTTTCTTCGCGAAGGACTGGCCCCAGCACGAACTGGACGGGCTGGTGACCATGTCGGTAGACGGTCGCCAAGTCTTGCTGCCGATCTGGCATCAGATCACCAAGGACGAGGTGATCACAGCTAGCCCGACCCTGGCCGACAAGGTGGCACTGCGCACGGCCGACTACGGGATACATGAGATTGCCGACGAGATCACTGCCGTTGTGTCCGAGAAATCGACGACTGGGCCAGTGAGATGAGCGACGCAGCGACACCCGTTGGTTCCGCATCGGCCGAGCCGGTCGTAGACATGCGCTTGGCCGCGGCCCGTTCCTATCGACACTGCCTCAAAGATTGCCGCTTTGATGGGTAGCCCGAGCGCGATCATTTGTACGTCACTGATCAGTTTGGGTCCGTGCCGCATGGCGGCATCGGGCTCCGCCCGAGCTCTCTGAGCGACGCCGTGAACCAAGACTTGGCCACATCATCAAGTCGGTGCGATGAAGCACTCAGCTGGCTGTCGTCCTCGCAAACGCTTGAGACGCTCGTCCAAGACGGTGAGGTCACGCTCAGCTGCCCGGGACCGAAGTTCGAGGCAGAGATAACGGACGTGCCTCCTGTGACTCGGCTCACCGTCATGTGCCAGCGACGTTTCACGCTGCGAATCGCACCCGAGATCGCAATCGAGGACGACTTCACGCTGTGTCTCGTTGCCGACGGCAGCTCCCCGGCAGACTGCGAGATCGAGGCTTCCGTACCGCACATCGTCTGTTCGACGGTCGAGGCGGCCGCCGGTCGAGAGCGGCCCAGCCTGGCGCTGTGGGACAACACACATGTCGAGGTCGCCGGCGGGAACTGGCACATCAAGGCGCGACCCGGTCGCGACATCACTGCGACATCGCTGACGACCGCCAACCAAGAGGAATCGCTCCAAGTCCGAGTAGACCTGCGGCTCTCTTCTCTCGACAGCACCGGCGACCACGAATTCGATCTCCGTTTCCCGGAAGACATGACCGCCACCGTGCATGAAGGCACTGCGGCCTTTCGCAGAGCGCTGCACTCGACGAGAGTCGCCGGAGCGGGCAGCATCAAGGCGTTGGGCGGCCTAACCGACTGCAGTGTGGATCTCTCGGGCGACCTCGAAGTGCACGACGGGATCACCCACAGCGAGGTCTCGCTGGACGGCGATCTCGAGGTGAATGGAACGGCGGTGTTCGGCGATAGCGCCCTGTTGTGCCGGGACGCTGTGTTCAATGGACTGCTCGACGCGAATGGCGTCATGAGTTGCAGAGCGCTCGACGCCCGCGGCGAAGTCCGAGGCGCGGCCGAATTGGCGGCGACAAGCCTGAAGTGCGCGGGCAAGGTGGCTGCCAGAGAGATCATCGTCGCTGAGGACACGACCATCGGCGGCGACGTCAATTGCGACCTGCTTGATGGCGCAGGCAGCATCGACGTGAGGGGCAGTGCGTCCGATATACGTCAGCTGCGCTGGAAACCAGCTCATGGCGGAAGTGAGTTGGCATTCCATCGAGCAGGAACGGCCATTCCGTCCGTCACGGTTGAAGACGGCGGCTTGCGCGGCGAGGCTCCCACTCTGCGGCTCTCCCACGAAACCCAGGTGACCGCGTGCCTGATCGATGTCCCGCTGCTCGCAATCGTGATCTCTGACGACTCCGGAGCGCAGCGCGATCAAGCGCAGGCCCAGATCAACGTGGGGTTTGCTCGCACCGCAGCCGAAATCGAACTGCAACGGGGCCATCTCGGTCTGCAGCTGACAGACCGCATCGAGAACCTCAAGTTGCACGTCGCGGGCGCTACAAAAGCCCATTTGAGCGGATCACCGAGCTGCATGTCGGAGCTGGCGATCCGCGGCGACGGCGAGGTGACTTTCGACAGCCAAGGTTCGACTACCCCGTTGCGGAGCGTCCAGATCGTCGGCCGGACAGCGTTCAACTGCTCGACCGGCATCGACGACCTCGCGGCTTCGGCATGGGCCGAAGGAACACCCGAAGCCGTCGACTCGGAGGACAACGACCCGCCGCGACTGAACCTAGATGTAATGCCCACAGAGGTTGTTGACGCGGCTGGCGGGTGTGCCTGCGATGGCGGTGTGGTGCCGGTGGAGATTGTAGGTGTGCACCCAGGCTTGGAGCCGTCGGCGCCGGTCGGGTTCTGAGCGGAATTTGTAGTTGTAGA
>JAPOPC010000077.1 GCA_026713105.1 Acidimicrobiaceae bacterium
GAACCGAACACCCAGCCGCTCAGCCCGCCGGAGCTCTTGGCCCGCACCCGCACCCGATACGGCGTGCCGTTCGACAAACTCGAGATCGCCTGCGACGCCGCCGTGCCAGAACGCGTCACCGCCACCCAGCCCGCCGACGCCGCTCCCGTCGTCACCGCCGCACCATCAGCCACCGAACCGGCAGCCGCCGAGGTGTAATGCACGTCATAGCCGGTCACCCCAGTCGAAGTCGACGCCGTCCACGACAACGACAACGCCGCGTTCCCCTCCGACACCGAAAGACCAGTCGGGGCGTTGAGCGGCACCTGAGGAGTGACTGTCACCCAAGCCGAGGGGTCGCTAGCTTGATGAACATCCGTAGTGCCAGACCGACTCTGTGCAGTTACCAGAAGCCGATACGCCTGACCGTTAGTCAAACCACTCGCAACATAAGAGTTGGTAAAGGCAGCCCTGTTGACCGTGGTGCCGCTGGGAGACGTACCAAACGTAACCACATACCTGTTGGCGTTAGCGACAGCATCCCAAGTCAATGTCACCTGCCCGTTGCCGGCAGTCGCCTGTACGTTCGTCGGCGTCGCCAACTTGTGGGTCGCCCCAACAGGCACAGCATCGATGACCAACAACGAACCCGCCAACGCCACCAGCGGCACGGCACGAAACCAACGGCCGCGGCCGCGCCGCAGATCAGCCCATCGCGGCGAACCGCGGAACCACCGACCCGGCCTCACGCCGAGCCCCCACAACAACCTGCGACAACACGAACTCCGGGGGGGGGGTCACAGCCGCTCCCGAACCGTGGCGCACCACACCTCCGTCGTTGCTGCTGGCACCGTGTCGCATTGGGCTTCCTCTCGAACCGACCGCCGTCCACCTTATGGCACGCGGTGCCGCCACACCCAACCCGCTGATTCAGTCTGACTGTGAGCGACAGGTCCTGAGCCTTGTCCGAGCAGCATCGGGCACGGTCGGCGGCCTCAGTCGGAGAGGCCTCGGTGCGGGCATTGACCGCGTCGGCCGTGCGTGCTGTTGATCGGCCGGCTGACAGGCGGTATGCACGCCGGGGCTGGCATCACGTCGACTGCATCGCATTCCGTAGCGGCTGCGCGAGTTTGTGAGTTGTGTGTTTGTGCGACACAAACGCACAACTCTGCTAGCCTGGTGCCCGTGAGCAGTCCGTTCACGCCCGATTTCGGCACGTCGCCGGCGTTTCTCGCTGGCAGGACGGCGCTGGTGGAGGCGTGGAAGGCCGCACTGCGAAACCCGAGGGACAGGCTGCGCATGGCTCTGTTGCTGAGCCCGCGGGGAACCGGCAAGACCGTGATGCTCAACGAGATCGAGGACCTCGCCACCGGGCTGGGAATGCTGGTCGTCGCGGTCGACACGAGCACTGCCGGAGTTGGCGAACGCATCGCAGAGCAGATCGAGACGGCCCGAGAGATCGGCGCAGGTGCGGCAGACGTGCTGCGGCAACCGCAGACAGAAACGACCAAGTCAGCCCGGCTCAGTCTCGGATTCGCCTCGCTCGGATGGTCTGCTGCGACGCCTGTCGAGCCGCAATGGAGCCTGCGCAGAATGCTCACGCATCTCGCCTCAGCCTCGTCGGCGCACAACAGCGCCATGCTGCTCAGCGTGGACGAACTGCACGCAGCCGACCGCGACGAGGCACGGAGGCTCGCCGCAGACGTCCAGCATGTCGCCAAACGCGAGAACCTGCCGCTTTGCTTCGCTGGTGCAGCGCTGCCGTTCTTCCGCGGTGCGATGCGCTCCGACCGCAAGCTCTCCTTCTTCAACAGATGCGCCAAGCCGACTCTGGCGAGCATCAGCCGCGCAGACGCAGCCGGCTTCTACAGGCACATGATCGCCGCGGCGAACGGGACCGTCACCGACGAGGCCGTCGACGCAATGGCAACCGCGTGCGGCGGCAACGCCTACAAGATGCAGCACATCGGCCACAGCGCATGGCTCGCCGCGGGCGCCCCCCGACGCGAGATCGGCGCGGATGCCGCCCGCGATGCCATCGACGCCGCGAACCGGATCGTGTACGAGGACGTGTTCAGGCCCCTCTGGGAAGACCTGACGCCCCCGGAGCGGCGATGCCTGGAGCTGCTCGCCGGCAGTGCAGATCCGCTGCACGTCGCTGAACTCGCGGCCATCGAAGCCGACCCAGACGGCTTGACTGCCGTGCTGGACAGCCTCGTCGACTCCGGCTGCGTCACCTATGACCATTCCTCAGGCGCTGTCACCCTCGGGCATCTCGGAGATCGCGAATCGATCGCCGAGGCAGCCTCAGTGAGCCGCCATCTGCAAAACGCCGACATCGCAGCACGGCCGCTGAGTTCCCACCCGGTGTGCGGCCGGCCGATGCAACGCGTGACCGGCCGCTGCGTGCTGCCGCTCGGGCACGCAGGACGCTGCCGCTCCAAGCGTTAGCGCTGCACCACGATGTGAACACGGCCTCAGACCCGATTGCGCCGCCATCTCAGATGCTGACCCGACATCACGCCCTCCAGTTCGAATGAGCCGACCGCGGATGCGCACACCGACCGAGTCATCAGCGCAGGACAAGACGAATCGCGACGGATTCGCATCGATGGCGATTCTCGCGTTGACCATCGTGTTCATCGTCTCGATCATCGTGTTCGCGATTGCCTAGATGGTCATCTAGTGCTGCGTCTTTGACCGGGGTGCGAATGACGGCGCGGGTACGGGAGCATTAGGTTCGTCGCCTATGGCTCACGGGGAGGTTCCTCAGCCGCACGATGCTCTGCACGTGGCGGCGGCGGATGGCGTGACGCTGAGTGTGCGCAGACACGGCAGCCCGGTCAGCCCATGCCGGGTGCTGATGAGTCATGGGATCGGGTTGGCAGCAAATGCGTACTTCCCTTTCTGGTCGCAGTTCACCGAGCGGTTCGATGTCGTTGTGTACGACATGCGCTGTCACGGGCACAGCGACGTCGGCCCGCTGGACACCCTCAACGTGCCCACGCTTGTCGACGACAGTCGGCTGGTGCTCAAGGCTGTCCAGCGAGCCTGGGGCACGAAGCCCACTGTGGGCGTTCTGCACTCGCTCGGCGCCGTTGTCGGCCTGCTGCACGCAGTGCAGGAAGCCGACTTCGCCGGATTGGTGCTGTTCGATCCGCCTGTGTGGCCGACTGACGGGATGCCGGGCGATATGGAGGCGCGGGTGCAGCGAACAGCGAAGATGGCGCGTCGGCGCCGTGACAGGTTCGAACATCCCGGCCAGCTCGCGGAGGCGTTGGCAGGGGCCCCTCCGTTCCGGCTGGTTCCGCGGTCGACTCTCGAACTGATTGCCTGCTCGACGTTGGTTGAGGAGGGTGACGAATGGCGTCTGCGCTGCCCGCCTGCGCACGAGGCTCGTCTCGCCGAATGGACGTTTGGGTTCACGATGCAGCTGCCCGACGTCATCGGCTCACTTCCGATCCCGGTCAAAGTGATCGGTGCCGACCCGACCGTTCCGTTCTCATTCCTGCCGACGATCGACATGAGCGACCTGATCACCATCGGCTATGACTTCGTTCCCGATCACTCGCACTTCCTGCAGTTCGAGAACCCGACGCTGACCTCGTCTTTGGTGGCGGACTTCTTGGAGTCTCTGGAACTGGCCTGACTCGGTTGTAGGTCCCGGCGTTGTCTCTGACCTGGCGCTGTTGACGTCGGCCCGGTCATTCGAGCACCTCGGCGGCAGCCAGATCGGCGATCTGATCGGCGTTGTAGCCGAGGAATTCGCTCAGCACCTCATAGTTGTCCTCGCCGAGGCAGGGACCGCCGCGCCGCACAGCCGCCGGCGTCGCTGACATGCGTGTCCGGCAGTTGTGTGTCCACATCGTCCCGCGGTAGCTGTGAGGGACTTCGAGGTGGTGTTGACGAGCGATGAGTTGTGGGTCGTCGCAGCAGCCCTGGGCGTCGTGGACGGGATAGGCGTCTATACCGCGCTGCTGAAGTTCCTCGGCCGCCTGCTCGTTGCTTCGTGTCGAGGTCCATGCAGCGATTGCGGATTCGATCTCCGGCGCGCGTTCCCGGCGTGCGGCTTGGTTCCAGCTTGCGCTGGCGCTGTCGACGAGGCCGATGACGTCTGCGAGTGAGGGCCACATGTCGTCTGTGCACGCGATCGCGACCCACCGGTCGTCGCCGTCGCTGGGGAACACACCGTGGGGGCTCATGTGGGGGTCTTCATTGCCGCAGCGGTGAAGATCGCGGCCGTTGATCGATGCGTCAAGGATTGCGGGCGCGAGGAAGTGCAGAGCTGCTTCGGTCTGTGACAGGTCGATGTAGCAGCCGGCACCTGTCCGATCGCGACGTTCGACCGCCGCCATCAGAGCCACCACCGCGATTCGCGGCGCCAGGAAGTCGGTGTAGGGGCCGAATGGTCCGGCCGGGTTGCGGTCCTGCCAGCCGGTGATCTCATAGAAGCCGGCAATGGCCGCCGCCATGAAGCCGAAGCCGGCCAGACGTGAATGCGGGCCGGTCTGGCCGAGGAGTGAGCTTGACAGCATGATCAGCTTCGGGTTGATGGCCCTCAGTTCGTCATACCCGAAGCCCATGCGGGCAGCGGTGCCAGGCGCCCACGATTCGGTCACGATGTCAGCCCATCGAACGAGGTCCTCGACGACCCCGCGAGACTCCGGCTTGCTCAAATCCAAGCTGAGGCTGCGCTTGCCCGCGTTGTACACGCCGTAGACGACGCTGTTGTCGGGGTGCGCTTCCTCGTCCACGAATGGGCTCACGGTGCGTGCGGTATCGGGTCGATCCGATGTCTCCACCTTCACGACGGTCGCGCCGTAGTCGGCGAGGACCCGAACTGCCGTCGGCGCGGCAATGACCCACGAGAACTCCAGGACCTTCAGGCCTGAGAGCGGCAGCGATGTTGTATCTGGCGCCAGGAGATCGGATGCGGCGCCGCCGCTTTGGGCTGAAGCCGCGGCTGCGCACGGCTGCCGGTTCGTGTCGACGGCATCGTCGTGGCTGCCGAGTCGGGGAACAACAGCCCTCGGCCTCGGGGCATCGTCGCGGATATGCACCAGTGGGCCGCACGAGCGTGCGGCAATCCCGTCTGAGAGCTCAGCGTCCCACCAGAAGCCGCGAGCGGCCAAGTGCTCGTTGGCCAGCAGCTCGAGCACACGGGCTGACGGCGTGACGAGGATGCTCCGGCTGAAGGCGGCCTCCCACAGCTCAGATCGTGTCTTGGATGCGAGAAACCGGGCGTGCACCGAGAAGGCTTTGTGCACAATGTCGAGCGATCGTCGGCCGTCCAGGAGATCGACGCCGAGTGTTTCCCAATCGACTGCCTGCAACTCCTCGTCGGCGAATCCTTCCTCGGCTTCCCACTCCACCAGCCGGCGAGTGAACGGCGCCAGGGCGGCGCCCATAAGAGCAACGCAGATCGTGTTGCCGTCCGCGCACGGGAACAGCATCGGGATGTCGATGCCGCCGAGACTGAACCCGCCTGCAATACGGCCGACAGGGCGCGCATTGACCCGCGGCGACAGATTCTGCGGCTGACCGTGGGTCATGGATTCCGTCGCCGAGACGTCGATGTGCTGGCCGTTGCCGCTGCGCCCGGCGTAGCGGAGTGCGATGAGCACGGCTCCAGCGGCGTCGCCCGCTGCCTGCAAGAAGCTCTGCGGAACGCCCGAGACGCGGACCGGGGCGCGGTCGGCGTCGCCGGTGGCGTGAAGGAATCCGCTGCCCGCAGCCGCGGTGAGATCCGAGCCCGACCAGCCGCTGCGTGGTCCGGTCGATCCGTAGGGAGTGATGGACGCATGCACGAGGGCGGGATTGACGCGAGCAAGATCTTCGTAGCTCAGGCCGAGTGACGCGAGATGGCCGACGGGCGCGTCATCGATGAGCGCGTCCGCCCCTGCAACCAGCTCCAGGAAGCGTTGGCGCCCGCTTTCGGTGAGCAGATCCGCGATGACGCTGTGCTTGCCTTGGTTGTACGCCCAGTGGCGCAAAGAGCGTTCGCGGCCCGGATTGTCGTCGACGAACGGGCCAAGGTGGCGGCTGCGCACGCCGTGGGGTGGCTCGACGGCGATGACCTCTGCGCCGAAGCGGGCGAGCAGGTAGCCCGCGAACTGACTGAGCCCATTGCAGAGATCCAGTACCCGGTAGTGCTCCAGCATGCGGTGATACCCCCTGCGGCTGCGCATATCTCGGCTGCTCCCCCATTCTTCCGCGCTCGATGAGCAGGGGCCTCGAGCGCGGGTTGCGAGGGAAGACTCAGCCGGTGATGCGAATTGGCACGCTGCGAGGTCCCCGCACAGGTCCGGAGGTCCACGAGATCTCATCGGGATCCGCGGCGAGCTCGAAGCTGGGGTAGCGCTGCAACCAGGCGGTGAGGGCAACGCGCAACTCCATGCGGGCCAGATTCGAGCCCATGCAGCGGTGCACGCCCACCCCGAATGCCACATGACGGTTGTTCTCGCGGTCCAGGGTCACCTCATCGGGATTCTCGAACTGCGCGGCGTCACGATTGGCCGACGGATACGAGCCGAAGACCCTGCGGCCGGCGCTCACCGGGCATCCGGCGATCTCTGCGTCCTCGGTGATGAGTCGAGTGATGCTCACGGGGCTGTAGAAGCGCAGGAGTTCCTCGACTGCGGAGGGCACGAGGCTCATGTCACTGACGAGTCGTTCCCGATCGCCGGGATGGGTGGCCAGGTGATAGAGCATCGAGCCGAGCGACGACCATGTGGTGTCGATGCCGCCGAGCATCAGCACAAACAGCGTTCCGATGCGCTCGAAGTCGCTGAGATGACGGGTAGACCCGTCTGCCAGGTTGACCTGTGCGCGCAGCATGGTGGTGATGAGGTCATCAGGAGCATCCGCGCCCAGTTCCGCTCGCTCGCGCAGCTGACCGGCGAAGAACTGCTGAACCTCACGCGTCGCAGTACGCGCCACGTCGAGATCGGACAGGCCGTCCTTGAGCATCGCGTCGACCCAGCCCCGAAATGTCGGACCCATGTCCGTCGACACGCCGAACAGGCGGCTCATCACCTCCGCCGGCAGCAGTTGGGCATAGTCGATGGCGCCGTCGACGAACTCGCGTCCCGCGCATGCATCGAGAAAGCGGTTCGCCATCGCGACGACGACGGGTTCGAACTCGTCGGTAGCGCGTGGGCTGAACGACGGCAGCAGTGCTCGGCGGATCGGGCCGTGCTCGGGTGGGTCCAGTGTGATCGGCGGCGTCTGAAGCCGGATGTCGTCGGGGTGGTTGTCGTTGAGGATCATGACGCGGCTGGAGTAGGTGCGTGTGTCCCAGGCAGTCTCGACGACGTCGGCGTACCTGCTGACGAGGTAGGCGCCATGAAACCGCTCCGTCGTGGCGACGGGGCAGCGAGCGCGAAGATCAGCGAGGATTTCGGGCCCCCGGGCGCCCCACTGCTCGTCCAGGTGGTCGAAGTCGGTCGTCCAATCCGCGACCGCCGGCCGATTCTGTGTCACGCGATCCCCTCTTGACTCTTCGGCGCGCATGGCCGTTGCGGGAGCATTGGATTCGTTACCTTGAGCGAATGGCAGACACAGCCTTGGTCATTGGAGGCACGGGTCCGACGGGACCCAGCGTAGTGAGCGGCTTGTTGGAGCGCGGCTACGACACAAAGATCCTGCACACGGGCCGCCATGAAGTCGACACGATCCCATCGAGCGTCGAGCACATTCACACCAACCCATTTCGCGTCGCCGAGGTGGAAGCTGCTCTCGGCTCGGCCACCTTCGACATCGTCTACGCCATGTACGGGCGCCTGCGCGACCTGGCTCCGTACTTCGTCGGAAGATGCGGGCAGTTCGTGGCTGTCGGCGGCGTGCCGGTGTACAAGGGCCTAGCCGAGCCTCATCTTCTGTGGCCGCCGGGTCTGCTCGCACCCGTTCGCGAGACCGCCGAGCGTGCCGTCGACCACCCCAATGAGGCCGTCGTCAAGATGGTCGCAACCGAGAACACGGTCTTCGAACACCATCCCGACGCCACGATGTTCCGCTACCCGCTCATCTATGGGCCGCGCCAGATTGCGCCTCGCGAGTGGCTCGTCGTGCGGCGGATCATCGACGGGCGTCGCCGGGTCATCGTCGCCGACGGCGGCCTCACATTGCGTGCCGCTGCATTCGGCCCGAACGCCGGGCATGCCCTGTGCCTGGCGGCTGACCATCCAGCCGCTGCTGCAGGCAAGGCATTCAACGTCAGCGACGAACACGTCCTCACAGCGCGTCAAACCATCGAGGTCATCGCCTCGGCGCTGGGGGTTGAGCTCGACATTGTGAGCCTGCCGGCCGAACTGGCAACTCCTGCTCGTCCGTTCCTGAACGTCGAGCACACCCAGCACCAGATGAGCATTCCGGACCGGCTGATGGCTGAACTCAGCTACCGCGATGTCGTCCCATCTGTCGAAGCCATCGGCCGCACGGCCAGGTACCTGTTCGACAACCCCATCGAGCGGGGCAGTGACACCGAGATGCGATTGCAAGACCCGTTCGACTACGAGGCCGAAGACGCCATCATCGGGGCATACCAGTCCGCTGTCGGCGCCGCGGCCGAGCGAGCTGCTGCGTTTGACCCGGACTTTCGCTATCCGTATGCGCCCGGCTCAGACGGCTGGCGTCTCGTCGCAGCGAAGAATTGAACCCGCAGCAACAAGCATCTCCGTCATCGGCTCAGCGATCTGCGGCATCAGCGGCTTCAGTCTGATGTCTCGCCCGGCATGCCGGTGAGCAGTTGGCGCGTTGCCTCTCTGGCTTCGTCGAGTGCGGAGACCCTGTGTTCTGGGGGCACTCGGCGCAGCACGTTCAGCGACTCGAGCGTGGCGGCGGGTGCGCCGTCGAGCGCCATCACGATGCAGTGAACCTCCTCGGCATGAGCCGCGTCGATGAGCTGTTCGATGACCAGCGCAGCGCTGTCGTCGATGTAGTCGGTCTCGGAGAAGTCCAAGATGACGACCTTGTGACCGACGATGTCGTCGCCGATAGTGCGGATGAGCTTGCTCGAAGACGCGACCGTGAAGCTGCCGCGCAGCTTCACGATGCCGGTGCGTGCCGAATAGGGGGCAATCTCGTTTGTCGCAACACTCTGTTCAGCCAGGAAGACCTGATCCAGCAGCGGCACGGACACGACGCTGTCGAGCTGGAGGCGCTCGAATTGGCGGGCGCCGATCATGCCTGCCACGATCAGCCCGACCGCCACTGCGGTCACCAAGTCGACGAACAGCATGATGCTGAGCGTCGTCAGCATGATCAGCAGGTGCTCGCGCTGCACCCGGTGGAGTCGGGCGAAGAAGCGCCAATCGATGAGCTGCCAGCCGAAGATCACCAGCACCCCTGCCAATGCAGCGTGGGGCAGGTAGGCGAGATGGCGTGCCAATCCCAGGACGATCGCCAGCAGTACCAGGGTTCTGACGATGACTGCAACGCGTGTCGTCGCTCCTGAGCGCACAGCGATCATGGTCGGAATGAAGGACTGGTGACCTGCCAGCCCGCCGAGGAGGCCGGCGGCAATATTGCCGGCCCCGAGGGTCACGAGACTCTTGTCGGGATCCAGCTGGGTGCGCGTCTGCGCGTCGGTGGCGAAGATCGAGAGCAGCGCCCTGACGGTGCTCAGCAGAGCGATGGCGAGCGCTGGGGTCAGCGCTTCGGCGAGAAAGCTCGGCGACAGCACCGGTGCCGCGAGTTCAGGCAGGCCGGTCGGCAATTCGTCGAGCGTTGCGACATCTTTGAGCCACACGATGCTCAGCAATGTTCCTGCGGCCAAACCCGCCAGCATCGGCGGCACCTTCGTTCGAAGCCGCTTGGGCCACGTGAGGGCGACGGCCAAGGTGAGCGCTCCGATCGCGAGTGCAGCGAAGTCGACGTCGGCGAACGCCTCGGGCCAGTCCCGTACCGCTGTCGCAGGCTTCGTGATCCAGACGGTTTGTCCGAGGAACGAACGGACCATCGAGACGATGATCAGGACGCCGACACCTGAGGTGAAACCTGCGATGACCGAATACGGCGTGTAGGCGACGAATCTGGCCAGCCGCAACAGGCCCAACACAACCTGCATCAGCCCTGCCAGCATCACGATCGTGAGCGCCTTGCCCAGGCTGTCCGCGTATGTCGCGACGACGACGGCCATCGGAATGGCGGTGACGCTGGAGACGTCTCCGAACTGCGGACGCTCGCGTTCGAAGACCCCGACGAAGAATCCCACAGCGACCGCCGCATAGATGCCGCTGGCCGCATCCAAGCCGGCGGCGACTCCGAACGCCACCGATGGCGTCAGCACGACCAACGCCGACATCACCCCGCCGAGGACATCACCTCGCAGCGTCTGCAGTTCGTAGCGCATATCGGTGCAGCCCGACCCTCTCGAATGCCGACCCGAACGACGCTATTCGACGGGGTGGTAGCGCTCTTCGACTGGGGTGCCTGTCGGCTATTCGTCGGCCGTGATGACGACGAGCAGTTCGCCGTTGTCGACCTGATCGCCGACGTTGGCACGCACCTCGGCCACCTCGCCGTCTGCGGGTGCGGTGATCTGGTGCTCCATCTTCATGGCTTCCATCACCACGAGCACCTGACCGGCGCTCACCCGGTCGCCGGCTTCCACGTCGACGATCAGCACCTTGCCGGGCATCGGCGCGACCAGTCCGCCCTCGACGGCCTCGGCATCGGGATCAGGGAAGCGGGACCGTTCCCGCAGGGTCGCCGAACCTGTCAGCGGACCAGTCACGTACCAATTGTGGCCGCGCCTGCTGACCTGCCAGAGGCCCCGCATTCCGCTCGTCTCGACGTCGAGTTCAGCGTCGAATTCCTCAGCGGGCGGTGCGTCGGTCACGCCTCCGCCTGCATCCACTCTGACGCGGTCGTCCACGATGGGGTGGATCTGGATCGCATGGGGATGCACGACGAATTCGCTCGCCGCCGACACGCCGTCGTCGCCGTCGCGGCTGTCATCGTCGCCGGGCGCCGAGTCGCTGTCGTCGGAAGGGGCGTACGGCGCGTCGGCCCGGAGGGGAGCGACGCGCAACCGGTAGCTGCCGTCTCGCTGTCGGCGGTAGGCCACGCTCACATCGACTTCGCCCTCAGACGGATCAAGGGCAGTGAGCGGAAGCACCTCATCGGGCATGACGCTGTTGCGGTATCCCGATGTCATGAAGTCCAGTGCCGTCGACTGAGAGCGATTCCGCGCCTGGGACACCAACGCCACTGCCGATGCTGCCGCGTGGAGAAACTGGCCTCGGTACGGCGGCGCATCGCTTGCAAGCCCGGTCCGCTCGATGAAGTCCGTCGTGGTGTCGCCGACGAGAAATTCGTCGCTGCGCAGCACGGCGGAAAGGAAGTCGCGGTTGGTCACCACGCCGCCCAAGCGGGTGCGATCGAGCGCCGATGCTAGGCCGAGCGCAGCTTCGGTCCGTGTCGGCGCCGCCACGACGACCTTGGCCAGCATCGGGTCGAACTCGGTGCCGACCACCGATCCCACCTCGATGCCCGAGTCGAATCGCGCCTGCGGATCGGCGGCGGGCGCCCACAGCTCGACGGTGCCCGTGGCGGGCAGGAAACCGCTGGCGGGATCCTCTGCGTACAGGCGGGCTTCGACGGCGTGGCCGCTCATGGTCAGGTCGTCCTGGCCGTAGCCCAGCGGTTCGCCTGCGGCGACGCGGATCTGTTCGCGCACCAAGTCGAGGCCGGTGATCTCCTCGGTGACCGGATGCTCGACCTGCAGGCGGGTGTTGACCTCGAGAAACCAGAACTCGGCATCGTCGCCGCTGCCTTCGAGCAGGAACTCCACGGTCCCGGCAGAGTGGTAGCCGATGGTGCTGACGGCGGCGACCGCTGCTGCGCCCATGCGCTCACGCAGGGCTGGGGTGACCGCCGGCGACGGCGCTTCCTCTATCACCTTCTGGTGGCGCCGCTGGATCGAGCATTCCCGCTCGAAGCAGTGCAGGACGTTCCCGTGGGTGTCGCCGAGTACTTGGATCTCGACATGGCGGGGCGCTGGCAGGTAGCGCTCCAGGAAGACCGTGTCGTCGCCGAACGCGCCGGCCGCCTCCCGCCGCGCGGCGGCGATCGAGTCGGCGAGCGTGTCCGGGCCGTCCACGATGCGCATGCCCTTGCCGCCGCCGCCGGCCGAGGCCTTGACCAGCAGCGGGAAGCCGACGTCTGATGCGGCAGTTCCCAACTCGTCATTCGACATGGCGTCAGTCACCGGCACCGACGGCAGCGTTGGAACGCCGGCAGCGACCATCGTTGCCTTGGCAGCGAGCTTGTCGCCCATGGCCGCGATGGCCGACGGCGGCGGGCCCACCCAGGTGAGCCCGGCTTCGATCACGGCTCGGGCAAAATCGGCGTTCTCTGACAGGAAGCCGTATCCGGGATGAATGGCGTCGGCCTCGCTGTTGACCGCCGCGGCGATCACCTTGTCGATGGAAAGGTACGACTCGGCTGCTGAACGGCCGCCGAGGGGCACCGACAGGTCTGCGTCGGTAACAAAAGGTGCTGCGGCGTCGCCTTCGGAATAGACCGCAACGGTAGAGATACCCATCGACTGCGCGGTGCGGAAGACGCGACGGGCAATCTCGCCGCGGTTGGCAACGAGCAAGCGCCGGATCGGGCGGTGCGGGGTTGGAGTGTTCTCGCTCACGGCAGCCGCCCTACATCCGGAAGACCGGTGTGGTTGCGGCGTATTCCGTTGGTGTTGTTGTCGTCCGTCTTCACCATCGCCCTTACATCCGGAAGACGCCGAACCCGTCGGCGCCCTTGATCTCGTTGTTGTGGCAGGCAGACAGCGACATGGCGATCACGTCGCGAGTGTCGCGGGGGTCGATCACGCCGTCGTCGGTCACGCGCCCGCTGGCGTAGGCGGAGAGCGATTTCAGCTCGTGATAATGCTCGACCTGCTCGGTGATCTTGCGGTCGGCTTCCTCGTCGAACTCGATGCCGCGGCGCATCGCCTGGCCTCGGCGCACGATCGACATCACGCCGGCGATCTGCTTGGGCCCCATGATGGCGATCTTGGCGGTAGGCCACAGATAGGTGAAACGGGTGTTGAAGGCCCGGCCCGACATGCCGTAGTTCCCGGCGCCGTAGCTGTTGCCCAGGATGACGGTGATGTGGGGCACCATCGAGTTCGACACGGCGTTGATCATCTTCGAGCCGTTCTTGACGATGCCGCCCTGCTCGAAGTCCTTGCCGACCATGTAGCCGGTGATGTTCTGCAGGAACACCAGCGGGATGTCCTGCTGGTTGCACAGCTGGATGAACTGGGTGGCCTTCTCGGAGCTGTCGCTGAACAGCGGGCCGTTGTTGCCCAGGAACCCCACGGGGAAGCCGTGGACGGAGGCCCAGCCGCAGATGAGCGTGGTGCCGTAGCGGGCCTTGAACTCCTCGAAACGGGAGCCGTCGGTGATTCGGGCGATGACCTCGCGGCAGTCGATGAGCGCTTGGAGATCCCGTGGCATCAGCCCGAGCAGCTCCTCGGGATCATGGACGGGCGGGTCGGCTGGCATCGACGGGCCGGGACCGAGCTTGCGCCAGTTGAGGTGCGCAACGACCTCCCGGCAGATGCGCAGCGCATCTGCTTCGTCTTCGGCCAGGTAGTCGGCGAGCCCTGAGATCTCGGCGTGCATCTGCGCGCCGCCGAGCGTCTCGTCGTCGGAATCCTCACCGGTCGCCATCTTCACCAGCGGCGGTCCGCCTAGGAAGACCTTCGACTGGTTGCGGATAAAGATGTTGTAGTCACTCATGCCCGGCTGGTAGGCGCCCCCGGCGGTGGAGCTGCCGAAGACCACCGAGATCGAGGGGATCTTCAGTTTCGACAGTTCGGTGACGTCGTAGAACAAGCGTCCCGACTCGGCGAAGTGACTCTCCTGCTCACGCATCTGCCGTTCGGGATCGTCGTCGCCCCGCAGGTCGCCGCCGGCTGATTCCACGAACTGGATGTACGGCATGCGGTTGTCGCGGGAGATCTCGATCGCACGCATGATCTTGCGGCCGGCGAACACCGTGATGGCGCCGCCGAGCACGGTCGGGTCGTTGCCCTCGATCATGCACTCGACGCCGTTCACGACGCCGATGCCCATCACCAGCCCGCCGCCGACGGCGTAGTTCGAGCAGTAGCCAGCCAGCGAGCTGATCTCGTAGAACGGCGAGTCGCGATCCACCAGCATCGAGATGCGCTCGCGCACCGGCATCTTGTCGCGGCTGCGCATGCGCGCCATCGCCCGCGGCCCCCCGCCTGCGGCGGCCTGCTGCTGCAACTCGTCGAGCTCGCCGAGTTGTTCGCGCATGTCGTCGCAGTTCTTCGTGAACCACTCGGCAGAGGTGTCGATGTGGGATCGCAGTACCGGCATGTGACTCCAGCGGACTATCGGTGCGCCCGCCCGCGGCTCGACTATCGGGGGCGCTGGCGCGAACTGCCGAATTCTGCATGACGCGGCCCGCCTTTGCCTACCTGCGGCCCTCAAGGTGGGCTGCAACGACATGCGGGCCGGAACTGGGTGGCGCTGTGGGCCGGCGCCGTAGCCTCGCCTGCGTGTCCCGGGACTCCGCATTCGTGGAAGAACAGGCCGCGCTCTATGCGGCGGCGCATTCGCTGCAGCCCACAGCCGTCCAGCGCGAACTGATCGCTGAGACGGCGAAGCTCGGACGGATTGCGGGCATGCAGATCGGCCCGCTGCAGGGTGCGTTCATGACCGTGCTGGCGACGGCGCTGCGGCCCCGGCTGGCTGTCGAGGTCGGCACCTTCACGGGCTACTCGGCGCTGTGTGTGGCCAGCGCGCTCGAATCGGGTGCCCGGCTCGTCTGCTGCGATGTCTCCGAGGAGTGGACCTCGGTCGCCCGCCGCTACTGGGACCGAGCCGGCGTCGCCGACCGCATCGACCTGCGCATCGGACCCGCGCTGGACACGCTGAGCGCACTGCCGTCCGAACCCCGGATCGACTTGGCGTTCATTGACGCCGACAAGTCCAGCTACCCGGACTACTACGAGGCGATCTTCGGGCGGCTGTCGCCGGGCGGCGTGATCCTGGTGGACAACGTTCTGCGGGGCGGCACGGTTGCTGATCTGGAACACGATGACGAAGCCACCGAGGCGATGCGTGCGTTCAATGATCACATCGCGGCCGACAACCGGGTCAGCAGCGTGATGCTGCCAATCGGTGACGGCCTGACGATGATCAGCCGTCGCCAATAACATCCCCGCCGTGGCTGACTCAGGCGCGTGGCCCATCGAGACACACATCCTCCATCGGAGCGACGCCGGTCGGTCCTACCAGCTCTGGGTGGCGCTGCCGATGGGCTACCGGCCCGATGCGACCAACCCGTACCCGCTCGTGGTCTGCTGCGATGCTCCCTGGACGTTCGGCACCGCCGTGGACACCACCCGGATCCTGTCGATGTCTCGGGAGACACCGCGATGTGTCGTCGCCGGCATCGCACACGACACCGCTGACATGCGCGAGATGCTCGACCTGCGTGCCGTCGACTACACGGTGACGCCTGCGGAGGCCCCGCCGATGACCGGCATCCGGGTGCCGCCTGCCGAGACGGGTCAGGCCGAGCCGTTCCGACAATGGCTCGCCGGAGATGTGCTGCCGCTGCTGTACAGCCGCTACCACGTCGGCGAACCCACCTACGTGGGCCATTCGTTCACTGCGCTGTTCGGCCTGCACGTGCTGTTCAATGCGCCCGACATGTTTGCCCGGTACCTGCTGGCGAGCCCGTCGGTGTGGTGGGACTACGAGGTCATGTTCCGCCTCGAGGAAGAGCACGCCAAAGCCGGCGGCGACCCCAAGGTCAAGGTCTTCATGTCGATGGGGGAGAACGAGACCGACGAGTACTCGCCCCAAGCCAAGTTCTGGGACCAGTTCTCGGCTCGCGGCTACCGCAACATCGACTCGACCTGGCACGTCTTCCCCAACGAGAACCACAACACGGTCGTCGGCCCCGCAGTCAGCCGGGGCCTGCGGGTTCTCTACGCCGACTGATCCCCGTCTTCTCAGGACACATCGACCCTTAGACGGACGCTCGGGAGCGCCTTCTCCGGCTGCGCCGCTGCTGGGGGTGGGGCAGAATGGTCGCACTGGGGCAACGGGGAGGCAGTGACATGGCCATGACGCAGACACGCAAGAGCGCTGGACCGCTGGCATCGAATGGGACAGTGCCGGTGTACGACGCGGACGCGCACATCGCCGAGCCGACGTCGGTGTGGGAGGAGTACGCCGATCCCAAGTACCGGGATCTGATCGCGCAGTGCCGGATTATGGGTGACGGCAGCGACGCCATGTTCGTCGAGGGCAAGAGGCTGCGCAACGGCATCGCGCCGGCCTGCATCCCGGACGCCTATGGCACCGACGTCACCTGGAATGACATCGTGCCCGGCAGCTACGACCCGGCCGCTCGCTTGTCGGTGATGGACGACGAGGGCCTCGACGCGGCGCTGATGTTCCCGTCGCTGATGCTGATCTCGGGCGACATTAACGATCCCGAGATCGCAGTCGAGAATGCCCGTGCGTACAACCGCTGGATGACCGACTTCTGCTCCGAGAACCCGAACCGGTTGTTCGGCATGGGCGTATGCCCGCTGCAGTCCATCGACGGGGCAGTCGAGGTTATCGAAGAGGTCGCCAATGCCGGGTTGACCGGCATCACGTTCCGACCGGAGCGATATCACGGTCTCGAGTTGTTCTCCGACGAAATGGATCGCGTCTGGTCCGCGGCCGAGCACCACGACCTCACCGTGGGCATCCACGGCAGCTTCGGCTCTGGCATGCCGAGCTTCGCGAAGACCCGATACGAGAACCAGTTCTACGTCCACATGGTCTGCCACCCCTTCGAGCAGATGGCATCGGTGATGGAGATGGTGTCCTCCGGCGTGCTCGACGACCATCCCATGCTGCGGGTGGGCTTCTTCGAGTCGGGGCTGGGCTGGCTGCCGTACTGGCTGGACCGCCTCGACGAGCACAAGGAGGCCATGGGTCACCTCGTGCCGCGGCTCAAGCGCGATCCCACCGAGATCTTCTCCGAGCAGTGCTTCGTGACCATGGAGGCCGGCGAGGGCGAGGCGTTCGAGCAGGTCGCTGCGATGGGACTGGCTCACACAGTCGTGTGGGGCTCGGACTACCCGCACTACGACTGCACCTTCCCCGGCGCGCTGGCCGAGCTCAACGAAACGTTCGAAGGCTTCGACGACGAGGTAGCCAGCCTGCGCAACGAGGTCGTCTACACCAACGCCCGCCGCTTCATGGGCCTCACCTAGCCCCTGAGCGTTTGGCCCCGCAACGGCCGATACCTGGCCGTTGCGGTAGACAATGGCGCCATGGGACAGACGATCCAACTGACAGCTTCTGACGGCGCGACCTTCAGCGCTTACCGGGCCGATCCCGATGGCACGCCCAAGGGCGGCGTTGTGGTTGTGCAAGAGATCTTCGGTGTGAACGACCACATCCGCAGCGTCGCCGACGGGTATGCCGCTGACGGCTACTTGGCGGTGGCGCCTGCGCTGTTTGATCGCGTCCGCGGCGGGGTCGAGCTCGGCTACGACGCCGAGGGCATCGACGTCGGGCGCAAGATTGCCTTCGACGACCTCACCACCGATCAGGTCATGGCAGACATCTCCGCGGCGGCTGACTGCGCATCGGCGGGCGGCAGCGTTGGCATCGTTGGCTATTGCTGGGGCGGTTCGATGTGCTATCTGGCCTCAGCCCGTCTGGCCGGCAAGATCGCTGCGGCGTCGGGTTACTACGGCGGGCAGATCATGCCGCACCTTGACGAGCGGCCGGAAGCGCCGTTGCTGCTGCACTTCGGCACCGAGGACCACGGCATCCCGCTCGAGAACGTGCACGCGATCGCGGAGCGATGGGGCCACATTGCGGTGCACGTCTACGACGGTGCAGATCATGGCTTCAACTGCGACGCCCGTGCCAGCTTCCACCCTGACGCCGCCGCACTGGCCCGCCAGCGCACACTCGATCATTTTGCTGAGCACCTGAGCTGAATCGTCGGTTCTCCGGTTGGGCGTCGCTGAGCGCCTGTGGGACGAGCGCCAAGGTGATCACGCTCTGTAGCGCTCATCTGCAAGAGTGCAACTGGTGCATACGTGGATGAGGGCAACAGTGCCCGCGCTGGCTCTCGCGTTGGTGCTGTCGGCGTGCACCAGTTCCGATGACGGGCGCAGCGATGCAACGGTGCCGGTGCGGGCGACCGCAGAGGCAGCGACCGCCACATCCGCCACGGTGCCGCCTCCATCGACAACAGCAGCTCCGGCGCCGGCAACGACGGCGCCCAGCGTCACAGAGACGACCGCGCCCACGACCACCGCGCCGCCGGCACCTGCTGAGGAGCAAGAGCACGCCGTGCCGCCACCTGGCGCCGGTGCCGGCGACAGCTTCTACCCGTGGCTCGGCAACAGCGGCTACGACGTCACCCACTACGACCTCGCGCTCGATGTCGACCCGGACGCCAACGCCATCGACGGTGTCACGACTGTCCACGCGGTGTCCACCAGTGAGCTCGAGACGATCTACCTGGACCTGTCCGGCCTCGAAGTCAGCACCGTGAAGGTGGACGACACCGCGGCTGAGTTCTCGCGTGAGGACGCCGAATTGATCGTCCAGCCCACGACTCCGGTTCCTGCCGGAGTCAGCTTCTCCGTCGAGGTGGCCTACTCGGGAATGCCGGAGCGCATCGACGATCCGGGAGTGCCGTTCTTCGAGATCGGCTGGTTCAACCAGGACGGCGTGATCTTCACCGCCAACGAGCCGTCGGGCTCGATGTCGTGGTTCCCGTCCAGCAACCACCCCACCGACAAGGCCACATTCACCATCGCCATCACCGTGCCCGAACGCCTGACGGCAGCCTCGAACGGTCTGCTCACGAGCGAGACCGTTGTCGACGGCCGCCGAACGGCGACATGGCAGATGAACGACCCCATGGCCACCTATCTGGCAGCGGTCTACATCGGCGAGTTCGAGCGCCATGAACAGGGGACTCGCGAGGGCCTGCTGATCCGCGACTACATCCCCAGCTCATTGACCGACGAGGAGCGCCAGGCAACCCTCGAAGCCCTGTCTGTCACCCCGGGCGCCATCGAGTTTTTCGAAGAGCTGCTTGGCCCGTATCCGTTCGATGCGTATGGCACGCTCGTGCTGCCGTTTCGCACCGGCTTCGCCATGGAGAACCAGACGCTCTCGCTGCACGGAAACCAGACGCTGAACCCGCTGATCATCGGTCACGAGCTGGCGCACGCGTGGTTCGGCAATTCGGTGTCGCCGGGGGACTGGAGCGACATCTGGCTCAACGAGGGATTCGCGCACTACCTGGCCTTCCTGTATCTCGCCGACTACGAGGGCAGTGACATCGGCGCGCTGATGGCCGGTGAGCTGCAGGCAGCGCGCGATGCGAATGCAGCGCCTCCCGCCAGCGTCACCGTGCAGCAATTGTTCGACTTCAACTCGGTGTACCGGCGATCCACGTTGACCTTGCATGCGCTGCACCGTCATCTCGGCGACGAGATGTTCTTCGAGGTCGTGCGGAGCCACTACCAGCAGTCGGCCGGAGACAGCGTAACCACGCGCGAATTCATGGCGATCGTGGCGCAGCTCGGCGGGCCCGAGGCTGTGGCCCTGCTCGCCTCGTGGCTCTACAGCCCCGAGATGCCGTCGACCCTCGACGACCTCGCTGTCAGCGACTCAGCAGGATGACCCCGCGGTCCACTGCGGGGCCGCCTTCGGCATTGAGCACGTCGAAGCGCACCGCTTCGGTGACGTCGTCGTGATCGTTCACCGGGATCGTGTCCCAGACGCGCACCGTGATCGTCGACGGCATGAGCACCATGGCTCGGAATCGGCAGACGATGCGGCGGACTCTCGCTGGATCGCCGCCGGCTACGGCGTCGACGACGGCTGAAACGCCGAGCGCCAAGGTGGCGGTTCCGTGCAGGATGATGCCGGGCAGCCCTGCTTTCTCGGCAACAGCCGCGTCGGTGTGGATCGGATTCCAGATGCGAGCGCACTCGGTGTAGGTGTGCGCTGCGCCGTGCGCGACGGGCACCGGAATCTCGGCCATCGGCTCAACGGGCAGCTCGCCGAAATCCGGTTCGGCTGGCGCATCGAGATCGGGCCGGTTCTCGCCTGCTGTCTCGACGTTGAGAAACATCCCGCCTTGGTAGGTCGTGGCGACCGGATTGCCGTCTGCGTCGACGGTGTCGATCCGCATGGTCTGGAAGGTGCCGGGCTTGCGCTGCTCAACCCCGGTGTAGGTGACCTTGGTCGACAAGTGGTCGCCCGGGCGCACGAGCCGGTGCACCGTCAGGTCGTGCGTCGCGTGCACCGAACGTCGGACCTCATCGGGTGTGATGCCCCAGCGATCAGAGATGTCCCGACCCGCGACGATCACGGGCCACTCCGGGCACACCGCAAACATGGGGTGCGCCACCACACCGTCATCGGCGAGCGTGTCGAAGTAGCAGTCGTGTGTGTCGCCGAGCGACGCTGCGTACGCCATCGTCCAGCGCTCGTCCACGTCGTGGGTAATGGGCCCGATCGTCTCGCCCACCATGTCCGTCGGTACTGGCATCGTGTCAACCCCCGCTGTCTGCGGGATCGAGCGTAGTGACACCGCGAAGTCCCGTCCGAAGGTGATTCGGAGGGATCGGCGGCTCTAGTAGCTGCAGGGCGGGCGCTTGATGGCGGTCAGCACCTTCAGCACACGCCGGTAGTCCTCGCTGGGCTGCGGGGGTCGTGTGCAGATGGGTTGCCCGTCAATCTGGCGCCGCCGCGCAATCCGCTGCCGCCGGATTTCGGCGTGTCCTGGGATCGTTGTGCGGGCCATGTGCTCACGGTATGCCCGGCAGGTTCGGAAGTGTGAGCGCGCGGCGCAGCGTGTCCCCAGGAGTCCGATTCCGCAAGTTGGTCGTCGCGATGTCATCGCGGAACGCCAGAATCACCGTGTGGCAAAGCGGGTGAGCAGATGGCAGCTGCGCGGTCCGGGAGGATTGCTGGCCGACGACGGCCTGGCTGGATTGACGGCGTGGCGGGCGACACGCGGTCTCATACGCATCCTGCTGTTTCGTGTCTACCGACTGCGCGCCACCGATCAGGAGCGCCTGCGGGAGAGCGGCCCGTTGATCTATGCGCCCGTTCACCGCAGCCACCTCGACGGCCCGCTCATCGGGGGCCTCACCCAGCGCCGCGTTCGCTACCTCGGCAAGGAGGAGCTCTTTCATCCCAAGCCGCTCGGCTGGTTCATGCGCTCGATCGGCACGTTTCCGGTGCGACGCGGCGAGGCCGACCTCGACGCGATGCGTGCGGCGCTGGGCTTGCTGCAGGGCGGGGCAGCAATGCTGGTCTTCCCGGAAGGGACACGGCAGCCCTCCGATGAGATCGGCACCGTCTTCGACGGCACGGCATGGCTGTCCGCGAAGTCGGGAGCACCCGTGCTACCGGTGGGCATCGCCGGTACACGCGAGGCGATGCCCAGCGGCGCGAAGTTCCCGAAGCGGACGCAGGTCGCGATCGTGGTGGGGGAGCCACTCGCTGCGCCGACCGGACCGGACGGCGGGCGTGCCAGGCGGCCGGACATGACGGCGTGGACGGCAACGCTGCGAGCCGCGCTCGAGGACTGCCAGCGGCGCGCACGTGCGCTGGCGAACCAGCCGGGCCGTGCCCGCACGCCCATGCGCGACCTGGTGCCGTGATCGGGCCGGATCACCGTTCGCCGGTGTGGCCCAAGCCCGAGCCGGGCGCACTGGCCGGCATCCGCATCTGTGATTTCACCGGACAGCTTGCGGGCGCTGGCGCCACCAAGATCCTGGCGGCTCTCGGCGCGGAGGTGATCCGCATCGAAGACCCGGTCAGGCAGGGCCGCTGGGACATCCTGCGGGGCACCCAGCCGTTCGTGGGCGAGCACCGCGGCATCGAAGCCGGTGGCTCGTACAACAATCACAACGCGGGCAAGCTCGGCATCACGCTCAACCTGCGGGACGAACGGGCGAAGGATCTGCTCCGCGACCTCATCGCCGCCAGCGATGCAGTCACCGAGAACTTCGCAGCCGGCGTGATGGAGCGTTTGGGGATCGGCTACGAGGCGCAACGGCAGATCAAGCCCGACATCGTGTACGTGTCGAACTGCGGCTTCGGCGCTGATGGCCCCTATGCCAGCTTTCGCTCCTGGGGTCCGATCGCGCAGGCGGTGTCCGGTCTGACCTTCCAGTCGGGACTGCCTGATCTGCCGCCGGCAGGGTGGGGCTACTCGTTCATGGACCACACGGGTGCGTATTACATGGCGATCGCCATCCTGATGGCGCTGTATCACCGCAAGCGGACCGGCGAAGGCCAGTGGGTTGACCTGGCCTGCATCGAGGCAGCAGGCACGCTGCACGGCGCAGCCTCGCTCGACTTCACGGTGAACGGCCGCCCGGCCCGGCGAAGCGGCATGCCCAACAGCAACCGGTCCCAATCGCCGGCGATGGCGCCGCACGGCATCTTCGCCTGCGAGGGCAGCGACGAGTGGGTCGCGATTGCCGTCCGTGACGACGAGGACTGGCAGCGCTTCGCAGACGAGGTCGGCGAACCCTGGGCCGGCGACGAGCGCTGGCGGCGTCTTGCCGGTCGCCTGGCATACGAAGACGAGCTGGAGCGACTGATCGGCGGGGGGACTGCGAAGCACGACAAGCACACGGTGAGGCGCCGGCTCGTCGAAGCGGGCGTGCCCGCTGCACCGGTGCTGCGCCCCAGCGAACGCATCGACAGCGATCCCCGAACCAAGGACTGGGGTCTGTGGGTCACGGTGCCCCACAGCGCGGTGGGCGACACCCGGGTCGAGGGTCTGCCCGTCCGGCTGTCGGAGACCGACTGGGCGATCGGGCGCGGTGCCGCGTGTCTGGGCGAGGACAACCAGTACGTGTTCGGCGATGTACTCGGACGCAGTCACGATGAGATTGCCGAGCTCGAAGCCGCCGGGGTCATCTGATGGCCCCGCCGAATCGCCGCCCCCTCGACGGGATCCGGGTCATCGAGCTGACGTCGGAACGATGTGCGCTCGCGGGGAAGCTGCTCGCCGACATGGGCGCAGATGTGATTGTGGTCGAGCCACCCGGCGGTTCGCCGATGCGTGCCTACGAGCCATTCGCTGGCGATGAGCCTGATCGGGAACAGGCGCTGTGGTGGTGGCACTACAACACCTCGAAGCGCTCGGTCGTGGCCGACTTGGACCAGACCGACGGAGCGGATGACTTCCGGCGCCTAGTGAGCACATCCGACGTCGTGATCGAAGCCGAGCCGCTCGGCCGCCTTGCGGCGCTCGGACTCGACTGGAGCCAGCTCGGCAGAGCTGCTCCGAGTACGACAGCCGATGCGGCCCGACCGTCGGCCGAAGCGAGCCGCCGCAACGAACGCCTCATCTGGGTGTCGATCACGCACAACGGGCGCGAGCGCCCCGATCCGCCGGCGACCGATCTCACAGTCCTGGCCGAGGGTGGTCCCGCGTGGTCGTGCGGCTACGACGATCACACCGTCCCGCCGGTTCGGGGCGGCGGGAACCAAGGCCTGCAGATGGCCTGCCATTACGCCGTGGCGACGCTGATGGCAGCGCTGTGGTGGCGGGAAGACTCGGGCCGAGGGCAGCTGATCGATGTCTCGATGCTTGCCGCCGCAAACCTGACTTGTGAGTTTGCGACCTACTTCTGGCTGAACCAGCAGGTCGATGTGCAGCGCCAGACTGGCCGCCACGCTCTTCCGCAGATCTCCGATCCCACGCAGGTGCGCTGCGCGGACGGCCGCTGGCTCAACACCGGGGTGCCGCCCCGCCGCGGACCGGAGTTCGCGGCGCTGGCCGGCTGGGTCGACGAGCTCGGTCTCACCGACGAGTGTCCGTACTCCGAACTGCTGAAGTTGGGCGAGGAATACGAGCAGATCGACATCCTGCACCTCGACGCCGACCCGCTCGGTGCCGAGGTGTTTGGCGCTGGGCGAGACACCGTCAACTTCCTGGCCGAACGGCTCGGCGCGCACGAGCTCTTCGTGGGACTGCAGTCGATCGGGCTCGCCTGCGGCATCGTGTATTCACCCGAGGAGATGCTGGCCGACCAGCATTTCGAGGCCCGCGGCTTCCCCGTTGAGATCGACCACGATGGCACCCCGGTGACCTACCCGGGGGCTCCCTACAAGTTCTCTGCCACACCGTGGCACGCCACCAGAGCGCCTCGGCTGGGCGAGCACCAAGACTTGCTCGCCGACTGAGTGCTGCGCCGCTGGATTCCGTCCGGCGGCGTCGAATTCGCAGTGCCGCTGGGCTATTCGTCGGGATTGTGGAAGCGGCCCGCTTTGGCCAGCTCGCGCACCTCGGCGCGCTCGTCCGGTGTCAGGCACTCGAAGTCGGGCGCATGGAGCTTGTCGGTGAGCGCTTCGATCTCCTCGCGAGCATCAGCGAGATGGCTGACATCGGGAAACGGCTTCTTCCAGCCGAAGAAGTCGGCATTCCACTCGCCGGCCGGTCCCGACAGAATTGCTTCGAGCGGTCCCATGCCCAGCGCCTGCACGGCGACGGCATGCCGGCCGAAACGCAGCTCCCGCATGATCTGGGCCATGAAGAATGCGTGCGCCGGGCCGGGTTCGCCAGGCCGGGGCAAGTCTCGCCAGCCGACAAACGTCGGCGCGCCCTGGGGGGCAGCGGAGTCCACGACGCGCTCCAGCAGTTCGCCCAGTCGCTCAGCACCGTCCATGCCAGCGAGTCGTTTTTTGCCGTACTCGGCGCAGATGTCAGCCCAGATCAGCGCCCCTTGCGACGGGTTCATGACCGCACGGCCTTCTTCGACCATCGAGCGCATCTTGTCCGGAGCCCAGAAGAAGGCGGCACCGACGACGTTGTCGACCGGGCATTCGCCCAGCACGCCCAACCGCCCGGTGGCGTACGCCCCGAAGCCCTCTGCCATGCCGCGTTGGGCTGCCTTTTCCAGCGTGGACGGGTCCATCAGCCAGTCCATTGCCAGCATTCCCACTGAGCCGCGCATGCTGCGCGCAACTGCCGTCGTCTCCATGACCGAACTCTCCTGATTCGACTCGGCCTGACGCTAACCGCCTGCCCCGTCATCGTGCATTGGTCGCTGTTGCCGTGTGGCTGGGAGATGGCTCGTGTCGTCCGCCGCGACCGCACGGCCACGGCGGGTCGAGAATCTGCCTAACATTAGATTTTGGCCGCGCCAGGGGCGGTCAGATCCAGGGGGCACGTCATGCACGTCGGTTATTCGGCCGTTTTCCAGAACCCAGAGAATGCGCTCTCGGACCGAGAGGTCTGGGACCAGGAGATCCGCATGGTCGAGGAGGCCGAGGATCTCGGCTTCGACTCGATCTGGACGGTGGAGCACCACTTCACCGACTACACGATGTGCCCCGATCCGGTGCAGTTCCTGACGTGGGTCGCCGGCAAGACAAACCTGCAGCTCGGCACTGCGGTCATCGTGCTGCCGTGGCACGACCCGATGCGTGTCGCCGAGCAGGTGACCATGCTCGACAACCTCTCCGACGGCCGGCTCATCCTGGGCATCGGCCGGGGTCTCGCCCGCATCGAGTACGAGGGCTTCCGGGTGGACATGAACTCCAGCCGGGAGCGCTTCCTGGAGTACGCGAAGATGCTCATCGAGGGCCTCGAGCAGGGCTATGTCGAACACGACGGCGAGTTCGTGCAACAGCCCCGCCGCGAGATTCGCCCCCGGCCCGAGCATTCCTTCAAAGGGCGCACGTATGCCGCTGCGGTGTCGCCGGAGGGAATGCCGCTCATGGCGCAGCTCGGCATCGGTCTGCTGGTGATCCCCCAGAAGCCCTGGGAGATTGTGGAGTCCGACTTTGCCGCTTACCACGGCGAGTGGGTCAAGCACCACACCGCCCCTCCGCCCCCTCCGCTGTCGGGCGGCTTCTGCTGGGTGGACACCAATGCAGATCGCGCCGAAGAGAAGGCAATGGAGCACATCGGCAACTACTACGGCACGGTCATGAAGCACTACGAGTTCGGGCCGAAGCGGCCGCATGAAGGCGTCAAGGGCTACGAGTTCTACGAGGGCATCTCCAAGTACATCGACCGTCACGGCGCTCGCGGCGCCGCCGAGGATTTCACCCGCCTCATGCCCTACGGCACGCCCGACCAGGTGCTCGAGAAGCTCCAGGTCATCAGGGAGAAGATCGGCATGGCGGCGTTCTTCCCGAACCTCTGCTTCGCCGGCATGAACTGGACCGAGGCGCGTCGCAACCGCGACCTGTTCGCCACCGAGGTGCTGCCCGTGCTCAAGGAATGGGACGCCCCGCCGGTCGGTCTCGCCGCAACCGAACTCGCCAGCGCTGCCGCCTAGCGATCACTGCCAGCGTCGCGTGCCCGTCCAGCACCGTCGGCGCTAACTGAGCACCGAGAATCGAAGCGCACGGTTTCGGCGACCAGTTATGACATATATCTTTTCAGCCGCCGGGTGCTCAACATGTATGTCATAAATGGACGTCGGGCAGAATGTCCCGCCCTGATCGAGCAGGCAGTCGCCTCGCTGCGATGATCGCTAGACGACACGGCCGGTCCTGTCCCGGCGTGCACGGAGCACCGAGAGTCGAAGCGCACGGTTTCGGCGCACAGTTATGACATACATCTTTTGCGCCGTGCCACGCTCTACATGTATGTCATAAGTTGCCGTGACCGCAGTCGTCGGGCCCTGCTCGCCGAAGTCGAACAGGCGGAGACCCATTGCGAGGGCGGCGGAGTTCATGCGCTGGTCGTATAAGGCCAGTTCGATGCTGGGGCCGTGGCGGTGCAGGTAGTCGCGGGTCGCGATATGAAGCGCATTCAGCGTGCGGATCGTCGGGGCGAGTTCAGCGGTCGCCTCGGTCGCGGTCCAGTTGCTGGAGAATCTCGCTCAATGGTGCGATCGGCTCAGGTTTGGGTGGCGCACCCGTAGTGACATGCGAGGGCGGCGCCAAGATGCCTGTTCGCATGAGTTCGGCCAGATGCGCGTCCGCGACTGCCGCGCTGCGGGCAGGTGCTGGCGGCCCGATCTCCGCGACGACGCGGTCGCGGTCTGTGACCAGGATGGTCTCGTCGGCGGCTGCGAGGCGCACGTACTCGCTCAGTTTGCTGTTCAGCACCTTGATGCCCACTGATCTCTTGCAAGCCAGCGTAGGCACGGGGTAGCGACAAGTAGCCACTGTGCAGCTCCGACGGCATCGCAGGCTTGTCAGACAAGAGATGTCGAATGTGCATTGAGCATGTAGTGAGTTGCACGTTTGTATCCCTTGAACGGCGCCACTACGATTCGCCGCCGATGCTGGCCGCGCTGAACCGGGAACGCACAGTGATGCAGCCCAGCGTCTCGGCGCGTTCGGGCAACGTCGGCGCGCGACCGGTTACCCCCCCCCCCCCCCCCGCGGTGGCGGGGCGGATTGGTGGCACATGTGCGCCTATAACCAACCGCCTTCGGTTTCTCGCGCTTGTCGGTGTGCCGCCGCGTGTCCGCGGTCTTCACGGCCACGTCGGCGCCCGCCCGGTCCCCCCCCCCCCCCCGGTCGGTCGCGCGTTAGCGGAGTAGCGCCGACTCGTAGCACCAACCCTCATTCGGGTTCGTCTGAGGTAGCTCTCACACGGCACGGCCGCTCGGTCGCCCAATCACCGTCAGTTGATACGAAGCGGCGCTCGCGTTCGGCGAGCGGTTCTCGGCAGTCGGACGCGTCTCGTGCGTCGAGCCGGGTGCGGTCCACAACCGCTGGATCCCTCCATCAGCGATTTCCGATCTTGTCCAAGGAGCACGCCGTCGCTGTGCGTTCGTGGTCTCCATCATCAGTTTCCGGCAGGGGGTTCAGAACATGAACGACGCAGGAACCGGAGCAGCTTGCTTTCGAATCGCGGCCGCGCGTCACGTCGCGGCCGTTCTTGCGGTGGCGTCTTTGTTGGCGTTGGTCGGATTCTCACAGGCCGCGGGTGCGCAGGTGCCTCAGCCGCCGCCGAACGGGAATTGTGAGGGCGCTGCGGTCGTTGTCAAGCTGGGCGTGGTCGAGGACCGTGCCGCGGCGAACATGCTCGCGGAGGCTGCGACGGCACTCGGCTTGGGCGCACGCTGCTTGGTGGACGCCGGCGATCCGCAAGCAGGAAGCGTGCCGTCGCGCAGTCGCAGCGAACTCAGCGGTGCTGATCGAGTATTCGTTGTCGGCGGTCCCTCTGCGATTCCGGACTCGTGGCTGAGCTCTCAACTCGGAGTCGACAGCTACACGCGTATCGCGGGCGGCAACCGCTGGGAGACCCAGTCCGCCGTCGCAGCCGCAATCGTCAGCCTCGCCCGCGGCGAGCCAGTGACCGCCTATTCGGGCCAGCCGGCGAGCAATCCCGATCTGCCGCCGAACACCGGGTGCACCAACGCTGTGCTGGTGAAGCTCAATGTGGTCGAAGACCGGGCTGCGGCGAACATGCTCGCCGAGACGTTCGATCATCTCTCAGCCAATGGCGACGACCGCTGCTTGGTCGACGTCGGCGATCCGCAGAATGGGGAAACGCCGAAGGTCTCAGCCATGAGCGACGTACGCAGTGCGGACGATCACTATGTGGTCGGCGGTACCGCAGCGATACCCAATTCGTGGCTTCGTGCACACTTCGACGACGTCTCGGTTTCTCGGTTCTCAGGTGCTGATCGCTGGGCGACTCAGGCGGCGGTCGCGACGATGATCGTCCGCTTGGCCAATTCGGGTGCCGCTGACGCTTTCAGTGTCGCGGAGACGACTTCCAATGCGGTGGCATTTGAAGCGCGAATTGATCGCACCACAGTGACAGTCCACTATTGCGGCCCACAGCACGGAAGCGATGCTGAGGGTGCCTGGGACGAGCAGCGTCTCCGACGCGAGGTTGGCCTCTTGAACGAGAGAGTCAAGCCCTTCTTCGAGTCTCAGTTTGGGGACAGCGGGTTCACGATTGAATTCGAGGCCGGCGAGTTCCTCCAGCCGACTACGGAACCCGGCTATTGGCTCGAAACTAGGATGAAAAACTGGCAGGACTCCGCGAGGGATTCGGCAGAGGCCGCAAGAGAATCGAAAGGCGAAAAGAAGGCAGTGCCTTCAAATGCTTGCGAGAGCGAGCTCATAGCAAGAGATATCGATGTGAGAAGTGCGCTCATGCTTGCGCACATCGAGGCGGATTGCGCGGCGTACGCGTGGTCAGGTCACGGGCCTTCCGTCGTGGCTACACGACTGAAACACGGAAGCTGTGGCCTTGGGGGTGACTACTACACAGTGGTAGCACACGAACTCGGTCATGGTCTTTATGATCTGCCTCATTCGTGGGGAGATGCCTCTGTATGTCAAGGCACGCATTCTGAACACGGACATATCCTCAGCCGGGACGAATTGACGTCAATAATGTCGTACACATGGCCCAGAGGTACATGTGATAGGCAGGCGATCGGCGCAGGTGCTCATGTGTCCTGTGTCGACCGTCAGAGACAGCATCTTCAGTGGTTGACCGCGGCGGGGGAGTGCGGTCAGTCCCTGCGTTCAAGCGAGCCTGATGCGCCGGAGCAGGTCCAATTGATCGCGAGAGATAGGCAACTGCACGTCATTTGGGATCCGCCGAGCAGTGATGGTGGAAGCGCAATTGAAAGCTACGAGGTGCGTTTCCGCCAGGCAGGCAGTAGGAACGGATGGACTGTATTCGGGCGTGTGAGTGCTGGCATAACATCGGCGACGATTATCGGCCTCAGCAATGGTGTCGAATACGAGGTCGTCGTGCGTGCCCGCAATGGCGTCGGCGTCGGTGAGGACTCGACTTCCAAGACCGAGACCCCGGGTTCGGACGTTGCGACTGTGTCGCTATCTGTCGGTCGCAGCGCTGAGAGCGAGCCAACCACGAGCCCGGCCGGAGGGACCTGTTCGTCGCGTTGTCGCTGGCTGCACGTTGATGTCGACAACATCGTTGCTTTGGGTCCTGGTCCTCACAATGTTGTGTGCGCTCATCGGGGCATTCAAGGTGCGGTCACCTACGCCGCAGGTGCGTTCAATTCGAAGCAGGTGAGTTCATTTCCAGTCGACGCGTGTTTCTTTGGATTCCCCGGCGCGACGGTGTATGTCATTGTCGGAGCAGAGCGAGTGAGCGGCGGCTGGCAAGGTGGCGTGCGTTCCAATGATCTGATTTGGCCCGACTGCAGCGTCGATCCGAGGCGCTGCGGCGAGGACGATGAAGCGCCGACCGCTTCGCCTTTGCTCGAAGCTCAAGATGGCGCCATCGGCGTTCGTCTGGGCTCGTCGTCGGCGTTCGACATCCAATACCGGCAAGCGAGAACAACGACATGGCGTACATGGAATGCGGTGACTTTCGTCGATGTCGCCGGTGACGGTACATGGACCAGCATTCGCAATCTGACTAACGGCGTCAGCTACGAGGTACGCATTAGGTCACGCGACGCGTCTCGGGATTGGGGCTGGTCCTCACCGGTCCGGGAGACGCCGATGGGCGCTGAACCGGGATCACCGCGAGTCACCGTTGCGCGTGGTGATCCCGGTCCGAGGACCGCACCTCGTCCGGACTCGGTTCCGTGTAGTGCAAATTCACCTGACTGCCGCTGGCTCGACATTCGGCTAGAGAACTTCAGGCCAGGCGATTATCGGGTGTATTGCGTCCACGACGGCTGGAACAATGGAGAGTTCCGCTCCGGTCGCTTCCACAGCTTCAATACCACAATAGGTAACGCTGGCAGCGCGAGATCGATTCGCGACTGCTACATAAATGTTGCACGTACAGATGGGCGTGGTGTCGCCATATACGTCGGACGCGCGTCTCAACCGGACGGTCAATACCTCTGGGTCTCGAATTGGCTTCGATGAGCAGATCCAGCTCGCTGAGACGTCATTCAGAAGGCGATGAACTCATGACACCTATCAGGCAGGCGCAACGGCGATTCCTGGTTACATTGTCCGTTGCGTTGTTCTCGGGCGCAGCCCTCACGTCTGGTTTAGCAAGTCCGGCATTCGCATACGAAACACTGGCGTACGTCGCAGGTGCCGAGTCTTGGACGGCATCTGATTGTTCGGGCGACATCCCGATCGTAGTTGGTTCGGATGCGGCGGCGCAGTCGGATATCTATAGCGCTGTGACGCTTGCGGGGGTGCTCGGTACCGACTGTGTGGTCTTGGCTGGTGCCCGTGACGAGGTGATGTCGGCGGGCCAGCGGGTGCGCTTGGACGCGGCGGCGGGCGGCGGCTATGTCGTTGGCGGCTTGGCAGCCGTTCCGGCAGGCAAGATCGCCGGACGTGCCATGACCCGTATCGGGGGTGCCTCCCGCTGGAACACTGCGCAACTGATCGGCCGTGAGGCCGTTTCGTTGGCTGGAGGCAGTGTGCCCGCTTCCCCGAGCGCAATCGATGGATCGTTGAGCATCCCTGCCGACGTGCGACAGCCGGGAGTTTTTCTGTATGGGGCTGGGCCGTGGGTTGCGTCGGACTGTGCTGGGGACACGCCCATCGTGGTGGGTTCGGACGCTAAGGCGCAGTCGGACATCTACAGCGCCGTCGCCTTGGCCGGGGTCGTCGGCACTGATTGTGTCGTCCTTGCGGGGTCTCGTGATGGGCCGATGCCGCCAAGCCAGCAGGAGCGTCTTGATGCTGCCCAGCCGGGCGGCTTCGTGCTCGGCGGCACAGCGGCGGTTCCGACTGCGAAGATCGCCGGTCGGGACATGACGCGTCTGGGGGGAGCGTCGCGTTGGGAGACAGCACAGTTCGTAGGCCGACGCGCCAGCGGCGACACCGCCGCAGGAACCAGCACCACAACCGAAGGCGTGCCGACTTCATCAATGTTCACAGCGATTTCGGCAGCAGACCAACAGATGTGCGGCATTCGCACCGATAGCACTATTGAATGCTGGAACCATTGGGACGAGGCACGAACCTCGCCCGTGTCGGGAACTTTCACTGAAGTCGCAGCGGATGACGGGGCAAGAGGTTGCGGCGTTCGCACCAATGGCACAGTCGAATGCTGGGGCTGGCCATCTTCGGCGCCTTCGGGTTTGTTCACCAAGGTTGTTGTAGAAGGCGACCTGTGCGGCATTCGCACCAATGGCACTATTGAATGCTGGCACTTTTTCAGCGGGGAACGAAGCTCGCCGCCGTCAGGAACTTTCACCGCAATAGCCGGCGACCGCCTTCATGCGTGCGGCATCCGTACCAACGGTGCTGTCGAATGCTGGGGTTTTGCAGACGATGAACGAACTTCGCCGCCGTCAGGAACATTCACCAAGATAGCAGTCGGTCACGCTGTGTCGTGCGGTATTCGTACCAACGGTGCTGTCGAATGCTGGGGTTCGTCGTACAGCGATGTGGTGAACTCCGCCGTGCCGTCAGGAATTTTCACCGAGATAGCAGTGGGAACCCGAAATGCGTGTGGCATCCGCCCCGCGGGCACCATTGAATGCTGGGGCGCGGACGAACACGATGATATTTGGCCGCCGCTGCCGCCACCGCCGTCAGGTAGGTTCAGGTCGATTGCAGCGGATGGCTCCTATGCGTGCGGTATCCGCCTAGAGGGCGCCGTTGAGTGCTGGGGCGCGTTCGGCGCCAAGTATGCGGGATAACACCTCCCCACCCAGTTACGGGAGTGAGGGCCCAGAGCCAATAAGCGCGGCACCTAGCGCGATGTTGGGCCGAGTGAAGTTCCGACGATCTCTATCGTCGACTGGACGTCTCAGATTGGCGTCTCTTGCCGTAGTCGTTGCAGTGTTGTTGGGTACGGTGCCGGTGTCGGCGCAGCAGGCGGGAGCGTATGTTGCTGGCGCGGAGCCGTGGGTCGAGTCTGATTGCTCGGGCGATGTGCCGGTGGTGGTTGCTTCGGATGCGAAGGCGCAGTCGGACATTTACAGCGCGATCACTCTCGCGGGCGCGGTCGGCACTGATTGTGTGGTTCTCGCGGGGCCCCGAGAGGGTGACATGCCGGCGGCTCAGCGGTCGAGGCTGAACGATGCTGCGGCAGGCGGTTACGCGGTGGGCGGCACTGCTGCGCTTGCGGATGCGAAGCTCGCCGATCGGGACATGACGCGTATCGGGGGTGCGTCGCGTTGGGAGACGGCGCAGCTCATCGGCCGTGAGGCCAGTGCGCGTGCAGGCAGCACGCCGCCGGATATTGCCGCTCCCGATTCGTCGCTGCACCTGCCGTCTGATGTGCGCCGGCCAGGCGTCTTCCTCGGCGGCGCGGAGCCGTGGGTCGCGTCTGATTGCTCCGGTGACGTGCCGATCGTTGTTGGTTCGGATGCCAAGGCGCAATCCGACATCTACAGCGCGGTCACGCTCGCTGGGGTAATCGGTACCGATTGCGTGATCCTTGCCGGTCCCCGGGACAAGGACATGCCCGCCAGTCAACGAGCGCGGCTCGCCGATTCCGCCGAGGGCGGTTACGTGGTAGGCGGCATCGCTGCGGTGCCCACGGTGAAGATCGCTGGCCGCGACATGACCCGCTTCGCGGGATCGGACCGTTGGGCCAGCGCCGTGCTCGTCGGACGGCGCGCTAGCGGCGACACCTCCGCCGGCACCGCCACCACGACTGAGACAGCCACGGTTGGTTCCGGCGACACCGCAATGTTCGCAGCGGTCTCGGTCGGCGGATCGCACACGTGCGGGCTGCGCACCGACGGCACAAGCATCTGTTGGGGCGACTACAGGCAGGGGCAGTTGGATGCTCCGCGGGGCTCATTCACCGCGGTGTCTGCGGGAAGAAAACACTCGTGCGGTTTACGTCTGGATGGCACAGTCGACTGCTGGGGCCGCAACGAGAGCGGGCAGGCGGATGCGCCTGACGGATCGTTCATCTCGGTGTCCACCGGCTCAGACCACTCGTACGGGGTGCGCGCCAACGGAGCGGTGGTCTGTTGGGGCGCCAACGGCTACGTCTGGGAAGATGTGGACGACGGGCGCGCGGATGCCCCGTCGGGCTCGTTCGTGTCGGTGTCCGCCGGCCTAGGACATTCGTGCGGGGTGCGCACCAGCGGTGCTGTGACTTGCTGGGGCCGCAACGAGAGCGGGCAGGCGGATGCGCCTGACGGCTCGTTCATCGCGGTATCCGCTGGCCGATGGCATTCGTGCGGGGTGCGCACCGACGCGACTGTGGTCTGCTGGGGCGAGGCTGATCGCGTGCTCTACACGCCCAAGGGTTCGTTCGTGTCGGTGTCCGCTGGAAACAACCATACGTGCGGTCTGCGCACGAACGGCACGGTCGCCTGCTCGGCTTGGTGGAGCGCTCCCAACCACAGTAGCGACGGCGATTACGGGCAGGCGGATGCGCCTGAGGGCTCGTTCACGTCGGTGTCTTCCGGCAGTGACACCTCGTGCGGGGTGCGCGCGAACGGGGCCGTCACCTGCTGGGGACGGAACAGCGTCGACGGAATAGCGACGGCACCGTCGGCTTCGTTCACGTCGGTCACGGTCTCGGGTCTTTGGTATTCCGACGGGTACCCGTTCTCGTGCGGGCTGCGCAGCGACGGGACAGTGAGTTGCGCGGGTCCCTCCCGGCAGTTTCCAAGTGCGTCACATGACGAAGGGGGCTTCACGGCCATTTCGCTGGGTAACGGTTTCCTTTGCGGACTGCGCCGCGGCGGAAGTGCAATATGTTCGAGCCGCTACGACCTCGGGGAGAACTTCGCGCCGACTGCACGCTTCGTCGCGGTCTCTGCGAGCCGATTGGATGTAAACGACGATCTTGTCTGCGGCGTGCGTGCGACAGGCGAAGTGCAGTGCTGGACGAAAACGATATGCCCTAGCTGCAGGGCTGACCGCCGGGTCGCGGAAAGTCCGACAGGTGTGTTCACCGATGTGTCAGTCGGCGACCGGCATGTCTGCGGGTTGCGCGCGAGCGGCGCCGTCGCCTGTTGGGGCAGTAACGGCTTTGGGCAGTCATCAGCGCCGTCAGGCTCGTTCACCGCGGTGTCGGCTGGCGCAGACCACTCGTGCGGGTTGCGCGCGAGCGGCATCGTCGCCTGTTGGGGCAGTAACGGCTTTGGGCAGTCATCAGCGCCGTCAGGCTCGTTCACCGCGGTGTCGGCTGGCGCAGACCACTCGTGCGGGTTGCGCGCGAGCGGCATCGTCGCCTGCTGGGGTAGAAACCAAGGGGGACAAGCGGACCCGCCCTCTGGGCTCTTTCAGGATCTGGCCGCCGGCACCACCCATTCGTGTGCCGTGCGCAACGACGGCGCGATGGTTTGCTGGGGCTTCAATGCTGAAGTTCTGCTGTGGTGATTCGTCGTGGATTCGCTACTGCCTCCAAATAGCTCTCGAGAATTGACATCGGCGGCCGCGATAGTCCACCTGTTGCTCTTCAGCGCGTCGCTGCGGGGATTGGCCTCGATACTCGAGCCTGTCATGTACCTACGCAGGTGTGAACGGGGGTGCTTCGGTGTTCGGTCGTAGCTACGAGAGTCGGATCGCCAGTGTGATGGCTGCACGACGGCGGTGTCGACGGCGTCTCACAGCAGTGATGCTGGCGTCTGCACTCATGCTGAGTGTTTCCGCAGTGGTGCCGCCGGCCGGAGCGCAGGCCGGTGGGGAGGCTGACCCGCCGGTGCTTGTGGTGGCGTTGGAGTCGTCGTTGTCTGATGTGGGCACGGCGGCGTCGCTGGTGGCAGCGGGCAAGGGCGACGCAGTGGTGTTCGCAGTCTCAGTTGACTCGCTGGGCGATGCGAGCGCCGATCTGGTCAGGGTGCAGATGCCTGAGCGGATCTACATCGTCGGCGGCACGTCGGCTGTGGGCGCTGATGTCGAGCACCGGTTGCGGTCGCTGGCGCCGGGGGTGTCGATCACGCGGTTCGCGGGCTCGACCCGCGTCGAGACGGCTGCGCTGGCTGCGGACGAGGCGTTGGACGGTCGCAGCGCGTCGAAGATCATTGTTGCGAATGGCTGGTCGCTGCCAGACGTGGGCGCCGCGGCGGCAGCGGTCGCGGCTGGGGCGGCAGACGCCGTGCTTTACGCCGGACGGGACGTCTTGGGCGAGCCGACTCGTGACGCGCTCGGGGCCCAACGGCCGGCAACGGTGCTGATTGCTGGCGGTCCGGCGGCGTTGTCTGCCGGGGTGGAGGCTGCGGCGGCCACGGCGGCAGGCGGGGCGACTACGTCGAGGCTGGCTGGGGCGACGCGTCTTGAGACTGCGGCGCGGGTTGCTCAAGAAGCGCTGCCTGATGGAGCGACGACGGTGGTGGTCGCCGATGGCTGGTCGCTGGCTGATGTCGGGGTGGCCGCGACGCTCGCAGCGTCAATGCCCGACAGTGCTGTGCTGTATTCCGCGGATGGCGACGATCTGCCCGCCGCGCTCGATGCGGCTCTGCGCAGCTTGGCACCGGATCGCATCGTCCTTGTCGATGCCCGCAGTGCTGCATCGCGGGGCGTGCTGAACGGGCTCGCCCGGCGCGGGACCTCGACGCGCATTTCTTCTACGGTCAATGCGACGCGGGCCGCGCTGGGCGAAGACGTGGGAGAACGTGTCGAAGTCGAAGAAGCGGACCCTGCAGCCGCGATCGCCAACGCCGAGGCCTACATGGTCGAACTGGTCAACGAACTGCGTGAGAGCGTCGGCGTCCCTCCGCTGCACCCGAATGACCTCATCTCAAACGTGGCCCGCAACTGGTCCACCGTGATGCAGGAGCGGACCACGTTCGAGCACAACCCAAACTGGAGGTCCGAGTACCCGCCCGGCAACGTTTCCGGGGGCGAGAATATCTCAAGACTTACGTGGCCGACCATCCGCTATGGAAATGAGAACAATGCGTACGTTCCATGTCCAAACTGCATAACTCTGCGCACAGCAACTCAAGAGAGCTTCGACTCGCTCAAGGACAGTCCCGGCCACTACGCCAATATGGTCCATCCCAACTTCGGCCAGATCGGCGTGGGCATCGTGGCAGGTCCAAACAGCGTCTGGTTCACCCAGAACTTCGCCTGCTACGCGACACGGCCGTTGCAGCCGGATGAGACTTGTCCCTCTGGTCCTGGGCCAACCAGTTCAGCGACCGAAATAGATGTCGACGATCTCAGCGTTGTCGCAGGTATCGAGGCGCCGTACTCGGTCAGCTCGATTCGCGACGGCGAATACGTGGCCATGGACTACAGCGTCGGCGTCAGCGGCGGTCTCTGCGCGATCCGCTCGGATAATTCCATCATGTGCTGGAGCGGTAATCCTTCATCGCGGTTGAAGGACGTCCCGAGCGGTGAGTTCATGGATATCTCGATCCTCGGTGAACGAGCGTGCGCGTTGCGCCTCGACGGCACGATCACGTGCTGGGGCGATTTCGCTGGCCCAGGCCTGCCGAACCCGCCGAGCGGTGCCCATCAATCGATTGCCGTCGCATCAAATTACGCGTGTGCTCTGCGAGAGGACCGAACGATCGCATGCTGGGGCATGGGCAAGGATTGGGAGCGTGCTGATGCGTCCGGAGTTCTCGATACGCCCGCAGGCACCTATGCGGCCGTCAGCCCAGGTAACCGTCATGCCTGTGCGCTGAGGACCGATGGAGCGATTCGATGCTGGGGGGACGAACGATCGGGACTCACGGACTCTCCAAGCGGTACGTTCACGGCCTTGGCTGCCGATGGCGGGGCGTGTGCGGTCCGAGCCGACGGGACTGCACATTGCTGGGATTCGACATTCAGCGGGCAGCAGCAATTCGACTTCGGCGGCAACGGCAGCCAACCGATTGCGAGCATCGCAGGCGGCAACAGCACGGTATGCGCCTTGGACACGAATTCGCACTTGGCCTGCAAGCATGCGCAACTTGCCACTGTCGTCGGCAATGAGATCATCGTGGCGGATGGCTCGTCGTTCGACGTATCCGTGCCGAACGGGCCGTTCTCGTCCATCAGCGTCGGTTCTCGGTCGGGTTGCGGCCTGCGCCCTGACGGCGCGATCGCATGCTGGGGACGGGGCCACGACAACCTCCATGTGCCTCCTGGCAACTATCAGTCATTGTCGAACTCGTGCGGTCTACGAATCGACGGAACGATGGTCTGCTGGAAAGGCCTTCGAGCGCCAGACCTCCCGCTGAGTTTCTGGGGTCGGGGTGTCCGTTCCGGCGTCGCTGTGTTTCCAGGAGAATACGTGGCGATGAGTTCGGGGCCACCACCCGGTAGTTTCAACGGACATTTCGCCGTCTGCGGCGTCACAACAGACGCAGCGCTCAACTGCTTCGGAGCTGACCTGGTGACAGGCTGGGTCAGCCGACAACCTCAACGAATCGAGGGCAGCTACGAATCTGTGGTTGTTGGGCACGGTGCCGCATGTGCGCTGAGAACCGACTCGACGATCAGTTGCTGGGGCGAAGAAAGTGCACGCCAATTCGGAATGCTCGACGCCCCCTCGGGCACGTTCACCCAGATCAGCGCCGGTTTCCTGCATTTCTGCGCCATCCGAAGCAATCAGTCCGTGACGTGCTGGGGCCACAACGGAGCGGACCAGCTCGATGCTCCAGGCGGGAGATTCACGTCGATCAGCAGCGGCGGAGATCTGACGTTCGGCGTTCGCCCCGACGGCTCAGCAGTCAGCTGGGGCGACCACAATTGGGGTGGCGGGTGGACCAACTGGACCGGATTCAGCCCCGAGCAGCGCTTCGCTTTGATCAGCTTGGGCCCACAAGGCGGCTGCTACGTCGGACCCGCAGGATCTACTGGCTGCTTCGGACCGGCCGGTTCCGGGATGAGGCCGCCCCATCTGTCTCAGCTTGGCCTCGACGAATCGGGCAAGTTCCTCGAATGGACCTCCATAGATTTCAACTCACGCTGCGGCATACGCAGCGACGACGGAGTCACCTGCTGGCCCGAACTGCCAGACGGCGTCACCTGGCACACCGCCGAGACCATGATCTGGACCTACGGCGACGACCTGCCCGGGCCCCATCAGTGGGCATGGTGAGGCCGTGCGCAACTCGGCGCGCGTGATCCTCGCGTGGTGGGATGATTCAGATGACTGGGGCGGGTTCGCGGCTGGGTAACCACTGTTCGAGCGGGGCGGCTTCGCTGACGATTTGCAGGCCGAGGGCGGCCAGGGCTCGTTCGACCTCATCGGGCTTGGCGGGGCGGTAGATGTCGGTGAGTCGCCTGGCGTGCGACGGGCGCATGCCGATGCGACGCGCCACTTCAGTTGGCGTGATTCCCTCGGCTCGCATGGCCTCATAGAGGGCGAGCTGTGCTGCGACCGGCGCCGACACTGCGACGAGCACCTGGCCAGGCCCGGGATCGCTTGGCTCCGGCAGGGGCTCATTGCTGTCGATGCTGAAGCTCAGCGCCGTCTCGAGGCAGTCCCGCAGGTGACTGTTCACTTCCTGAACCGACCAACCGCCGGTGATGGCAGGTGGCACATCAGGAAAAGACGCGACATACGCCTCGCGACCCGTGGTCTCGGCCTCCTCGCCGTCCAGCGCTACCTCACATGGATAGGAGCACCTCATTGATCAGAATTCCGCCTTGTCGATGTCAAGCTGCCGGAGCATCGCCCGCAGCTCGCCGGGCCGCAGCGACCACGCTCATGCTGTCAGGAGCGACGCAGGGATAACTGCTATCCCGTCCTTCCTGCGGTAGGCACCGGGACCTGTGTTGATCACAGCCGCGTCAATGAGGTCGGGACCGATCTTGTCGGCAAGCCAATGGAGGTGGCGCACATCATCCGAATGGACTGTGTCTGACAGTTTCACTTCCAACGCCACGACGGCTCCATCAGAGCGCTCCCAGCAGAGTCTCGTTTCTCGGGACGTGGCCCCAACCGGCATCCGTGCCGTTGATGAGCGCGTCAACGCCGACGCCGAGCAACCTCGCTGCGAGGGCCGGATCCGCGAGCTGATGAACGGGCGCGACAGCAAGTTGCCGCAGGTGGTTTCTCGACGGTAACCAAGCAGGCACCTCTTCGATTGTCGAGTCGGTGGACGGTGTCGGCCCGACGGAGAGCCGTCGCAGTCTTGCCGACCCCCCTGGCACCTTCGATCGAGATTGCGGGGCACGAGGCCAGAAGGATGTCGAGTTCCTTGTCGACAATTCTCGGGAAGTACGCGGCCATGCGACGCCACCACCTCGCTGCCAGAGCCTGAGCTACCGTTTCAACAATCTCTACGCTACTGTTTGAGCAGCCGCTATCAGGGTTGTCGACGCTCGCTCATCAGTTCGAGGCAGCATGTCGGCACTCGCTCAGAGAGCCGGGGCGGGATCGCGGCTGGCTGCCCTTGCCGCGGTTGGGCTGGTTTGGTTCAGGGGGCGAGTTGGTCGATGGGCACTATGGCGATGCCGTCGCTGGTCTCGTATGCATGTCCGGAGGCGGTGATCACCATGAGCCGTCGCGGCGTGCCGACGCGTTCGGCGTCGACGTTGTCGCGCAGCCAACGCAGCGATCGGACGCCCTGCTCGATGAGCAGTGGGCCGCCGAGCTTGATCTCCGCAGCCGCCCAGTCCCGGTGGCCGCGGGTGATGACGGCGTCGATTTCATGCCCGGCACTGTCTTGGAAGTACCGAACTTCTGCCCTGCATGCCTGCGCGTAGACACGCAGATCGCGGATTGCGAGCGACTCGAAGAGCAGCCCGAGCGTCTCGAGGTCGCCGAGCAGCCCGGGCGGGGTGGCTCCGACCGCTGCGGCGGCCAATGACGGATCGACAAAATAGCGCTTGGGCTTCACTCGTAGCGTTGCCTTGCTGCGCAGATGCGTCGACCACGCAGCGAGCGGTTCGACGACGAATGCCTCGGCGAGCCGGCTGATGTAGCGCCGGACTGTGTCGCGGCTCGTGGCGCCGCCCGCACCGGCCGTATCTTCGATCAGCGTCTTGACCGATGCGGCGGTCGCCTCGTTGCGCGCGAGCGACGACAGCAGCGCGCGCATCTTGGCGGGGTCGTGGGCTGGCGGGTCCCCGGTGGCCAGATCGATCCGGGCGATGTCGGCGAGGTAGTCGCGCAGGCGTTCGAGCGCGTCGAGCGGGCTGAGCCCGATGAGGTCGGGCAGACCACCGCGGCAGATCAGATCGGCGGCACGTCCGATGCCGGAGTCGCGCCCGTCGGCAGCGCTGGCGGCGCAAGGCTGCCCATCGAGCAGCTCGCGCAGCGAGATGGCACCCGTCGAGTCGCCGGATTCGAACAGCGACATGGGCCGCATGCGCAAGCGGGAAACCCGCCCTGCGCCGCTGTGGTCGGTGAGGTTGTGGGTCGGCCTCACCGAACCGGTGAGGATGAACTGCCCATGCAAGGCCCGGTCGTCGCAGGCGTGCCGCATCGCGTTCCACAGGCCGCTCGCCAAGTGCCACTCGTCGAGCAGTCGCGGCGTTGGACCCGCTAGGAACGAGGCTGGCTCGATCGCCAGCCGCAGTCGGGTGGAGTCGAGTTCGTCGAAGCGGATCTCGCTGGCCGAGAAACGCCGGCCGGTCCAGGTCTTGCCGCACGCGCGTGCACCTTCCACCACCACTGCTGGCGCGATCCGGAGCAGGCGCTCCATCTGGGCATCGACCACTCGGGGCAAGTAGCCCGCAGGCGCGAGCGATCCCGGTGCCATCAGGCAAAATATAGCATCTCTATAGTGCAAAAAATGACAATGGAACTATGCAAGAAATGGGAGCGCTTCGCGCTTGCGCGTGGGGTGATTCAGAGGGCTGGCGCGGGATCGGCGCTGATCGGCCATGATGTTCGCCGCCGCGCCGACCGAGCGCAGCGGATGGAGGCTTCAGGTGAGAATCGGCTCGACGTGTGCGCGCTTGGTGGGCGACGACATCGGTCACACAGAACGCTTGGCCAGCCGGCCGCGACGCGGAGCACTGCGTTGAGCGCCGCGCGTGCCCCGAAGTCCGAGGAAATGCCGCTCTACGAGCTGCTCATCACCCTTGACGGTGCTCATGTGCAGATCGACCGTCGTGTGTTGGTGCCCGGGCAGGCCACGCTGGCGGATCTCCATGTCGTTATTCAGCTCGCGATGGGCTGGCAGGACTGCCACCTGCATGCCTTCACAGATCGCAACGGGACCACCTACGGCGATAGCACCATGAGCGAGTTGGACTTCGCCGAACAGTCGAAGTTCCGTGTGTCGGAGGTTCTTGCGGAACCAGGCGACGAGATCGAGTACGAATACGACTTCGGCGACTCATGGCACCACCGAGTCGAGCTGGTGCAGATCCGGCCCGACGAAGGACAGGGAATCAGGGGCCTCGCCTGCATCGGCGGTCACGGGATGTGCCCGCCCGAGGACTGCGGCGGCATCTGGAGCTACGCCGAGCTGTGCGACTCGCTGGCTGATCCACGCCATCGCGACCACGAGGAGATGGTCGAGTGGATGGGCGGCATCGACGAGCAGCCGTTCGACCCGAGCCTCTTCGACCCATCCGCCTTTGACCTCGAAGCCGCCAACACCGCAGTTCGGACGCTGCTCGGACAATCTCGGCCCGATTCGTAGCCCGCCGGAATCCAGGCATCGGGACGGCCGTCTGGCGCGCCACGCGGCGGGCTGAGAGCGAGTGGTCCCTGTGCGTTGCACTCGCTCAGCGAGCCGGGGCGGGATCGTGGCTTGGCGTCCACTGCTCCAGCGGGGTGGCTTCACTGACCATCTGCAGGCCGAGGGCGGCGAGTGCCCGTTCAACCTCGTCGGGTTTGGCGGGCCGGTAGATGTCAGTGAGCCGTTTGGCGTGCGAAGGGCGCAGTCCGATGCGGCGCGCTAGCTCCGCAGCGGTTACACCGTTCGCGAGCATGGCTTCATGGAGTGCGAACTGGCCGGCGACCGCTGGCGACACAGCGACCAGAACCTGATCTGGTTCGGGATCACTCGGTTCAGGGAGATCTTCGCCGTCGCGCAGGTACCCGCCCAATGCGACCTCAAGGCAATCTTGCAGCCGGTCACTCACTTCCTGCACGGTGTCCCCGCAGGTATGGGCACCATGTACATCGGGAAATGAGGCGTTGTAGCCCTCCTGCCCCGTGTCGCGCAAGTGCTCTTCGTCGAGTTCAACAGCGCAGGGAAAGACGTATCGCATTGCTCAGAAATCTCCCTGCGGGATCTTATTGATTTTCTGAATGGGCACCCTGGTTGTTGATCGGCCATGATGTTCGCCGCCGCGACGTCCGAGCGCGGCGGACAGGGGTTCCCAGATGAGATTCGGCTTGATCTCCGCGAACTTGATGGGCAACGTCGACGGCGCTGCCGCGCTTGAGACTGCTCAGACCGCTGAGGAGGTCGGCTTCGACTCGCTGTGGGCGATCGAACACGTGGTGGTGCCGAAGTCGTACAGCTCGACCTATCCCTACGACGACGGCGGCCGCCTGTTCAAAGGCGCAAGCCAGATCGACCACTCCGACCCGCTCATCTGGCTGGCGTACGCCGCCGCGGTGACGTCGCGCATCCGGCTGGCGACGGGCATTCTCATACTGCCGCAGCGCAATCCGCTGATTCTGGCGAAGGAGATCGCGTCGCTGGACCGCCTGTGCGGCGGCCGTTTCGATTTCGGCATCGGCGTGGGATGGCTGCGCGAGGAATTCGACGCGCTCGGCGTGCCATTCGAGCGCCGGGGTGCCCGCACCGACGAGTACATCGCCGCGCTGCGGGTGCTGTGGACGGAGGAGGAGGCTGAATTCCACGGCGAGTTCGTGGACTTCGATCCGGTCTACTCACAGCCCAAGCCGATCCAGCAGCCGGTGCCGATCCTGGTCGGCGGTCACAGCGACCGGGCTGCGCGGCGCGCCGGCGAGCTCGGCGACGTGTTCTTCCCGGCCGAACGGCCGGCCGAGGTGCTGGCGAGTTTGTTTGCAACGGCGCGCCGGTATGCCGAGTCTGCGGGACGAGACCCCGATGCGGTGGAGATGTGGACGACCGGCGGGACCGACCGGGCGCACCTTGACCAGCTGGTCGAACTCGGCGTCAGCCAGGTGATGGTGCCGGGACGGCGGCCGCCCCAGCTCGGCGAGACCTACGGGCAGATCCTTGCCGACTACGCGGATGCCTAACAAGGAGACGAGCGATGGCTGAGTACGGCGACGGCGACGCGATTACGCACGAGCAGCGGGTTGCCGACATGGCGGCCCACGCCGAGGTGATCCGGCGCGACATGGGTGGCGCCTCGAAGGTCCAGGCGATGGCCGCTGAAGACGACCGCACGATCCGCGAGCACATCGACGCCTTCAGTGACCAAGGCACGTTCCGCGAGATCGGCACGTTCACGCGTTCCCTGCGTCCCGAGATGCGTGACGTCACTCCCGGCGACGGAAAAATCGGCGGCCATTGCGAAGTCGACGGCCGCCCTGTCGCCGTCTTCGGCGACGACATCACCGTGCTGCGCGGCTCGAGCTCGATCGTCGGCACCCGCAAGGAGAGCCGCTTGTTCGATCGAGCGCTCGCGATGGGCATTCCGATCGTCCACTTCGGCGAGACCGGCGGTGGTCGGATTCCCGACCTGATGGGCTCGGAGGGCATCTCCGAGCCAGGCGCCATGTTCGAAATGGCACGCCGGCGGCACCGGGTGCCGATGGCCACCATGATCTGCGGCCAGTCCTTCGGGGGCTCGTCGTTCGTGTCTGCCCTGAGCGACTACGTGGTGATGGTGCGCGGCTCGTGCCTCGCCGTGACCTCGCCGAAGGTCTTCGAGATCGCCACCGGCGAGGTCATCTCGTTCGAGGACGTGGGCGGAGTGGACGTGCACTCCCGCAAGACGGGCCAGATCGACCTCGGCGTCGACACCGACGAAGAGGGCTACGCCGCCATCAAGCGGTGGCTGTCGTTCATGCCGTCGAACGCTTGGGAGCCAGCCCCCCGAACGGAACCCCGCGGCGGCGACGGACCTGATCCCGAGCTCGCCCGCATGGTGCCGGCCCGCCGCACCCGCGGCTACGACATGCGGCGCGTCGTGGCTCGCATCTGCGATCCCGAGTCAGTCCTCGAGATGCAGCCCAACTACGCCCGCAACGTCGTGTGCGCAATGGGGCGCCTCGACGGCTACGCCGTCGGCGTCATCGCCAACAACCCGATGTTCGGAGCCGGCACGCTCGACCCGCAGGCCTGCCACAAGATCATCCGGCTGGCCACCGTCTGCGACTCCTTCAACATTCCGATGGTCTTCCTGGTCGATGTGCCCGGCTTCATGGTCGGCAAGCGGGTCGAGCACGACCTGATGCTGCACTGGGGCATGCGCATGATGCACGCGCTGCAGAACGCGTCGACGCCCACCCTCACCGTGTGCATCCGCAAGGCATTCGGCTTGGCGTGGCAGGCCATGAACGGCTCACGGATGCCAAGCCACGGCATCTACTGCTGGCCCGGTGCAGAGATCGGGTTCATGGATCCTGAAGTCGGCGTGAATGTGGCGTTCGGCTCAAAGCTGGGACGGATCGATGATCCCGACGAGCGCGAAGCCGAGCGGCTGAAGCTGGTCGCCGAGGTGGCCGAAGCCACCAATCCGTACGACGCAGCCGGCACCATGCGCATCGACGAGATGATCGACCCCGCTGACACCCGCCGCGTGCTCATCTCCGACCTGCGCATGCTGGCCAACAGGCCGGTGCCACCGCCCGAGCAGCGACCCCTCAGCTACTGGCCGAGCTGCTGACGCAGATCCTCGCGCGCATTCCTAGAAAGCGGGCACCGACGTAACCCGCCCGCGAGCGAGGCCGAAGTAGGGTCTCGATGCAGACCAATTGGTTGTGAGGTCGCTCAAAGGGTTCGATAATGCAGGCAACTACCGAGAGACGCGGGCGACTGGGGAGTTCCGTGACGTGATTGACCTTCAGGGAGTCACCAAGCATTACGAGGTCGGCCCCGTGTTGGTGACGGCACTCGCCGGCATCGATCTGCATGTCGACGCTGGTGAATTCGTGGTGGTGCTCGGCGCGTCCGGCAGCGGCAAGACCACGACGCTCAACATCATCGGGGCGCTGGACACGCCGTCGTCGGGCAAAGTGACGGTTGGAGGCCGTGACCTCACGGCATCCAGCAGGAGCGAGCTCTTTGCGTTGCGGCGCGAGACCGTCAGCTTCATCTTTCAGAGTTTCAATCTGTTCCCGGGACTGACCGCGACCGAGAACGTGGAGTTCGGCATGGATGTCTCGGGTCGCAACGGCTCAGCGGACCCAGCCGAGATCTTGGATTCCGTCGGGCTGGGCCATCGGCTCGGCCATTTCCCCCATGAGCTCTCGGGCGGCGAGCAGCAGCGGGTCGCCATCGCCCGGGCGCTTGCCACCGGCAACCCGGTGCTGCTGGCTGATGAGCCGACTGGTGAGCTGGACTTCAAGACAGGTGCTCAGATTCTCGAACTGCTGGCCGAGCAGGCCAGCCGAGACCGCGCAGTGCTCGTGGTGACCCACAATCGCGAGATATCGCGGATGGCCGACCGGGTCGTCGAGATGAGCAGTGGGAACATCGTCAGCGACGGACCGCCGGAAGGCGGCAAGATGCCGCTGTCCGAGTTGCACTGGTAGGTCTCGAACGTGTGGTTGTTGCGCCTGCGGTGGTCGTTGAGGGACGCCCGCAGGCGGTGGCTCCAGATCGTCGGCATCTCGTTCACCCTTGCCATCGGCATCGGGTTGTACGCGGGTCTCTCCAGCGTCACCCAATGGAGGCTCACCTCGATCGACAAGAGCCTCGAAGTCACCAACATGTACGACCTGCGGGCGACCATCACCGAGGGCTCCGATGTACCGACCGGCGCTCTCGCAGCGATCGCCGCCGAGATCGACGGCGTCGCTGAGTACAACGAGCGCCTCGTAGTCGATACCCAGATCGACGCCGTCGTGGACGGTGAGGAAGTGCTCGTGCACGGGCGCGTGGTCGGCATGGAGATGTCCGAGAGCGGGTCAGTCGTCAACGACGTCTTCCTGATCGAAGGCGATGTGCTGCCAGCGTCGGGGACAGCCACCCCGCAAGTGCTGATCGACCGGAACTTCGCTGCATTCTGGGGCCTGCCGACGGATGGCAACGTGACAGTCGGAGGAGACATCGACGTCGAATACGTCGGCCATGCCGTGTCGCCGGAGTACTTCCTGATCGTGGAAGGAAACGGTTCGCTCGGCAAGTCCAACCTGGCTGTGCTGTTCGCGCCACTAGCAGCCGCGCAGGACATATCCGGCAAATCAGGGGCCGTCAACGACCTCGTGCTGACGCTCGAGCCGGGTGCCGATGCCGAAGCAGTGAGGCAACAACTGATCGATGCAACAGGGTCGCTCGACGGCGCGCTGCTCGATGTCATCACCCGGGACGAGACGCCGTCCTACGTCGGCCTGGTCGGTTCGCCGGAAATTGATCAAGGCATCTACGACGCAATCTCGCTCTTGCTTTTCGTAGGTGCCGCGTTCGCTGCGCTGAACTTCTCGGCGCGGATGGTCGAAGCGCAGCGCCGTGAGATCGGAGCGGCGATGGCAATCGGGGAGGCACCCCGGTCGATCACCATCAGGCCGATTCTGATCGGCTTGCAAATTGGCGTGCTCGGCATGATCCTGGGTGTTGTCGTCGGCTACGCGATCTCGTTCCAAACGGTGAGTGTGATCCAGGAGACCGTGCGGCTGCCGATCTTCGAGCAACCGTTCCAGGGGTCGATCTACGGCCGAGCCCTGGCGATCGGCTTCGCGGTGCCGATGCTGGCCGTCTTCTGGCCGGTATTCCGGGCCGTGCGTGTGCGGCCCGTCGACGCGATCCGGTCGAGCCATCTGGCGTCGCGGGGCGGCAGCCTGGGACCGATCATCAGCCGCATCCCATTGCCCGGACGCAGCCTCGAGCGGATGCCGATCCGGAACCTGATGAGGGCCCCCCGCCGGACGTTCCTGACGTTGCTGACCTTCACCATGAGCTTGGCGATCATGTTTGCCATGCTGGGCATGTCCAGCACATTCACGACCACCTTCGACGAGGGCAACAAGGAGTTGCTCGGCGCCGAACCCGACCGCTTCGCTGTGCAGTTCGATTCCTTCTACCCGGTCGATTCACCGCAAGTGCAAGACGTGCTCACCAATCCGATGGTGCAACTCGGCGAGACGGCAATAGTGCTCGGGGCCAGTGCCACTGCCGCCAAGAGTGACGACAGCGTCGATGAGGCCACTCGGCTGGATCTCGCGATCCGCTTCGTCGACTTCGGCAGCGATGTGTGGACGCCGACGATGACGACGGGAACGCTGTCCCGGGGAGCGCCGGGCATCGTGCTCGCCGACAAGGCCGCACGCGACTTCGGAGTGGGCGTCGGCGACGACGTGGTTGTCACCCACCCGGCGCTGGTCGATAGGGAATTCGCCTACAGCACGCGCACGCTGCCGGTCACCGCGATTCACCCGCATCCGTTGCGACTCAATGCCTACATGGATCTCTCGCAGGCATCGACGTGGGGCTTCGGGGGTCTCGCCAACATCGTGACGGGTGTGCCGGCAGACGGCACCAGCCTGAACGAGGTGAAGCGGGCGCTCTTCGGCAGCGGCAAGGGCGTGTCACTGATGCAGGGCCTGGGCGACTCCTTCCGATCAGTGGAGGACTCCCTCGACCAATCCCAGGGCGTGTTCTTCATCACGCGGATCTTCGTGATCTTCCTGGTGATGCTGATCGCATTCAATACCGCCAACATCAACGTCGACGAACGGTCTCGCGACCACGCCACGATGTTCGCCTACGGCGTTCCCGTGCGAAGAGTGATCGCCAATCTGTCGGTAGAGGGGCTGCTGTTGGGCCTGGCTGCGGTGGTGCTCGGCGGATTGTTCGGCTACGCGTTGCTGCTGTGGATGGCGTTGTTCTTGATGCCGACCGCGATCCCCGAGATCGGCATGATCGTGTCGGTCCGCTGGTGGGAGATGGCGGTGTCGTTCGTCTTGGCCTTGGCGGCGATCGCGGTCGCTCCAATGTTCCCCGGACGCAAGCTGAAGAAAATGTTCATTCCCGGCCAGCTGCGGGTGATGGAGTAGGCCCGGGCCGCTGCGGCGAACTCAATCAGCGGTGCCGCTCAGGTTCGGGCGTGCAGGAGGCGTGCAGATCCACGGCTCTCTTGGCAGCGCCACAGGATCGAAGGCCTCCGCGACGGCCGGCAAGTCCGCTGCTGAGGACACAGCTTCGATCCTGAGGCTGGCCAAGAGCAGGTTCACCACATCGAGCGGCGTTTCGCTGAGCGCGAGGCGGTCGGCCAGCGTCACGGCGCCGTCGCGCTTGGCGAGGCGGTGACCCTGCGGACCGAGCACAAGGGGGACGTGGGCATGTGAGGGCGGCTCGAGGCCGAGCAGGCCAGCTAGGTGTACTTGGCGCGGGGTGGAGGGCAGCAGGTCGTCTCCCCGCACTACTTCGGTGATGCCTTGGGCGGCATCGTCCACGACGACTGCGAGGTTGTACGCCGGGGTTCCGTCGCCGCGCTGGATCACAAAGTCGTCAACGGTGCCGGTGTAGTTGCCGAGCTGGCGGTCGACGACGGTCAGCTCGATGGGTCCCGTGCCGTGGAGGTCGGCGCGGAGCCGCAGTGCGGGGGACCGGCCGTCGCCGCGACGCTGGTCGCGTTCGGCGCGGGTGAGACCGAGGCACGTGCCCGGATAGGCCCCTTCGAGCGACGAACCGTGCGGAGCGGCAACCGCCTCCGCTATCTCACGACGTGTGCAGAAGCACTCGTAGGTGAACTCGCGCCGGCGCAGGTCTGCGATGGCGTCGCGATACAGGTCCAGGCGGTCGCTTTGGCGGACCGGCGCGCCATCCCAGTCGAGTCCGATCGCGGCGACATCGCGCAGCTGCGAATCGTAGAACTGCGGTCGCACGGCACCGTCGAGATCCTCGAAACGCCACAGGAGTCGTCCGCCGTCCGAGCGGGCGAACAGCCAAGCCAGCAGCGCCGTGCGCAGGTTTCCCAAGTGCAGGTCGCCCGTGGGGCTCGGGGCCCAGCGTCCGACGGTCGGGCGCTTGCTCAAGCGCTGCCTTCGGCGAGCGTCTTGATGCCCGCGACGCAGCGCTCCATGTTCGCCATGTGCTCGCTCTGGCGACGGGACAGGATGCGAGGCTCCTTGTCGGGCATCGCCTCGATGGCTGCGCTGAGGCCCGAGGGCCCGGGGCCGATGCGCACGGTGTGACGCAGCCGGCAGCGCTGGCCATGCAGCACGTCGATCTCGTAGCGCCACCGGGCACCGGCGACGTCTTCGGTCTCGCCGGTTGCCCAGCCGAACAGCACGCCGGGCTCGTATTCGGTGACGGTGAGATCGATGTTCCATTCGCCGATGGCTGGATGCTGGTTGTGGCCGATGAACTTGGCGCCGACGGCCGGACCGTCGTAGCCGGGGGCCCACTCGGCACGCACGAACTCCTCGGAGAAATCGGAGCCCGCGTTGATATCGCTGACGATCTCCCACACGCGTTCGGCGGGCGCGTCGATGTCGACCTCTACGGTGGCGCCGGGACCCTCGCCGAGCCTGCGGTCGGCTGTTTCGTCGCCCCGTGCCTCCCAGGTGCGCCCCCAGTTGTCCACGTAGGCAATCTCGTTGGCGCGCCGCCGCGGCACGGCACCGAACTCGGTGCCCGTCGCATACGCCAGCGGCAGCAGCGCGACCGGCGTGACACCTTCAGGGATGCCGAGGATGTCGCGCAGTTCGGCTTCCTTGTTGAGAATTGCTGTGGTCCACGCGGTGGCGAGGCCCCGGGCGCGAGCAGCGAGGCAGAAGCTCCATGCTGACTGCAGGACCGAGTCGAACAGGCCCGGTTTGCCGCTGTTGTCGTGGACGCCCCACACGCAGGGGATGACGATGACCGGCACCTCGGCAAGGTGTTCCGCGAGGTGGAACGCCGACTTCATCACCTGTTCCATCGGATGGCCCGTGCCCGCAGTGGCGTCTCGACCGCGCTGCATAAAGCTGCCGACGATCGAGTTGTACATGTCGCCGATGGCCTGCCGTTGGGCGGGGTCGCGGATCAGCAGCCAGCGCCGGCTGGCCTGGTTGCCACCTCCGGGCCCTTGCTCGGCCACGTCGATGCAGTCGAGCACGAGGTCATGGGGCACCTCGCGTTCGAGGTCTAGCCGCAGCCGCACCGAACGCGTGGTGGACAGCACGCCGTCCACTGAAGCCAGGTCAACCCCAGCGGTGTCGTAACGGGCGGGGACATGGGGGTTCAGCTCTGGTTCCGGCATGCCGCCAGTATTGCCTCCGCAGTCCGTAGTTTCTCCGAGCGTGACGAGACCCGCTCCGGTCGGACGAGTCGTCGACCGGCCGATCAGGGTCGGTGCGGCGCTGGCTGCGGTCGTGCTCGTGGTCCTTGCCGGTGCCTGCCTGCCCGGTGGTTGGGACACCCAATCGACACCAGCAACTGCCGCGCCCGTCGGATCGGACGCTGGTACGGCAGCCGAGACTGCGGCGCCAGCGACGTCGGGAACGTTCGCGCCCCCCACGACTGCTCGTGACTGCTCCCCTCGCGATCCGGCAGACGATGTGGCGATCGATGCCAGCGCCGCCGCGGACACCGCAGCCGCAGCGCTTCTCAGCGTCGCCATCTCGCGTTCGCTCTACGACTGCGCCGACGAAATCGGTCTGGCGTTCGCCAATGATGCAGAGGCGATACTCACGCTGGCGGAGCGCGGGGTCGCCGGACCGCTGCTGCTGATCGACTCGTGGTCCGCGTCAGAACTGACGGCCGCGGAGCCGATGGCAGAAATTCGCCGTCTGGCTCCGAAGCGAATCGCGGCCGCGGGCATCAGTCGGCAGCTCCTCGAACAGTGGCTCGCCGATGTCACCGTCGAATGGGTGCCCGTCGATCCCGAGGCGGTGTTGCCGCCTCGAGCCGTTCCCCCTGATCAAGTGTGGATTGTCGCCAGCGCCGAGCAGGCCGCGGTGCTCGGCGCCATCGGTAGGCAGGTCGACGTGGCGGCGCTGCCAGTGACGGGCGATTTACGAGCGGTGAGCCCACAAGATCGCGAACTGCTCCGCGGGGCTGCTCGTGTGGATCTGCACGCGGGCCTCGGTCCCGACGCAGCGTGGCAACTCGAGGTCATCCGTCGCGGCGATGAGCTGCCCGGCGGCGGCCTGCTCGTGTTCGAGCCCGATCGCGCTCGCCGCATGGTGGCGATGTACGGCCACCCATCGACGTCGCAGCTCGGTGTGCTGGGGGAGCAGGACCCAGCCGAGGGCGTGGCGCGCTTGGCGTCCATCGCCGAGGGCTACGACGCCGACGGATTCGACGTCGTGCTCGCGTTCGAGATCATCGCCACCGTTGCCGCAGCCACGGCTGGCCGCGACGGCGACTACTCCAACGAGACCGCCCTCGACGACATCAGGCCTTGGATCGAGGCGGCTGCCGCCAACGACATGTACGTGGTGCTGGACCTGCAGTCGGGCCGAACCGATTTCCTCTCCCAGGCCAAGCTGTATGAGGAGTTCCTGCGGTTGCCCCACGTTGGGCTGGCGCTCGATCCTGAATGGCGACTCGGCCCTGATCAGGTGCATCTGCGCCAGATCGGAAGCGTCGATGCCGCCGAGATCAACCGGGTCGCACGGTGGCTGGCCGATCTCGTCCGTACCGAAGCCCTGCCTCAGAAGCTGCTGATCCTGCACCAATTCCGCTTCTCGATGATCACCAACCGCGAACTGGTCGAGACCCCGCCAGAGCTCGCTGTGCTGGTCCACATGGACGGGCAGGGCGCGATCGCCACGAAATACAGCACTTGGGATGCGTTGACCGGAGAGCGCGACGCCCATCGCTTCTACTGGGGCTGGAAGAACTTCTACGACGAGGACTTCCCCACCCCCACAGCCGAACAGGTGCTGCGTCTCAGGCCATCCCCGCTGTTCGTCTCGTACCAGTAGCCGCCTAACCTCGCCAGCGTGGCACGGCTGCCGTACCTGAACTCTCGCCTGCAGGGCTACCAGTCGACGATTTTCGCCGAGATGTCTGCGCTGGCGGTGCGGACCGGCGCCATAAATCTGGGACAGGGCTTCCCCGACACCGACGGGCCGACCGAGGTGCTCGAAGCGGCGGTCGCAGCGATCCGCAGCGGCACTGCGAACCAGTACCCGCCGGGCATCGGCATCGGTGAGCTGCGCCATGCGGTGGCCCGGCACCAGAAGCGCTTCTGGGGCATGGACGTCGACCCCGACAGCGAGGTGCTCATCACGGCCGGCGCGAGCGAGGCGCTGGCGGCGAGCATCCTGGCGTTGACCGAGGTGGGCGACGACGTGCTCACCTTCGAGCCCTGGTACGACCTGTACGGCGCCGTGATCTCCATGGCCGGGGCAGTGCGCAAGGTGGTGACCTTGCGACCGCCCGATTACGGATTCGACCCTGACGAGCTGGCGGCGGCAGTGACGCCGCGCGCCCGGCTGCTGGTGCTCAACAGCCCGCACAACCCGACCGGCAAGGTATTCACCCGGGCGGAGCTCGAGGCCATTGCGGAAGTGGCCATCGAGCGAGACCTCATCGTGGTCACCGACGAGGTGTATGAGCACCTGGTCTTCGACGGCGAGCACATCCCCATCGCGACGCTGCCGGGCATGGCTGACCGCACGGTCACCATCTCGAGCGGCGGCAAGACCTTCGCTGTGACCGGCTGGAAGATCGGCTGGGTGTGCGCACGGCCGGAGCTGGTGGCGGCGGTGCGCACGGCCAAGCAGTGGCTGACCTATGTCAGCGGCGGACCGTTCCAGCACGCGATCGCGGCCGGGCTGGACCTCGGCGACGACTATTTCAAGGCCCAGGCCGAGGACCTGCGCGCCAAGCGTGATCGACTGTCGGCCGGACTGCGATCGACCGGCCTCGAAGTCTTCGAGCCGTCGGGGACCTACTTCATCACCGCCGACATCCGCTCGATCGGCCACGACGACGGCATCGAATTCTGCTGGAACTTGCCTGAGCGGATCGGCGTGGCCGCAGTGCCCAACGTGGTCATGTACGACAACGTCGACGAGGGCCGCTACCTCGTCCGCTTCGCCTTCTGCAAGCAGCACGACGTCCTCGACGCAGCCATAGACCGCCTCCGCGCGCTCTGACGGATCTGCACACAGGGTGTCCGGGTGGGGCACTGCACGCCAGCCGTGACCATGTCGAGTGGCGGCACCTCTCCGAGTTGATACGGCCGCAGGCGATCGTCGGCAACCGCACCGGTACAGTCGAGAACGTGAACCGTCGCGATGCCGTGCTTGAGACTCATCGGGCAGCGATCCGAACCGCCGCGGAACGCGCCAAGGCACGATCTATATCTCTGGTTGGCTCGGTGGCCCGAGACGAGGACACGGACCGGAGCGACTACGACTTCCTTGTCGAATTCGAGGACGACGCTGACCTCTTCGACATCGCAGGCTTGCAAGTGGACTTGACGGAATTGCTCGGTCAGTACGTCGACGTTGTTGATTCTTCGGCAGTGCGTGAGAGCCACCGGGGAATGTTCGAGGACGCAATACTTCTGTGACTCGCAGCGACGCCGAGCGTGTCCGCGACATTCTCGATGCGTGCAACAACCTGGTCGAAATTGCGGCGCTGGGCCGCGCGGAATTCGACCGAAGCTGGATTCTCCAGAGCGCGGCTGAGAGACAACTCGAAATCATCGGCGAAGCGATGGCCAACTTCTCAGAAGAGTTCTTCGGTCATGGGACCAACTTGCCGATTCGACAGGCGAAGGGTCTCCGCAACGTGATCTCGCACGAGTACTTCAGGGTGAACCGCGACCGGGTCTGGAATGTCGTGAACAACAGGATTCCTCAGCTCCTGTCGGCTCTGGCCGAGTACAGGGACCAAGAGCCCGGAGCTTGACGCCGCCTCGCCTCAGTGTTGCCAGGTGTCCCCTTCGAACAGACCGAGCAGTTCGCCCATCGAGGGCTCCGTCGCAGTTCCCGTGCTAGCGACGGCGATCGGGGAAGAGGGTGACGGCGAGGGCGGAGCCGATCATGCCGCCGCCGGTGGACAGCACCAGGTCGGCGACGGTGTCGTCGTAGGTGAGATCGAGTCCTCCGCCGGCGCCGGTCTCGGCGACGATCCACTCGGCCGCCTCCCAGCCCACGATGGCGAGTGCTCCTAATCCGGCACCGAGTAGCCAGGCGTCGCCGCGCGACAGCCGGGCGGCGGCCCCGCCGCGGCGGTAGCGCCAGGCGTGGAACGCTCCGACTAGCAGGATCCAGTTGAGCGTGTGCAGCACATCATCGGTGGCGTCGAACGTGTCGTAGACGTACGCCAGGTTGCCGAGCGTGTCGATCAGAAACGGGGCCACGATCAGCACGTCGGCCGTTGCGGGGTAGGGCCGGAACCGCCCGCGCACGCCCCACGCCAGCGGCACCACCACAGCAGACAGCATGAACAGCGGGAAGCGGAAGGCCATCCCCTTGCCTTCGAGGTGGTCGAGCGGGACCGCGATCGCCACGATGAAGCACAGCGCCAGCGCGATCTTGAACGCAATCGCCGTCGCCACCGCCCGACGGCGACCGTCCCAAGCTGCGACGGCGGACGGGGAGCGAGCAGGGGCAGGCGCAGGCATGGCGCACTCAGCCGCCGCAGGGCGGCAGCGTTGACTGCGTCGGCCCCAATGGCCGTGCGGCGAGACGGCTCACTGTGAGGACCGCTCGTCCGCGTCTGCGTGTTCGTCGCCCGCATCCGCGTGGTTGTCGGCATCGGAGCGGTCGAAGAGCGATTTCGCGTTGTCCAACGCCGTGCTGGTGACGCCGCCGAGGGCCTCTGCCGTCTTGCGGGTCGCCTCCTTGGCCGTGTCGGCACCCTCCGCGACGACTCGACCGGCTGCAGCCGCACCCTCGGAGATGTGTCGTCCGGCCGCGCTGACGCCGTCGGCGACGAGCCGACCAGCGCCCTTCGCGCCGCTGACGGCCGCGCCGCCCGTCGTTCTTGCGGACCCGGCTACGACATCGCCGGCGACGACAGCCATCTGCGCAATGCGCGAGATGATCGTCGCTGCTTCTGTCTTGATGAAATCGCAGACGGCACCGACGTCTACGTTGCTGGTCACCACGTGGGCGAGCACACCGGCAGTGATGCCGGCGAGCAAGGCAACTCCCGCCGAACCGCCTGCCATTCCCACGAACGCGACAGTGCCGATTGTGGCAGCTGCGCCTGCGGCGCCAGCGAACGCACCTTGGGCCAGATCGTCGTAGGCGTCTTCGTGCTCGGCCTTGTGGAACGCTCGACCGAACGCGACCACCGCAACGATCATCAGCAGCGGGTTGGTGCTGAGCGCCGCGGACATCCCGATGCCGGCGGCGATTCTGCCAAACGCCTGTGTGTCGGCTCGGTTCCACCCGAAGACCAGCGACGCGATCCCGACCGCAGCGCCGAGCAGGTCGGCGGCATCGTAGGTGTTCAGTTCGTAGAACCAGCTCTTGGGAACCCCGAAATCCGTTTGCAGTGAATCGGCGACGCGGTCGAAGGTGGGCTTGTCCCAAGTGGCGAGCGGCAGGCCGCGCGGTGTGGACACGTCGCGCAGCAGTCCCTTGATGGCGCCGAGGGCCTCTTGGATCAAGGTGTCGTCGGGCGCTGCCGCGTGCGCAGCCTTGAATGCGCCGCCGATGGTGTGTCCGCCGTCGAACAGCCGGTGGTAGCCGCCGCCGATGCCAGTCTCGAGAAAGACGGCATCCATTGCCTTGTCGTAGATGGTGGCGTTTCCCTTCACGGCGGCAGCGACCAAGTCGTTCACCTGCGCCGAGAGGTCGCTCGCCGCCAGCGCCTGGGCTGTCGCCAAGGCAGTCGATGGCATGTCGACCGTCCAGTCGAACGACCGGCGGATTCCCGCGCCGATTGCTCGCCCTGCGCTAGTGCCTGCTTGGATCACTGTGTCTCCGCTCGCTCGGGATGCTTTGGCAACGCTGCCTGCGATCGCCTTGGCGGCGGACCCCACGGTGCCAACCGCTGCGGCTGCCGCTTCCCGTGCCGACGCGCCTAGGCCTCGGGACTCGCCCCGCAGGGGGGCGATCACGCCCTCGGCGAACTCGTTGAGCATCGCGAGCTCCTGATCCTGGGTGAAGTAGCCGACGTGGTGCCACAGGAAGAACTCGGTGACGCCGAACTCCTCGTGCAATGAGGCGACGTGGTCGAGTTCCTCCTCCCGGCTGCCTCGCCACACACGGCCCATCGGCACCACATAGGGGGGCGCGTTGTATGCCCAGTTGAAGAGCTCCTCGAAACCGTCGTACAGGTCGGCGGCCTCGGTCGGCGTTCGGCCCATCGTGAGGTGGCCGCCGATCGCCAGCGCATCGGCCGCCGTGGTGTCACGGCCTGAGCTGTGCGCCTCTTCGAGATAGATGTTGAGCGCGGTGCCGATGAAGCTCTGCCGCTCGGGGGCGACGAAGCTGACCATCTTGCCGCCCTCGCGCGCCCAGAACTTCGACGTTTCCATGCTGTAGCTGAAGGGTGCGTACACCGGCGGGTGGGGCTGCTGCAGGGGCCGGGGCACGATGCCGATCTCGCGCAGCGTCTTGTCCTGGTCGACTGCGGTCGGGTCGAAGTCATCAGTGGGCGGGAAGTGCCATTCCATCTCGGGAGGTGCCTGCCAGAACTCGCCCTGGATCGACACCTTGTCCTGGGTCCACAGCGACTTCACCAGGTGCCAGTTCTCGTACAGCGCGCGGCGGTTGCGCTGGTCGGCGTCGGACTTGTCGGACTCGGTGGAGGTGATGCCGAGATGCTGGCCGAACGTGCCCGTCCAGCGCGGCGTGTTGCCCCGTGAGAACCCCACGAAGGTCCGCCCGCCGGTGAAGTGGTCGAGCATGGCGATGTTCTCAGCGAGCTGGATCGGGTTCACGGCGGTGAGGTTCATCCCGAGCTGGCCGACCCGCATCCGCTCGGTGTGCTGGGCCACGAAGTAGTCCCAGAACAGCGGGTTGGTGGTGGTCTCGATGCCTTCCACCTGCAGGTGCTGCTCTGTCATGGCGAAGCCGTCGTATCCCACCGACTCGGCGAACTGCATCTGGGTGCGAATGTGATCCATCAGAATCTGCCAGCGCTCGGGTATGGATCCGGGGAGGCCGATCTGCTCGCCTCGGCGGCGCATGTAGGGCACCACGAGAATGGTGAAGCGGAAGTCAGTCATGGAGCATCATTCAAGCCAGCATTGTTGCTTTCCGCCGCCGATGAGAGGAACCGCCACATGCCCAAGTTCGAACCCGTTGCGGGTCGGGGGCTTCATCCCATCGAAAACGCCCCGATCCCGCAGATTCGAGCCCTCCAGCTCGAGCGGCTGAAGTGGAGCTTGGCGCACGCCTACGCCCATGTGCCGGCGTACCAGCAACTGTTCGACCAAGCGGGCGTGAATCCATCAGATCTGCACAGTCTCGAGGACTTGCAGCGGTTCCCGTTCACATCGAAGAAGGAGCTGCGCGACAACTATCCCTTCGGGATGTTCGCTGTTCCCCGCGAACAGGTGCTGCGGGTACACGCCTCATCGGGCACCACCGGCAAGCCGACCGTCGTGGGGTACACCCAGGCCGACCTCGACATGTGGTCCCACGTCTTCCAGCGCTCACTGATGGCGGCTGGTGCGCGGCCCGGCGACGTCGTTCATGTCGCATACGGCTACGGGCTGTTCACCGGCGGGCTGGGCGCGCACTATGGCGCCGAGCAGTACGGCTGCACGGTGGTTCCCGCATCGGTCGGCCAGACCGCCCGTCAAGTGCAACTGCTGGTGGACTTCGACGCCGATGTGCTGTGCGCGACGCCGTCGTATGCGCTGGTGGTAGCCGACGAGTTCCGCAACCAGGGCATCGACCCGACGTCGACATCGCTGCGAGTGGGGATCTTCGGGGCCGAGCCGTGGTCGGAGGCGATGCGGGCCGAGCTCGAGGACGCGTTCGGGATCGACGCCGTGGACATCTACGGCCTCTCCGAGGTCATCGGCGGCGGCGTGGCGAACGAGTGCGTCGAGACCAAGGACGGGCCGACGATCTGGGAGGACCACTTCTATCCCGAGATCATCGACCCCGATTCGGGCGAGGTCCTGCCCGAGGGCGAGACGGGCGAGTTGGTGTTTACGTCGCTGACCAAGGAGGCGATGCCGGTCATCCGGTACCGCACCCGCGACATCTGCTCGCTGCAGCCAGGGACAGCACGCACGATGAGACGCATGGGCCGGGTTGCCGCACGCAGCGACGACATGCTCATCATCCGCGGGGTGAACGTGTTTCCGAGCCAGTTTGAGGAGCTGGTCTCGGCCGATCCGCGGCTTACCGGGCATTTCTTTCTCGAGTTACACGAGCGGGGGCGCATGGAGGGCATCACGGCGGTGCTCGAGCCCAAGCCTGATGCCGGAGACCACGAGACGATCGAGCAGGAGTTCGCCAGCACCGTTCGCCAGCGCATCGGCATCGCGGTCGAAGTGCGGACGGTCGAGCCCGGCGGCATCCCGCGCTCGGAAGGCAAGGCCCAACGAGTCCGCGATCTCCGAGGCTGAGCGCCGGGCGAGGCGGCCCGGCAAACCCCGGCAATCCCTTCGCCGCCCACACCCCTTCGGGCCGCCGGATCCCGACCTACAGCGGCTCCGTCCCCTCGCTGAGGATGTCGAGGTACTCAGGGTAAGCAAAGAGCCGGTTGCGCCGCTGACCGGTCACCTCTCGTGCGATCTTGAATTCGCCCAGGCGGCCGAGAGCGTCCTGCACGGCCGGTTTTGACAATTCGGTCCGGTTCATGCTCTCGCGCACATTCAGGATGGGCGTTTGGGCCAGTGCCTCGTGCACGCGGAGCGCTGATCCCGCTGCGCGCCCCGCGCGCGCTTGGATCAGCGCCCGATCACGCTTCACCAGTTCCTCCAGGCGCTCGGTGGTGCTCAGCGCAGCGATTGCCGTGGAACGTACGCCCTCGAGGAAGAACAACAGCCAAGCAGTCCAGTCCCCGTCGGTGCGAACGCGCCCGAGAAGTTCGTAATAGCGGGACCGGTGCTGCTTGAAGAACAGGCTGAGATACAGCGCGGGAGTCGCGAGAACGCCGCGCGTCATGAGCATCAGTGTGATCAGCATTCGTCCGATGCGGCCGTTGCCGTCGAGGAATGGATGGATGGTCTCGAATTGAACATGGGCGAGGCCGGCCCGCACCAGCGGAGGCAGGTGATCGTCGTCGGCGTGCAGGAATCTCTCCAATTCCGAGATGGCCTCGTGCGCCTCCGCTGCCGGTGGGGGAACGAACATCGCGGTGCCGGGGCGCCGTCCGCCGATCCAGTTCTGCGAGGTCCGGAACTCGCCGGGGCGCTTGTCTGCGCCGCGGGCACCGGTGAGCAGGATGCGATGAGCTTCCCGCAGCAGTCGGTTGCACAACGGCAGTCCTGCGGGGTCTGCTATCTGCGCAACCGCGTGATCGAGGGCGGCGACGTAGCGCGACACCTCGAGCACGTCGTCGAGCGGTACCCCCGGCGCGGCACCGAGTTCGTGGCGCATCAGATCGGTCAGCGAGGATTGAGTGCCTTCGATCTGAGACGACAGCACAGCCTCTTTTCGTACATAGGAGTAGATGAGCAGCGTTGGGTCGGGAAGGTGACGTATTGCGCCGTCGAACCGGCCGAGCGCCCGGCTTGCCTCGTCGAGTGCCATCACGAGCGGGCCGTCCATCAGCAGCGGCGGGCTCGGCGGCAACGGCGCCGGTACGAATGCTCGGACTTCCTCGCCGCCGACGACGGTCACGACGTAGTGGCCTGTCGGGCTGCTGTGCGATTGCATCGACATGAGTGCTGTCTCTTCAACAAGTAGGTAGTTGTGTGCAAAACTTATCAAACTGACGGTTTGGGCTAGTTTGATAAGTTTTATAGCTGTAATATATCTAGATGGCAGCGGAACGGTGTCTTAGTCAGATAAGCTGCCTTGTCATCGCCGCTAGGCGGTTTTCAAAGTTAAAACTGCCCATGAGTCAGCGCTCTCAGGGGCTGGAACGGTACGTCCGGTTACTCCAGGTTTGGCTTGGAACGAAAGCGACGGCGCCGCAGGTGGTCGGAGCATCACTGTGCGCCGTCCTGCCGACGGCGCATTTGCGATGCGGGCACTACGGTGCGGACCGCGAGTCGGCCGTGAGCCGTACCGGCACAGCGCAACACGTCGAAGGGGAGAGCCATGAGCTTTGTGGAGATGCGTCGTTACCGGCTGAAGGTGGGCGCACCTGACCGCTGGGTCAAGGAGTACTTCGAGAAGGGCTACGAGGCACAGCGCAAGTACCTCGGCGAGCCGGTCGGCTACTACACGACCGAGTTCGGCGGCATCAACGAGATCATCCACATGTGGCGCTACGACACGCTCGAGGAGCGAGCCGAGAAGCGCAAGGCGCTCTTTGGGGACGCCCAGTGGCTGGAGTTCGTCAAGGAGATTGCGCCGCTGGTCGAGACGCAGGAGAACACGCTGCTGCGCGACATCTTCGAGGCCTGAGCTGCGGCCTGTCGTCGCGTCTCGGGTTCAGGCTCGGAGACGGATTCTGTATTGATGCACTAGCCCAACGCGGGAGCACATTTTCATGCCGAACACGATGATGGACACTTGGGCCGACGGGGGCGAGACCTTGGGCACGTGGCTGTCGATGGCGTCCAGCCATTCGGCTGAGATCGCCGGGCGTGCCGGATTCGACTACGTCTGCGTGGACATGCAGCACGGCGTGGCCGACTACCTGGTTGCGGTGGAGATGATGCAGGCCATCGAGATGGGCGGCGGCACGCCCATCGTGCGGGTGCCGTGGAACGAGCCCGGCATCATCGGGCGGGTGCTCGACGCCGGCGCTCGGGGCGTGGTCGTGCCGATGGTGAACTCGGTCGCGGAAGCAGAGGCTGCCGTGACGGCGTGCAAGTACCCCCCGCTCGGTGCGCGCAGCTTCGGGCCGGTGCTCGTGGCGGCGCGGGCAGCGGCGGGGGAGAACTACTTCGAGGTCGCGAATGCCACCACAGCCTGCATTCCCATGATCGAGACTCGCCAGGCGGTCGAGGCGCTCGACGAGATCCTGGCGATCGAAGGCGTCGATGCGATCTATGTCGGGCCAGCCGATCTGTCCATCAGCTACGGCTACGGCCCCGGCTACACCGACGACCATGCCGACTACAAGGCAGCGCTCGAGCACATCGCGGCGCGATGCGCTGCGCACGGTGTCGTGGCCGGCATCCATTCAACGGCGGAGCTGTCCGCAGACCGGCGAGGCAAGGGCTTCCGCATGCAGACCGTCGCGGGCGACGCCATGGCGCTCGGCCGCGGCATGGCCCGCGACCTGCGCACCGCCCGCGAGTCCGGCGTCGCCGAAGCCGCCAGCGGAGCCGACGCCAAGATCTACTGATCTGTGCAGCGCCCCTTGCGCATCAGCGTCGCTTGATGTCCGTTGTCGGGCGCGTCCGGCTGATCGATGCCGGCATCTTCAGGTTCGTCGCGGTCGACGAGTTCCCTGGTTCGCTGCGTCACTGAACCGACTGCAGAGGAAGCCGCTGTGGTGGTAGCTGCTGCGGCGCGGCCTGCAGCACGCGCAGCACTGGCCGTCGCTCTTCCGGCGGCGACTGCCTGGCCGGCTGTGAAACGTCCGGCGGTAGACGCCGAGTTCGCGACGAACTTGCCTGCAGCCGCTGTGCCGCTTACGACGCCACGTCCGGCGACGGCAGCGGTGTCCCCGATGACATCGCCGATGGCAATGGCCTGTTGGGAGACGTGGCGGACCACCGTGGCCGCATCCTCCTTGACGAAGCTGCTGACGTCGCCAAGCTCAACCTTTAGGTCATCCAGCTTCAGGTCCTTGGTGGCGACATGCGCGAGCACGCCTGCGGTGACACCTGCGAGCAGCGCAACGCCAGCAGGTCCGCCTGCGACGCCGACGAGCGCGATGGCGCCCAAGCTCGTCCCTGTGCCGATGGCGCCCTTGAGCCCGCCCTCAGCCAGTTCGACGTACTCGTCTGCGTGATTCGCCTTGTGGAAGGCGCGTCCGAAGGCAACGACCGACACCGCCAGCAGCAGCGGGTTCGCGCTCACGGCCGCCGACATGCCCATGCCTGTCGCGAGGCTCGCGAACGACTCGGTTTCGGCCTTGTTCCAGCCGAAAATCAGCGAGACCACGCCGACGGCGCCGCCCAGCAGCTCGCCGACGTCGTAGGAGTTCAGGTCGTAGAACCAATCCTTGGGGATGCCGAACGTCGAATGAAGCGAGTTCGCAACGGAGTCGTAGGTGGACTGGTCCCATGTGGCGAGGGGCAGACCCTTCGGTGTGGACACGTCGCGCAGCAGGCCCTGCATCCCACCGAGTGCATCTTGGATGAGGTTGTCGTCTGGCGATGCGTCGCGAGTCGCCTTGATCGCCCCCCAGAGCGTGTGTCCGCCATCGAACAGGCGGTGGTTGGCGCCGCCGATGTGTGTCTCGAGATACAGGGCGTCCATCGCCTTGTCGTAGATGGTGGCCTTGCCCTTCACGGCTGCTTGCACCAGATCGTTCAACTGAGGTGACAGATCGCTCGCCACCAGGCCCTGGGCTGCCGAGAACAGTTGAGCTGTCCGCACGGACGACGAATCGAATACCCACCGAGCGCCTGTGGCAACAGCTCGTCCAGCGGCAACTCCCGCCTTGGCGGTTCCGCTCCCAATCGCCTGCGCTGCCGACGCGCCGGCAGTCACTGCGGTCTTGGCGCCAGCGCCGATTGCCTGAGCCGTCGTCGTTCGGGCCGATCCGACTATCTCGGTTGCCTTTCGACTTCCGGAGACAGTCGCATCGGCCGCCTGCTTTCCGAGCGTCCGCGCGGAATTGGTGGCCTGCTTCATTCGCCCGCTGTCGCCGTTGTCGGGGTCCGGCATGGCTCCTTCAGGACTGATCGGGTCGACGCTGTCGGGGTCCGCATCTTCCGCATCGAGGTAGTGGTATGACGTCCCTTCCTGGACGTGTTCAGAGCGACTCATGTTCGACGAGGCTATGACGAAGAGGTGGTCTTCGGTGGAGGTAGTCGACGCTGTCTAGATCGATGTAACACCCCTTTCGTACGGTTGTTCTCATGTCGAAAGTCGATTCGGACAGGACCAGCAGGGCCCGCGGCGGGACAGCCACGCGGCGTGCGATCGGTTCGTGTGACACCCCCACCGTACGGTTGTTCTCATGTTGAGGGACGGCGCGAATGGTGCCAAGCGGGCCAACCGACTCTCCCAACCCGACCATCTTGAGCCGTTGTCGCTGCCTCGGCTGCGTGCGGAGGCGTTGGCTGGGCTCGGGCGCGACGAGCTGACTGGTGTGCTGGGCGATATCGAGCAGCTGGCGAACCGGCTGGCGGGTTATCGGGCAGAAGTGCTGGGCGCGCTGGAGGTGCTGAACCAGACGGGTGAGGTGCCTGATTGGACGCCCTATCTCACGTTGCGCGACGCAGCGGGGGTGTCCGAGCGTGACGCTCGACAGATGGTCCGCGCCGCTGAGAAGGCCCGCTCGAATGAGGCGCTGTCGGAGGGCGACATCAATCCTGCGCAGGCCGAGACGCTGTGTGACGCACGTGTGCCCGATGCGGTGCGGGCCGGACTGGTGGCGGCCGCTGCCGGCGAGGACACCGACGCGACGCGTCGCCGAGTCCGCCAAGCCGAAACCGATCATTGCGTGGAGACCCCGACGGAGCGTTTTGAGCGGCAGCGGCAGGCTCGCGGCGCGGGATGGCGTCGCGACCACGAGGGCATGCTGCGGCTCTGGGCCAAGTTCGATCCCGAGACCGGCGCCCACGTCGAGGCCCAGCTCGAGATGCTGCGCCGCGAATACTGGAACGACGACAAGCAGGTACCCAAAGGACGGCGAAGCCCCGCCCAGCGAGACGCCGACGTGCTGGCCTACGCGCTGGCTGGCATCACCCTCACCGACGCCGACGCTGAGTCGGTCGGCCGGCTCCACGCTCGTGCCCGCCGCAATCGCCACGTCGAAGACGTGCCGACGCCGTCGCGGCGCACAACGCCGCGCAAGGGTGCGGCGGCGCCAGTGAGGGCTGGACGTGGGCAGCCAGGCTGCGCCTCGCCCGGGGCCCAGATGGCCGGCGACGAGGGGCCGGCGATTGGGCGGCGCTTGCCGCCGGCGCAGATCAGCGTGCTCATCGGCCTCGATGCCTTGCGCTGCCAGACCGACGAGAGCGGCCTGACCGACGCCGGCACCGAACTGCCGCCCGAGATCGTGCGGCGGTTGGCCTGCGACGCGGAGGTCATTCCGATGATCTTGGGCGGTCCGGGCGGTCCGGCCGACGTCGGCCGAATCCGCCGCACCGTGCCCAAGCGGTTGCGGCGCCTACTCGTCGCACGCGACAGACACTGTCGCTGGCCTGGCTGTCACGAGCCAGCTTCACGCTGCGACGCGCACCACATCATTCACTGGCTCGACGGCGGCCCCACTGACCTCGACAACTTGGTGCTGCTGTGCCATCGCCATCACCACCACCTCCACCAGCACGGCTACAAGATGGTCCCCCAGCCCGACGGCACCTGGACGGCTGCTCAAGAAGCGGAGCCCACGGCCACACCGCAGCGAACGCCGCGACAACCCCGCGGCCCCTAGACACGGCGTGGCAGGTCGGGGCGGGCCCAAGTGCCCGACTCACGGACTCGACGGGTCGAGGCCCGGGCCAGCGATTGCGCCTGCGCCGCAGCCTCGCGATCTCTGAAGAGCTGCTGGGGCCCGTGGCTCTTGCCGGTCGATCTCCATCTGGTGGCGCCGCACGTTGTCGCCGGGGGTGATGTAACACCCCCTCTCTACGTTGGAGATCGAGAGATGCGGTTGCCGAAGTGCGGCGCCGCGACCAGCGAATCCGGCAGCTGTGACGGGGGCGCTGGGCTCCGGATGAAAGGAACAGACATGGGATCAACATCAACTAACGGGAATGCGAACGGGCAACTTGAGAGGAGCGGCACGGCCCCGTGGGAGCGTGATGGCGAGTGCGAATCCTCGGCCAGGGACGCACAGCCTGCGAAGGGATCCAAGAAGCCCAAGGGCGGTGAGGGGGGCGGCAACGGGTCGCCGTCTGACCGGTCGAAGGTATGGATGCTGCTGGATCGATCCGGGTCGATGTCGGGTCTGGAGGCTGCGGTCGTCAAGGGTGCAAATCGCTTCATCGCTGAGCAGGCGGCTGAGCCGGGCACGTGCCGTCTCACGTTGGCCCAGTTCGACTCGGACGCACCATTCGAGTTGCTCGTCGACGACGTGTCGGTGCGCAAGGTTGATCCGCACGCGCTGGAGAAGTACGAGCCGCGCGGGCTGACGCCGCTGTTCGATGCCGTCGGGAGGTTGATCGGATGCGCCGATCGCCGAGTCAAGCAACGGCGAAAGGCGGGCAAGAAGCCTGAAGATCAGACCGTCGTGATCGTGACCGACGGCTACGAGAACGCCAGCACCGACTACACGGCGGCCGGCATCCACAAGCTCATTGCCGAGCGGCGCGAGCAGGGCTGGGCGTTTGTGTTCATGGGCGCCAACCAGGATTCCTACGCGGAGAGCGCCCGCCTGGGGGTCGATCAGCGCAACGTGCAGAACTACGAGGCCTCTGATGAAGGCGTCGGTGAGGCATTCGCGTCGGTGAGCCGGGCGTACAGCGAGCGGCGAGCGATGTCCTCCACCGTGGGCATCTCGGCCGAAGGCGACTTCTTCGGCGGCGTGCGCGAGGCCGAGGAGGGGATGCGTCGTCGGTCGAGCTAAGAAGCTGAGCCGGTAGGCGAAGCCGTGGCCCGAGCGGCTCTTGAACCCGGCAGCGCCCGGTCCTCGGTAGGTACGCTGCCCAGCGAGGCTGGACCTAGGGGGGAACGTGGACGTCGACTATCCGATCATTTCTGCCGACTCGCACATCGCGGAGGCGCGCAATACCTACGTCGACTACATCGACCCCAAGTGGCGGGACGTGGCACCGCGGGTCGAGTGGACCGAGGAGCGCGGCGACGTCTACGTCATCGACGGCATGAAGCGGACCATCGACATGGGGCTCATTGCGGCCGCCGGTCAGAAGCCCGAGGAGCTGAAGCGCAGCGCGGCGTACGAGGAACTGCCGCTGAGCAGCTACGACTCGACGACGCGCACTGCTGATCAGGACCGGGACGGCGTCTCTGCCGAGGTGATCTACCCGTCGGTGGGCATGGTGCTGTGCAACCACTCCGACGCCGACTACAAGAAGGCGGCCATGGACGCCTACAACCGGTGGATCGCCGACTACTGCTCGGTCGACACCGACCGGCTGCTGGCGGTGGGACAGACGCCGCTGCGCTCGGTGGAAGAGGCCATCGACGACATCGTCGCGATGTCCGAGGCGGGCATGCGGGGCGTGATGATGTCCGGCAATCCCCATACCGAGTTCGACTTCGACGATCCTCGCTGGGATCCGTTCTGGCAAGCCGCCGTCGACCTGAACTTGCCGGTTTCATGGCACATCCTCACCAGCCGCGGCCAAGGCCGAGCCCGGGGTCCGAAGGCGAATGCTTTCATGACCATCATCCGGGCGAATCAGGACATCATGGGCACGCTTGTGTTCGGCGGCGTGTTCGAACGCAACCCCGGGCTGAAGGTCGTCTGCGTCGAGGCAGACGCCGGCTGGGTGCCGCACTACATGTACCGGATGGACCACGCATACAAGCGCCACCGGTATTGGCTGCCGCCGGGTCAGGAGCTGTCGAAGCTGCCCAGCGAGTACTTCAGCGAGCACATCTACACCACGTTTCAGGACGACTGGGTGGCGTTCAAGATGGTCAACGACGTCAACCACAAGCGGCTGCTGTGGGCGAACGATTTCCCGCATTCCGACAGCACGTGGCCGTGGAGCCAGGAGCTGCTCGACGAGCATGCGGCGAGCCTCACGCAGCAGCAAGCACAAGACATCCTGTGCAACAACTCAGCCGAGCTGTACGACATTGACCTGTCGAAGCTGCCCGTCGGCGGCGACCGTTTGGCGGCAAACGCAGCCTGAGCTTGGTGCCTGATGCCGTCGTCCTAGCCGGAAGATCGACGCCCCTGCTGGCTGGCTGAGATTTGCATAGACCGTGCCTCGGAGCGCATCAGGGCGAGGGGTACCGTGGTCCGTGAACGCCGCGCCTGACCGCGGCCGGAACAGCAAGGAGCCCCCAGCCATGCAGAGCCACGAAGTCGACTACCAGATCTTCGGTGACGACATGCAGTTCGTCGAAGTCGAGCTCGATCCCGGCGAGACCGTCGTCGGCGAGGCCGGCACGATGATGTTCATCGAGGATGGCATCAGCTTCGAATCGGTCATGGGCGACGGTTCCGAGCCGAGTTCAGGCATGTGGGGCAAGCTCAAGGGCGCCGGCAAGCGGGTCATCTCTGGCGAGTCGCTGTTTCTCACCCATTTCACCAACACCAGTGCCGGCGGCAAAGCCAAGGTCGGCTTCGCAGCGGGCTACCCCGGCAAGATCATCCCGGTGGATCTCGCGCAGATGGGGGGCGAGATCATTGCCCAGCGTGACGCCTTTCTCTGCGCGGCGCTGGGCACCAAGCTCGACATCGCGTGGCAGCGTGGCGTCGGCACGGGGCTGTTCGGTGGCGAGGGCTTCATCCTGGAGCGTCTGTCGGGCGACGGCATGACCTTCCTGCACGCCGGCGGTTCCATCAAGGCAGTCCAGTTGAACAACCAGACCGTCAGGCTCGACACTGGCTGCCTGGTCGCGCTACAGCCGTCGCTCAACTACTCGATCGAGCGAGCGGGCAACCTCAAGTCGATGTTCTTCGGCGGCGAGGGCCTGTTCCTCGCAACCGTGTCTGGCACCGGTTGGGTGTGGCTGCAGTCCTTGCCGTTCGAGCGGCTGTCCGCACGGGTGCTCGCCAACGCCGCGGGACCCATGTCGGATGACTCACGCGGCCTGCTCTCGGGATTGCTTGAGCGCAGCTAGCGCGACACTGCCATGCAGCTGACCTCGGGCCGCGTGCTTGTCGACGACTTTGCCGGAGCTCAGGAGACGTTCCACTCACGCGGCTGGACCGACGGCCTGCCCGTGGTGCCGCCCACCGACGACGCCGTGGCGGCCTGCTTGGACTGGGCGATGCTGCTGCCGGAGCATCTCATCGGCATCGAGCCCGTCCGCGCCCGCTCCATCACCGCAGAGAAGGCCGCCGTCAACGCCGTGATGGCCGGCTGCCTGCCCCCTCACTTCCCGGTCGTCGTCACTGCGCTCACCGCCATGCTGCAGCCCGAATTCGGCCTGCACGGTCCGACGGCTTCGACTGGCGGATGCGCTGTGCTGCTGATCGTCAACGGCCCCATCCGCCACGAGCTTGCCATGGACGCCACCTTCAGCGTGCTCGGCGGAGCCGATCGGTCGCGCGCCGTCATCGCCCGCGCAGTGCGATTGGTGCTGGCCAACGTGCTCGACGTCAAACCCGGCGGCATCGATCGTTCGACGCTGGGTCACCCGGGCAAGCTCGGCTACTGCATCGCAGAAGACGAGGAAGCCACCGGTTGGGTGTCGCTGGGCGACCAGCGGCTGGCCACCACGCCCGCCGAACGAGGTCAGGTGTCGTCAGTGACGGCAGTTGCCTCGATGGCACCCCGGCAGGTGATGAACGAATGGACGACCGATCCTGTCGATCTCTGCGAAACCCTCGCGGCCGAGATCCGTGCCAACCAGCTCAACTACTCCATCTGGCCCGGCAACTATGCGGTGATTCTGCCGCCGCAGCTGCGGACCCATTTCGATGCTGTCGGCTGGACGAAGGACGACATCGCGAACTGTGTCTTCGAGCGAGCACGGGTGCGCCGGGGAGACTGGGCTTCCGTCGGCAAGGGCGCCGTCGTCAAGGACCGCGCCGAGCGCGAGTACCCCGGCCTCGAAGCACCGGAGGATCTGTTGGTCGTCGCAGCCGGCGGGCCTGCAGGCGGCTTCGCTGCCGTCATCCCGCCTTGGCTGGGCACACGCAGTCACGCAGCCACGGTGGCAGTCGGCGCATGCGTCGACTGCGAGGTTCGCTGAGCACTTCAGCGCGCCAACACACCCCCCGGCCGTCGCGCCAGACTCCCCATATGGACCGAGACCCCGGCTCGCAACGGCCAACCACTCATCATGGCCTGCTGACCGAGCTGCCCGACGACTATCTCGCGTCGATCGAGGATTACCACCGGCTCGCATACGCAATCGTCGGCGAGGCACGCCGCGTTGCCACAGGTCGCTTCGGGCTGCGAAGCCTGGCCCAGGGCTTCGGCACGCCCGTCTTCGAGGTGGCGATGGGACGTGCTGGCGAGATGGAATGCCAGGTGTGGATCGGGGGCGACGTGCTGTTCGCCACCGAAGGCGGAGTGCAGCGCAGCATGCACATCACGACGCTGAACGCTGCAGCCGAATTCGTCGGTGTCTCGCCGGGCACTGAGGCCCGAGAGCATGACAGCCCCGAACTCGGCGACACCGATCGTTGGCTGCGGGTCAGCCCTGAGGTCGGCGAGCACCTTGTGGCGTGGTACCGGCTCGGTGCCGAGGCGCTCAAGCAGTTGACGGCCTTGCCAGGCGCCACCGATGCCGACGAGGTCCAGCTGTGGCCGGGGCACTTCGACATCGCCACGGCGATCGACGATGCAGACAGCGGCAAACGCGCGACCTACGGCCTCTCTCCCGGAGACGCTGCCCATCCGTACCCCTATGCGTACGTCGGACCATGGGGCGAGGTGGACGGCGCCGATCCCTTCTGGAACGACGCTGCATTCGGCGGCGCTTCGCTGCCGTATGCCGAGATGCTCGCGGCAGCGAACCCAGCCGATGCCGCGTTCGAGTTCCTGTTCGCGGGCTTCGACAGCATCAGTACAGGGCCGTGACGGTGTCGGGACCGAGTCGGCACTATGAGTGTCCCGTTGGCTGGCTTCGGCAGCGTCGATGGCTGAGCGAGCGACCGGCATGCACCCTGCGGCTCCCGGCTCATGTGCATCGGGCGATCATCCAGCGTCGACGGCTGAGCGCACGATCGGCGTGTGCCGCCCCATGCCCAACATGGGGTTTGTCGCACGTTCGTGGCAGCATGTAGCCGAGCGGGCCCGGCACCGCACCTTGCCGCCCGAGGACGGTTGACGTGGAAGTACTGAACCCGACCCACGAGCAGGACCCTGAAGGATTCGCAGCACCTGCGCGGCTCGCCACCCTCAAGGGCACCACCATCGGCTTCATCTCCAACGGCAAGGAGAACACCAAGCCGTTCTTCGATCATGTCGAGCGCCTGCTGCGCGACCGACACGGGGTCGCCAAGGTGATCCGACGCATCAAGCTCAACTACAGCGCCCCCGCGCAGCACGAGCTGCTGGCCGAGGCGATGGGCTGGGATGCGGTCCTAGCCGGTGTCGGCGACTGAGGCAGCTGCTCGTCGTGCAGTCTGCACGACGCCGTCGCAGTCGAACGGGTCGGCGTGCCCGCGGTCAGCGTCATGACCAGCGCCTTCGTGGACGCGGCCGAGCTGATGGCCCGTGTCCAGGGTGTGCCCGAGCATCCCTTCACCGTCATCGAGCACCCCATCGCAAGCGCCGACAGCGCGGGTCTGCAGGCCCGCGCCGAAGCGGCGGTGGCGCAGGCCGTCGAGGTGCTGCTGGCCAGCTAGCTTCGGGCCACCTCCGCTTTCGGGCGGCCGGACATCGCCTCGCTCCGACTGGAGCGAATGAACGCTTGGAGCAGCTGAACATGGTGAATCCCATCCCCGACGACTACCCGCGCATTTCGGCCTCGATGAGCGTCGACGGTGCCGCAGACGCCATCGCGTTCTACACCCAGATTCTCGGCATGACCGAGCGGATGCGGATCGACATGGGCGGCAGGATCGGCCATTCCGAGCTCGCACTGGGCGACTCGCTCATCATGGTGGCCGACGAGTTCCCAGAGATGGAGTTCCACTCGCCCAAGCACTATGACGGCTCGCCTGTGCAGCTGAGCGTGTACGTGGAAGATGTCGACGCCATGTTTGCAGCCGCGCTCGCGGCCGGTGCCACCGAGGTACGCCCCATCGTGGACCAGTTCTACGGCGACCGCTCAGGCATGATCGAGGACCCGTGGGGCCATCGCTGGAACCTCTCGACCCACATCGAAGATATCGATCCCGACGAGATGGCCCGCCGCTCCGAAGCCGCCATGGCCGAGATGGGAGACCACTGAGCGGCCACCGCTGAACCCGCCTTCTGCGGGGCGCACGCTTGCTCAGCGCCTCACGCCCGTCGGCGCGGCACAGCACACAGGTTCACTCTGCAGCGGCTGCGGCGCGTCTGGCGACAAGGGCTACAGGCGCGGCCGAAACGGCGAACAACGCTGCGGCGATTGCGAGTGCCACCGGCAGCGAGACCACCTGTGCCACGACACCCAACCCCAAGCCGATGGAGACCTCCCCGACGGCTTGGGACTGACCGACGAACGACACGACGGTGGCACGCACCGACGAGGAGGCATGACGGTTCGCCATGGCCTCGGTCAGCGAGTACGCCGTCTCGCCGGCCACATCGAGCACCGCCCAGCCAATCAGGGCCACGGCGAACCACGGGCTCAGCGCCAGGGCGAAAGCGCCGGCGCTGGCAATGACCAAGAACCGCGCGAGCAGGAATGCGTCACGTCGGGCGCTTGCTTCGTCGGCCTCTGAGCGCTCGAGATGGCGGTGGAGCCACATCATCATCGGGATCGCCAGCGCAGACATCGCGAACCAAGCTGCGCCGAAGAACAGCACCGCCTCCCGACCGTCGAACTGGGAGAGGCCGAGATCGAACAGCCGCAGAGCGGAGAGCCGATCATTGGCCTCCCATGCCCCAGCGGCGATCGCCGCGGAGACCGTCACGGCAAGCAGCGATGGGTTGCGGCCGACGAGGCGTGCGCCCCGCCTCCACAACGTGACGGCGTCCCTCCAGGCGCTGGTGCGCTGAACCGGGGGCACCGCGGCCCCGTGACGACGTCCGCGCGGCGGCTCGAAGCCGGCTTCGGGCATCGCGATCGCCAGGTACCCGGCCGCTGCGATTGCCAACACTCCCATCGCAGCCATCGATCCTCGAATCGACCAAGCGCCCATGGCAGTGGCTGCGGCGAGTCCGACCATCACACCGATCGAGCGCCACATGGCATGGCGCACGATGAGCTGGTCAGCGACGCGGTCGTGCCGACCAGCATTGCCGTCTCTGTCGTTGCCGTCGCCGCCGTCGTTGCCGGCTGCGCTCTCGCCGTTGGTCGCCGCTGGATGGTGCGGAGCCGGCCCGGCGACCACAGGAGGCAGCGCCCCGATGCGGTGAGACCGGTCGACGAACGCCAACTCGTCGGTCATCCAGGCCGTGGCGGCACCGCTCTGCAGCGTCCAGCCGATGCCCCACAACACCTGCCACACCAACAGCACGCCGAACAACTCGGTCACGGGGCCCAGCGCCATCGCCGCGCCCATCACGACATACGCGGCCACGACGGAGTACTTGCGGCTGTAGAGGTCGGCGATCACCCCGGTCGGCGTCTCGGACACGAGGATTGACAGCACCAGCGCGGTGCCCAGCACGGCGAGCCGGAACGGCGACAGCCGAAGATCGACAACCCACCACACCATCGCCGGCAGACCCCATGCGAAGGCCAGACCCTGCACGAACCCTGTCAGCAGAAACAGCCGATCCGGCCGATGTCGCACGACGCCGCAGCCTACGAACGCTCCAGCGGCCCCTCGCGGCCGCTTCATGCTGGCTCGCTGGCACGCTGCCTGCGGTGCCTTGTCAGGCTCGCGGGTGCAATCTGCGCTGTAATGCGCTTGGGATGTCAGCTATTCGGGTTGGGCGCAGGTGCTGAGCGAATATGTCGTCTTCGACTTGGAGGCGAACGCCGACCGAGCCGAGCCGCCTGCGCACGAGATAATCGATATCGGTGCCGTCGTGGTATCGGGCGGCATCGTGTCGGACGAATTCGAGACGCTGGTGCGGCCGAGTCGACGACTGCGGCGCCACACGACCCAACTCACCGGCCTTGGCGATGAGGACCTGATTGCCGCGCCGACGCTGGCGGAAGCGCTAGCTGCTTTCGCCGCCTTCGCCGGAGATCGACCGCTTGTGGCCCACAACGGCTTCGGATACGACTATCCGCTCATCGACGTAGCCGCCGCAGCAATCACGCTCCCGCTGATCGGCGGACAGCGGCTCGACTCGCTTGAGCTTGCACATCTGGCGTATCCCAGAGCAGGCGCCGAGATGACCCGAAGCATCGACGGGAGCAGGCCACCGCAAGGCAGAAGCCTCGACGAGCTCGCCGCGTGGCTGCTCGGGCGCACCACCCGATCGAAACACCGAGCGCTCACAGATGCACGCCTGCTGGCTGAGGTGCTGGTGCCGTTGCTCGCTTCGATGAACGGCGCGTCTCCGGCTCGTCGCATGCAGCGCTGGGTGCTGCATGCCACCGGCCATCCGTGGTCTGCGTTCCTGCGCGCTGAGTCGGATCCGCCGTCGTTGGCCTCGACTATCCCCATGCCGCCGCCTCGTCAACGGCCAGAACCAACCGGCACGTTCGACCCGGATGCCGTCGCTGCAATGCTCGATGACGGCGGCGCGCTGATGTCGCACGGTCGCTCGCCGCGAGCGCAACAGGTCCAGATGGCCCGCCTGATCGCGATGGCCCTCGCCAACGGCGAGCGCCGTCTCATCGAGGCGCCGACGGGTACAGGAAAGACTTTCGCCTATCTTCTGCCTTCCATCGAATACGCCCGCGCCGCAGGTGTCACGATCGCAGTGGCACCGCACTCGAAGGTGCTCCAAGACCAAATTGCCCAATCGCTCGAAGAACTGAGCGAGCTTCTGAGTCCATTTCAGTCGGTCTTGCTCAAGGGCAGAGGCAATTACATCGAAGTGGCCGCGTTGGACAGCGAACTTCTTGAACTGGACCCGTCCAGCGGTTCTCGGGATGCGGACGACTACCCGGTTGCGAATGATGCCACGCTTGCAGAGTCCAGCGCTGCCAATGATGTTGAGCCAATCGACGCCGACAGCGGGCTTGCTCTCGCAATCCTGTGCGGCTGGGTCTCGCAGACGCCGACTGGCGATTGGGACGATCTGAACGCGTGGGCGCTGAGCAGCGGTCCGCGCCGCGCTTTGTCAGGCCTTCGCTTCCGAGCGTCGGTGAGCGCACGCCCGGCACGGGTGACAACCGACTTGGACCAGCGATGCTTCTATCGACGTGCTCGCGACGGGCTGCGCCATGCGGACATTGCCGTACTGAACCATGCGCTGGCAGTGACCGATGACGAATGGCTCGACCACGCGAAGCACCTGGTGCTCGATGAAGCCCACAACCTCGAAGACTCGGCCACCGACGCGCTGACGTCCGAGATCAGCGAGGAAGAAGTCGAGCAGCTGTGCGATGCGCTCGCTCCCCGGCGAGGGCGTGGCGGCACCGTCGCCCGGCTCGCCCGCGCGGCCCGCTGGTCGGTGCGCGAAGGGCCGCTGTCGCACGTGCGCCGGTGCGTCGATGCTGTGAGAGATCAAGCACCGCGCTTCGGAGCGGAGCTGGCGGCCTACGTGCGAGTGAGGACAGCGGCGAGCATCGACGACCGCTACCCGTCGTCATACCGCATCCGCCTCGGCATCGACACAGCGCATCCCGACTACTACGCGGTGCTGCGCGAAGGCCGGTCGTTGGCCGAGGCATTGGACGGCATCGCCGGCGAACTGAACGAGGTCAACCTGCCCGAGCAACTAGCAGGGCGCTACCGGCGAGATCGCCTCGAATCGGAGGTGCACCGTCTCGGAGGCTTTGCCCGTACTGCCGCCAGGACGCTGCGCAGGGTCATCCACGCCGACAGTGGCCCGTCTGGCGCGCCCACCCCGGGCACGACGTCATCGTCGGACGCCGACCATGGCCCTGGCGCGACCCACGGTGGCAATGTCGTGGCCAGCATGAAACAGCAGCAGCGGATCTCCGTCGCTCAGATCGAGCACGATGACGGGCACTGGGCATGGTGCCTTCGGCATGTGCCTGTGTCGGTGGCGCCCGAATTACGTCGCCTCTGGGATGATCTTGAAGCAACTGTGGCCACCTCCGCGACGCTGCGTGTAGGCGAAAGCTTCAGCCATGTCGTGGAATCGCTCGGACTCGGCGCAGCTCAAACGACGGCCTTGGCGACGCCGTTCGAGGCGCTCAGCGAACAGCATCTGCTGATCTTGGCCGACTGGCTGCCCGCGCCGCGGGCACGCCTCATGGACGAGTTCACCGAGGAGGCAGCCCGCGAAGTAGGTCGGCTCATACTGCTTGCCGGCGGCCGGACGATGGTTCTGTTTACGGCCAGCGCTCGCATGGAAACCACTCGCGACAAGTTGCGCGACTTTCTCGACGAACAGGGAGTCCCGCTGCTCGCGCAAGGCGATGCTCCAGCACCGGCGCTCGTCGCGCGGATGCGTTCCGAGATGGCGACCAGCCTGCTCGCACTGCGTTCTTTCTGGGAAGGCGTCGACATTCCCGGCGAGGCGCTCAGTCTGCTGCTGCTGGAAAAGGTGCCGTTCGACTCTCCTGCCGACCCGATATCGGGCACCCGCATGGAAATGCTGGAGCTGCAGGGCAGGGACGCTTTCGCCGACTATGCGGTGCCACGCGCGGCGCTGCGGATGGCTCAAGGCGCTGGGCGGCTGATCCGTACTGCGGGCGACCGCGGCGTGACGGTGATGCTCGACAACCGCCTGTGCCGAGCCACGTCGTATGCCGAGCAGATTCTCGCCACTCTGCCCGGCCCGCCGACCCAGCACCGTGTGCGCGATCCCCGGGACGCGTACGACCGCATCGGCGGGCATCTCGACGGTATCGAGCTGACCGACGAGCTGCTGGGTGCGATGGATGCCGTTCCGGTCGACGACACCCTCGCGAGGCTGCGAGCGCTCGCACTGAATGCAACCGAAGCCCGCAACCATCGCGTTGTGGAGCAGCGATTGGACAGAGTGCGCGAGATATTTGGCTTCGAATGCTGGCGGCCCGGTCAGCTGGAAACGATGCAGCGCTTCATGGCAGGCGAGGACACCCTCGCCGTGCTGCCGACGGGATCGGGCAAATCGATCACGTACCAGATTCCCGCGCTCCTGCTGCCAGGCGTGACCCTTGTGCTGTCGCCGCTTATCGCGCTGATGAACGATCAAGTGGACAATCTGCGCCGACGCGGCGTCACGGAGGTGGCAGCCATCCACAGCGGCGTCGGCCAAGGTGCATGGCGCGATGTGCTGCGCGGCGCTCGCCAAGGCCACTACAAGCTGTTGTACGTCAGCCCGGAGCGATTGTGGTCTCAGGAGTTCATCAGCCGGCTCGCGGAACTGGAGGTGGCCCGGATCGCAGTGGACGAAGCGCATTGCATCTCGCAGTGGGGTCACACGTTCCGCCCGGAGTACTCGAACATCCCCGCAGCGCTGAAGCGGCTTGCCGATGGGCAGGAAGCGCGCAGCTTCGGAGCGGCAGCCGACCCAGAACGCCTGCCAGTGCTCGCGGCGACCGCCACAGCCAATAGCAAGGTGCGCGACGACATTGTGAAATCGCTCGATCTCAGCTGCGGTGAGCCAATGGTGCTGTCGCCGGATCGGCCCGAGATCAGGTACTACACCGAACGGTGCGAAGATCGCCGCGACCGCGACGTTCGCGTCGCCCAAGTGGTGGATTCGTTTCGGCGTCAGGCTGCCGTGGTTTACGTGCCGACCCGTCGGGATGCGGAGCGCATCAGCGGGCTGCTGCGCGTGGCCGGCCACGTCGTGCGCGCCTATCACGGCGGCATGGACACAGCGGCCCGGGCCCACGTCGAGGACGCGTTCCGTCACGGTGAGATCGACGTCGTGGTCGCCACCAAGGCGTTCGGCATGGGCATCGACAAGCCCGATATCGCGCTGATCGTGCATATCGAGATGCCTGCCTCCATCGAGGAATACGTTCAAGAGACCGGCAGGGTCGCGCGTGGTGCGGGCAAGCCGGGCATGCCAGCCCACGGCACTGCCGTGCTGCTGACCATGCCGCGTGACTGCTCGATCCATCGCCTGTTCGTCCGCAGTGCCGCGCCTCCCATCGAACTTGTGCGCCGCGTCTGGTCGAAGCTGAAGCCGGGAATCGCGGCTTACGATCCGAGCGATTTCGCCGACCGCTCAGATGACGAAGCCTGCGACGGTGATACGGACTCGATCGGAGCCGCGCTAGCGGTTCATTGCCTCACGTTGGCGGGGGCTGCTCGTCGGCATCCCGATACGCCTTGGGAGGGCCGCGTCACTGTCATCGTCGACAGCGAACGACGTCTTGATGAACTGCAGGACCGCAGCGCCACGAGGGGCGACAACGCTGCGCCCCAGAAAGGCATCGATGCCTCCTCCGCCGAGCGAACGTTGCCGCCGGAGGTCGCGGCCCGTGCGCCCCAGCTCATCGACACGGCAGAACAGCACGACGGCCGTTACGAGGCGCCGGTGTGGGCGAATGCCCTCAAGCGACCTGTGGCGCAAGTGGCTCATGACTTGCTTGAGCTCGAACGAGCCGATGTCGTCGGGTTCAGCGTCTGGAAGTACGGCTGGGTGCTTGAGCGCTTGGGTCACACGCCCGATTGGACAGAGATCGAACGCACGTGCGAGACGCGGACGCGTGAGATCGCCGACAAGTCCGACCAGGCCAAGGCGTTCGCCCGCAAGGTCGGCATATGTCGCGTGGCCGAATTGCTGGAATACCTCGACGCGCCCGCAGCGACAGTGCCGGACACCGACGAAGGCTGTGGCAGATGCGATGCCTGCGTCGACCTGCCTCGGCCATGGGCAAACAGCCACTTGACCCCAGCAGGCCTGCGCGAGGCCCTGCCGGTGGCACAGATCACCCTGGCCCTGCTCGCCGACATCGAGGGAGCGAGGTATTCGCGTACCAACATCGAGCGCTGCTTGGTGGGCGATCTCCACGGGAGTCGGCAAACGCCTGGACGCCGGCAGCCGGGCAGCGAGGTGGACGACGACACGACGCAGCGCCGAGCAGTTCCGGAGTATCTGGCGCAACACCCGAGCGCTGGGCGCCTGGCGTTCGTCGGCAGGCGGGACCTGAAAGCGTCCATCGATGAACTCATCGCTGCGGGGTTCGTTGATGCCGTAACGGTCGATTTCGATGGCATCCCCTACGAGCGTCTCGAACTCACTGACGACGGCCGCGATGCGATCGGCGCGGGCGGATCGAACTGATTGAAGGGCTGCGCTGCCGACAGAGCCAGCTGTGTTGTTGTTGGAGGCATCAGTCTGGAGGCATCGGTACTGTCTCGCTCCGAGTCCACTGGAGCGCACATGGCCCACCTGCAGCCGGAGAACTTGGCGAGTCGCAGCGATGTTCCTGAACGGCTGCATGAGGTGGCCCGCCACCTCCGCGACCAACTGCCCGACGAAGTCACCGTCTGGCTGGAGCGCACCGGAGACGGCGAAGGCGCAGCCCTGCAACGCGAATTCGACGGTGGGGTCGCCGCTGACGACGACAGCGACAGCTACTTGGTGGTACTCGACCCCCAAGCGGGCCTTGCAGTCCTGCAAGCACCGTCCCGACGGCAAATCAAGGCATCTCGCCGTCGGCGGATGCGTCTTGATGAGGACGCCGCGCGCCGCATTGTGGCAGAACGTGTTGCACGCTTGGCCGGCGGCGTTGCCAACTGCCCGGTGGACACACTGCCGGTTGAGCACATCTTGGCGTTGCCGCAGACATTTCGCGAGCACACTCGGGACGTCAACTCGGAGTTGCCGCTCTTGGTCCGGGAGGATTTTGAGCCAGGCGCACTTCGAATCGCACTACAGCGATTGCTTGGCGGACAAGTGCTGTCCCTCGGCGTGGTCGAGGAAACACACGTTCGCACGGTTGTGCATCCCGAGATTGTCATTCGGAGCCGGACCGGGGCCATGTTTGGTGCAACCGAAATGGACGGCACAGACATCGTGCGAGCGCTGGACCGTGAACAGGAACGCACGGCGCATCACTTGGGTTCGGGATATCGCGTGCTCCGCGGTGTGGCCGGCAGCGGCAAGACGCTGGTGCTGACACACCGGGCGCTCTACATGGCGAGCCACTTCCGCACTTGGCGCTTCTTGCTGCTGTGCTTCAATCGGCCGCTGGCCGCCGCACTCCGAGCACAGGTGGCGGACACACCCAACATCGATGTGCAGACGTTGGATCAGTTGGCGTATCGCCTGCTCAAGAATGCCGACCGCATCGATGCTTCCGAACGCTCTCCCGACTTCGATCAACGCCGGCGTGATGCCACGGCTCTCGCGCAAGCGAAGAGCAGCGACGAGCGGTACGACATGGTCTTGGTCGATGAGGCGCAGGATCTTGGGGCAGATGGTCTCGAACTGGCTTGGGCCATGCTCAAGCCGGGCCGTGATCACTTCGTCATGGCACTCGACGGCGCGCAACGCATTTATCGGGGCAAACGCCGTTGGAATCCGCCCGGCTTGACGGCACAGGGGCGCACCAAGATCTTCGACGTCAACTACCGCAATACTGGCGAGGTTCTGGAGGCGGCGCTGTTGGCGCTGGGCGACGCAGTGCGGCGAGGAAACTCGGGCGAGCAGGGGGACGACCTCGACGTCTTCGTGATGCCTGAGCACGCAGCCCGTCGCGGGCCGGCGCCGGTGATGCTCGCTTGCGGTTCCATGGGTGCCGAAGTCGACGAGATCGTGAAGGAGGTGGCGCGGCTGAGAGACAACGGCGTAGCCCCTGAGCACATCGCGGTGCTGTCGGGTTGGCCGGATCTGCGTAGAGAAGTACTGCGTCGCCTCAGCGACGCCGTGGAGGTCAAGGGCTCACAACGTGACACGGTCGCTGATGCCTCGGGCATCGTGCCGGTCGCGACGCTGCAGATGCTCAAAGGACTCGAGTATCGGCATGTCATCATCGGAGGCGCCAACAGCATCTGGGTTGGGGACGACGAGCCAGCAGAGCAGGACCGTCAGCGTCGTCGGCTGCTGTACGTCGCCATGACCCGTGCCAGCGAGTCGCTGAGGGTGACCTACTCCGATTCAGGGATCATGGACGCAATCAGCCAGCTGCCCGAACTGCATCCGTCTGCGGCAATTCCGACAGCGGAATGACCTGCATCAGATGAGGTCGTACAACATATGGTGCAATACATGGCAGACTTCCAGACGTGAAGCAGACAACGATCTACCTGCCCGACGAGCTCAAGGAACGACTTGAGCGCGCTGCGGCAGAAGCCCGTTGCTCTGAAGCCGCGCTGGTGCGTGAGGCGCTCGACGAAGCGCTCGCACGGCGTGAAGTGCGCCCGACGACCCCGTTGTTCAGCGAAGGCTGGGGCGATCCCGAGATCGCAGACAACGTCGACGAGCACTTGGCGCGCACCGGCTTTGGTACGTGATCGTCGATACGAGTGTCCTGTTGGCGGCCTTCGTGCCGGACCAGCGGTTGCATGAGGCCTGCGCTCGTTTACTTGCAGCGAGCCGTCCTCTCGTAGTCTCACCATTCGTCCTGGCCGAGCTTGACTACCTCACCGCTCGAATCGCGGGTGTCGAGGCGGAACTGGCCGTTCTCGAGGAATTGTGCTCAGGCGCGTACGAGATCGCTGGATTCGACGCGATTGATCTGGTGCGAGCACACGCCGTCATCGAGCGATACCGCGACTTGCCGCTTGGGTTGACCGATGCGTCGTTAGTCGTGCTCGCAGACCAGCACAGCGAAGACGCGATCGCCACGCTCGACGAGCGTCACTTCCGCGTCGTCCAGTCGCTCCGCGGCAAGCCATTCCGCGTGCTGCCAGCGGACCGCGAGTTCTGAAGTCCTTGCAGGTGCGAGACAACGCCTCCGCTCTCGTGCGTCACTGTCTCCTTTTCCGTTTCGGCCAGTGTTCCCAGATCCAGAGCCCCACGAGCCACAAGCCGATGAAGGGTAGGACGCGGATCCAGAACTCGACGATCACTCAGCAGTCCCAGTTGGGCTGGAACTCGAGACAGTAGCTGCGGAGCTCTTCGGCGCTTGCGTCCACTTGGGGCCAGAGGCGTCGCTCCGCTTCTTGGAACTCCGGGGTTCCCTCGCAGGTAAGTTCGAAACTCACCCGCCGGTTCCTTTCCGCAACGATCGCAAGCATCGCTTCGTCGTACCTCTCCCGCGCCGCTGCAGTGCGGTCGGATACGGGTATGCGGTCGGCCATGTGGTAAAGCTGAACCACCTCGACGAGTTTGTGGATGTAGTTGCCGCGGACGAAGTGGTCCTCGAGGCGGCTCTCACAGAAGTCCTCGAGGCCGGGTGGCAGGGAGTTGCTGGGAGCAGTCATCGGCGGGGCCGTGGCGACGGGGGCCTCGCTGCCGACGCGGGGCAGGATTTCGGCAGAGTCCGCCGATTGCGGCGACCTCGTTTGCTGGGTTGCTGCAGGTGGGCCGCTCCTGAGCAGGTCGGCAACTCCGACGCCAGCCAATAAACAGATAGTCACGAGTGCGACGAGGGCAATTGCACGAGTCCGGCGTTTCGATTCCCGGGCGAGGAACAAGTCCTCAAGCCGATCAAGACGCTGCTCGGGGTCCGGGAGGGGTTCTTCGTCACCTATCAAGTGGCCCCCGTCGAAATCGGGTGTCGGGCATGATCGCCGTCAATGCTGTCACAGCCGAATTGAAGGGAACCATGCAAATGCTTGACCCCGAAAGTCGGCTTGGCTGTAACAGTGCACCAAGAGGAGTGCAGAGGATGTCCCATTTGCTGTTGAAGTCGCTGCGGGTGGTGGCTCCGGTTGTCATGCAGCGATCGAGTGTTGGGCAGTATTGCAGGTGGGTGTGACTGTCTCGGCGTGACGGGCGAGCGCGGCGACGAGTTGGGGCATC